>DATJLU010000091.1:0-25061 GCA_035509275.1 Allostellaceae bacterium | reverse complement strand
GCTTCGATCCCACCTACCGGGTGTTCGATCCGGCGTTCCACTATCTCTTCAACTCCTATTACGAGGCCGAAGGGCCGCGCCATCCGCGGCCGCAGCGCGGCCTGCTGTCGCGTCCCTCCTGTGCCGATGTCGCCGCCTATCGCGAGCATGTCGACACGGCGATGGAGCGCCTCATCGATGGCGCAAGCGAGGAGACTTGGCGCGAGATCGCGCCACTTATCGAGTTGGGTTGCCATCATGAGCAGCAGCATCAGGAGCTGATCCTGATGGACATCAAGCATGTCTTTTCGATCAACCCGCTGCTGCCGGCCTACCAGCCGCCGCGCCGCCGCACTCTGCGCAATGCCGCGCCGCTCGACTGGGTCGCGTTCGCCGGTGGGCTCGTCGAGATCGGCCATGGCGGCACGGACTTCGCCTTCGACAATGAAACGCCGCGGCACCGCGTGTGGCTCGATTCCTTCCGTCTCGCGACGCGGCCGGTGAACTGTGGCGAGTTTGCCGAGTTCATCGCCGCCGGCGGCTATCGCGAGCCGGAGCATTGGCTGTCGGAAGGCTGGGCAACGGTCCAGCAACACGGCTGGGAGGCGCCGCTTTACTGGCGCGCTGTCGACGAGGGCTGGCGGATTTTTACGCTGTCCGGCGAAAGGCGCCTCGATCCTGCCGAGCCGGTCGTGCATGTCAGCTTTTACGAGGCCGATGCCTATGCCAAATGGGCCGGCAAGCGGCTGCCGACCGAGGCGGAGTGGGAGGTCGCGGCCGCGAGCGTGCCGCAGACCGGCAATCTCGGCGACGCCAGGCGGCATCACCCGATGCCCGATACGGGGGGTGCCGGGGAGAGCGGCGGGCTGCGGCAGATGATGGGCGATGTCTGGGAGTGGACTCGCAGCCCGTACACCCCATATCCACGCTTTCGTGCCGTCTCGGGCGCGATCGGTGAGTACAACGGCAAGTTCATGTCGAACCAGATGGTGCTGCGCGGCGGGGCGGCGGTGACGCCGGCCGGGCATCTCCGTCTCACCTATCGCAATTTCTTCCCGCCGGCCTCGCGCTGGGCTTTCGGCGGCATCAGGCTGGCGGAGGATGCATGAGACAGGAGAGTGCGCTCGCCGAATTTCACGATCTGGCCCCGGCGGAGGAGAGCTTCCGCGACGCGGTGCTTGCCGGGCTCACGCGCCGCGCCAAATCGATTCCGTGCCGCTTTCTCTACGATGAGCGCGGCTCGGCGCTCTTCGAGGAGATCTGCGACCTGCCGGAATACTATTTGACGCGGACGGAGATGGCGATCCTGCGCGACTATGCGCCGGAGATGGCGGCGCAGGCCGGCCGCCATGCGCAGCTCATCGAGTTCGGCAGCGGCGCTTCGCGCAAGGTGCGCCTCTTGCTCTCGGCGCTCGAGGCGCCGTCGGCCTATGTCGCGATCGACATCTCGCGCGAGCCGCTGCGGCGCGCCGCCGACGAAGTCGCGGCCGATTTCCCGAATGTTCCGGTCGTCGCAGTGTGCGCCGATTATCTCGAGCCGCTGCGTCTGCCGCCTTTGCCCGAGCGCGGCGAAGGGCGGCGGGTCGGCTTCTTTCCCGGCTCGACCATCGGCAATTTCACCCCCGAAGACGCCGTCGCCTTTCTCGCCGGCTGCCGCCGCGTCGTCGGCCGCGGCGGCGCGCTGCTGATCGGCGTTGATCTCAAGAAGGACAAGGCGGTGCTCGATGCCGCCTATAATGACAGCGCCGGCATCACCGCCGCCTTCAACTTGAACCTGCTCGAACGCATCAACCGCGAGCTCGACGCCGATTTCGATCTCGACCGCTTCGAGCATGTCGCCTTCTACAACGAGGCGGCGGGCCGCATCGAGATCTATATTCGCAGCCGCACCGACCAGATCGTCACCGTGGCCGGCCGCGCCATCCGCTTCGCGGCCGGCGAGCACATCCATACCGAGGATTCCTGCAAATACACCATTGCCGAGTTCCAGCGTCTTGCGGCGCGCGGCGGTTTTCGCCCCGGCCGCTGTTGGACGGATCGGCAGCGTCTCTTCAGCGTCCATTTGCTCGAATCCGCTTGAAAAGGCACGTCTATTTAGTTGAAATTAACGGAAATTTTACCACCAAAAGGGCAAAGTCCCGCGGCAGCTCAGGAGCTTCCGGTGGGGTGAGCCTTGTCTTTTCCCCTTCCACAGGACGAGGCGGGGCTTCCGCGCGATGAGGCGGAACGCCGAGCGGCGCTGCGCCGCTACGGCAGCCTCGACACCGCTCCGGAAGAAGCTTTCGACCGCGTCACCCAGCTCGCCACCTCGCTTTTCGCCGTCCCTTTCGCTTTCATCGCGCTCGATGACGGTGAGCGCCGCTGGTTCAAGTCGATCAGCGGCATGGCGATCGCCGATGCCGCGTACGCCGCAGGTTTGGCGCCGCATGCCGTGCTCGGTGACGAGGTCCTGGTGGTGGCCGATGCGCGCGCGGATGCGCGCTTCCAGAGCAATCCCTATGTCGTCGGCGCGCCGGGGGTCCGCTTTTATGCCGGGGCGCCGCTCCTCACCCGCGAAGGGCTTCGGCTCGGGGTCCTCGGCATCGTCGATACGCGGCCCCGCGCCGATTTCTCCGGCGAGAACAGCCGGCAGCTGCAGACCCTGGCGCGGCTGGTGATGAATGAGCTCGATCTCAAGCTCGAGCTCGCGGCGCGGCGCAAGGTCGAGCAGGATCTGACGCTCGTCAACGCGCTCATGCTGGCGATCGCCGAAGCGCCCAGCGTCAACGCCGCGATCGAAACGTCGATGCGCCTCATCTGCCAGGCGGTGGGCGCCGCCCATGGCCGCGCCTGGACCGTGGTCGGGCGCGGTCGGCATTGCGAGCTCGTCGCGGCGTGGGGTCCGACGGGGTCGGAATGGAGCCGCCGCCTGGAGCTGCAGCGCAAGGCGCCGCTCACCCTCAAGAACAGCCTGGTCGGCGCCGTGCTGACCGAGAACAAGCGCCAGGTCATCATCGATGTCGGCGCCGTCAGTCACCGCTATGCCGCTTCGGCCGACGCGCTGGCGATCGGGTTGCGCGCCGTGATCTGCGTGCCGGTGCGACAGAACGAGCGGAATTTCGCGCTCAATTTCCTGTTCGAGGAAGCGCCGGCCGACATCGAGAAGGTCGCCGACCGCATCGAGGAGCTCGCCGACAAAGTCCGGCCGGTGCTGTCGCGCAAGCTCGCCGAGGAGCGTATCACCTTGTTGCAATCGGTCGTGCTCCACGCCGACGACGCGGTCATGGTGGTCGAGATCGAAAGCTCGTTTCAGGACGCGGCAGGGCCGCGCATCGTCTATGCGAGCCCGGCGATGACCCGCATGACCGGCTACGCGCTCGAAGAGCTTTACGGCCGTCCGCCGAGCATGGTCTGGGGCGCCGATCGCGAGGCGGCAACGCCGGCCGGGCTCGCGGCCGCGCTTGGCGGCACTCAGCCGGCGCGGCTCGAGCTCGCTTGCCGGCGCAAGGACGGGTCGAGCTTCTGGGCCGATATCAGCGCCGTGCCGATGGCGGACGAGGTGACCCGCGACCGCAGGCTCGTCGCCATTCTGCGCGACATGACCGAGCGGCGCCGCCTCGAGGAAGCGCTGCGCCAGAGCGAATCCACCTTCCGCCTGCTGTTCTCCGGCAACCCCATTCCGATGTGGGCCTATGACGTCGCGAGCCTGCGCATTCTCGAGGTGAACAACGCCGCGGTCGAGCAGTATGGCTATTCGCGCGCGGCTTTCCTGGCAATGACGCTTGACGATATTGCGCCGCCGGAACCGGTGCCGCCAAACCTCGGCGACCGGCGGGTCATCCCGGCCTTCGGCCGTCTCGGCATCTGCCGCCATCGCCGCGCCGATGGCAGCGAGGTCATGGTCGATGCCGTCTCGCACCGGCTCGATTTTCACGGCCATCAGGCGGCGATCATGGCGGCGCTCGATGTCACCGAGCAGCAGCGCGCCGAGGACCAGATCCGCCAGGCCAAGGAGGTGGCCGAAGCGGCGAGCCGCGCCAAGAGCGAGCTGCTCGCCAATATGAGCCACGAGCTGCGCACGCCGCTCAATGCCATCATCGGTTTCTCCGAGATCATGCAGGCGGGTCTCTTCGGTCCGCTCGGCGCCAGCAAGTACGACAGCTACGTCGCCGATATCCGCCACAGTGCCGGACATCTGCTGACGGTGATCACCGACATTCTCGACCTCGCCAAGATCGAGGCGAATTCGTTCCGGCTGCAGGAAGGCATCGTCGCACCCTCAGAGATCGTCGCCTCGGCCTTGCGCCTGGTGAAGCCGCGCGCCGACGGCGCCGGCGTCATGCTGCGCTATGACAGCACGCATGACGATATCGCCATCAAGGTCGACGAGACGGCGCTGAAGCGCGTGCTCATCAACCTTCTCGCCAATGCCGTCAAATTCTCCGAGGCGGGCGGCACGGTGGTGGTGCGCTCCGAATTCGACGCCGAGGGCGGCTTCGCCATCTCGGTCTGCGATCAGGGCATCGGCATGGCGCCCGAGGAGATTCCGATCGCGCTCACGCCCTTCCGTCAGGTGAACAGCGGCCTGCAGCGCAGATATGAGGGCACCGGCCTCGGCCTCCCCATCGCCAAAGAGCTGGTCGAGATGCATGGCGGCTCGCTGACGATCGCCAGCGCGCGCGGCGCCGGCACCACCGTCACGGTGCTGCTCCCGGCGGCCCGGGTGACGGCGGCGGCGTAGAGGCGAGGCTCTGCTCCACCGCCTCGCTCACCGCCGCGAGCGGGATCGCGGCCATCTCGTCGCTGCCGAAGCGCTGCGCCTCGATCAGCGTGAGCCGGCGCGCCGCCGGGGCGAATTTCGCCGCGGGGGAAGGGCCGAACAGCGAGATCATGGCGACGCCCGAAGCTGCCAGCAGATGTCCGGTGCCGCTGTCATTGGCGACAGCAACGGCAAGACGCTGGCCGAGCGCCATGGTGAAGAGCGGCGAGGTCGCGATCTCGGCGGCAATGCGCCGGTCCTGCAGCGGCAGCAGGGCTTGGGGCAAACCTGTGCGGAGTTCCTCTTCCCACTCGCGTTCGTCCGGGCCGAGCAGCAGCACCGCTGTGCGCCCGCACTCCTGCTGCGCCTTGGCGAGCGCCACGAAGCGCTCGAGCGGCCAACGCTTTTGCGCCCCGCCCGCGCCGGGAGCGATGCCGACATAAACCGGGCCTGCCGGCAGCGCGAGCATTGCGGCCTCGCTCCAGGGTGCGCCGAGCGCCAGGTCGAAGCGCGGCTCGACGGGTTCGCCGCCGGCGATGGCGACGAGATCGAGGAGCTGATCGATGAGCCGCGGCGGCCGCTCATAGCCGCGCTTCGGCCGCTTATCCGACAACAGGAAGCGCGCCGCGCCGGAGACGAAGCAGCGGCTCCGGATCCGGCGCAGGATGAGGGTGGTGAGCACACGGCGCTGCGTGTCGATGACGAGGTCGAAGCGGCGCTCCGGCAGCGGCCGGCGCAGCAGCTCGCCGGCGCGCGAGCCGATGCCGGCCTCTTCGATGATCTCGTCGATGAGCGGCGCCGCGAGCGGCGCCAGCGCATGGGCATAGACGGTCTTGCCCTTGCCGGCGAGCCAGGTGATGCGCGCCGCCGGCCAGCGCTGCCGCAGCGCGCTGAGGAAGGGCAGCTTCATGACGCCGTCGCCGATCAGCTCGAGGCCGGAATAGACCAGCAGATCCATGGCGCGCGACAGTCTCACCGCCGCGCCGCCGAAGCAAGCGCGCCGCGACCGGAGCTTAGCGCATCCAGCGGAACATGACCGAGGCGATGAGCACCGCGATCGAGAGGGCGAGGGCCGTCGTGGCCCAATCCGGCGCCCAGCTCGGCCAGTTGCGCTCGATCCAGGGCTCGCCGGCATCGGTGCGGGCGCGGCCATCCTCGCCCCATTCGAACATCGCGGGGTCGGCGGCACGGGCCCGGGCGCGCTCATTCTCTGCGTCGAAGCAGGTGGCGCGGAAGATGGTGTATTCGGTGCTGGCTGAGTTGCGGGGATCATAGAGAACTTGCACGACGCGCACTGCCAGCGTGCGCCGCGAAGCGAGCAAGCGCTCGGCCTCCGCCACCGCGGCGGGACGGTCGTCGAAAATGGCGGCGGTGCGCCAGGCCTGATCCTGACGCGCTTGCGTCTCGAAGGTAACCAGCTTCACATTAACCCCGGCGAACCCTGTTCCATCCGTCGTGATACCGGACAAATACCCGAAAAAACTGTCACAAATATCGCTTTTATTTAGCTTCCTCTCGCGTGGCGTCATTATTATTGGGAGTTCCTTGTCGAACTGTAAATAGATAGCGTGGCATCTTTGCGGAAAGTCCGGCGGAACAGGGTTGAGGGCGCTAACGCCGCTTGCCGCCGACGGTGACGCCGGCCCATTTCTCGATATGGGTGATGAGGTTGGTGAAGTCCTGGTCGGGGCCGCCCTGCGCGAGGCCATAGAGCCACATCTGCTTCACCGCATTGCCAATCCACATCGGCACCCCGAGCGCCTCGGCTTCGGCGATGCAGAGATTGACGTCTTTCGAGAGGAGGCCCAGCGCAAAGCCGAAATCGAAGCTCCGCGGCAGGATCGATTTGGGAAACTTGTCCTCGCTCGCCGCGCTGCGGCCGCTGCCGGAATTGATCACGTCGATCATGAGATAGGGATCGAGCCCGGCCTTGACGCCGAGGACGATCGCCTCGGAGGTTGCCGCCGTCGCGGTAGCCGAGAGCAGATTGTTGATGACTTTCATCATCTGCCCCATGCCCGGCTCGGCGCCGATATAGAAATACTTGCCGAGATTCTGCAGCACCGGCTTCAGCCTTTCGCATTCCGCTGCCGGGCCCGCGACCATCAGCGCCAGCGTGCCCTTGGTGGCGCCGGCAATGCCGCCCGAGACCGGTGCATCGATCGCGGTGATGTTGCGCTCCTTGAGCCCGGCCGCCACCATCTTGGCCATGCGCGGCCCGGTGGTGGAGAGATCGACGAAGAGCTTTGCGCGCGTCCCCGCGGCGATGCCGTTCTCGCCCAACGCCACCTCGCGCACGATATCGGGCATCGGCAGGCTCGCGAGCACGATCTCGGCGCGCGACGCGACCTCGGCCGGCGATGACGCTTTCTCGGCGCCTTTGGCCGTGATCGCGCTCAGCGCCTGGCCCTGCACGTCGTACGCGACAAGGCGATATCCCGCTGCCACAAGGCGCGACGCCATCGGCAAGCCCATCCTGCCGATGCCGATGAAACCGATCGTCTCTCCGCTCACGCTTTCCTCCTCCCGTTGGATTCTCTTGGCTTCAGTCGAAGCGCGGGGGATGATGGTAGAGGCGGGCAGGCCGGCAAGGCCAGCCTTTACGGGAGGAGCGGGACGGCATGGAATTCGGCATTCTCTTCACATCGCATCCCAACACCGAAACGGAGAGCTACCCGCATCGCGCCGTCCACGCGCGGGTGACGTCGGAAGTGCTGCGCGCCGATGCGCTGGGCTTCGACTATGCCTGGGTGGCGGAGCATCATTTCAGCAACCAGTACGGCATCATGCCGGACGTCTTCGTCTATGCCGGCTATCTCGCCGCGCTGACGCGCCGCATCAAGATCGGCACCGCGGTGGTGACCTTGCCGCTCGCCAATCCGCTGCGCGTGGCGGAGAACGCCGCCTTCGTCGACATCTTGAGCAACGGCCGCTTCGCGCTCGGCCTCGGCTCAGGCTATCGCCAATACGAGTTCGACGGCTTCGGCGTCGATTTCGACGCCAGGCGCGACATCCAGGAAGAAGCGCTGCCGCTGCTGATGGAGTTGTTCCACCGCAAGCGCGTCGATCACCGGGGCAAGCATTTCCACGTCAAGGTCGAGGGCGAGTACGAGCTCTTCCCGCACGCGCTGCAGCAGCCGCATCCGCCGATCCTGCTCGCCGGCGCCACCGACCGCTCGATCGCCGTGGCGGGGCGCATGGGGTTCGGCCTGATGCTCTCGACCTGGACGCCGTTCGAGGGGCTGCAGAAGCAGGTGCGCCATTATCGCACGGCGCTGGAGGGAACCCCGCCGGAGCTGCGGCAGAATCCCGGGCGTGGCCATGTCGATATCGCGCGCTGGGTTTATGTCGCCGAGACCGACGCCCAGGCGAAGGCGGACAGCGAGGCCGGCATCCTGCGCCATCAGTCGCATTTCTTCAGCGGCCATACCTCGGGCTATCTCGGCACGGTCGGCACCGGTTCGGCGGCGGATCGCGACTACGATACGCTCGCGCGCGACATCATCCTGCACGGCTCGCCGAAGACGGTGGTGGAGAAGCTGCAGCGCCTGCAGCACATGACCGGCGTGAGCTCTCTCATGCTGCATTACCCGCCGTGGTACGGGCTCGACAAGGCGATGGCCTCGCTCGAGCTCTTTGCCGCCGAGGTGATGCCGAAATTCAAGGAGCCAACGGCAACGAGGGCTAGCGCATGAGCGATCGCATCGAACCTTTCAACCTCTATGCCATCCGCTACGCGCATCATCCCAAGCGCACCGGATCGGACAATTTCATCGGCGGCGATCCGCACGAAGATGCGTCGCCCCTCGATTATTTTGTCTGGGTGGCGCAGCGCTCGGACCGGGTCTTCGTTGTCGATACCGGCTTCGGTGAAGAGTCGGCGCGCCAGCGCGGGCGCCAGCTGCTGCGCCGGCCGGCGGAGGGCGTCGGCGCGCTCGGCATCGATCCCGCAGAGGTCGAGGACGTCATCATCACGCATCTCCATTACGACCATGCCGGGACGCTCGACGCCTTTGCGCGCGCACGCTTCCATTTGCAGGACGACGAAATGCGCTTCGCCACCGGCCGCTGCATGTGTCACGCGGCGATGCGCCATGCCTTTGCCGTCGAGGATGTGACCGCAATGGTGCGCCATGTTTTCGCCGGGCGGGTCGCGTTCCATGACGGCGACGAGGAGCTGGCATCGGGCCTCTCGGTGCACCGCATCGGCGGCCACACCGCCGGCATTCAATGCGTCCGCGTCTTCACCCGCCGCGGCTGGGTGGTGCTCGCCTCCGATACCAGCCATCTCTACGCCAATATGGAAGGCGGCCGGCCGTTCCCGATCGTCTTCAACGTCGCCGATATGCTGGAGGGCCATAAGCGCGTCCATCAGCTCGCGGCCTCGGCGCGGCACGTCATACCGGGTCACGACCCGCTGGTGATGAAGCGCTACGTGGCGCCCGGCCGCGAGCTCGACGGCATCGCCGTCCGCCTCGATGCCGAGCCCGTGGGGTAGGGGGCCGCGCACCAAGATTCAACACGGAGGCACGGAGAACACGGAGAAGAGATCTTAGACGTCGTCGCTTCTCCGTGTTCTCCGTGTCTCCGTGGTTAGCCTTTGGCCGGTTCAGCTCTAGGCATGCCGGCCACCATCTCGCGCGCCGTTCTGATCGCGTCGAGCAGCAGCTGCTGGTCGCCGATCTGATTGGCGAGCAGGAGCGCGAAGCGCAGCAGGAAGGCTTCGCTCTCGCTCTCGCTCAGTCCTTCGTTCGCGGCGATGATCGCTTCGTAGAAGCCGTCGGCATCGGGGATGTTGGCATCGGTCCTCATCGCGTTCTCTCCTTGCCGAGGGCTCTGTCGATGGCCGCTTGGACCGCCGCCGCCGGCGGCCGCACGAGCCGGGCCGCGAGATGCTGGTCGGGGCGGATCACCAGCACGTCGCCGGCGCTGCCGAGGCGATCGAGCGCGCTGCCGTGGAGAACGGGAAGGCTGCCGATCGCGGCGTTGCAGGCGAAGCTGCGCGCGAGGCGCCCCGGCAGCGCAGGCGGCTCCGCCCCCGCGAAGCACAGCACCAGGAACATCGCACCCTCGCCGCGCAGCAACTCGCTCAAGGCGCCGATGCTGCCGTCCGGCAAGGTCACCGGCAGGTTCGGCACGGCGCTGCCGCCATTGCTGGTGAGCGACGAGCCGGCATAGTCGAAAGCGACGGAGAGCCGGCCGGTATTGACCAGCGCGCGACCGAAATCATAGCGGCGGGCAAGATCCAGCACGGCATCGCGGAAGCGGTGCTCGAACGGCGAGCGCGGGGCGAGGAAACGGATGGTGCGGGTCGTCACATGGATGTTGTGCGCTCCCGCGGCGCGGCGCTCCTCGTCATAGCTGTCGAGCAGCGCCTCGGGCGCGGCACCGCTCAGCACCGCGGCGAGCTTCCACGCGATGTTCTCGGCATCCTGCACGCCGCTATTGCCACCGCGCGCGCCGAAAGGGTTCATCACATGGGCGACGTCGCCGGCGAAAAAGACGCGGCCGAGGCGAAAGTGCTCCATGAGCTGCGTGCGATAGCCGTACGGCCCGACCCAGACGATGTCGATCTCGGTCTCGCCGAGATGCCGGCGCAGACGATCCCTGACCGTCTCGGGATCGGCGATCGCCTTCGGATCGGCGTTCGGCCCCATCTGGTAGTCGAGCCGCCACACGCCATCGGCCATCGGATGCTGCCAGACGGCGCGGCCGTCGTTGAAGGCGGCTTTCGCCCAGGTCCAGCGCTCCGCCGGCAGCGATGTCTTGAAGCGCACATCGCTGATGCACCAGCGATCCTCGCCTTGCTCGGCCGCCATCTTGGCGCCGAGCGTGCCGCGGATGATACTGGCGAGGCCGGAGGCGTCGATTACCCATTCGGCCTCGAGGGTATAGGCGCCGTCCGGAGTCTCGACGGCAAGCGCCACGTGATCCGCGCGCTGGGTGATGCCGGTGACGCGGTTGCGCCAGCGCAGCTCGGCATCGGGCAGCTCCGCCAGGCGATCGACGAGATACCATTCGATGTAGAATTGCTGGAGATTGATGAAGGGCGGCGCCTTTGACAGCGAGCCCTGAGATGCATCGAAGCTGTAGAGCACGTCATCATCGGCGAGCACCTTGCCCACCGACCAGATGACGCCCTTCTCGGCGATGCGCTGGTAGATGCCGAGCCGGTCGAAGATTTCGAGCGTCTTTTGCGCATAGACGATGCCGCGGCTCGAGGCGCCGCGCACCCCGACCGTGTCGTCCTCGTCGAGCAGCACGACCGCGATGCCGCGGCTGGCGAGGTCGCAGGCAGCCGTGAGGCCGGCGAGACCCCCGCCGACCACCGCCACCTTGTGCCGACGGCGCTCACCCGCGAGCTCCGCCGGGCGGCGATAGGGGAAGACCGGCAAGGCATAGCCGCTGCCGGTCATCTCGGGTGGCCGAAGTCCGTCCTGCGACATGGTGGCGGCATCGTGCGGCCTCGCTCGCGGCGGTTCAAGGGTGAGATCGGCCATCAAGGATGGGCTTCGACCACGATGCATACGCGTCGGCGAGCCTAGGTGCCGGCGGGCGGCGGCGGCGCTGCTTGAGCGGGGATGTTCAACCTATCGGCGACGCGCCCGCTTGACGATCCAAAGCGGTCCCAGGCGGTTTCGTGGGCGTAATACACGGAGGGGCCGACGACGAAACCGAAGGCGGAGAGCGAGGCGGCGGTAACGACCTCGCCGACGACGACGTAGTTCGTCGCAAATTCCATCACCGTCGCGAACGCTCGATAGGTGATCGTCTTTGCCAAAGCCCGGTGGATCGCGAAGCGGGGGCGATCGGATGTCGATGGCTTTGCCTCTCCAGGGCCAGGCAGCAATGCCAATACGTCGAGACCACCGCTTCGCGATCCGGTTCTCACAGAGGGGCCCAGATGATTCCAGGCGGCTTCGTGGGCGAAGTAGAACGCAGGGCCCGCGGCCAGAGAGAAAGCCGAAAGACCCGCCGCTGTGGCGAGTTCCCCGAGGACGATATAGTTGAAGCTGAAGTCCAGGCTCGTCACGATGACGCGAAAGGTGACGGTCTTGAACACCGCTTGCTTCATCGAGAGCGCCGCTTCGCCGGCGCGCCGGTCGGGCAGAGCGCGCGCGGATGCATCGGATCGCGTCTTCGCCAGCTTCAGCGATGGTTTTGCCCGATCACGCCGCTTGGGCAGATATTCCGGTAGAAGCACAGCCGCGCCGCCAATCATCATGGCGGGGATGAGCGCCACCTCGAACAAAGCCGCGCCTGCGGCAATCACGCCGATCGTGGCAGCAGCGTTCATCACACGATGTCTCTTGCCGCGGGCGAGCGGCGGACTCGGTAGCGTGCGGTTCGGAGCAGGACCGACGGCGAGCGTGAGCGGTGACACGGGCGATCTCCCGTTCCATGGGCGCGACGATGAGCCTAGCTTGAATCTTTCGCATCGACACGCGCTGCGTCGAAGACAAGCCTTGCCCCGACTCGCAAACAGCGAGTAACTACGTTGCGCTGGCGGAGAGGCTCGCCCGAGGAAGCGAATGAAGATCACACAGGAGGCGCTGACCGTTTTGCCCAATGTCGCGCGGGGCGAGGTCAACATTGTTCTGGGCGGAGTCCACATCACGCTCACGGCCGAAGAGTCACTGCTGCTGGCGGCCGGACTGGCCAACAGCCTCGATCAGCTGCAGGGGATGGAGCCGGGCGAAGCAGCCGCAGCGGAGACCTGGGAGGTCGGCCGATCGACGCCGGCTGATCCGGAGCCGCGCGCGAGCGCGTCCGGCAAGGAAGCCGCAACCCCGTCCGAGATGCTCGTACGGACGCGAGCGCTCATCCAGGCGAGCATGAGGGAGAAAGGTCTTTCCTTGCGCGAGACGCAACGGGAATGAACGCCGCCATCATCGTCGTCGCACAGCGCAAGGGTGGCGCGGGCAAGACAACGCTTGCAGCGCATCTCGGCGCCGCCTGGGCGGGGATGGGGCGTAATGTCGCGCTCATTGATACCGACGCGCAAGCGAGCCTCACGCGCTGGCACCAAAATCGCGCAGCGCGCCTCGGCGGCAGCACCGGCCTTGGTTTTGCGGCGGTAACGGGTTGGCAGGCGCCGGGCGAGATGCTGCGGCGCGCCCGTGACTGCGACATCCTGCTGGTCGACAGCCCGTCGAGCGGCGAGAGCGAGGTGCGCATGGCGATGCGCTGCGCCGGCCTCGTGATGATTCCGGTGCAGCCCTCGCCGGTCGATGTCTGGGCGACGCTGCCGACTCTCGACATGGCCCAGCGCGAGGGCGTTCCGGCGCTGCTCGTGCTGAACCGCGTACCCGCGCGCGCCGCTCTCACCCAGTCCATGCGCGAGCAGCTTGCCCTTTACGATGCCGGCCTCGCCGCCACCAGCATTGGCAACCGCGTCGCTTTCGCCGCCGCCTTTGCGGAAGGATGGGGGATTACCGAGTGCGCCGAGGGCTCCTCTGCCGCCGAGGAGATCGCGGCGCTGGCGGGCGAGCTCGTCGCACTGCTGCCATCGTCGGAGCAAGTGCGGCCTCGTCCCGAACTCAAGGCGCCGCCTCTGCCGTCGCCGGAGCGTCCGGTTTTCGCCGTCGAGAAAACCAAGCCGGACGACGTCGTTGCGCGGCAGATCGACACCAGAAGGATAGAAAACGTCATCGACGACTTGAACGTCCTTGAACTCACCGAGACCGTGCCGCCGGTCCAGGCGTACCGCGAGACATCCACGGCGAACTGGATGCTGCGAGAGGACCAGCTGCGTGCCGGCATCGCGTCGCTGAAGCGGCGGTTGGCCAGGCGAGCGAAGTAGGCCGCCCTACCGCGCGGGCTCGCGCAGATTTTGGCGAGCAGTGGGGATGACGCACGGAAACCATGCATAAAGCGGAGGGATATCGCGTGGTCGGCGGCAGCGGGTGCTGCTGCGCCCTGGAACAGTGCGGCTGATCTCGCATGACGGTGCGCTTGGTCGAAGCTGGTTCGGTCGACGTGTCGAGGCCGAGGGCTCGGCCGGCACGGATGTCAAAGTTACGGCAGGTCGCGGCCAGCAGGCATGCCTCCGCCGTCCGTCTCTTTGCAGATTGGATGATACTTCGACTCCGAAGCGGACTCTCGATCGAGGAATATCTGGGGCTTAAGCTCTTCGACCCCAATTTCTACGGAACCGCCGACAGAATCGCCTTCGCCGGCATCAAGCGAGCGCGGCAGATCTTGCTGCAAGCGAACTATCGCCTTGATCTCTATGGGTTGATCGAGAACAAGATTGCCTGCGATTTCCTGCTTGCGGCGCACGGTCTTCCGATCATGCCGACCGTCGCACTCTATCACGAGGCGACCGGCCTGCCGGCGCCCTTCCTGCTGCGCAGCACGGCGGAGCTCCGCGAATTCCTGTCGAACGGCGAGCGCTATCCGCTCTTCGGCAAACCGCTGGGAGGGCGGCAAAGTCTCGGTTACGCGAGCTTCGATCGATATGACCCGGCCCGCGGCGCGCTGGTGACCTTCGATGGCCGGACGCTAGCGCTGGACGGTTTCGTGCGCGACGTCACAACGCACTTCGCCTCCGGATATCTCTTTCAAAAGCGCGTCAGTCCGCATGCGACGGTGCGGCCGCTCTGCGGCGATCGCTTGGCGACGGTTCGAGTGCTCACGGCGGTAACGCGACAGGGGCCGCAGATTCTGCGCGCATCCTGGAAGATGCCCGCCGGCATCAATGCCGCCGATAATTTCTGGCGTATCGGCAATCTGCTCGCACAGCTCGACATCGAGAACGGCCAGGTCCTGCGCGCGGTGCAGACGACGCAATTCGGTTTCGAGGAAATCACCCATCATCCCGACACCCATGCGGCGCTCCGCGGCGCCACCGTGCCACACTGGCAGCAAGTCCTCGACTATGCAAAGGAGGGGGCGAGAGTCCTGGCGGACGTGCCGCTGCTGGGGTGGGATATTGCGCCGGTCGATTCCGGCGCCGTCATCGTCGAGGTCAATCATATTCCCGATTTCAGGCTTCATCAAATTGCCGATCGACGCGGAATCTTCGATTCGGCGATGATCAGGTTCCTGCACGAGAGGAAGGTTCATGCGGCGGAATGGCGACGGCGCATGGCCGCGCAGGCTTAGGCGAGACGCACAGGCTAGCCCCGGCTTGAGGGCGCTGACGGCGGCGCCTTCGCCGCCCCTGCGCGCTCCTCCTCGCGCAGGCGGAAGCGCTGGATCTTGCCGGTCTCGGTGCGGGGCAGGGCCGAGACGAACTCGATCGCGCGCGGGTATTTGAAGGGCGCGATCACCGCCTTGACGTGCTCCTGCAGCGCCGTGCGGGTCGCCTCGTCGGCGGCGGTCCCGGAGCGCAGCACGACGAAGGCTTTGACGATCTCGCCGCGCTCGCTGTCGGGGCTGCCGACCACGGCGCATTCGAGCACCTTGGGATGGTCGAGGAGCGCCGCTTCGACCTCGGGACCGGAGATGTTATAGCCGGC
This sequence comes from Allostellaceae bacterium, assembly GCA_035509275.1. Taxonomy (GTDB): domain Bacteria; phylum Pseudomonadota; class Alphaproteobacteria; order ATCC43930; family CGMCC-115725; genus DAHUYF01. The sequence goes on along the minus strand of DATJLU010000091.1, from coordinate 9,881 downwards.
GCTGACGATCATGTCGTCGGTGCGCGCTTGGTACCAGAAATAGCCGTCCTCATCGCAGCGATAGGCGTCGCCGGTCAGGTTCCAGCCATTCTGCACGTATTTCTGCTGCTGCTCCGGCATGTCGAGATAGCGGCAGCCGGTCGGGCCCCGCACCGCGAGCCGGCCGATGGTGTTGGGCGGAACGGGCTTGCCGGCCTCGTCCACCACCATCGCCTGGTAGCCGGGGATGGCCTTTCCGGTGGCGCCGGGACGAATCTCGTCGCCGGCGGCCGAGATGAAGATGTGCAGCATCTCGGTCGAGCCGATGCCGTCGACGATCTTGATGCCGGTGGCGCGCTGCCAGGCTTCGAAGACGGGGAGCGGCAAGGTCTCGCCGGCCGAGACACAGGTCTTGAGCGAGGCGAGATTGAAATTGTGCGCCAGCTCCGCCATCGCGCGGTAGAGCGTCGGCGCGGTGAAGCAGACCGAACAGCGGTGGCGCTGAATCGCCTGCAGCAGCCCTTCCGCCGTCACCTTCGGCAACAGCAAGGTCGAGGCGCCGACCCGCATCGGGAAGAGCAGCAGACCGCCGAGGCCGAAGGTGAAGGCGAGCGGCGGGCTGCCGCAGAAAATGTCGTCGGGGCCGAGCGTCAGCAGCTTCGGAAAGCAGTCGCAGATCGCCAGCAGGTCGCGGTGGAAATGCATCGTCCCCTTGGCGGCGCCGGTCGTCCCCGAGGTGAAAGCGATGAGCGCCACGTCGTCATGGGAGGTGATGACGTTGGCAAAGCGCGGGAGCTGCCGCGCCATGCGCGCTTCGAGCCCGTCCGGCCGCTCGCTGCGGAAGAGCACGAGCTTTTCCAGCGTCGCTGTTTGCCCGCGCGCGGCATCGAGCTCGGTCCCCAGATCCTCGGCGCAGAGCGCGTAGCGTACTTTCGCTTTGTCGATGATGTAGCGCAGCTCGCGCGCGCGCAGCAGCGGCATGGTGCCGACGGCGATGCCGCCCGCTTTGAGCACGGCGAACCAGCATGCCGCCATCATCGGCGTGTTGGCATCGCGCAGCAGCACGCGCTCGCCGGGTTGCAAGCCCAGCTCCGTCACCAGGACATTGGCAATGCGGTTGGCGCGCTCGAGCAGGTCGGCATAGCTCCAGATCTCGGTGCCGGCTTCGGGATAGGCCACCGGGTGATGCCCGTCCGGCTCGATGATCTGCTTCCACTGGACGGTCTCGCGGCGCAGGCAAGGCCGCGCGCCGAAGCCCTTCTCCACCATGCGGTCGAGCAGCTCGACGGCGGCGTTGAGCCGCTTCGGATAATCGAGCCCGGCAAGCCCGCCGCCGTCGAAGACCGGCCATTGCTCCGGCGGCGGCAGGTGGTCGCGGGCGAAGCGGTCGAGATGGGCGCTGGGATCGAGCACGGGGGGCCTCAGTTGCCTTCGAACAGGGGCTTGCGCCTGGCCAGGAAGGCGGCATAGGCGCGGCGGAAATCCTCGGTCTGCATGCAGATCGCCTGGGCTTGCGCCTCGGCTTCGATCGCCTGCTCGATGCTCATGTCCCATTCGGCGTGAAGCTGCCGCTTGGTCATGGCATGGGCGAAGCTCGGGCCGTTGGCGAGGCTCGCCGCCATCGCCGCCGCTTCCGCGAGCAGCGCCTCGGGCGCCACGAGCCGGTTGTAGAAGCCGCAGCCCTGCGCTTCCTCGCCGCCCATGGCGCGGCCGGTATAGAGCAGCTCGGCGGCGCGGCCCTGGCCGATGATCCGCGGCAGCATCGCGCAAGCGCCCATGTCGCAGCCGGCGAGCCCGACGCGGGTGAAGAGGAAGGCGACCTGGCTCCGCGCCGTGCCGAAGCGGAGATCGGATGCCATGGCCAGAATGGCGCCGGCGCCGGCGCAGACGCCGTCGACCGCGGCGACGATCGGTTGCGGCGCGCGCCGCATCGCCACGACCAGCGCGCCGGTCATGCGGGTGAAGCCGAGCAGCCCACTCATATCCATCGTCGTCAGCGGTCCGATGATGTCGCGGACATCGCCGCCGGAGCAGAAATTGCCTGCGGCGCCGGTGAGCACCACGGCTTTCACCGCCTCGACCCGGCCGAGATCGCGGAAGAGATCGCGCAGCTCGGCATAGCTCTCGAACGTGAGCGGGTTCTTCCGCTCGGGCCGGTTCAGGGTGATGGTGGCGACGCGGCCCTCGACGGCGAAGCCCACATGCTTGGGCGCGAGCTCGGCTTGTGTCATGCCGCCCCGGCCGCGCTGCGCACGGATTGCTTGAGCTTGCCGAGAAGCTCCAGGAGATGCGCCATCTCGGCGCGGCTGAGACCCGCCATCATGCGATCGATCCATTGCTCGTGCGTGGGCGTCATCGCGTCGAAGCTGCGCTTGCCGGTTTCGGTGAGGCGGATGCGCAGGCTGCGCCGATCCTCAGGCTCGGGCTCGCGCGAGACCAGGCCTTCGCGCACCAGCGCGTCGGTGAGGCCGGTGACATTGCCGTTGCTCACCATGAGCCGCGACGACAGCTCGCCCATGGTGAGCCCCTCGGGCGCCCGGTCGAGCTGTGCCAGAAGATCGAAGCGCGGCAGGCTGGTGGCAAAGGTCTCGCGCAGCCTTGCGCGCACCTCGCCCTCGATCAGGCTGCTGCAAGTGAGGAGCCGGAGCCACAGCTTCAGCTCGAGCTTGTCGTCGCTGAGGAGGGCGGATTCGCGGTCGGGCGCGTTCACGCCATCACCTCGCCGCCGGCGACGACGATGGCCTGGCCGGTGACCGCGCCGGCGCTGGGGAGCGCTAGGAAAGCGACCGCGCTCGCGACTTCCTCGGGCGTCACCAGCCGGCCCATCGGATTGCTCCGCGCCAGCTCGGCACGCGCTTCGCCCGGCGAGCGCCCGGTCTTGGCGGCAATGGTCGCGGCCGAGCGGGCGACGAGCTCGGTATCGGTGAAGCCGGGGCAGACGGCATTGACGGTGACGCCGCTCTTGGCCGTCTCCAGCGCCAGCGCGCGGGTGAGCCCGATGAGCGCATGCTTTGCTGCGACATAGGCCGAAACATAGGGATAGCCGGTGAGGCCGGCAGTCGAAGCGATGGCGATGATACGCCCGTGCTTTGCCCGCAGCATCGCCGGCAGCGCCGCCTGCGTGCAGAGGAAGGCGCCGGTCAAATTCACCGCGAGCATGCGCTCGAGCAGATCGAGGCTGGTTTTGGCGAAGGGTGCGCTTTCGGCCGCGCCGGCATTGTTGACGAGGATCTCGGCCGGGCCGATGCGCGCGAAGCCGGCGGCGACGCCATCGGCGTCGGTGACGTCGAGGCACTCCGCCGCGGCCGCGGCGCCGGTCGCCTCGGCGATGCGGCGGGCGCTGGCGGCGAGCGGCTCGGCGCGGCGTCCGATCAGCGTCAGCCTGGCGCCCAGTTGGGCCAGCGCCAGCGCCGCCGCCGCGCCGATGCCGGTGCCGCCGCCGGTGACGATGGCGTGTTGCCCGACCAGCGGTCCTGACGCTTGCGCCGTCACGCTCGCCTCGCGCGAAATATTTTAAATCTAAAATAAACTACGCCGACGCTCCTGCGTGAGCAAGGGCGCCGCCACACCGTCGGCGCGCGCTGTCCTGGTTAGTTCTAGGCAATGGTTATCTCCATGAAACTGTCATCGAACTGACGAGGTTCTGCAACACGGAGCGGTTAAGCAGGGACGCACCCGCCGACTTTCAGAGGTGCTCCATGGCGACGACCCCTGCCTTCGCTCTACTCGACGAGCAACCGCTCAAGCGCTTCCATGTGCGTGCCATGTTCACGACGGGCATGGGCGTCTTCACCGATGGCTACGACCTGTCCTCGATCGGCGTCGTGCTACCCTTGGTGCTGGCCTCTTTCGGCGTCGCCAAGATATCGAGCCTGCAGAGCGGCCTCTTGGCGGGATCGGCGCTGGTTGGCGCCGCCGTCGGCGCAGTGATCTTCGGCGCGCTGGCGCAGCGCGGCCGCAAGACCTTCTATGGCCTCGATGTGGCGCTGATGGCGCTCGCCGCGGTAGCGCAGATCTTCGCCACCGATCTCTGGACGCTCATCGCCATCCGTTTCGTCCTTGGGATCGGCGTCGGCGCCGATTACGTGTTGTCGCCGACGATCATGGCCGAGCATGCGAACCGCGACGATCGCGGCAAGACCCTCGGCATCGGCTTTGGCGTGATGTGGTGGGGCGGGGCGATCGCCGCGGGCCTGCTGCTGCTGATCTTGAAGTCGGCAGGGGTGAGCCCCGACATGCAATGGCGGATCGTGCTGGCGGCCGGCGCCGTGCCGGCGCTTTCGGTGCTCTATCTGCGCCGCCGCATGCCGGAAACGGCGCGCTATCTTGCGCGTCTCGCCGGCGATCCCGGCGCCGTTTCGGGCGTCGTCGAAGAGGTCTGCGGCGATCAGCGGCACACCGTACCCGACGTCGACCGCCGCGATTTCTGGCAGGTTCTGTTTCAGTATTCGGGCCCGATCCTGGCTTCGGCGGTGCTCTGGATGCTGTTCGACATCGTCGTCTATTCCGGCATCCTGTTCGGCCCGTCGCTGATCGCGAAGGGGCTGGGCGTCGATCCCGCGATCTTCTCGCTGCTGATGTCGGTGGTCTTCATCCTGCCGACGGCGCTGGTGCTCAGCCTCTACGCCCTCGACCGGCTCGGGCGCAAGCCGACCCAGGCCATTGGCATGATCATGGCCGCGGTCATGCTCGCCATCTTCGCGGGGTTCCATGATCAGCTGACCGCTGCGCCCGTCCTGGGGCTCATCGTCTTCGGTCTCTACAACGTCTTCATCACCTTCCCGAGCATGGTGAGCGGCGCCGGCATCCTCGGCGTCGAGCTGGCGCCGACGCGGGTCCGCTCAGTGGCGCAAAGTGTCTCGGTGGTCGGCGGACGGATTGGCGCCTCGCTGAGCGCGTTTCTCTTTCCGCTGCTCTTCGGCAGTATCGGCGAAGTAGGCGTGATCAGCCTGCTCGCCGGTACGGCCGTGCTGGGCGGCGTGCTCACGCTCATCATCATTCCCGAGACGCGCGGCCGCTCGCTCGAGGAGATCAACACCGAGGAGCTGCACGGCGCGATGCCCGCCTACGCGGCCCAAGCGGTCGGCACGGCCGATTGATCGAAGGGAGAGCCGGCGGCGCGCTCTCGCGTCGCCGGCGCTTGGCTCAGGCCTGGGGCGATGCAGCGCCCAGGTTCAGCGACCACATGAGGCCGATGATCGCGCCTTTGACGCGCGGCAACAGGAACAGTGTGAGGAGGAGGGTCACCGGAAGCCAGAACGCCAGCTGCCAGTCGGTCGAGACGCCCAGCCGCTCGGTCAGCAGGATCAAGGGGACGACGAGGTGGCCGACCACGAGGATGGTGAGATAGGGCGGGAAGTCGTCGGCGCGAATATCGCCGTAGCTCTCGCCGCAAGCACTGCAGTGCGCCACCGGCTTCAGATAGCGGCGATAGAGCGCCCCGGCGCCGCAGTTCGGGCAGCGGCGGCAAAAGCCACGCCAAATGGCGGTCGAGCTCGATCCGGTTGCCATCTCTTCCCTGTGAGCGGTATGACGTCGCGCGAGCGCGCGGTCAGAACGATCTGTCTTCGGAAAAGGCCTTGTAGGCCATGATGGTGAAGGTGTCTTTGATGCCGGGCAGGGTCTGCAGCTTGTCGACGACGAAATGGCCGATATCCATATCGGGCGGCAGATAGCACTTCATCAGCAGATCATATTGACCGGAGACCGAATAGACTTCGGAGACCTGCTCGACGCTCTCGACCGCATCCTCGGCGACCTGATAGGCCTTGCCGAGATCGCATTTCACCATCACGAAGATCGTCTTCATGGGGACCCACCCCTAGCCGCGCGCGATCCTCGGCGGACGCGCCAGGAAAGCCGGCAGGTGGTCGCCGAAACCGACGACGCGGCGATCATCCTCGTGATCGTCCCAGCGCTCATCGCGCCGCGGCAGCGGCGTCACCTTGCCTTCGGGGTCCATGGTGACGGGTCGCGGCGGCTCGCGCAACGGGGCAGGCGCCCCGCCATGGCGCTGCCCGTCGCGGCGCTCTTGCTGCGGCTGGTGCGGGCGCTGCTCTTGTTTGGCGTCGCGCGGCTCGTGCGGTGGGGGCCGTCTTCCGTCGCGGCGGTCGCGCCCGCGGCCACGGCCGCCCCGTTCGCGGCGCCGATGCTCGCCTTCGCCCGCTTCCTCGGAGAGCTCGGCGGCGCCGATGCCTTCGAGCGTGATGGTCGGGATGTCCTTGCCGATCAGCTTGGTGATGGCGCTGACGAAGCGCCCGTCCTCCGGGGTCGCCAAAGTGAAAGCGCGGCCCTCACGCCCGGCGCGGCCGGTACGGCCGATGCGGTGGACGTAATCCTCGGCATGGATCGGCACGTCGAAATTGAAGACATGCGACATGCCCTGGATGTCGAGGCCGCGCGCGGCGACGTCGCTGGCGACGAGGAGACGAACCTCACCGTCCTTGAAGCGCTCGAGCGTCTCGGTGCGCTTCGATTGCGGCATGTCGCCATGGAGGGCCGCGGCGTTGAACCCGTATTTCAGCAGCGAGCGGTTGAGAATGTCGACATCGCGCTTGCGGTTGCAGAAGATGATGGCGTTCTTGACATCTTCGTTGCGGATGAGGCGGCGCAGCGCGTCGCGCTTGTCGGCGGGATGAACGGTGATGAGGTGCTGCGCCACCGTGGTCGCCGGCGAGGCCGGCGGCGCCACCGATATCTCCTTCGGATTCATCAGGAAGGCGTCGGCGAGGCGCCGGATCTCGGGCGGCATGGTGGCGGAGAAGAACAGCGTCTGGCGAATGCGCGGCAGCAATCCGACGATGCGCTCGACATCGGGGATGAAGCCCATGTCGAGCATGCGGTCGGCTTCGTCGATCACCAGGATCTTGACGTCCGAGAGCAGGATCTTGCCGCGCTCGAAGAGGTCGAGGAGCCGTCCGGGCGTGGCGATCAGCACGTCGACGCCGCGGTCGAGCTTGCGCTCCTGATCGGCGAAGCTCTCGCCGCCGATGAGCAGCGCCATGCTGAGCTTGTGGTGCTTGCCGTAGGTCTCGAAGGCGTTCGAGACCTGTGCGGCCAGCTCGCGCGTCGGCTCCAGGATGAGCGAACGCGGCATGCGGGCGCGGGCGCGGCCGGCGGCGAGGATATCGATCATCGGCAGGGTGAAGCCGGCGGTCTTGCCCGTGCCGGTCTGTGCGCAACCGAGCACGTCGCGCCCGGTCAGCACATGGGGAATGGCTTGTTCCTGGATCGGAGTGGGGGCGGTATAGCCTGCATCGGCCACCGCTTGCAGGACCTCTGGCGAGAGGCCTAAATCGGCAAAACTCATGAAGCTTTTACTTCGCTCTTTCTACGTTTCTGACCTTCTGTGTCGCCCTTTAATTGGGGCTGCGCGCGCGAAAGTCAAACTATTTCGCCGCCAATAGCCGCAGACCCGCTCTGCTTGGCGGGCGCAACGCGACCCGATAGTCTCATGGCAATGGTTAACGAAGCGGCAAGGAAGAGGCAAAAATGGCGTCCGCGGCGGCGAAGACTCCCTTGGTCCTGTTGCCGGGGCTGTTGTGCGACCAGGCGCTTTGGGCGCCGCAGCTGGCCGCGCTCGGCGACGTCGCCGAGGCGCGCGTCGCCGACCTCACCCGCGACGAGTCGCTGCCGGCCATGGCGGCGCGCGTGCTCGCCGAAGCGCCGGCGCGCTTTGCGCTCGCCGGCCTGTCGATGGGCGGCTATCTCGCGCAGGAGATCATGCGGCGCTCCCCCGAGCGGGTGCTGCGCTTGGCTTTGCTCGACACCTCGGCGCGCGCCGACACGCCCGAGCGTCTGGCGCAGCGCCGCGGCCTCATCGAGCTGGCGCATAAAGGCGAGTTCAAGGGCATCACGCCGCGCTTGCTGCCGCAATGGCTGCATCCCGATCATGTCGCCGACGAGACGCTGACGCGCACTGTCATGGAAATGACTCATCGCGTCGGCCGCGATGCTTATCTGCGGCAAATGAAGGCGATCATGGCAAGGCCCGACGGGCGCGGTGACCTGCCACGCATCCGCGTGCCGACCCTGGTGCTGTGCGGGCGTGACGATCAGGCGACGCCGCTCGCGCTGCACGAGGAAATCGCCGGGCTCATCCCCGGCGCAACGCTCGTTGCCATCGAACGGTGTGGTCATCTCTCGACGCTCGAGCAGCCAGAGCTGGTGAACGCCGCGCTGCGGCGCTGGCTCGCGCAACCGGCGGCGGCGTGACGGCCGTGCGGAACCCCTTGGTGAATAGAAGCGTTGCCGACTGCAGGGGCAGGCCGCGAGGAGATGAGGATGCTCTACTGGGCCGCGATTTTCCTGGCGATTTCGATCGTGGCGGCAGTGCTCGGATTCGGCGGCGTCTCGGTCGCGGCAGCCAGCATCGCCAAAATCCTGTTCTTCCTCTTCGTCGCGCTCTTCGTCCTGACGCTGGTCATCGGTCTGCTGATCGGCCGTACGATCCTCGATCGCTGAGAGCGCGCGGGAACGCGCAAGCGCGCCGCGCCGTTCCCCTCGCGCCATGAGCCTTGGACGCCGCCCTCCTGCCGCCGCGCTGCCGTTTTTGTTGGCAGAGCTCACCTTCGCCTCCTGGGAGACGATGATGCACCGGAGCTGGATGATGGCGGCGGGCACCTGCTCGCCGGCGGAGTATCAGCGGATGGTGTTCGAGAAGATGCAAGCGGCGCAGCGTTCAGCCATGGTGTTGATGCAACCCTGGACGGCGGCCGGCGCGGCCGCCATGCTCGCGCCATGGCATCGGCGGGCGCGCGCCAATGCCCGCCGCTTGCGGCGCCAGCGAAGCTAGCGTCCGGGCGTAGCGAAGCGGCGTCGCGTCAGACGTCGAGGTCGCGCACGAAGGCGGCGCGCTCCTGGATGAACTGGTAGCGCAGCTCCGGCTTCCGGCCCATCAGGCTCTCGACCAGCTCGATCGTGTCGGTGAAATCGCGCTTGCCTTCCTCCGGCAAGGTGACGCGCAGCAGCGTGCGTTGCGCCGGATCCATCGTCGTCTCGCGCAGCTGCTTTGCCGGCATCTCGCCGAGCCCCTTGAAGCGGCTGATCTCGACCTTGCCGCGGCCGTCGAAGGCGGTTTTGAGCAGTTCCTCCTTGTGGGGATCGTTGCGCGCATAGAGCGTCGTGTCGCCCTGATGCAGGCGATAGAGCGGCGGCACCGCCAGGAAGAGACGGCCCGAGGCCACCAGTTTCGGCATCTCGCGAAAGAAGAACGTCATCAGCAGCGAGGCGATATGCGCGCCGTCGACATCGGCATCCGTCATGATGATGACGCGGTCGTAACGCAGATCGTCGTCACGATATTTCGCGCCCGTCCCGCAGCCGAGCGCCTGTACCAGATTGGCGAGTTCCTGATTCTGTTCGAGCTTGCCGGTCGCCGCGCTGGCAACGTTGAGGATCTTGCCGCGCAAGGGCAGCACTGCCTGTGTTGCGCGGTCGCGTGCCTGTTTCGCCGAACCGCCCGCGGAATCGCCTTCGACAAGAAATATCTCCGTGCCGCTCGCGCTGCCGATGCTGCAATCGGCAAGCTTGCCGGGGAGGCGCAATTTCCGTGTGGCGGATTTGCGTGAAACGTCCTTTTCCTGTTTTCGCCGCAGCCGGTCTTCGGCCTGGTCGATGACAAAGCCGAGCAGGCGGTCGGCTTCCTGCGGACTCTCGGCGAGCCAGTGATCGAAATGATCGCGCACGACATTTTCGACGAGACGCTGCGCATCCGGCGTCGAAAGTTTCTCCTTGGTCTGGCCCTGGAATTCCGGTTCACGGATGAAGATCGACAGCACCGCGCAGGCGGAGGACATCACATCCTCCGGCACGATGAGCGACGTCTTGCGATTGTTCGTTCGCTCGCCATGCGCGCGCAGGGCTTTGGTCAATCCGCCGCGGAACCCCTGTTCATGCGTGCC
>DATJLU010000090.1:0-14367 GCA_035509275.1 Allostellaceae bacterium | reverse complement strand
GGTGAAGCTGAAGGAAGGCACGGAGATGGTGATGCCGGGCGACAACGTGCAGATGGAGGTGGAGCTGATCGCGCCCATCGCCATGGACGAGGGCCTGCGCTTTGCCATCCGCGAAGGCGGCCGCACGGTGGGCGCCGGCGTGGTGGCCAAGATTTTGAAATAGCGGGTTCCCCCGCCTCACCGCCTCCCTCTCCGCCCCTCAGGGGCGGAGAGGGAGGGACCCGCGCAGCGGGAGGGTGAGGTGGGGCGCTGGTGCAGAACAAGACCTCGCCGCGGACCGCGAGGGTTGGTGTGGCGGCTCGCGGGCCGCGGCGAAATATAGGTGGGCAGATGGCGATAGATAATCAGAACATCCGCATCCGGCTGAGGGCGTATGATCATCGCGTCCTCGACCAGTCGACGAGCGAGATCGTCAACACCGCCAAGCGCACCGGTGCGCGGGTGCGCGGCCCCATTCCGCTGCCCACGCGGATCGAGAAGTTCACGGTGCTGCGCTCGCCGCACATCGACAAGAAGTCGCGCGAGCAGTTCGAGATCCGCACGCATAAGCGGGTGATCGATATCGTCGACCCGACGCCGCAGACGGTGGACGCGCTGATGAAGCTCGATCTCGCCGCCGGCGTCGATGTCGAGATCAAGCTCTGAGGGATATGTCATGCGCACCGGTCTCATCGCCCAGAAGCTGGGCATGACCCGCCTCTTCACCGACGAGGGCAGCCACGTGCCGGTGACGGTGCTGAAGGTCGACAATTGCCAGGTCGTCGCCGTGCGCACCGACGAGAAGGACGGCTATACCGCGGTCCAGCTCGGCGTCGGCAAGGCCAAGGTCAAGAATGTCAGCCAGCCCATGCGCGGCCACTTCGCCAAGGCGAAGCTCGAGCCCAAGCGCAAGCTGGTCGAGTTCCGCGTCGGCAAGGACGGGCTCCTCGAGGTCGGCGCCGAGCTCTCGGCCGAGCATTTCGTCGCCGGGCAGTTCGTCGACGTCGTCGGCACCACCAAGGGCCGCGGCTTCTCGGGCGTCATGCGCCGGCACAATTTCGGCGGCCTGCGCGCGACGCACGGCGTCTCGATCTCGCATCGCAGCCACGGCTCGACCGGGCAGCGCCAGGATCCCGGCAAGGTGTTCAAGAACAAGAAGATGGCCGGCCATTACGGTGATGCGCGCGTGACGACGCAGAATCTCCGCGTCATCGCCACCGATGGCGAGCGCGGGCTCATCATGATCGAGGGCGCGGTGCCCGGCGCCGAGGGCGGCTATGTCCTGGTGAAGGACGCGGCCAAGCGCAAGCCGCCGAAAGGCCTGCCCTTCCCGGCCGCGTTGCGCGCCGCCGCCGCGGCGGCGCCGGCCGAAGGAGGACCGTCGTGAAGCTCCCCGTCACCGATCTCGACAATAAAAGCGTCGGCGATATCGAGCTCGCCGAGGACATCTTCGGGGTGCCCGTGCGCAAGGACATCCTGGCGCGCATGGTCCAGTGGCAGCTGGCAAAGCGCCGCGCCGGCACGCACAAGACCAAGGGCATCAGCGAGGTGCAGGGCACGACCAAGAAGCCGTGGCGGCAGAAGGGCACCGGCCGCGCCCGCCAGGGCAGCCTGCGCTCGCCGCAATTCCGCGGCGGCGCCGTCATCTTCGGTCCGGTCGTGCGCAGCCACGAATTGGGGCTGCAGAAGAAAGTGCGGCGGCTCGCGCTCAAGACCGCGCTCTCCGCCAAGCAGGCCGAAGGCAAGCTGGTCGTGATCGACAGCGCGGCGCTCGCCGAGCCCAAGACGGCGCCGCTCGCCAAGCGCTTCGAGAAGCTCGGCTGGAACTCGGTGCTGATCATCGGCGGCCCGGTGCTCGACGAGAATTTCGCCCGCGCCGCGCGCAACCTGCCCGAGGTCGATGTGCTGCCGCAGCAGGGCGCCAATGTCTACGACATCCTGCGCCGCGACACGCTGGTTCTGACGCGGGACGCCGTCCAACACCTGGAGGCTCGCCTCAAATGAGCAGGTTCCGCTTCATTCCGCGCGAACAGGCGAAGCTGACGCGCGATCAGATGTATGACCTGGTGCGCTCGCCGGTGATCACCGAGAAGGCGACCATGGGCTCGGAGCACAACCAGGTGACGTTCCGCGTGCCGCTCTCCGCCAACAAGCGCGAGGTCAAGGCGGCGATCGAGGGGCTGTTCAAGGTCAAGGTCACCGCGGTCAACACCATCCGCGTCAAGGGCAAGGTGAAGCGCTTCCGCGGCACGGTCGGCCAGCGCTCCGACTACAAGAAAGCGATCGTCACCCTCGCCGAGGGGCAGAAGATCGACGTGACCACGGGAGTCTGAGGCGATGGCACTCAAGACCTACAAGCCGACCACGCCGGGCCAGCGCCAGCTGATCACCGTCGATCGCAGCGAGCTGTGGAAGGGCCGGCCGGTGAAGGCGCTGACCGAAGGCAAGCGCGAGCAGGGCGGCCGCAACAACCACGGCCGCATCACCCAGCGCTGGCGCGGCGGCGGCCACAAGCAGCGCTACCGCATCATCGATTTCAAGCGCGCCAAGCGCGACATGCCGGCCGAGGTGCAGCGGCTCGAATACGATCCCAACCGCAGCGGCTTCATCGCCCTGCTGCGCTACGAGGATGGCGAGCTCGCCTACATCCTGGCGCCGCAGCGGCTGCGGGAAGGCGACAAGGTCGTGTCGGGCGAGCGCGTCGACGTGAAGCCGGGCAACGCCATGCCGATGCGCAACATGCCGATCGGCACGATCATCCACAATGTCGAGATGAAGCCCGGCAAGGGCGGCCAGCTCGCCCGTGCCGCCGGCACCTATGCCCAGCTCGTCGGCCGCGATGCCGGCTATGCGCTGCTGCGCCTCTCCTCGGGCGAGGTGCGGATGGTGCGCGCCGAATGCATGGCCACGATCGGCGCCGTCTCCAACCCCGACAAGCAGAACATCAGCATCGGCAAGGCCGGGCGCAGCCGCTGGCTGGGCCGGCGCCCCTCGGTGCGCGGCGTGGCGATGAACCCGATCGACCATCCGCATGGTGGCGGCGAAGGCCGCACCTCGGGCGGCCGTCACCCCGTGACGCCCTGGGGCAAAGGCACCAAGGGCACGAAGACGCGCAAGAACAAGGCGACCGACCGCTACATCGTGCGGCGTCGCCGGCAGAAGTAACGGAGGGCCCAGTGGCACGCTCAGTTTGGAAAGGCCCGTTCGTCGACGGCTATCTCCTCAAGAAGGCGGAGAAGGCGCGTACGTCGGGCCGCAACGAGATCATCAAGACCTGGTCGCGGCGCTCGACCATCTTCCCGCAATTCGTCGGGCTGACCTTCGGCGTCTATAACGGGCACAAATTCATCCCGGTGCTGGTGACCGAGCACATGATCGGCCACAAATTCGGCGAGTTCGCGCCGACCCGCACCTTCCACGGCCATTCCGCCGACAAGAAGGCGGTGCGCACCAAGGCGCCGGCATGAGCAAGAAGCCCGCCCCCCGCCGGCTCGCCGAGACCGAGGCCTCGGCCTATGCCCGCGCCCTCAAGGTGAGCGCGCGCAAGCTCAACCTCGTGGCGCAGATGATCCGCGGCAAGAATGCCGCCGTGGCGCTCAACGAGCTTTCCTTCTCGCCGCGCCGCATCGCGCGCGACGTCAAGAAGGTGCTGCAGGCGGCGATCGCCAATGCCGAGAACAACCATCAGCTCGATGTCGACAAGCTCTACGTCAAGGAAGCCAGCGTCGGCCGCGCTTTCGCCATGCGGCGCTTCCACGCGCGCGGCCGCGGCCGCGCCGCCGGCGTCGACAAGTATTTCAGCAATCTGACCGTCGTCGTGCGCGAGCGCGAGGAGCGGCGGCAGGAGGAGCAGGCGTAATGGGCCAGAAGGTCAATCCGATCGGGCTCCGGCTCGGCATCAACCGCACCTGGGATTCGCGCTGGTTCGCGCGCAAGGAATATGGCGGCTTGCTGCACGAGGATCTGAGGCTGCGCAAATTCCTGACCGAGCGGCTGCAGCAGGCCGGGGTCTCGCGCATCGTCATCGAGCGCGCCGCCAAGAAGACGCGCATCACCATCCACTCGGCGCGGCCCGGCGTGGTCATTGGCAAGAAGGGCGCCGACATCGAGAAGCTGCGCCAGGACATCGCCAAGATGACCAACAGCGAGGTCAGCCTCAACATCGTCGAGATCCGCAAGCCCGAGATCGACGCCAAGCTGATCGCCGACGGCATCGCCCAGCAGCTCGAGCGCCGCGTCGCCTTCCGCCGTGCCATGAAGCGCGCGGTGCAATCGGCGATGCGGCTCGGCGCGCTCGGCATCCGCATCAACTGCTCCGGCCGGCTCGGCGGCGCCGAGATCGCGCGCATGGAGTGGTACCGCGAAGGCCGCGTGCCGCTGCACACGCTGCGCGCCGATGTCGATTTCGGCTACGGCACGGCCAAGACCACCTACGGCACCTGCGGCGTCAAGGTCTGGGTGTTCAAGGGCGAAGTGCTGACGCACGACCCGATGGCGCAGGACAAGCGCGCCGCCGAGCAGAACCAGGCGCGGGTCTGAGAGGGATCGACGTACCATGCTGTCACCCAAGCGCACCAAATACCGCAAGGCGCATAAGGGCCGCATCCACGGCGACGCCAAAGGCGGCACCGCGCTCAATTTCGGCAATTACGGCCTGAAGGCGGTCGAGCCCGGCCGCGTCACGGCGCGCCAGATCGAAGCGGCGCGGCGCGCCATCACGCGCCACATCAAGCGCGTCGGCCGCGTCTGGATCCGCATCTTCCCGGACGTGCCGGTGTCGGTGAAGCCGGCCGAGGTGCGCATGGGCAGCGGCAAGGGCACGCCGGAATTCTGGGTCTGCCGCGTCAAGCCCGGCCGCATCATGTTCGAGCTCGACGGCGTTCCCGGCCCGATCGCGCGCGAGGCCTTCGACCTCGCTTCGGCGAAGCTGCCGATTTCCACCCGCGTCGTGACCCGCTTGGGCGAGGAGGCGATATGAAAGCCGGGGATGTCCGCGCCAAGACCGACGACGAGCTCAAGGGCGAGCTCGAGCAGCTCGCCAAGGAGCGTTTCAACCTGCGCTTCCAGAAGGCGAGCGGCCAGCTCGAGAACACGGCGCGCGTGCGCCAGGTGCGGCGCGACATGGCGCGCATCAAGACCATTCTGGCCGAACGCGCGCGCGCATAGGGAAAGAGAACAGCGATGCCGAAGCGGATCCTTCAAGGCGTGGCGATGAAAGACGCGCGGGACAAGACCGTCATCGTGCGCGTCGAGCGCCGCGTCATGCACCCCGTCTACAAGAAGTTCATCATGCGCTCGAAGAAATATGCGGCGCATGACGAGCACAATCTGGTGAAGGGCGGCGAGACGGTGCGCATCGAGGAGAGCCGGCCGATCTCCAAGCGCAAGCGCTGGGTGGTGCTGGGCGCGGGCGCGGCGGCGGAGACGGCGCTGCCGCACGCGGCGGCCGAGAAGAAGCCGGCGGCGAAGAAGCCGGCGAAACCGCGGGCGCCGCGCAAGCGCGCCGCCGCCGAAGCCGGCGCGCAGGGGTGACGTGTCATGATTCAGATGCAGACCAATCTCGATGTCGCCGACAATTCCGGCGCGCGGCGCGTCCAGTGCATCAAGGTGCTGGGCGGCTCCAAGCGCAAGACGGCGACGGTCGGCGACGTCATCGTCGTCTCGGTCAAGGAGGCGATTCCGCGCGGCCGCGTCAAGAAGGGCGACGTGCATCAGGCGGTGATCGTGCGCACCGCCAAGGAGATCCGGCGGCCCGATGGCAGCTCGATCCGCTTCGACCGCAACGCCGCCGTGCTGATCTCGAAGCAGGGCGAGCCGATCGGCACGCGCATCTTCGGTCCGGTGACGCGCGAGTTGCGCGCCCGCAAATTCATGAAGATCGTCTCGCTCGCGCCTGAGGTGCTCTGAGATGAAGTTCAAGATCAAGAAGGGCGACAAGGTCGTCGTCATCACCGGCCGGGACAAGGGCAAGTCCGGCGAGGTGCTGCGCGTGGTGCGCGCCGAGAACCGTGTCGTGGTGCAGGGCGTCAACATGGTGAAGCGCCACACCCGGCCCGGCGCCGGCCAGGCCGGCGGCATCGTCGAGAAGGAGGCGGCGATCCACATCTCCAACGTCGCCCATATCGATCCGAAATCCAGCAAGCCGACACGGGTCGGCTACAAGATCCTCGGGGACGGCCGCAAGGTGCGCTTTGCCAGGCGCTCCGGCGAAGTCCTCGACGCCTAGAGGGGCGAGCCATGCAAGAGACGCGTCTGCACGAGCATTACGAGAAGGTGGTGAAGCCGGCCCTGATGAAGGAGTTCGGCTATAGCAACGCCTTCCAGGTGCCGAAACTCGACAAGATCGTGATCAATATGGGCGTCGGCGAGGGCACGCAGGATGCCAAGAAGGTCGATGCCGCGGCCAACGACCTCGCCGTCATCTCCGGCCAGAAGCCGGTGATCACCCGCGCCAAGAAGTCGATCGCGACCTTCAAGCTGCGCGAGAACCTGGCCATCGGCTGCAAGGTGACCTTGCGGCGCCAGCGCATGTACGAGTTCCTCGACCGGCTCATCAACATCGCGCTGCCGCGCGTGCGCGACTTCCGCGGCGTGTCCGGCAAGAGCTTCGACGGGCGCGGCAATTATGCGCTCGGCCTCAAGGAGCAGCTGGTGTTCCCGGAGATCAACTACGACCAGGTCGATGCCGTGCGCGGCATGGACATCATCATCGTGACGACGGCGAAGACCGACGCAGAGGCGAAGTCCCTGCTGCGCGGCTTCCAGATGCCGTTCATCAACTAATCGGCCGACGAGGGCGTTCCCATGGCGAAGACGAGCTCGGTGAACAAGAACAAGCGGCGGGCGCAGCTGGTGAAGCGCATGTCGGCGAAACGCGCGCGGCTGAAGGCGATCGCGGACGACCGCTCGCTGGCGCCGGAAGAGCGCTTCGCGGCGCGCTTGAAGCTGGCCGAGATGCCGCGCAACTCCTCGGCGACGCGCATCCGCAACCGGTGCGAGCTCACCGGCCGCCCGCGCGGCACCTACCGCAAATTCAAGCTCTCGCGCCTGGCGTTGCGCGAGCTCGCCTCGGCCGGCCAGATCCCCGGCATGGTCAAGTCGAGCTGGTAAGGGAGAGATACGGCATGTCGATGACCGATCCGCTCGGCGATCTCCTCACCCGCATCCGCAACGGGCAGCGCGCGCATCAGCCCGTGGTGCAGTCGCCGGCGTCCAAGATCCGCGCCAACGTGCTGGAGGTGCTGCAGCGCGAGGGCTATATCCGCGGCTACACCCGCCAAGAGGTGCGGCCGGGCGTCGCCGAGCTCAAGATCGAGCTCAAATACGTCGATGGCGAGCCGGTGATCCGCGAGATCACCCGCGTCTCCAAGCCCGGCCGGCGCATCTATTCGCGCATCGCCGACCTGCCGCGCGTCTACAACGGGCTCGGCATCGCCATCCTGTCGACGCCGCGCGGCGTCATGTCGGACAACGAGGCGCGCGCCGCCAATGTCGGCGGCGAAGTCCTCTGTCGTGTCTTCTGAGGTGGCGTGATGTCCCGCATCGGCAAGAACCCCGTTCCCATTCCGCAAGGCGTCACCGTCGAGGTGTCGGGCACGACGCTCACCTGCAAGGGCAAGCTCGGTACGCTGAAGCTGCCGATCTCCGGCGAGGTGACGGCGGCGGTCGAGAGCGGCAAGGTGGTGGTGAAGCCCAAATCCGACACCAAGCGTGCGCGCATGCATTGGGGCACGATGCGCGCCACCATCAACAACATGGTGAACGGCGTGTCCAAGGGTTTCACCAAGCAGCTCGAGATCGAGGGCGTCGGCTATCGCGCGGCGGTGCAGGGCAAGAACCTGGTGCTGCAGCTCGGCTACAGCCACGACGTGACCTTCCCGATCCCGAGCGAGATCAAGATCACCTGCGAGAAGCCGACCTCGATCAGCATCACCGGCGCCGACCGCCAGCAGGTCGGGCAGATCGCGGCGGTGCTGCGCTCGTATCGCCAGCCCGAGCCCTACAAGGGCAAGGGTATCCGTTACGCGAACGAGCAGATCCGCCGCAAGGAAGGCAAGAAGAAGTAGCGAGGCCCGAGCGATGACGAGCAAATCGAAATCCCTCTTCGCGCGCCGCCAGATGCGGGTGAGACACCGCATCTCGCGCGTCGCCAAGGGGCGGCCGCGGCTCTCCGTGTTCCGCTCCTCGCAGCACATCTACGCGCAGGTGATCGACGACGCGGCGGGCCGCACCCTCTGCGCCGCCTCGAGCCTCGAGAAGGATTTGCGCGCGAGCCTCAAGACCGGCGCCGACCAGGCGGCGGCCGCGGCGGTGGGCAAGCTCATCGCCGAGCGCGCCAAGGCCGCCGGTGTCACCACCGTAGTCTTCGACCGCGGCGGCTATCTCTTTCACGGCCGGGTCAAGGCCCTGGCCGACGCCGCCCGCGCGGGCGGCCTCAGCTTCTAGGAAGGGCACTTCATGGCACGGGCACCAGGCGGTGGCAGCGCAAGGCCGGGCGGCGGCGCAAGGCCGCCGGGCGGCGGGGAACGGGGACCGCGCGGCCGCGGCCGCCGCGGCGGCGGCGATGGCGACAGGGCGCCGCGCGAGCGCAGCGAGCGCGAGGAGAGCGAGTTCGTCGAGAAGCTCGTCGGCATCAACCGCGTCGCCAAGGTGGTGAAGGGCGGCCGGCGCTTCGGCTTTGCCGCCATCGTCGTCGTCGGCGACGGCAAGGGCCGGGTTGGCTACGGCGCCGGCAAGGCGCGCGAGGTGCCGGAGGCGATCCGCAAGGCGACCGAGCAGGCGCGCCGCGCCATGGTGCGCGTGCCGCTGCGCGAGGGCCGGACCTTGCATCACGACATCATCGGCCGCTACGGTGCCGGTGAGGTCATCGTGCGCGCGGCAAAGGCCGGTACCGGGATCATCGCCGGCGGTCCGATGCGCGCCATCTTCGAAGCGCTCGGCGTCCAGGACGTGGTGGCGAAGTCGGTCGGCACTTCCAACCCGCACAACATGATCAAGGCGACGTTCCAGGCGCTCAACCGCTCGGTGAGCCCGCGCGCGGTGGCAGCGCGGCGCGGCCGCAAGGTGAGCGAGATCCTCGGCCGGCGCGATGCCGGCTCGGAAGCGCGGGAGTAGGCGATGGCGGAAGAGAAGGAAGCCAAGAAACCGGCGAAGAAACCGGCGAAGCCCGCCGGCGACGCGGCGCCTGCGGAAGCCAAGGGCAAGGCCAAGCCGGAGGCGAAAGCGAAGGCGGACGCCAAGGCCGAGCCCAAGGCGGGAGCCAAAGCCGAGGCCAAGGCCGCCGCGAGGGCGGCGGAGAAGGCCGCCCGGAAAGAGGCGAAGAAGGCCGCCCGGAAGGCCGAAGTCGAGGCGCGGAAGGCGCAGCCGAAGCCGGCGCGGGTCGCGAAAGCGCAGCCCGCCCCCAAGCCCAAGGCGTCGCCCAAGCCGAAGGTGCCGCCGGAAAAAGTGATCAAAGTGACGCAGATCGGCAGCCCGATCGGCCGCCAGGATTATCAGCTCGCCACGCTCAAGGGACTTGGGCTCAATAAGATACGCCGTTCGCGTGTGCTCGAGGACACCCCGGCGGTGCGCGGCATGATCGAGCGCGTGCGGCATCTGCTGCGCATCGACGCCGCCTGATGGCGCTTTGCCGAGCGAGGATGGGACGATGAAGCTCAACGAGATCAGGGACAACAAGGGCGCGCATTACCGCGCCAAGCGGGTCGGTCGCGGCATCGGCTCGGGCAAGGGCAAGACCAGCGCGCGCGGCGGCAAGGGCCAGACCGCGCGCACCGGCGTCGCGCTCAACGGCTTCGAGGGCGGCCAGACGCCCCTGCATCGGCGTCTGCCCAAGCGCGGCTTCAACCACAAGGCGTTCCGCCCCAAGTTTCATGTCGTCAATCTGGGGCGGCTTCAGGTCGCTCTTGAAGCCGGCCGGCTCAAACCCGATGTGACCGTCAACGGCGCGGCGCTGGTCGAAGCCGGCCTGTTGCGCCGGGTCGGCGATGGCGTGCGGCTCCTGGCCAAGGGCGAGCTCAAGACCGCGCTCACCATCGAGGTGGTGGGCGCTTCGAAGGCGGCGGTCGAGGCGGTGGAGAAGCTTGGCGGCAAGGTCGTGCTCACCGGTGCCAAGCCGGCCGAGGCGTAACGCTTAAGCGGGCTCGGCTCCGGGGCCCCGGGGATGGAGTAGATGGCGTCAGCCGCCGAACAGCTTGCGTCGAGTATCAATCTCTCGGCCTTTGCCAAGGCGACCGAGCTTAAGAACCGCATCTGGTTCACCCTCGGCGCGCTGGTGATCTACCGGCTCGGCACCTACATCCCGCTGCCCGGCATCGATCCGCAGATCCTGCAGGATCTCTTCGCCCGCAGTGCCGGCGGCATTCTCGGCATGTTCGACACGTTCTCGGGCGGCGCGCTCGGGCGCATGACCATCTTCGCACTCGGGATCATGCCGTACATTTCGGCCTCGATCATCGTCCAGCTGCTCACCGCGGTGTCGCCGCAGCTCGAAGCGCTGAAGAAAGAGGGCGAGGTCGGCCGCAAGAAGCTCAACCAGTACACGCGCTACGGCACGGTGCTGCTCGCCCTCGTCCAGGCTTATGGCATTGCCGTCGGCCTCGAAGGCGCCGGTGGCGGCCGCTCGCCGGTGATCGATCCCGGTCTCTTCTTCTCCTTCACCACCATGGTGACCTTGACCGGCGGCACGATCTTCCTGATGTGGCTCGGCGAGCAGATCACCGCGCGCGGCGTCGGCAACGGCATCTCGCTGATCATCTTCTCCGGCATCGTCGCGCGCATGCCGGCGGCCTTCGGCTCGCTGCTCGAACTCGGCCGCACCGGCGCGATCTCGACCGTCTTCATCATCATCTTCCTGGTGATCGCGATCGGCGTCATCACCTTTATCGTCTTCATGGAGCGGGCGCAGCGCCGCCTTTTGGTGCAGTATCCCAAGCGCCAGGTCGGCAACAAGATGTTCGGCGGCGAGGCCTCGCACCTGCCGCTAAAGCTCAACACCTCGGGCGTGATCCCGCCGATCTTCGCCTCGTCGCTGCTGCTGCTGCCGGCGACCTTCGCCAGCTTCGGCGGCGCCGATCAAACCGGCTTCCTTGGCTGGTTCACCATCTATCTGCGCCACGGCAGCATGCTCTATATCGTGCTCTACGTCGCGCTCATCATCTTCTTCTGCTTCTTCTATACCGCGATCGTCTTCAACCCGACCGAGACGGCGGACAATCTGCGCAAATATGGCGGCTTCGTGCCGGGCTACCGCCCGGGCAGGACCACCGCCGATTATCTCGATTACGTCCTCACCCGACTCACCGTGGTCGGCTCGCTCTATCTCGCTGCAGTCTGCGTGCTGCCGGAGATCCTGATCTCGCAATATAACGTGCCGTTCTATTTCGGCGGCACCAGCCTGCTGATCGTGGTCAGCGTCACCATGGACACGGTGGCGCAGATCCATTCGCATCTGCTGGCACACCAGTATGAGGGGCTCATCAAGAAGGCGAAACTGCGCGGGAGACGCGGGTGAACATCATCCTGCTCGGGCCGCCGGGCGCCGGCAAGGGTACCCAGGCGAAGCGCATCGAAGAGAAATACGGCCTGGTTCAGCTCTCGACCGGCGACATGCTCCGCGCCGAGCGCAAATCCGGCAGCGAGCTCGGCCGCAAGGCCCAGGCGATCATGGATGCCGGGAAGCTCGTCTCCGATGACCTGATCATCGAGCTGATCTCCCGCCGCATCGACCAGTTGAAGGGCGGCAAGGGCTTTATCCTCGACGGTTTCCCCCGCACCGTGCCGCAGGCCGAGGCGCTCGACCGCCTGCTCGCCGAAAAGGGGCTGAAGCTCGACGCCGTCATCGAGATGACGGTGGACGAGGCGGAACTCATCCACAGGATCGCCGGCCGCTTCAGCTGCGCCAAATGCGGCGCCAGCTATCACGACCAGTTCAACCGGCCGAAGACCGACGGGGTCTGCGACGTCTGTGGCGCGACGGAGTTCACCCGCCGCGCCGACGACCGCCCCGAGGCGGTCAAGATCCGGCTCGTCGCCTATCGCGAGCAGACCGCCCCGATCCTGCCCTATTACCGCAAGAAGGGGCTGCTCCACCCGGTCGACGGCATGGCCGCGATCGACGAGGTCGGACGGCAGATTGAAGCGGTCCTCGGCCGGCCGTGACCGGGCCGAGCGAGCGCGTCCCGGCAGCGCTCGGGTCCCGTCTGCTCGTCACATTGTCGGTGCTGGTGATCTACCATCTACCGGCTCGGGCATGAGCGGTAGGACCCTGGCGATGGCGGTGTGGCGGGAAGGGCGCGACGGTTGCAAAAATCGGCGCAAGGGCTATATAGGCCTTGACCCCGTGGGACGGTTGACTTTGGGCTGCGGATTCCTATAATGCGCGCCCTCGGCCTTTCCGTGGCTTTTGCCATTGTCGGACACCACACCTAAGGAGATGCGCAGGTGGCGCGTATAGCTGGCGTCAACATCCCGAGCCAGAAGCGGGTTCCGATCGGGCTCACCTATATTCACGGCATCGGCCGGACCTCGGCCGAGAAGATCTGCGGCCAGCTCGGCATCCCGACCCAGCGCCGCGTGCATGAGCTCACCGATGACGAGGTGCTGCGCATCCGCGAGCTGATCGACCGCGATTATACCGTCGAGGGCGATCTCCGGCGCCAGGTGGCGATGAACATCAAGCGGCTGATGGATCTCGGCTGCTATCGCGGCCTGCGCCATCGCAAGGGCCTGCCGGTGCGCGGTCAGCGCACGCATACCAATGCGCGCACCCGCAAGGGTCCGGCGCGGCCGATCGCCGGCAAAAAGACGGTGACGAAGTAAGCCCGAAGGACGAGAGGAATCATGGCGAAGCCTGCAGCAGCGCCGCGTCTGCGCCGTCGCGAACGCAAGAACATCACATCCGGCGTCGCGCATGTTAACGCCACTTTCAACAACACTATGATCACCATCACCGACGCTCAGGGCAACACCATCGCCTGGTCGTCGGCGGGGACCATGGGTTTTAAGGGCTCGCGCAAATCGACCCCCTATGCCGCGCAGGTCGCTGCCGAGGATGCCGGCCGCAAGGCGATGGAGCACGGCATGCGCACGCTCGAGATCGAGGTGAAGGGCCCCGGCTCGGGACGCGAATCGGCGCTGCGCGCGCTGCAGGCGGTGGGTTTCGCGGTGACGTCGATTCGCGACGTGACCTCGATCCCGCACAATGGTTGCCGGCCGCCCAAGCGGCGCCGGGTCTGAGTTCTGCCGGCGCTTCGGCGCCGCGCTGTTGGACGTGCCTCGTCGCCTCTCGTGCGACCGTCGCGTTCGGAATGTACGGCAGCGATCCCCGGATCGCGCCAAACCGCATGAGGGTTCCGCTCGTGATTCAGAAAAACTGGCAAGCGCTGATTAAGCCCAAGCAGCTTTCGATCGAGCCGGGCGATGATCCGGCGCGCACCGCCACCGTCGTCGCCGAGCCGCTGGAGCGCGGCTTCGGTCTGACGCTCGGCAACGCGCTGCGCCGCGTGCTGCTGTCCTCGCTGCAGGGAGCGGCCATTACCTCGATGCAGATCGAGGGTGTGCTGCACGAGTTCTCGTCGCTACCCGGCGTGCTCGAGGACATCACCGACATCGTGCTCAACGTCAAGGGCATCGCGCTCCGCATGCATGGCGAAGGCCCGAAGCGCATGCGCCTCAAGGCGCAAGGCCCGGGCGAGGTGCGCGCCAGCATGATCGAGACCGGCCATGATATCGAGGTGATGAACCCCGACGCGCTGATCTGCACGCTCGACAGCGCCGCCAAGATCTCGATGGAGTTCACCGTCGAGACCGGCAAGGGCTATGTCCCGGCGACGCAGAACCGGCCCGAGGACGCGCCGATCGGCCTCATCCCGGTCGATGCCCTGTTCAGCCCGGTGCGCAAGGTGAGCTACCGCGTCGACAACACCCGCGTCGGCCAGGTCACCGATTACGACAAGCTATCGATGCGCATCGAGACCAACGGCGCGGTGACGCCGGAGGATTCGGTGGCGCTCGCCGCCCGCATCCTGCAGGACCAGCTGCAGCTCTTCATCAATTTCGAGGAGCCGCGCCACGCCGTCGAAAAGGCCGATATCGGCGAGCCGCTGATCAACAAGAACCTGCTGCGCAAGGTCGACGAGCTCGAACTTTCGGTCCGCTCGGCCAACTGCCTGAAAAACGACAACATCGTCTACATCGGCGACCTCGTGCAGAAGACCGAGGCCGAGATGCTGCGGACGCCTAATTTCGGCCGCAAATCTTTGAATGAGATCAAGGAAGTGCTGGCCAATATGGGGCTTCATCTGGGGATGGAAATCCCGAACTGGCCACCCGAGAATATCGAGGAGCTGGCCAAGCGGATCGACGAACCGTATTAGGCTACCTGTGCGCCCG
>DATJLU010000089.1:0-45368 GCA_035509275.1 Allostellaceae bacterium | reverse complement strand
GAGACTGATCCGAACGGTAGCCGGCGCGCTGGCGGTCTTCCTCGCCGGCCTGGTGCCGGCAGAAGCGCAGGATGCCGCGCCCCCTCCGCCGGCCGAGGCGGCGCACGCGCCGCAAGCGCCATCCGCCCCGCAAGCGCCGGTGTTTCGCACGGAAGAGATCGATCAGATGGTGGCGCCGATCGCGCTCTACCCGGATCAGCTGCTCGCTCAGATCCTGATGGCCGCGACATATCCGCTGGAGGTCGTCAAGGCCGAGCGCTGGCTCGAGGAGCCCGCCAATGCGAAGCTTTCCGGCGACCCGTTGGCGGCGGCGCTGGAGCAGCAGCCCTGGGATCCCAGCGTCAAGTCGCTGGTGCCGTTTCCGGCCGTGCTCACGATGATGAACGACAAGCTCGACTGGACGCAGCGCCTCGGCGACGCCTTTCTGGCGCAGCAGGCGGATGTGATGAGCTCGGTGCAGCGCTTGCGCCGACAGGCGCAGGATGCCGGCACGCTGAAATCGACCGAGCAGCAGAAGGTGGTGGTCGAGCCGGCGACGGACCCGGCGGCACCGCAAACCCAAACCGTCGTGATCCAGCCGGCGGACCCGCAAACCGTCTACGTCCCGACTTATAACCCCACGACGGCCTACGGCACCTGGCCCTACCCCTCCTACCCGCCGGCCTATTACCCGCCGCCGCCCGCCTACTATCCCGCCGGGACCGCGCTTGTCTCCGGCATGGCCTTTGCCACCGGCGTCGCGGTGGTCGGCTCGCTCTGGGGCTGGGGCGACTGCAATTGGGGTCATGGCGACGTCACCGTCAACAGCAACCGCTACAACACGATCAATTCCGCCAATATCCAATCCGGCCGCGCGGCGCAGCTGTCCGGCAACGGCAATACCTGGCGCCACGACCCCGCGCATCGGGCGGGCGTCGCTTACCGCGACCCGGCGACGCGCCAGACCTATCAGCGTCAGCCGGCCGGCTCGAGCGCGGCGACCCGCAACTATCGCGGCTATGACGGAACGCAGCGAGCGGCCGCGCAAAAACAAAACACGGCCCGTCCAGCGGCCGGCACCGGGGAGGCTCAGCGACGGGCCGGCGGCGCGCAAGCCCAGAGGCAGGCCGGAGGCGCGCAGGCGCAGCGGCAGGCGGGCAGCGCGCAAGCGCGGCAGCAAGGCGGCGCAGGCACGGCGAACCGAGCCGCGAGCGGCTCCTCGACCCCGCGCCAACCGGGCGCCGGCGCGCGTGCATCCTCGCCCCAGCGTCAGCAGGCGGCGGCGTTTCAGGGCATGGGCAACGGATCAGAGGTCCGGGCGCAGGCCGATCGCGGCCGCGCCAGCCGGCAATCGGCGGCGGCGAGGACGCCACGGACCAACGCCTCGGCCGGCGGCGGCCTGCGGGCGGGCGGTGGTGGCGGCGGAAGACGCCGGTAGTCGCGCGATCGGGAAAGGAACGAGGCAGACATGATCGGCTCGAGCTCTGGCAACCGACGCGGGCGTCTCCGCCTGCGCGACTGGATTGTCGCCGTGCTGGTGGCGCTGATCGGGATCGTCGTCCTGTCGCCCGCGGCGGCGGCCAAGCAAATGAGCTTTGCAACGCCCGAGCAGGCGGTCGACGCTCTGGTCGCGGCGACGCGCGCGGACAGCACCGCGGAGCTGTTGACGGTCCTCGGTCCGGGCAGCCGGACGCTGATCAGCTCCGGCGATGCCGTCGCCGATGCCGAGGCGCGGCGCAAGTTCGTCTCCGCCTATGAGACGGCGAACCAGATCATGCGGGAAAGCGACGATCGCGCCATCCTCGCGGTCGGCAAGGACGGGTGGACCTTCCCGTTTCCGATCGTGAAGCAAGGCGAGACATGGGCCTTCGACGCGAGCGCCGGGGCCGAGGAGATTCTCGACCGCCGCATCGGCGCCAACGAGCTCAGCGCCATCCAAGTGTGCCGCGCCTATGTCGACGCCCAGCGCGACTATGCGGCACGCGACCCCGAGCACAGCGGGCTCCTCAGCTATGCGCAGAAATTCAAAAGCAGTCCGGGCCGGCATGACGGGCTCTACTGGCCGGCGGCCGCCGGCGAGAAGGATAGCCCGCTTGGCCCCCTCGTGGCGCAAGCGCGCGCCGCCGGATATGGCGCCAAGCCGGTCAAGGGCCGCACCCCCTATCACGGCTACTACTATCGCATCCTGACCGGGCAAGGGCCGGCGGCGAAGGGCGGCGCCTATAGCTACATCGTCAAAGGCCACATGATCGCCGGCTTCGCCCTGGTCGCGTTTCCGGCCCAGTACGGGGTCTCCGGCGTGATGACCTTCATCGTCAACAACGACGGCGTGGTCTACGAACAGGATCTCGGGCCGGACACCGCCGAGCGTGCCGAAACCATGAAGCTCTTCAATCCCGATTCGAGCTGGACGCCGGCTTGATTGCGCCCGATCGGGCAACCGTCGAAAGCGGAGGAACTCACCATGAAGAGACATCTTGGTGCGCTGGCACTGGGGACCGCGCTGCTTTGCCTCGGCATCGCCGGTTTGCGCGCGCAACAATATCCGATGCTGGACCGCGTCGCGGACAGGGTCGTGCAAAAATATCAGACCTCGTCCTGCGGCCAGCTGGCGGCGCAGCGCGGCGAGCGTCCGCCGCCGCAGAAAGCCGAAGAGGAAGCGCGCCTCGTCCGCATGCTGCACGAAGATCCGCAGATGCGCCGCGAGTTCCTGAACCGCGTTGCCGCGCCGATCGCCAACAAGCTGTTCGAATGCGGGATCATCCCGTGATCGCTCATCGCCGGTGGTGCCTTTCGAGCTCCAACGTAATGAGACGCGCCAGCAGGGCTGCTGGATAAAGCTGGCCGACGATCGCCTCGAGATTGGCGAGCGTGCGCGCGAACGGATCGACCGTCACGATGTCGCCGTAGCCCGAGAATTCGTCGCGAATGCGGGGGTCCATCTCTGAGCCGCACGATGTCGGCGAAAACACCTTTGCGCGTCGATTCCATCACCCGCTCGCTCGCGCGCAGGGTTCAGCGCGCCTTCGGGCGGGGCGAAGCGGTCGCCGCCGGCGCCACGGCCGCCGGCAGGCCCGCGACGATGCGGTCGGCGAGCTGGCCCAGAGCGTCGCTCATCGCGGCAACCTGACCGGTCGGATCCTTCGAGCTCGGCGTGACCCGGATCTGCTCCGAGCGGATCTGATCCGGGTAGCCTTGGCGGTGCGCTGCCCATTGCGCGGAGAGAATGACGACGCCCGCCGGGTCCGGGTCGAACTTGTCGATGCTGGTCTCGAGCGTGATATCCGCGGTCGCATCGGCGAAGGAACCGGCGCTGAGATAGACCTGACTGTGCGGCAGGCGTTCGGAGAGGTTCGCTACGAGCACGCGCGTCGTCATGTCGCTCAGATTCTCGCCCCAGATGAAGAATTCCGAATACTGCAGCTCGTAGGGGTCGCGATAGCTGACGATTTGCAGCCGGTCGAGATACTTCGGCAGCTGCACGCGCCGCACGGCGATCGCCGCGGCGAGAGGCCGGCTTGGCGTCGCCGGGCGCGGCGCCAAGGTGAAGAGCCGCGGCGGCGGCGTCGTGCCGCAGCCGGCAAGCAGCAGCAGCAATCCGCTCCCGGCAAGAACATGGCGGCGCGAGGGCGATGGGTGGGTCATTGCGAGGCAGACTTGCCGCGGATTACCGAATCCGGATGCTGCTCGAGGTAGTTCGTGAGCGTCTGCGCAGATCTGAGCGTCTCCTGCAGCTGCCGGAGCGTATCCATCAACTCGGCGCGGACCTGAGAATCGGTGCCATAGGCCGTGGCCATCGATTTGAGCACGCTGTCGGCGGCAGCGCTGGTTTGGCGCAGGCTGACCAGCAGCGGGGTGGTCTGGGCGTTGGCGTTGACCATCAGCTGCTGCGCCGCTTCCAGCGTCTTGCGGGCGCCCTGCGCGATATCATCGAGCGGCAGTGACGCGAGCTTGTCCAAGGTTTGGCTGACCGAGCGCGTCAGGCCCTCCATCTCGGTAGGAACCGAGGGAATCAAGGGATAGGTGTCGGTCTGGACAATCTTCGCCGGCGCAGCGTTCGGGAAGAAGTCGAAGGCGACGAAAAGCTGACCCGTGATGAAGCTCGAGGTGCGCAATTGCGCGCGCATGCCGCGGTCGACGAGACCTTCCATGAGCTTGCCCTTGCCCTGCTGCCCGGCTGGCTGATTGATGATGCCGACGCGGGCAAGGTCGATTTCGCACACGACCGGAACGCGGACGGTATTTTTTGCGGCGTCGACGACGAGGTGATAATCGACGACCCTGCCGATGGTGATGCCCTGCACCTCGACCGGCGAACCGACGTCGAGGCCGCGGACGGACCCTTCGAACTCGACGAGGACGCGCGCCCGCTCGGTGTAGCCGGCGTCTTCCGCGGCGGTGCGGTCGGCGTACAGCGGGAACCTGCTGTTCTCCTTCGCCGGCACGGTCTTGCGGGCCGCGTCGCTGGTATCGAAAGCGATGCCGCCGGCAAGAACCGCCTCCAACGATTCGATCTCGATCTTGAAGCCGCCCGCCCCGGCGTTGAGGCTGATGCCCGAGGCGTTCCAGAACTGCGTCTGGTCGTGGACATAGGCGTCATAGGGCTTGCGGACGAAGACGCGCACCGTGAAGCCCTTCTCGATCCCCTCGAAATCCGACGAGATGACCTCGCCGACGTCGATGCCGCGAAAGAACACGGGCGAGCCCGAATTGACCGACCCGACTTTGCTGGCGGTGAGAATGTAGGTCGTGCCCGAGACGTCCGAGCGCACCACCGGCGGCTCTTCGAGGCCGGTGAATTTCCGCTGCTCGGTGTTGCCGTAGCCAGGGTCCATCGCGATGAAATCGCCCGAGACCAGCGTCTGGAGACCGGACAGGTCGGTGAGGCTGAAACGCGGCCGAACCACCCAGAACTTCGTGTTCTCATTAAGATGGGGCGCCGCCAATCGGTTCATTTGGGCGGTGACCACGACCGACGCGAGGTCGGGCGTCGGATCGACCCGCTTGACCGTCCCGAGCACGACATCGTTGTGCTTGATCTCAGTCTTGCCGGCTTCGAGCCCGGTTGCCGTCTTGAAGGTGATGGTGATGGTCGGGCCGCGTTCGGCGAGCGTCGTGTAGCCGATCCAGCCGGCGATGAGCAGGGCGACGATGGGCAAGATCCAGATGAGCGAGAAGCGCGACCGCCGGATGTGCGGCTCCCCGGGTGCCTCGCGCGGCTCCAGCGTGTCCTGTCTCATCGGTTTGCTCCTGCGCTATCCCACATCAGCCGCGGGTCGAAGCTGGCCGCGGCGAACATGGTGATGATGACGACGGCGCAGAACGAGAGCGCGCCGATGCCCGGCTCGATCGTCGCGATGGCGCCGAGTTGAACCAGGCCCGCGAGGATCGACAGCATGAAAATGTCGATCATCGACCAGCGTCCGACGGACTCGACGATCCGGTAGAGCGTGGTGCGATCCCGGAGCCGCCAGCGGCTGCCCCGCTGCGTCGTCAGCAGCAGGAGAATGAGGCCGAGAATTTTGAGCGCCGGCACCGTAATGCTGGCGAAGAACACCAGCAGCGCCAGCGGCCACATGCCGCTGTCGAGCAGCTCCTTGACGCCGCCGAGGATGGTGTTGGGCTCGCCCTGACCGAACATGACCACGGTCATGACCGGATAGAGATTGGCCGGCACGTAAAGGATCATCGCCGTGATCACCAGCGCCCAGG
This sequence comes from Allostellaceae bacterium, assembly GCA_035509275.1. Taxonomy (GTDB): domain Bacteria; phylum Pseudomonadota; class Alphaproteobacteria; order ATCC43930; family CGMCC-115725; genus DAHUYF01. The sequence continues at coordinate 39,677 of DATJLU010000089.1, read as the reverse complement.
TGCGCGTCACGCTGTTGGGCTTGCGCAGATGTCGAGCGGCACCGCAGCGCGGACAGGCGGAGCCGTGCTCGCCGCCCGGCGCCGTCAAGCCACAGCTCTCGCACAACAGCAACGCGCCGCCGCCGCGAAGCGCCGGCACTTTGGCGAGGCCGCGGCGTTGCATTTCCTGCCAGACCAGCTCCGGGCTGAGCTCGAAATCGATCGCCACCATGATCAACATGAGCAAGCCGAGCGCGTAGCAAGCAGCGCCGACCCCGACCGAGGCGAAGGCGACGAGCTTCACATAGGCGACGAAGACGCCGAGCAGGTAGACCTCGATCATCGACCAAGGGTGGAGAAACTCGAGCCAGCGAAACACCACCGGCAGATCGCTCGGCGGATGAGGCAGGCGCAGCCCGACCAGGACGTAGCAGAGCGCGCCGAGCGTCAGCAGCGGTGCGACCACGGTCGTCAGCAGGACGACGATCGCCAGCGGCCATAAGCCCTGGTCCCACAGCGCCATGGCGCCCGTGATCAGGTCGGCTTGTTGGAAGCGCCCCTGGATGGTGAGCGACATGAAGGGCGAGGTAATGGCAATGGCGAGCAGGATGACGCCGGTCAGCACGAGAGCGAGCGAGCGCTGCAACGAGTTTTCCGGGATGCTCAGCAGCGTCCCGCCGCAGCGGCCGCATTTTGCCGTCGAGCCCGGCATCAGAGCACCGAGCGCCTGGTATCGCCCGCATTCCGGGCACTCGAAGATGCGCCTTCCTGTGGCAGCGGGCGCAGGCAGAGACAGGTCAGCCGTCATCGCTCCCCTTCCGGCTGAGGTCGAGCCGCGACACAAGGCGGCGGCTCGGACGGTGCGCCGACCCCCGGACTATTGAGGCATTGCGGGTCGGGCGTTATCGGGTCGATTCCCGATCTTGCAGCGAAACTTCATTTGCGGCCGACCTGTCGACGACATCCCCGCATCACCCCCCGACCGATCCTGGTTCCACGGTATTTGTCGCGGCGCGGTCCGGGCGGACAATCCCGTCATGGGAAGCCGCGGAGGTCCGCGGTCCGCAAACACAGGAGACGAGCATGCGCCAAATCATCATTGCGTCGGCGATCCTCGCGGGCATCGCCGCATGCGGCACCAATGAGATGAGGCAGAATGGCACTCCCGATCCGAACGGCACGGTCTACCCGGGCTATGGCACGAACGGCTCCGGCAACGAGCGGCCCGCCGACACAAGCCAGCCGACCGCGCCGAGCCGCTAGCCGCTCTGGGGGAGCGCGATCGTCAGAACGACCGTCCTGCGGCACGCCGTGCTTCGCGCGGATTGTCTGGACCGCTGCAAACCGTCGCGGTCGCGCTCAGAATCCTCGGTGACGATGAACCATGGCCCTTTATTGCGCCGGTTTTGTCCCACGGATTGCAGATATTTCTTCGTCCTTCTCGGGGTGTCGCCGAATTGTGGCGGTGATCGATCCGGTTGAACAATTGGCGTGGGCCTGACGGCGACGTCTGCGGCCTCTTTCACGATGCTTATTCAGACGAGAAGGAGACTTTGCATGGACTGTTCCGCGACCGACCCCAAACGAGCCACTTTCAGGCGGGTTCGCCGAAAATTTCTGCCAGTCCTGAGCGCGCTCGCCGCAGCGGCGCTGTTCGTCGTATCGGGGGGCTCCGCTGAGGCGCAGGAGAAGCAGCCGAATATTCTGGTGATCATGGGCGACGATGTCGGGTGGTTCAATATCGGCGCCTACCATCAAGGCATCATGTCCGGCAAGACGCCGAACCTCGATCAGCTGGCTGCCGAGGGTATGCGCTTCACCGACTATTATGCCGAGGCAAGCTGCACCGCCGGCCGTGCCAACTTCATTACCGGCGAGTTGCCCCTCCGAACCGGGCTGACGACGGTCGGCCAGGCCGGAGCCGATGTCGGTATCCCGGATCAGGCCGTGACGCTGGCCACCGTCCTGAAATCGATGGGCTATGAAACCGCGCAGTTCGGCAAGAACCATCTCGGCGACCTGAACAAATACCTGCCGACCGTGCACGGGTTCGACGAGTATTTCGGCTACCTCTACCACCTCGACGCGATGTCGGACCCGTACTGGCACTCTTTCCCGCCGGAGTGGATCGCGAAATACGGCCCGCGCAATCTGGTGCACTCCTGGGCGACGGATGTCGACGATCAGACGGTGCAGCCACGCTGGGGCAAGATCGGCAAGCAGCGGATCGTCGATGAAGGCCCGCTGGCGCCGTTCCGGAACATGAGCGACCGGCAGAACTGGCAGGAAGGCCAAAAGGCCAAATACGATATGGAGACCTTCGACGAGGTGCTCGTCCAGGCCAGCAACGGCTTCATGGACAAGGCCAAGCAGGACGGCAAGCCGTTCTTCATCTGGCACAACACGACGCGCATGCATGTGTGGACCTTCGTGCCGCCGAAGTATCAGGCGCAGATGAATGCGGACACCAATTACGGCCTCGAAGAGGCCGGCATGGCCCAGCTCGACGACAGCGTCGGCGAGCTGCTGAAGCACCTCAAGGACATCGGCGAAGCCGACAACACGATCGTCATCTTCACCACCGACAACGGCGCCGAAGTCTTCACTTGGCCCGATGGCGGCATGACGCCGTTCAAGGCAACCAAGGGCACCGTCGAGGAAGGCGGTTTTCGTGTGCCGGCAATGATCCGCTGGCCGGGCAAGATCAAGCCGGGCACGGTCGAAAACGGCATCTTCTCGGGGCTCGACTGGCTGCCGACGCTCGCAGCCGCGGCCGGCAACCCGGATATCACCCAGCAGCTGCTGAAAGGCGTCGAGTTGAACGGCCGGACCTACAAGAACCACCTGGACGGCTACAATCAGCTCGCTCTCTTGGAGGGCAAGGGACCATCGGCGCGCCATGAGATCTTCTATTTTGGCGGGGCACAGTTGGGCGCCCTGCGGGTCGACGACATGAAGTTCACGTTCTACCAGCAGCCCGAGGGCTGGCCCGGTGAAAAGGTCACAACGGACATGCCGTTGATGGTCAATCTGCGTCAGGATCCGTTCGAGCGGACCCCGATGATACGGGGGGAGTCCGTTAACGAGGGCGCCTTCGGGTATGGCAACGACTTCTATGCCCGCGAATTCTGGCGCTTCGTCCTGGTTCAGCAGAAGGTCGCAGCCTTGGCGGCGACCGCGGTCGAGTTTCCACCGATGCAGGCTCCGGCTTCATTCAACCTCGAAGCGGTCAAACGCAAGATCGATGAGACGATGAAGGAGCACGAAGGCCAGTAGCCGAGCCGCAGGCAGCGGCTGCGCCACGCGCGCAGCCGCGAGCCGCGCGGGGCGGCAGGGTGGCGAACTCCTGCACAACTTTGAAGTGGCGATTATGGCAGGAGACCAATGATCGAAGTGATGATCGACGTACTGCGGTTATATTCCGTCTGGTCTACCTTGCTAATTTGCGCAGAAACCTGATCGGCGCGCGCGATGAGATCAGCGCGCATTTTTACCGTGTTGCTCTTCAGGCGGATGACAGCCTCGCCCCAGGTCATTTCCCGATTCGCCAACTTCACGAAGACTGCGGTGTCATCATTCCATGACGCTTCAACGATAGGCCCGAAGCTCGGGATCGTCGCGTTGGCCTCCCGCACGAGTGCCTCCAAGCACCGGTTCATATCACGCGTCCAGTCATCGAGGGCCACTATCTCGCTATCCGTTGCGAATTTCTTGTCGGTCATTTGCGACAGCGTTGCGTCGTCGAGGTCTGTCAGTGGCATACGCTCGCTGAGCAGTTGATAGCGCGAATTCTGCGCGGCCTCTGCGCGGCAGTGCACCGCCTGCTGCGCTGCCTCGCGAAACCGTCGTAGATCGTCCTGGACTTGCATCTTCTGCGCCTTCATCTGCGACCGCGATTCCGAGTCGGCGCAAGCGCCCAGCAGCGCCATCGCAAGCGCGCACACGGCAACCCACCACGGTTTCGAAGGAGACAGGTAGCATATCACGTCCCTCTCCTTCTCAGTGCGATCAACGACCATGAATCCGTGTGGAGTCATGGCGCGGCATTGGTGTCTCTTGAAGGTGTCGCGGCGAGCATGCGCCGGTCGCTGGAAGTTGCCAAGCTGTCGTGTGGGTACAAGGCCAGGCGCAGAAGCGGCCCAATCGCGTAGAAAAGTGATCAGTCCTCTCGGGGATTAACCCGATTGCAAGGCTGCCGCGGGCAGCAGACCGTCTTGGTTGCGCGCGGCGCCAAATAAAGCACCTGCCCCTCGACTGCCTTTGCCGAAGGAGGAATCACGTCATGAGATGTATAGGAGCGATCCTGCTCGGCGTGCTGCTTGCGGCGGTGTCGCTCGCGGCGCAGCCGGCCTCCGCTGCAGACAAACCCAACATCATCTTCATCATGGGTGACGACATCGGCTGGTCCAATATCGGCGTCTACAACCAAGGCATCATGGCCGGTCGGACTCCGAATCTCGACCAACTGGCCTCGGAAGGCATGCGCTTCACCGACTACTACGCCGAAGCGAGCTGCACGGCGGGCCGCGCGAACTTCATCACCGGCGAACTGCCGATCCGCACCGGATTGACCACCGTCGGCCAAGCGGGCTCGCCACTGGGAATCCCGGACGAGGCGGTGACGATCGCGACGGTGCTCAAATCGATGGGCTACGAGACCGGCCAGTTCGGCAAGAACCATCTGGGGGACCGCAACCAGTTCCTGCCCACGGTGCACGGGTTCGATGAATTCTACGGGTATCTCTATCACCTGGATGCGATGGAAGACCCCTGCCATGCCAACTATCCCGAGGCGCTCAAGGACACGGTTGGGCCGCGGAACATGATCCATAGCTGGGCAACGGATGTCGACGACCCGACGGTTCAGCCACGCTGGGGCAAGGTCGGGAAGCAGAAGATCGAGGATGCGGGCGAGCTCTGTCCCAAGCGCATGGAAACCGTGGACGACGAGATCCTCGATCACGCGATGAAGTTCGTCGAGAAAGCGAAAAACGACGGCAAGCCGTTCTTCCTCTGGCTTAATCCGACGCGCATGCACGTCGTCACGCACCTCTCGCCCAAATACGAGGCCCGGCGCAATGCGGAGAACGGCTGGACCGTCGAAGAAGCCGGTATGTCGCAGCTCGATGATATCGTCGGTACCGTCATGCAGAAGGTGCGCGATATGGGGATCGAAAACGATACCATTCTCGCCTTCTCTACCGATAACGGCGCGGAAAACTTTACCTGGCCGGATGGCGGCCAAACGCCCTTTGCGGGCGCCAAAGGCACCGCGCTCGAGGGTGGGTTCCGCGTCCCGATGATCATCCGCTGGCCGGGTCATGTGCCGGCAGGCAAGGTCAACAACGAAATCATCTCCGGGCTCGACTGGTTCCCGACCTTCATCGCAGCCGCCGGCGATCCGAACATTATCGACGAGCTCAAGCAGGGCAAGCAGCTCGGCGACCGTACGTACAAGGTGCATCTCGACGGCTATGACCAAACGGACGTGATCACCGCCAAGGGGCCGTCAAAGCGTCACGAGATCTTTTACTTCACGGAAGGCACGCTCGCGGCGGTGCGGGTCGATGATTTCAAGTACCGTTTCACGGACCAGCCCAATGGCTGGTTTGGTCCGACGGAAAAAGTCGACTGGCCCATCGTGACCAACCTCAGGCTCGATCCTTACGAACGCACCGGGCTGGGACAGTCGATCTCCTACGTCAACTGGTACATGTATGAGTTCTGGCGCGGTGTGTTCGTGCAGCGGAAGGTGACCGACCTGGCACAGACGGCAATCGAGTTCCCGCCGATGCAAAAAGGCGCGAGCTTCAACCTCGAAGCCATCAAGGCGGAAATCCAGAAAACGATGGCGGCACGGAGCGGCCAGTAGGCCGGTTGCCTCCAAGCTTCTTCCTGCCGAATTGGCTTGGTGCGGCCCCGATCAGGGGCCGCTCATTCTTTCGCCGGAACAGGTCCGCAAGTGACCGGTTGCGATATTGTGACGCGGACGGGCGTCCGGCCGATCAACCCCTCGACGCAACGCCGAGAGCAAGCATAGCATGCTTGGGTAGTAGAAACAGGCAGCAGCAGCACCTTGAATATGTACCTTCTCGGCATCGGCGCTTTCGCCGCCGCGCTTCTGATGCAACCGCTGATGGCAAGCGCCCAAGAGAGGGACGCCGACGCGGTCGCCCGGGACTATTTCGCGCATGCCTGCGTCGACCAGGTCGAGCGGATCGCCGTCTATGCCCCGGATATCGATTCGCTCCGCGACATCACCACCGGCGCAACCAGCCACAGCGTCTCGTGGGACCGCTTCAAGTTCGAGGAGCTCTGTGCTCATCCGGTGCTCTACGTCTATCACTGCCACACGACGCAGGATGTGCTGACCCGCTTCCCCTCGGGGAGCACGGGTTCGGTTCCCGGCGACTTCGGCAATGCCGCTGAAATGGAGTTTGCCTGCGCGAAGGCGGCGGTGCTGAACCATCACGCGCCGCCCTCTCTCGTCCATGGGCTGGTGACGCCTCGAGGAGAGGTCATCCGCTATGGCTTCAGCCAGCCGATGCAAACCGCCATTCGCGAGCAAGGTCGCCATTTCGGCGAATTGCTGAAAGCGGGGGCATCGAAAAGCGACCTCGAGCGCGCGCAAGCCGCAGCCCAGCATGTGTTCAACGATCTCAACGCCAAGCATTTCGACGACTTCATTCAGTTCGCCATCAAGACGTGTCCAAATGGCGACATCGAGCATTGCCAAGGCCTCACGGTCGAGAATTTTGCGGCGGCGCTGCCCCCCGACGACTGGCGGTTCATCAAGGTGGGCGCCGGACCCGCCGGCCCGGTCGCGCAAACGCCGCCGCGCGGCCGTCTCGCGTCCGCTTCGGGGATGAAATCGGCAGCGGTCGCCGAAAGCGAGACCAAAGCAGCCTTCGCACCGCGTAACGCGGCCGAGCTCACACCGGAGACGCTGGGGACCTTCGTCGCCGAAGGCCGGGTCATGGTCAGCATCTGCGCCCAGCACGGGGAAGGACTGCTTCCGTGCGAGGCCTCGGAGACCAGGATGACCCGGCTCGCCCAGTCCTGCCCCCGCGTCAAGATGGGCATCCTCGATCAGGACAAATACCCGCAAGCGAAATACCTCTATCCCGTTGCCAGGGACCGATCGCTCCTGCTGTTCAAGACCAACCCTCAATCCGGCGTCAACGAGCAATTCAACCTGACAATTTCAAGCGAGCCGACGCCACAGCTGATCGCCATGGTGCTCTGCGATCAGGTTCCGTTCGAGGTGCCCTCCTTCGCGCAATAGTGAGCCATCGCTGGCCGCAGGCTGCCGCTCCCAGCACTTAGGTCCGCGGGCCCTATAATCCGCTCCCTCCAAGCATTTGCTGGGCGGGATCGGGCAATCACCCGATCCCGCCCCTCGGCCTATTCCCGATAGGCTGCGGCCCTGGAACTACCGTGCTTTCGGGTCCGAGGCAGGGCGCCGCGTGCCCGCGAACATGCCGATGGGACCAATGGACCCTCCCTCCCGCAAGAACTCGCGCGACGGCGCCGACGCAGCAGGGAACGACCGGACGTCGGCTCGGCGCTCGCGTTGGCGCGTGGCCACGCTTTCCCTCGGCTCAGGATTGATCGCTCTCGCCGGAATTGCTGCGTATCTGCACGCCGGCGGGGGCCGGGGGGCGCCCACCGGCCGCCTCAGCTATGTCGGCGGCGCGGTCTGCATGAGCTGCCACACGCAGGAGGCTGTGGCCTGGCATAACTCGCATCACGCGCTCTCGATGCAGCCTGCCAGCGACGCCACCGTGCTCGGTGACTTTAATCGTACGACCTTCACGGCCTATGGCGTGACGTCCCGTTTCTTCCGGCGCGACGGAAAGTTCTTCGTCAACACGGATGGGCGCGACGGTCGGATGGCCGATTTCGAGGTCAGTTACACCTTCGGCGTATTTCCGCTGCAGCAATATCTCGTGGCGTTTCCGGACGGGCGCCTTCAGGCACTGCCGATCGCGTGGGATGCGCGCCCCAAGGACGAAGGCGGCCAACGCTGGTTCCATCTCTATCCCGATGAGCCGATCCGGCCCGACGACGTGCTGCACTGGACCGGACTCAATCAGAATTGGAACTTCATGTGCGCCGAGTGCCACTCCACCGATCTGCACAAGAACTACGATGCCGCGCTGGACCGGTATCAGACAACATGGTCCGATATCGCGGTTTCCTGTGAGGCCTGCCATGGCCCCGGCTCGGCGCATGTCGACTGGGCCGCGCATCGGAACGCGTGGTGGCGATGGCAGAGCGCGCCGCCGAACAAGGGGCTCGCCGTTGCCTTCAACGAGCGGACGGGAGTGACCTGGATCCCCGACGTTGCGCTCGGAACGGCACGGCGCAGCTCGCTTCAACCGCTTCGACCGGAGCTGGAGACGTGCGGACGGTGCCATTCGCGGCGGGCGGAGCTCTCCGAGGATTGGCTGCCGGGCCGGTCTTTGTCCGACACGCATCTCGTTTCGCTGCTGGAGCGCGGGCTTTACCACGCCGACGGCCAGATCGAGGCCGAGGTCTACGAATATGGCTCGTTCCGCCAAAGCAAGATGTTCGCCAAGGGCGTCACCTGCAGCGATTGTCACGATCCGCACAGTCTGCAGCCGCGCGCATCGGGCGACGGGCTCTGTCTCCAATGTCATGCGGCCGCAAGGTATGCGACGGCAAAACACAGCTTCCATCCAGCCGCAACGCCGCCGCTCCTCTGCACCTCCTGTCATATGCCGACGCAAACCTATATGCAGGTCCATGTCAGGCACGACCACAGCTTCCGTGTGCCGCGCCCCGATCTCTCGGCGTCGCTCGGCACGCCCAACGCCTGCAACGACTGCCACAAGGACAAATCGCCGGAATGGGCGGCAACGGCGGTCGAGCGCTGGTACGGTCCCGCGCGCGAGGGTTTCCAAACCTTCGGCGACGCCTTCCATTCGGCGCGGCAGGAGTTGCCGGAAGCGCGCGATCTGCTGGCGCGCGTGGTAGCCGATCCTCTTACGCCGGGCATCGCGCGGGCCACCGCCTATGGCGACATGGCGCCCTACCTGACGCCGGACCTGGTCGCGGAATTGCGGCGCGGGCTTGCCGACTCCGATCCCTTGATCCGCCTCGGCGCTTTGCGCGGGCTCGAAGGGGTGAGCCCCGATCGGCGTTGGACCTTGGCCGCAGCGCTGCTGTCCGATCCGGTGCGCGCCGTGCGGATCGAGGCCACGTCGTTTCTGGCCGGCACACCGACGGATCGCCTGTCACCGGAAGATCGTCAGCGTTTCGAGCGCGCGACGCAGGAGTACATCGACGTCCAACGCTTCAATGCCGACCGCCCGGAAGCGCGCGTCACCCTCGGTGCGTTCTTCGCGCAGCGCGGAGAAACGGCGCAAGCCGAAGCCGAATTTCAGGCAGCGATCAAGCTCGCGCCGCGCTTCATCGAGGCTTACGTGGACCTCGCTGACCTCGATCGCGCGCTCGGGCGTGATCAGGCGGCCGAAACCGTGCTGCGGCAGGCCCTGGCCCTCGCGCCCGATGATGCTGCCGCGCACCATGCCCTCGGCCTTGCCCTGGCGCGCGAGCACCGCATGCCCGAAGCCTTGGCCATGCTTGCGAAGGCGGCCGCGCTGGACCCGCAACAATCCCGCTATGCCTATGTCTACGCCATCGCCCTGAACACGACGGGCGCGCGAGAGGAGGCCTTGCGCGTCCTGGAGGACAACCACCGACGGCATCAAGCGGACCGCGAGACGCTCACGGCATTGGTGAGCCTCAATCGCGAGGCGGGCGACACCGTGGCGGCGCGGCGCTATGCCGAGATGCTGGCACGCCTGGCGCCGGGCAATCCTGCCATCGCCCGACTTCTCACGGAGCTCCCCGCCCCCGGACAGAAATGAGCGGCCACGATAAACGGCAATTCGCCGTTCGGGCTAGCTTTCCGTGAGAGTGCTGCGATCGAGCTTGGCGCGCACGTGATCGATGTCCTGCTGCAAGGTATAGAGCAGATGCGCGTAGGACGTCGGCACCCGAAGATGCGCCGCACGGTATTCCAGCCGCGACAGGTCGGACAACTCGGCCGCGCCTCGTTCTCGGCCGCGCTCTTCGAGCGCCAGCTCGAGCAGCTTGAGCTCGCCATAGAGCGTGAAGATGCGGCGGCGCATGCGCCAGCCATAGGCTGCGGGCAACATGCGCAGCAGCGGATACGCGATGGCCAGGATCGGCAGAAGCGTGATCGCCAGCTGCTTGACGAGGATGGCCAGCCAGAGCGGCAAATTGCGCTGCAGCAGAGGCGGACCGGACCGGTAGAATTGCTCGGCGTCCTCGCTCAGCGGCAGATCGGTTGTCTGCGCAGCCGGAAATTCCCCGGCTTTTTGAAAGACTTCGGGATGCGAATGGATCTTGGTGGCCGCTTCCAGCAACAGGTATTGAACCGGGGATGGCAAGTCGCGACGGACGACGAGGTTGGTCTTGACCGCAACCATCTCCACATCCGTCCGCGGCCGGTCATCCTCGAAGTCCGAAAATCCTTGCGGTAACACGACTTTCGAGAGGTAGGGATAGCGCGCGACAAAGGCATCGGCGCGCTTCAGCGATACCAGCTCGACCTCGGGCGAGCCGAGAAGCTGCTGCACTGCCGGCGCATCGACGGAGGCGACGATCATGGCGGCGTCGATGTTGCCGGCGAAGAGCTGCGCCGAGGCTTTCGCCGCGTTCAAGGGGAGCAGCTCCGTATTGCCGCCGTTGATGCCATTCTGGGCCAGAAGCTCGCGCGCCAGGCGTTGCATGCCGCTTTTTGGCGGTCCGATCGCGACGCGCATGCCGCGCAGCGCGGCCAGTCCGTCGCGCGGTGTTTGCGTGGCGCGGCCGAAGATCCAGAGCGGCTCGATGGCGACGGTGCCCAATGAAACGAGATCCGGAGATCGTTGCGGGTTCGTGGTGCCGCTTTGGACGAAGCCGATATTGGCGCCATGATCGCGGTCGCTCAGCATCGCAACATTGTCGACCGAGCCCGCGGTGTGCAGCACGGTGAGATGCAGGCCTTCCCGGGCAAAGAATTTCTGGTATTCCGCGCCGAATTGCGCATAGGCGCCGCCTTCCGCACCGGTCGCCATCGCGATCACGCGAGGCACCGCCGGGTGAAGGAAGGCAACGAGACCCACCCCCAGCGCGGTCAACACGATGATGGCCGCGCTGATCAGGAGGTACCGCGACGGGTGTGACCGCGTCCTGCCGGCGAGACCCATCCTGTGTCGCAAAGTTATCAACGCTCTGCCCGGTATGGGGCCCGCCTCTGGTCCAGAGTTGCGGAACAAATTCAGCGGCCGAGGCGCGAGCTTGACGCGCCACCGGCGCGACCGGCGTATCACCCGCTCGCGGCTTTGGCGGTCACGCTCATCACGCATTTATCCGTCGTAAACCGGCCCCTGAACCGCTTCCCGGAAAAGCTCCCCGAGACGTCGAAGGGACCGATCTTGCCTTTGAACTTGCCGTCCTGCGCAACCGTGCCGGAGATCGTCCCCTCGTATTGCCCCGTGGTCGTCCCGCTGACGCTGCCATTGGCGACGGTCATGGTGACATTGCCGGCATAGGCCTGGCAGCCGTAATTCCCCGTGCCGAGGTTCGATACGCCGCTCCAGCTACCCTGCCACCGTCCATCGAAGGGGGCCGCGGCATGCGCGGCCCCCAAATAAAACACGATCAATGCCGCGGCGATCGGGAGATGGCGCATCGTTCGTCCTCAGCGTTGCGAGACCACGGGCTGCCCGTTGTGCAGCTCGGTAAGGCGCTGGGCGGTGCGTTGCGCCCAGTAATCCATGGCGTTCTCGGCATCGCCCCATTGCCAGACATCGGCGTTCTTGATGCTGAGACCGCCCGAGCGCTGGTCGACCGCGGCCGCGAGCCTGACGCCGGTCACGGAGTCCAGGACTTCGCCCTCGCTGCGCGCCGATCCGACAAAGGCATAGGTGCCGCTCGCGAGGTCCTTTACGCTGTTGAGAATACGTGCCTGCGGCACGACGACGGAGATCGTGCGCAGCACCGGCGTCGCCGTGGTCGCGTCGGTCAGCGCCACGCGAAGCCGCATCACATTTGGTCCGGGCTGATTCACAATGGCAAAGGTCTTCGATAGGTTCTGCTCAAGCTGCTGACGATAGTAGTTGGCCAGCGTTATTTGATCTTGTTCGCTGATCTGGCGCTCCGGCGCAAACCCGATGGTCACGGGGTCGACGATGACCGCGGTGTATTGGGCCCAATTGGCGTTCGGGTTGAAATAGACAAGAAGCGCCTGGCCCTCGGCTCCGGGCTTTAGCTGCGAGTAGTCGCCGAGGAAGCCCGAGGTCGGAACGGAACTGCCGGACTCCGGCTTGTCCTGCTGCGTGACCGAGCAGGCGCACAATGCGACCACGCACAGTGCGGCAAAGGCTTTTTTCACGATCACCTCCCTGTAGCGGCAGCCGGCCGAGGATGGAGTGCGCGGCCCAGCTGTACGACCTTGGAGGATGCCGGGCGCGGCTCGCCGGATCAGCCGAGCCGCTCTCCAGCGCGATACGACCCCCCCTCCACCTCGCGCGAAGACTACCGGAGACAGGCGCAGCGCAGCGATCCGGGATTGTGCCGATTTCGCGCCGTGATCCTTGGTACTTTGCTCGGGGAAGCGCTGCAGAGCATGCAAAGCGGCGCCACGGTCAGAAGCGGAAGGTTCCGGCGATGATCGGCCCGTTCAGGTTCACATTGAAACCGACGGGACGATTGTTGAGGCTATAGTTGACGTTGAGACTGCGATATCCGAGATGCAGGTCGATCGTGGAGCGGAGCGCGTAGTCGATCGTGCCGACCACTTGCCAGTCGGTATGGGCCGCGAGGCCAAACCCGCCGACATCGCCATAGACCGTGAAAGCGAAACCGCTCCCCAATTCGCGATGATAGCGCGCGGCGATCAGCGGATCGGCCCAGCTGCCGCCGGGCTGCACGGACTGCCCGGGCAGCAGCCCGGCATTGAACGACAGGTTGGTCTCGACCCCCCAGGGCCGGGCGCCGACGCCAACGTCAAGAGACTGCTGGGGCTGCGCAATCGGCCGATAGAAGAAATCCACCGTCGCCACGTCGACGTCCAGGTCGGCGCTGCCACCGCTGAAGAGCACATCGTGAGTGGAAAACCCGCTTCGCACCGGAAGATGTATGTAGTCGACGAACACGCCGTAGCGGTCGTAGCGACCCTCGACCGAACCCATGAAGGGGACCCAGCTCAGATGGTTGAAGAGCTGGCCGAAATCGATCGTCTGAGTCACGGTGCCCTCTTGCGGCAGGGGCGTCTTGACGCGACTGTCGATGTGCGGAGTCCAGAAATAGGGCGTGACCGAGAGCTGCAGCCGGGACTGATCGACCGCCTCCTGCGCCCCTGCGGGGCAAGCGCCGATGGCGATCAGGGCGGTCACCATCGCTATGGGCAGCAACGTAGACCGGATGCGGCTATCGCGGTCGACCGGCAAACCGCGGCTCGGCTTCATGTTCGGCCCCCTCATGCCTTTGCGCCTGATGCGCTCGGCCTTGGATGCCACCGTCGTGCCGCCGATATGGCTCAATCCGTCATTCGGCACGTCCGCATGGTCGCTACCCTGGCCGAGGGTGCGTGCACAATCTCGCGAATGGTCGGAGGGCCGCGCCCGGCGGTAAATCAGGTGTTTCCCTTAGATCATCCGGGGGTACGCCCGACGACTGCTCCGCGCATCATGAGTCGCGCGGGCGAGCCGTCGGCGTCACGCCGCAAATCGCAGCGCGCTAGCCGCCAAGCAGGCATGTCGGTTCGATCCAAACTCCATTGAATACCCGATTGCGCTCCGGCACTGGCCGTGCGAAAGCGATCGATCCACGACTGACGGTGCGCTTCACGGCGAAGACCGGCAAGGAGGCACACCCTCAACTCTGCTGCGCTCCCCGTGGGAGGCTGCCATGACCACCTATTCAATCGATGCGCAAAAGCCCGGGAGGTTGGCGAGGATCGGTCAGATTGTGCTGCACGAGTTTCATGACATATGGCCGCCAACCCTGTTCTTTTTCATCGGCTTCAATCTCATCCTCTTCACCAAGCGCCTGATTCTGTCTGCCTACCTTATACAATTCACCGGCTTTGCCATTGCGACGGTGTCCGCATTGATTGTCGGCAAGGCGGTGCTCGTCGCCGATTTGATGCCATTCCTGCGGCGTTTCGACGGTGCACCGCTGGCGCAACCCATTCTGTTCAAGACCGCGATCTACTCCTTCTTTGTCTTCGTGGCGCGCCTGCTGGAAGCTTTCCTTGATTACCTCTTCTCCGGTGGCGCGGTGGGGCATGGCAGGTATATCGAGCAGCAGTTGGGCAGCTTCAGCTGGAACCAGTTCATCGCCACGCAAATGTGGGTCGTCGCGCTCTTTCTGGTCTATGTCACGGCAAGCGAGATCAATCGGCTGCTCGGTGACGGCGAGCTGTTCAAGATTTTCTTCACCCGCCGGTCGTCAGAGCTCCAGTCGATTCGGCGAGCACGCATCCGCCTGCTGAGCCAGCTGGCGCGGCTGACCGAGGCTCACCCTATCGAGGTGCTGCGGGACCCCTCCTCAGCGCCACACGCCCAACTGGTTCGCATCCTGCTCAACCTGGCGCAGAAGGGCGAAGCCATTCGCCGATTGCCGACAACGAGCGCAAAGGGCGGGTCTACAGAGTGCTCATCCCGGAACTAGGTGGAATGACGGATAGCGCTCGCCGTTGCGCTGCCGAACAATTCGCAAGCTTGTCTGGAGGGTCCGAGGCAGGCGTTGACCAATACACGCACCGCCCCAAGCACCGAGAGGTTCGACGTCAGAGCGACGGCGGACAGCCATTTTGGCTGGCTCCGCACGCGCCTCAGCCTCGAGCGCACCATGATGTCGTGGCTGCGCACGGCAGTATCGCTGATCGGCTTCGGCTTTGCCATCGTCCAGTTCTTTGAGCGTCTGCAGCAGTTGCCGGGCGCTCTCCCCGCTTCTCATCCGCGAGCGCCGCAATTCCTCGGGCTCGCGCTGATTTCGGCCGGCGTCCTCGCGCTGCTCATCTCGCTTTGGCAGTACTGGTGGACAGCACGCTACCTCCGCAGCGGCTCTTTCGCCTCGCTCGCCGGGATTGAAGGCATGAGCCCGCAGCGCATCGCAGTGCAATCGCCGGTAATCGCGATCGCCGTCCTCCTCGTCTGCATCGGCCTCTTCGCCTTCGTTGCCGTGCTGCTGCGCCTCTAGGCACCGGCCCCATCACATCAAAGGAGAGAGAGATGGCTCAAGCACGCAAGCCGAACTTCCTGATCCTCTGGGGCGACGACATCGGCTGGTGGAACATCAGCTACAACAACCGGGGTCAGATGGGGTACCGCACGCCCAACATCGACCGGATCGGCAACGAAGGAGCGACCTTCACCGACTACTACGGCCAGCAAAGCTGCACGGCGGGTCGCGCCGCCTTCATCACCGGGCAGAATCCGATCCGCACGGGCCTCACCAAGGTTGGGATGCCCGGGGCCGATGTCGGCATTCAGGCCGAAGATCCGACCATCGCCGAATTGCTGAAGCCGCTCGGTTATGCCACCGGTCAATTCGGCAAGAACCATCTCGGCGACCGGGACGAGTTCCTGCCCACGGCGCACGGCTTCGACGAATTCTTCGGCAACCTTTACCATCTCAACGCCGAGGAAGAGCCGGAGGACCCGGATTATCCGCGCAACCCGGAATTCAAGAAACGGTTCGGTCCCAGAGGCGTGCTCCATAGCTGGGCGGACGGCAAAGGCGGACAGAAGATCGAGGACACGGGCCCCCTCACCCGCAAGCGCATGGAAACCATCGATGAGGAAGTCACGCAACATGCCTTCAGCTTCATCGACAAGTGCCACAGCGAGGGAAAGCCGTTTTTCCTTTGGTACAACACCACGGGGATGCATTTTCGGACACACTGCGCGGAGAAGCACAAAGGCAAGAGCGGTCAAGGCGACTACAACGATGTGATGGTGGCCCACGACGAAAACATCGGCAGAATGCTGAACAAGCTTGACGAGCTGGGCATCGCCGACAACACGATCGTGATGTACTCGACGGATAATGGCCCTCACTACAACAGTTGGCCGGATGCCGGCATCACGCCGTTCCGCAGCGAGAAGAACACGAATTGGGAGGGGGGCTGGCGCGTGCCGATCTTCGTGCGCTGGCCGGGCAAGATCAAGGCCGGTTCGATCTTTAACGACCTTGCCGCCCACCAGGACTGGCTGCCGACATTGCTCGCAGCGGCGGGACAACCCGACATCTCGGAGCGACTGCTCGGCGGTCACAAGATCGGCGACAGGACCTACAAGGTGCATATCGACGGCTACAACCTGCTGCCCTATCTGACCGGAACCGGGAAAGAGGGCCCGCGGAAATTCTTTTTCTACATCAGCGACGACGGCGACGTTCTAGGGCTCCGCATGGGCGACTGGAAAATGGTGCTCATGGAGCAGAGGGCGAAGCAGCTCGCCTGCTGGTTCGAGCCGTTCGTGAAACTGCGGGCGCCGAAGATGTTCAATCTGCGCCGCGATCCGTTTGAGCGCGCCGATGAGAACTCGAACACCTACTGGGACTGGGTGATTTCTCACGCCTATCTCCTCTACGGGATGCAGGGGCTGGTCGCGCAGCAGATCGAAGGCTTCGAAAAATTCCCGCCGCGCCAGAAGCCGGCGGCCTTCAACCTCGACGAGGTGCTCCGCAAGGTTCAGGATGCAGCCGGCAGCGGCTCCCATTAGGCGGTGGTTTGGCGAGGCGGCGAGCGATCGTGGCTGAATTCAGATGGGCGCAAGAACGAACCCGCCGCGGTTACCTCGGAAACACGAACGTCACCGTGAATTGCAGGACCCACGTATCGTTTCCGGAAGCCGGTCGGATGGCGTTGTAATAGGATTCGAGGGCGAACTTTATCGGCTGCGCGCCGAGCTCCACCGTTTTGCTGAAGCTGCCGCCGACAGGGACGGTCCATTTCCCTCCGCTTGCGATCCAGTTGGTGGTGATGCTCGGCGACGAGCCGACAGCCCATCCGTCGCCGAAATGATAGCTGACAACCGGATTGAGCAGCATGCTGTTGGTTCTGTTGCTGGTGGGTGGACCGCCAAACGACCAGATGTTGTTGATGACGGCACCAAGCACCCAAGGGCCCTCGTCCTTCTTGAGAAACGCCACTGACGGGCCGGAGCCCCACTCGGTGACGCCGACGGACGAATTCGTCGCGGGATAATACAGAAGCGGCCCGGCGCCCCAGTAGAAACTTCGACCATACGCCGGCGATAGAAAGAAGGTCGTATAGCCGTTGCCAAGCCCCGTCGCCCATTGCTCACCGCGTTTCCGCGGCGGCTGAACGATCACCGGCAACTTGGTTCGCGTGATCAGTGCCCAGTCTTCGCTGAAGCTGAACGGCACCACGGCCTGATTGATCTGGAATTGATGCTTGGTCGCCTCATCCTCGCCGTTGCGAAAATCCGCTTCGTAGCGCAGCGGCAGCGTAATCTGCCGGGTGACGGGATTCTCCGAGTCCTTCGAAAACTCAGTGTCGGAAAGCGTGGCGTCGCTCGCCGGCGACGCTGTCTGCGCCGGCGATTGAATGCTCCAGAGGGTCGCGATGGTGAGAAGGACCGCTCCACAGCTCTTCGCCACTCGGCTATCGTGCCGCCGCCCTCGACGCGGGTCAGCGCGCTCCACATCCAGGGCCCGAGAATTCCCGGAGCGCCGGATGCAGCGTTAATGGTTGGTGCTCGATCCCGATTGTTCAGTGGGGGCGATGCGAGATCCTGTCGCGACACGCGGTCCGCATGGCGCCCGCCAACGCAGCTCGACTTTGTCGCCGGTCATCTTGCCGGTGACCGTGTAGCTCTCCCACTGAGCCTTGAGCGTGCCGTCCTCCTGCACGGTTCCCGAGATCGGCGCAGAGCGGGAACCCTGGCTGTTTTGGACCCGATTCGGGTCGGAGGGCGCAAAGGCGAGACCGCCCTGGATCTGATTGTCCTTGACCTCGAACCTCAAGATCTCAGGCTCGCATCCCGTACCTTCCATTGCCTGGGCGGTCGCCGTCCCGAGGCCTCCGGAATCGACCTGCCAGGTGCCGTCGAAAGGTCCCGCCGCGTTGGCTGCGAGCGACGTCAGGGCGACCGCGGCAATCGCCAGAGGCGCTGTCAAAATCCACTTCATTTCGGCAACTCCTTTCCCTCACGAATTCGCGCAAACAGGCTACTGTGCTCGCACTTGGCGCCGCGTCGCTATCGGGCGTAGGTAGTATTTGGATGATGGACCGCCCTGAAGTTCGGCTCGCAAGACCATCTAGCGACGCTGCGGTCCCAATGCGGAGCTGAGCTCCGGCCTAAATTGCCGGACTTTGAGGGTTTCGACCGATTGCCGCATCGTGGAGCGATCGCCGAGCATAACTCGCCCAACTTCTCTGAGCTCAACCCGCCATGCTTCTCCAACGATCTGCAACGGGTCGCTCGCAACGCAAGCATCCGCGCCCGAGCGACCTTCTCGCTTCGAGCACATTGGTGCTCCTGATGTTGCTCGCGGAACCGGCCCTTGCGCAAAACGTGATCGCCTATCCGGAGCGCGGACAGAGCCCCGAGCTGCAGCAGCGCGATCGCTACGACTGCTACAACTGGGCAGTCGAGCAGACCGGATATAACCCGCAGGCCCAGCCGCTCTACGGCTCGACGGCGCCGCCACCAGTCGAGGGGGGCCTGTTCCAGGGCGGGTTCAGAGGCGCGGCGCTGGGCGCGGTCGGCGGCGCGATCGGCGGCGATGCCGGCAAGGGCGCCGCGATCGGCGCGGCGGTGGGCGGCCTGTTCGGCGGCCTCCGCCGGAGAGAAGTCGAGATGCAGCAGATGCAAATGGAACAGCAGGCGGCCTATGCGCGGGATCGGAGGACGGCAGACTTCACCCGGGCCGAAACCGCATGCCTCAGAGGACGCGGCTACTCCGTCGATTGAGTGAGCGAGGTCAAAATGAACAGATCCGTGATGATCGCAGCGCTCTTCGCCGCGCTCGCAGCGCCGCAGAGCTTTGCGGCAAATTACGATGGAACCCATCCTTTCGTTTGTGCGCCGATCGATATCCTGTCGTGCGGAGCCGGTGGCCGGTGCACCAGGGAAACCGCAGCCAGCGCCGACCTGCCTCAATTCCTGAAAATCGATGTCGGGCAGAACCAGATCACCGGCACACGGGCGAACGGCGAGACGCTGAAAGCCGCAATCGACAAGGTGCAGCACGTGGAAGATCGCATGGTGCTGCAAGGGATCGACGGGAAAATCATGTGGAGCGTGCTCATTGGCGCGGACAGCGGCGACATGACACTGACCGCCGGCGGCGACAAGGTCGGTTTTGTCGCATTCGGCGCCTGCACGCAGGGCTGACGCACCGGCCCGGATTACCTTCGCGATTTCGTTGCCGCACATCCGCGCATCGACCCGATAGAGGGTGAGACCGGCATCGGCTAAAAGACAGCAGTAGGAAGGCTTTTCTCCAGAGCCTTGCACGGAAACCTTTTTGGTCGCTTAGGTACGCCGCCCGCTGCCAACCTGGCGATTTCCTGATGAGGCTCAAATCAGTTTCGGCAACGACGGGACCCGCCAAGTATCGCATAGACTTGGCTTTTTCGGCAGACGCTCGGAGAGGTTCTTGACAAAAACTTCCCGCCACAGGCACCCGTGGCAGTAACCCTCAGCGTTGCGAGACCACGGGCTGGCCGTTGTGCAACTCGGTGAGGCGCTCGGCCGTGCGTTGGGCCCAAAAATTCATGGCGTTCTCGGCATCGCCCCATTGCCAGACATCGGCGTTCTTTATGCTGAGGCCACCCGAGCGCTGGTCCACCGCGGCCGCGAGCCTGACGCCTGTTACGGAGTCTAGAACCTCACCTTCGCTGCGTGCCGAGCCGACAAAGGCATAAGTGCCACTCGCGAGGTCCTTGACTTCGTTGAGAACGCGCGCCTGCGGAATGATGACGGAGATCGTGCGCAGGACGGGCGTTGCCGTCGTCGCATCGGTCAACGCGACCCTAAGCCTCATCACATTCGGCCCAGGCTGACTCACGATGGCAAAGGTTTTCGAGAGATTCTGCTCGAGCTGCTGACGATAGTAATTGGCCAGCATCTCTTGATCGTGCTGGCTGATCTGGCGCTCCGGCGCAAAGCCAATGGTTACGGGGCCTATGATGACCGAGTTGTATTGGCCCCAGTTGGCATTCGGGTTGAAGTAGACAAGGAGCATCTGGTCGTTGGTTCCGGGCTTTAGCTGCGAGTAGTTGCTGAGGAAGCCCGATGTTGGAACGGAACTGCCGGAGTCCGGCTTATCCTGCTGTGTAACCGCGCATGCGGACAGCGCGACCGCGCAGAGTGCGGCAAACGCTTTTTTCACGACTGCCTCCTATCTTGGCAGCCGGCCGGAGATAGAGCGCGCGGCCCAGCTGGTTGAGATTGGATGGTGCCGGACGCCGCCAGCAGGATCACTCGAGCGCCCTCCCTTGCGATGCGACGCCCTCTCCATCTATGGCAAAGCCTAGCGTAACGAAGCGCAGTGCCGCGATCGGGAAATATACCGAATTTTGCGCTGCGATCCTCCGTAGTTCGTCCGACAAAGCGCGGCTGGTGGCACGCCGAGGAGACGTGACACAGCGCGTCACCGCGATACCGGCTGGTGCAGCTTGTAACACAGGCCGTAAGCTGGCCTCGGGGATATCTAGCTTCGCCAGGGAGACAGGAGATGTGAGGCACGTTTCTACAGCAACTTCCGTCCTCTGGTTCAGTTGAAATACGAATGGTGCACGCGCCTAAGTTCGTCGATCATTGCTCCGCAAAGTATTCTTAGGGCGCAGCGCGAGGCGTCGCGCTGAGTGTGCACGTGCGACAGTCATTGATAGCGCTGATAGCGTCAACCCTGTTCGCTTGGATCCCGCTCTTCGGCTGCGCGCGGCCAGATGCGCCACAGCCGGTCACACCGTTGCCAATGGCAGCGCGCGACGTGCCTGGTCCGTTCGATGGCACGTGGCACATCGAGGCTCCCGGCGTTTGGGCCGGTCCCGGCATGGTATGCGGGTTGATAGACCTGAAGTTTCAGGTCAAGAACAGTCGCGTCGTCGGTGGACTGAAGAGGACTCCCTATGGCGCCACGGTCGAGGCCACCGAAGGATACTCATCGACGCCAATGAACGGAACCGTTCAGCCCGACGGCGCGGTGGACATAGCATGGGAGCAATATGCCGTGACCGGCCAGATCAGCGGGAACCAGATCCGGTTGCAATGGACTGGCCAATGCGGCGAGCGTGTGGCGACAGGCGAACGCGTGGCGAGCGAGAGCACGATATCGACACCCGGGCCGCACTAGCTTCTCGACGTTGATCTTCGGTTGCCCAGTCCGAGCCAAGCGGTGGCACCTCGGGTCTAAACGGACCCGTGAGCCCCTTCAATGTGCCCGCGCCCGCGGCAGATAGAGGGTGACCGTCGAGCCGCGGCCGAGCTTGCTTTCGATCGAGATGGCGCCGCGCGCGCTGCGCGCGAAATCGCGGACCTGAGTAAGCCCGAGGCCAGTGCCTTGGCCCTCCGGTTTGGTCGTGTAGAAGGGCCGACACGCCCGGGAAATCACGGCCGCCGACATCCCCTTTCCCGTGTCCGTGACGGAGATCGTGACGAAGTCGCCGGTCAATCCTTCCACTTGTCCCCTGAGCGTGACATTGGCGGTGGTGAGACGAAGATCGCCGCCCGCCGGCATCGCGTCCCGGGCATTGGTCGTGAGATTGAGCAAGGCGAGCACGGCGGCATGCGGATCCGCGGCGACCTTCCAGGCCTCCGGTGCCAGCGTCAGCGCCAACCGCACGCGCAGACCGCCCGCGACCTGCAACAGAGACCGGGCGTTCCGAATGCATTCATTCGGATCGAAGATCTCGGTCGAGCCGGATTGACCGCTCACCGCCCGCAACAAGGTGCGCGTCGCCGCAACGCCCTGCTCGGCAGCTTGCAGGGCTTGCCCGACCGCTTCCTCCAATTCGCCCGTCGCCTGACGCCCGCGCAGCTGCGCCAGGCTCAGGGTGATGGCGGCGAGCAGATTGCCGATGTCATGGGCGGTGCAGTAGGCAAATTGGCCGATACCGGCATCGCGCGCCGCCCGCCGCTCGCGGTCGACAGCGTATCCGGAATGCCTGCCAAGGATGAAAGAAAGCCCTGCTCCCTGTGGCATAGCGCGCCTCCGAGAATGCTTGGCATTCAGGTGCGGACCAATGCATCACGGCAGAGGGGTTTGCGTGGTCGACTCCTCTGCCAGAGCCGAGGCTCCGGGCAGGTGCGACTGCGACAGCGCAGGAAGAGCCGCTAAAGAGTTTGCCACGGGTAGGTGCGCCCGTCTTTGGAGAAATTGCGGTTTGTCATCGCGAAGCGGCGGTCCCGCCACCAGGGGTACATTTCTCCGATAGGAAATCTCGCGGCCAGGTTGAACCCTCAGTCGTTTACTGTAGGAAAACTCGGGGGTTTCGCGGATTGCGACCCTGGGCCCCGCGCCGGATGTTTGCTTACGGGGAGAGGAAAAAGCCGATGGCGGATGGCGATCACGCCTTGCTGGCGGCGGATCGAGCGCACGCGCCGCTCCGGACGACAGTCTGGAACGCTCCGGACGTCCATATCGAGCGGGCGCGATCGTGGCAGCGGCTGTCCGCGACGATCTTCAGCCGCGGCGCGGGCGTGGGTTTTTGGCGGAGCGATCAATACCGGCTCAGCCTCTACCTCACCGATATCGCCGAAGGCACGGTTCAGATCGACAATGGCCGAGCGCAGCTGGTCAAGGCCGCGGCGCCGCGCCCGCAGGGATTCCTGCCGAAAGAGGCAGGGATGATGTGCGACATCCCTCCCGCGCGATTGGCCCAAATAATCCAGAGCCCCGACACCTACAGCGACCTGGCAGCTGAAATCGGCGCGCCGATCCGTCTCGACGATCTCGAGCCGATCTTGACCTTCGATGATCCGGCGTCGGCGCGTCTCATCCAAGCCATTGTCAATGAGATCGACAGCGGTCTCCTCGACCATGTCCTGGTCGACGCCCTCAACACCGCGCTGGCGGTGACGGTCGTCCGTCGTTTCCACGGCTCGGCCGTTCAACTTCTGGCACCGGGCAGGCTGTCACGCGCGCGGCTGAGGCGCGTGCTCGACTACATCGAGGATCGTCTCGAAGAGCCGTTGTCGCTGAGCGAGCTGGCGGCGATAGCCTGCCTCAGCCCGTTTCATTTCAGCCGCTGCTTCAAGCGCTCGATGGGGATGGGTCTGCGTCGCTATGTGGTCCAACAGCGGATCAAGCGCGCGCGCCGGCTCATTCTCGAGACCGATCGGTCGCTGGCGGACATCGCCGCCGCCACCGGGTTCGACAGCCAGGCTTCCTTCACCTTCCGCTTTGGGCGAGAAGTCGGAATGTCGCCCGGACGCCTGCGGCGCGAGCGAGCGTGACGCCCGCCACGCGATCAAGCGTACCCGCCTCGGTTCACGGGTCGAACCAGCGATATTGCAGCGTCACCCCGATCGTGTCGTAGGTGCCGTTGTTGTGCGCCTCCAGCCAGGTCGCCCAGGCAAACTTTGCCGACAATCCTTGCATCAGCGGCACCGACAGCGTGAAGCCGTAGCGCCAGACGGTCTGCGCGTCATGATCGGCAACCCCGTTCAAGGTGGTCTCGCCGCCGCTGTAGTAGATCACATCGGCCGCGAGCCAGAGGCCGGGTCGAAAATTGTAGCCGCCATGCGTCTGCGCCACCACGATCGGGGCCTGGCCGCGCACATGGCCTTGGTAAAAATTGCCGTTGTCGGTGAACAGCCAGGCGCCGACCGCCGCGTCGGCAAACCAATCGCCGAGCGGTTGCGAGACGCCGATATCCGGCCGGAACGCCCAACGATTGGAGCCGATATTGACGAGGTTGTTGGGATCGTAATCGCCGGTCGGAGCGACGACGGTGAGGCTCGCCCCGGCCGTCGTCGTCGGCTTTCGCTCGGCGAAGGCCTTCGCCGAGAGCGCGGGGTTGCCGATGAAATTGTCGGTGAAGCGCAGCCTGAAATCGCCGAGCCCCGAGCGCGTCACCTCTTTCCCTTCGGTGAAGACCTCGCCGCTGACCTCGCCGTTGTAATAGGGCACGGCGAGCGCCGCGCTCGCCGTCGTCCCGAAGAGATCGAAGGTGCGGTCATAGGCGAGGATGCCGGTATTGATCGACGCCTTCACCCCGGTGATCGGCAGCGACGGATCGAGCGAAACGCTGCCGGTCATGCGCGAGTAGTTGGCGATCAGGAAGTTGGTGTCGATCGGCACCGCGGAATAGGCGCGCGGCTCCATCTCCTGGCCCGACGCATCGCCGACGCAGGACACGACGAAAGCCGCCGCAAGAAGCGCCCACGCCCAAGGGCGATCCGGCAAAACCCCGAGATTCCGGGAATGCGGAAGCCCCGGATCCTGCCGGGCACGCAAAGCGCTTGGGCCGCCGTCGCGCCGGCTAGTGCGCTGATTTCGCCGCTCCATCGCCAGCGCCTGCCTTGCGACCGCGCTTGAAAAGGATCGCGCGCAGCTCGTCTTCGCCAATTGCTCGGCCGAGTTCCCTGAACGCGAAGTACGGAACGAGCGCGAAGGTCACGATCACGACGGCTACCAGCATTCCTTGCGGCGTCCCGCCACCGATCGATGGAATGCTGTCGGACAAGGTCTTTCCCCGCCACAGCCCGCCGACGACCTCTTCGGCAACGTAGAAAATGATGAAGACGACGGCGAACACGACGGATTTGTAGAGGATGGGATAGATGAGCGGTCTGTCCTCGAAGCCGCGGGCGACGTCGAATTCCTCCATGACGAGCATGATCTTCGCCAGGATGAAAGCGCTGACGATGGCGACGCCCCAGCGCGTGAAGGGAATATTGTAGCGCGCGAGGACGACCGATTCATGCAGGAGAAACAGGCCGTACATGACCCAGAGATAAAGGAAGAGCCCGAAGAAGTGCCGCGACGCGTCGACGAAAGCCCGCTTCCAATCGCGCGTTTGCCCGGCCTTCGGCATCTGCTGATCCATTCTCGCCCCCAAGGGCATCCTCGGAGCGCGCCGGGCGCATCACAATCCGGAGTGAGCCCGAGAAGCCGCGCCAAAGACCTGTAGGTCAATGGCGGCAGCGCGCAGGCGCGGGATGATCGCCGCAAACCTCACTTCCCCGTGCCGGCATCCGCAGGGGCATGCGGCTGGCGATCTACGGAATTAGCCCGATTTACCGCTCTGCCGGATCGCCGGATCGTGCCTGCGGAAGGGTGATGCCGGGACCGCGGCGGCGTGCAACAGGTCGGTTGTGGCGCCGTTGGGCGCCACGGCGATCGCGAAGCCGCGCGGGAGGCGCAGTGCCATGTCTCGAAAGCTGCTCGGACTCGCTCTGGTTTGTATCTGCGCGCTTACACCCGCCGTCGCCGCGCCAGCGCAGGCCGACGAGAAGAAAGTCGTCGTCGAGGGCAAATTCGGCCAAGTCGTTTCGAACGCGATCAGCAAGCCGGGTGGGCCGGACGACCTCGAGCTCGGCCAGGAAGTGCGCGTCGACAACCTGGCGAGCGCCGACCCGGAGTGGAATGGCGCGACCATCACCGTCTACGAGCAGAACCTGTCCTACCCGTCGCATGGCAGCTACCGCAGCTACGGGCTCGTCCATACCAGGGCCGGCGACGTCGCTTACGTCGAGCTCGCCGGCACATGGGACATCGTCATGCAAAACGGCCAGTTCGTCGCCGCTCCGTTCGAGGCCAAGGGGCGGTTCGTCGGCGGCACGGGCAAATTGGAAGGGCTCACCGGATCGGTGGTGGTCAAGGGCAAGGTCGACGGAAAGCAGGCCGGCACCTATTCCGCCGAGATCACCGCCAGCCGATGAAATCGGCGAAACACGGAGAGGATCATGAAAACCTCACACAGCGTCACGATCGCCGCGATTGCGCTGGTTGCCGCCCTTGCGGCGCCGGCTTTCGCGTGGTCGCCGCGCGGCGGCAGCGGCTCCTATGACCGGACGTATACCGGCGCCGAAGGGCACACCTGGACTTCCACCGGCAGCGCCACCTGGGGCGGCGGCGCCGCTTCGGGCAGCCGGACCGTGACCGGCCCGGACGGCCACTC
Organism: Allostellaceae bacterium; assembly: GCA_035509275.1. Taxonomy (GTDB): domain Bacteria; phylum Pseudomonadota; class Alphaproteobacteria; order ATCC43930; family CGMCC-115725; genus DAHUYF01. The sequence continues at coordinate 13,552 of DATJLU010000089.1, read as the reverse complement.
ATACGAATCGAACGGAAGCGCCAGCTATGGCAATGGCAGCTTCTCCGGCGAGCGGAGCGCGACCAACCCCTACGGGCAATCGGTCAGTCGATCGACGACCGGCAGCTATGGCGACGGCACCGCTTCGGCCGAACGGACGACGACCGGCGCCTATGGCCAAACCTACAGCTCCACCGCCAGCGGCGGCTATGGCGGCGGCAGTGCCTGGGGCCAACGGACCGTCGCAACGCCTTACGGCGGCTCCTACTCCAGTTCGGAAAACTACACTTACCGACCGCCAGGCTGGTGATGGGTGGCGAGCCGGTCGGCGGGACCCCGCGCCGCGCGCGATCGTGAAAAGCCAGGCCACGCGTCCGCGAAGCGCGAGACGGCGTCGGCATCGAGGTGTGACGAATGCGCCACGGGCGCCTCTTTGCTGTCGTCGCCACGCTGCTCGAGGTCGCTGGCTGCACCTCGATCGGGCCGGGCTCAGTCCGCCGGGATCGCGTCGACTATGTCGGTGCGGTGGCAGATTCCTGGAAGTACCAGACCCTGCTCAACATCGTACGGCTGCGCTACGGCGATGCGCCGGTCTTCCTCGACGTATCCTCGCTCATCAGCTCCTACACGCTCCAGTCGCAGGTCTTCGTCAATGGCGAGGTCATCACCGACACCACGGGCAGCTTCGTGAACCCCGGCGCGTCCGCCTCCTACACCGACAAGCCGACCATCTCCTACACCCCGATTACCGGCGATAAATTCGCCAAAGCTTTCCTGCACCCGCTGTCGCCCGGCACCATCTTCTCGCTGATACAGGCGGGCTATCCCGCCGATTTCGTGCTTCGGGTCACAGTTCGCGCGATCAACGGCATCTACAACCGGGCGACCGATGGCGGACAGATTCACCCTGCCGCTCCGCAATTCGATCCTCTGCTCGCGGCGATGCGGCGGATCCAGCAGACCGGCGCGCTCGGCTTGCGTATCGAGAAGCAGCAAGGCGAGGAGATCACGCTGATGTCCTTTCCCAGCCACCCGGCGCCGGAAATTCAGCGCGATGTCCAATTCATCTACGACACCTTGAAGCTCAAGCCCAAGAACGGCGAGATCACGCTCAGCTTTGGCGCGACGCAGCGAGCGCCGAACGACATTGCCGTCCTGTCGCGCTCGATGACCGAGATTCTGATCGAGATCGCCGCCGGCATCGAGGTGCCGCCCCAGGACGTCACCGACGGCCGGACGATCGCCTCGTTCGAGACGCCGCAAGCGGCGAAGCCGGAGAACCGCCCGATCGTCACCATCCATTCGAGCGCGAACCGGCCGGCCGCGGTTTATGCCGCCGTCCAATATCGCGACACCTGGTATTGGATCGACGACCGCGACTTTGCCGCAAAGCGCGCCTTCACCTTTTTGATGCTGTTCTTCTCGCTGGCGGAAACCGGCACTCCCGGTCAAGCGCCGATCCTTACCATCCCCGCCAGCTGACGCGGGGCTAGGATCCGATCTGGGCCAGCGCGTTGCGCAGCGGCGCGCTCGACAGATGCATCAGCCCCGCGTAGGGCTGGTCGAGCTCCAGAATGAGGAATATCGCGCCGGAGACAGACAGCGCGCCGACGAGAAGGGTGACGATCACTGTCGGGTTGGCCGGCGCGAACAGGCCGAAGCCCATGAACAAGATCAGCAGCCAGAACACCAGGACGACGAGAAACGGCCAGGAGATCGAAGTGCCGGACTGCTCATACATCAGCACGCGGGTCTGGCTGAGGCCGATGGCGATCTCGAGCGCCCGATTCTGCGCGACGCGCTGAGCCGGGGTGGTTGGTTGCAAGTTTGCGATCGTGGCGTAGGAAGACGTCGGCACATTGGCGTTTCCCGGCAGGTCGAGATTGGCGCCTCCCCGACGATCGGACGGCCAGATGCGATCGACGGCCGCCTCCACCGCCGTGCGAAACTGCGCGCGCGCCTCATTCGCCTCGGAACCATACACCGACAGGACCCGGTCGAGCTGTACGATTTGGGCCGCGAGCTGCACCAGCTCGGCGCTTTGCGTGTCGTACGAGCTCTTGGCCGAGGCGATCAGCAAGCCGAGGACCAGCGCCGCCATGGTGCCGATGAGCCCCATGACCAACCGCACCACATCTTTCGAGCTGTCCCCGATATGCTGCTCGGGGAGCCAGCGGTGCAGGCCGACGCCGAGCAGAGCGCCGGCGAAGACGACGCCGAAGATGACCAGGGCGATGTACAACGGCGCCATGATTGGTCCCGCGCACGACAGGCGAAGGGTGCATGATCTCGCCTCTACATCAACGCACCATCGGGGCAAACCACGATCCGCCGATGGCAATCCCCTGAGTTCGGCCGCCCCGCTGCCGGAACGATCCTCGCGCCGTCGGCCGCAGGCGGTCTCGGTCTCGCCCCCGAGAAAACTAGGGCGAGTGCCGCCGGCCCGTCGGCAATGCGCCTGATGGCGGCACGCCGCGCGATTGCCGCACCCTGACGAGGCAAAGGAGGAATGGCCACATGAATCGTATCGCCTCGACGCTCTTCACCGCCATGCTGGCATTGGGACTGTCGTCGCCGCTCGCTCAAGCGCAAACCGGCACGACCACGGCGCCCGGGGCCGTGATGCGCGGCCTCGTTATCGCCGATCACGTCCAGATGCAGGCGCAAGTCGCGGCGATCAATTATGCCGATCGCACCGTCGTGCTCAAAGGCCAGGATGGCAAGACCGTCACGCTCAAGGTCGGCCCTGAGGCCAAGAACTTCGACAAGGTGCAGGTGGGCGACCAGGTGCGGGCCGATTTCTACAGGTCGACGGCAATTGCGCTGCGTAAGGCGGGAGGACCGCCAACCGCCCATGAAACCGAAGCGGTGGAGGTCGCGGCCCCGGGCGAGCAACCTCACGGCATGATGGTCAGAACGCGCGAAATCTCCGCCACGATCGATGCGGTCGATGTGCCCAAGCGCATGGTCACGCTGACCGGGCCGCGCGGCAATAGCGCCACCCTCAAGGTCAGTGACGCCGTGCAAAATCTCGATCAGATTCAAAAAGGCGATCAGGTGGTGGTGCGCTACACCGAGGCGATCGCCTTGGCCGTCGATAAGCCGTGAAAATAGCTCGCCCGGCGTGGCGGCGGCGGGCTACGGCTTGTCGTGGTAAGTGGCAATCGCTGCCGCCGTATCGATCATCGGCTGTTGGCTTACTCTGACGAAACCGATACCCGGCCGATCGAGATCTTGAATGAGCAAGATCACCGCGCAGACGAGAATCCCCACGAGGTAGACCGGCAGACGCGCGTGCCGCGCTTCCAAGCCGCTGGCGTACCCGGTAAAGGCGACGGCAACCGCGGTGACGCCATAGAGCGCGATGAGGACGATGTTAGGCACGCGCTCGCGCACCGCGGTGAGGCGCTTCTCTTGGCTGTCGATCATCTCGTTTAGCGCTTGGACATAGAGCCCGGTCGGCACCATGCCGTTGTCCTTCGCCGCCGCTGCCATCGCCTGTTGCCACAGCGCCTCTTGCAGCGCGTTCGAACGGTCGGTCGCCGCATCCAGCGTCTCAGCGGACGGAAGACGGCGGATGATGTCCATCCGGATCTGCACGTATTCGCGCAGCAATTTCAACGACGCCGGACCATAGGGCGGCGGCAGGAGCCGCGCCCGCAGAGCGGTGGAGCCGATGGCGTTGGCCTCGTTCAACACGGCATCGCGCCGGCCGTCGAAATGCAGAAGCGCCATGGAGAAGGTAAAGCCGATCATCAGCGCGAGCAGCCCGAGGATCCCCGCCTCGAGCGTCGAGACCTTGTCGCCGCCGCGGCGGCTGATGCGCACGCCAAGCCAACGCCCGATCTCGCTCGACGCCAGCACGATGAACACGCTGACCAGAAAGATCGGCAGCAACGCGTAATGATAGAGATCGGTCATCGCCGGTATGTCCCGCGCCCGTCGCTTGCCTCCAAGATGACGGCTGGTAGGAAAGAGCATGATCGAGCAATCGCGGCCGGCAACCCGGAGAAACCCGAGATTCCGCTGCGGGCGCACCTGATATAGCGGAGCGGTGGACGCCCGGCGCTGTCGAACGCCTAACGCGCGGCGCGCATGCGGGTCAGCGCATCAATCGCTTCAAGCATCGGCGTCTTCACCGCGACGCGCCGGCCGAGCTCGATCACGGCGCCCGCCAGCGCGTCGATCTCGACCGGCCGCCCCGCCTCGAAATCCTGCAGCATCGAGGTCTTGAAATCGCCGATGACGCGGGCCTCCTCGATGCGCTGCTCGACATCCCGGTCGAAACGCGCGCCGAGCCGCTCGGCGACCTGCTGGCATTCGAGCATCGCCGTGCGCAACACGGCGCGGACGCCGGGATCGTCCGCCATCCGGTCCATCTTGGCGCCGGTGAGCACACTCACCGGGTTGAAGGCGACGTTGCCCCAGAGCTTCATCCAGACGGCATCGCGGATGCGGGGCGTCGTCTCGATTTTTATCCCGGCGGCGGTGAGCACCTGCTCCAATCGCTCGAGCCGCCCTGACGCCGAGCCGTCGGGCTCGCCCAGGATGAGCAGATTGCCGCCGAAACGTCGCACCAGCCCCGGCTCGGGCACGGCCGCCGCCATATAGACAACGCAGCCGATGACGCGCGCCGGATCGAGCGAGCGCGCGACGCCGCCTTCGGGATCGACAGCGGCAATGCGGCTGCCCTCGAGCGGCGCGCCGGCGCGGTAGGGAAACCACCAGGGGATGCCGTTCTGTGCCGGCAGCAGCACCGTTTCGGGGCCGATCAGCGAAGCGATGGCCGGTGCCACCCCCGGCATGGCATGCGCCTTCACCGCGATGACCACCAACTCCTGCGCGCCGAGCGCCTCGGCGCGCTCGACCGCACGGATCGGCACAAGCTGTGTCGCGCCGCGCTCCTCGAGACGCAGGCCGTGCTCCTGCATCGCCCGGAGATGCGGACCGCGCGCGACGACGGAAACCTCATGACCGGCGTCGGCGAGCTTTGCCGCGAGATAGCCGCCGATCGCGCCAGCACCGAAAACCGCGATTTTCATCCGCGTCTCCCCTCGCCGCGTCGCTCGTTTGTCGGGACCTTGGTGACCACCAGCATCGCCGAGCGAAGCTATCGGGCGGCCCGGCCCGCGTCAATTTACGCCCATGTCCTTGGTCGACACCCCACCTCACCCCATCCCAGCGACCCGGCCAACCGCTTTTGCGGTCGGCCCCAGAGGGTTCGCTCGCGGAGCGAGCGAACGGGTCGCTCCCCTCAGGGGCGGAGAGGGGCGACCCGCGCAGCGGGTGGGTGAGGTGGGGTGAGGCACGGGTTTGCGCTCATCGGCACGTTCATCTGGCGCCGCAGCGGGACTTGCGTGCCGGCGAGCGGTCTTCGATAAAGGGGCCCATGTCCCTCGCCGCTTTGCGCGGGCTCATCGCCGCGCTCTTGTTGAGCTGGATGGCGCTCGAGCCTTTGCCTGTCTCGGCTCACGCCATCATCGTCTCTGCCTCGCCCGCCGAGGGCGCGGTTCTGGCGAGTGGCGAGGTGCCGGTTGTCCTGCGCTTCAACAGCCGCATCGACCACGAGCGTTCACGGCTCAGCCTCATCGCCGCAGATGGATCGACGACAATCCTGCCCCTCGACCCGGCGGCCGGCACGGACAACCTGCTGATCTATCGTGAGGCGTGACGCCACGATGATCGGCCTTATCACCAATGTGGTCGAATTCAGCCGCCGCAACGCCGCCGCGGTGGCGCTCATCATTTTGGCGCTCAGCATCGCCGGCGGCTACTACACCGCCGGCCATATCAGCATCGACACCGATATCGACAAGCTGATCAACCCCGATCTGCCCTGGCGCAAGCAGGAGCAGGCGCTCAACGCGGCGTTCCCGCAGAATACCGACCGTCTGATCGTGGTCATCGATGCGGCGACCCCCGACCTGGCGGGCGATGCGACCGACGCCCTCGCCCAGCGCCTTGCGAGCGAAACGGACCTCTTCCGCTCGGTGCGGCGGCCGGACAGCGGGCCCTTCTTCCAAAAGAACGGGATGCTGTTTCTGTCCCAGACGAAGGTGCAGGATTTCGCCGACCAGCTGATTTCGGCGCAGCCGCTGATCGGCACCTTGGCGGCCGATCCGAGCCTGCGCGGGGTCTTCGATGCGCTCGACCTCGCGGCGCAAGGGGTCATCCATGGCGACATCGCGGCCAAGGACATCGACCAATCGCTGAGCACCGTCGCCGCGGCGACGAACGCCGCGCTGCAAGGTCAGCACCGGCCATTGTCCTGGCAGACGATGATGACCGGCCGCAAAGCCGAACCCTTGGAGCTGCGGCGCTTCATCATCACCCAGGTGAACCTCGACTACAACGCCGTCCAGCCTGGCCTGCAAGCCACCAATGCGATCCATGCCGCGGCCCGGGAGCTCGGATTGACCCCGGCCAATGGCGTGACCGTGCGTGTGACCGGACCGGTGGCGATCTCGGACGCCCAGTTCTCGAACTTGACCAATGGCGCGGGCTTCTCGACCACGCTCTCGGTCGGCCTGCTCTTCCTCTGGCTCATGCTGGCGCTGCGCTCGCTGCGCCTCTTCATCGCGATCGTCATCACGCTGATCGTCGGGCTCGTCGCCTGCGGCACGTTCGCCATCGGCGTGGTCGGGCCGCTCAACCCGATTTCGGCGGCGTTCGCCGTGCTCTTCGTCGGCATCGCCGTCGATTTCGGCATTCAGTTCAGCGTCCGCTATCGCGACGAGCGGTTTCGCGCCGACAATTTCACCGAGGCGCTGCGCGGCACCGCCGCCAGCATCGGCGGACCACTGGCCGTGGCAGCCACCGCCTCAGCCGCCGCTTTCTTCTCTTTCGTGCCGACCGACTACACCGGCGTCTCCGACCTCGGCCTCATCGCCGGCACCGGCATGCTGCTGGCATTGGCGCTGAACTTCACCTTGCTGCCGGCGCTGCTCACGATCCTGCGTCCCAAGGGGGAGCGGCGGCCCGTGGGTTTCGCCGCTTTGGCGCCGCTCGACCACTTCCTGGTGCGCCACCGCATGCCGGTGATCGCCGTGTCGCTGCTGTTGGCGGCCGGCTGTCTTGCGCTGATGCCGCGCCTCACCTTCGACTTCAACCCGCTCCACCTGCTGAGCCCAAAGGAAGAAGCGGTATCGACGCTGTTCTCGCTGATGTCCGATCCGCAGACGACGCCCTATACCATCGAGTTCCTGACGCCCTCGGTGAACGATGCCGTCGCCGTGGCGCAGAAGCTCGACAAGCTGCCGGAAGTGGCCCAGGTGCTGACGGCGGAGAGCTTCGTGCCGAGTGATCAGGAGAAAAAGCTCGCCATTCTCCAAGACGCGGCGCAACTTCTCGGCCCGACGCTGACGCCGCCGCAGACCAAGCCTGCCCCCACCGATCAACAGATCCTGGCGGCAATCGCGCAATGCAACGCGCACCTGAAGCAGGTCGCAGCGCAGGGCAGCGCGCCCGCGGCCGAGCTGTCAACGGCGCTTGACGCGGTGTTGCAGCGCGGCGCCGCGGTGCTGCCCGCGCTACGCGCCAATGTCGCTCCCGGTATCGAGCGCCGTCTCGACGATCTGCGGTTGGCGCTGCAGGCCGAGCCGGTCACGCTTGAGAGCCTGCCGGAATCGCTGAAGCGCGATTGGATCGCGACGGACGGACGGGCGCGCGTCGAAGTCTTCCCCAAGGGCGATGCGCGCGACAACCGCGTGCTGCACGGCTTCACCACGGCGGTTCAGCAAATCGTCCCCGACGCCACCGGCACGCCGGTCACCATCCAGGAATCGGCGAGCACGGTGACGCACGCCTTCATCGTCGCCGGCATCATCGCGCTCGCCTCCATTTGCGTCTTGCTGGTGCTGGTGCTGCGGCGGCTGTGGGACGTGCTGCTGGTGCTGGCGCCGCTGCTGCTGGCGGGATTGCTGACGATGGCGACCAGCATTGTGGCGGGCCTGCCGATCAACTTCGCCAACATCATCGCCTTGCCGCTGCTGCTCGGCGTCGGCGTCGCGTTCGACATCTATTTCGTCATGCGTTGGCGCGCCGGCAATAGCGACCTGCTGGAGTCGAGCACCGCACGCGCCATCCTGTTCAGCGCGCTCACCACCGGCACGGCGTTCGGCAGCCTCGCGCTGTCGAACGATCCCGGAATATCCGATATGGGCAAGCTGCTCACCCTGGCGCTGTTCTATACGCTGATCTGCACGTTCTTCGTACTGCCGGCCCTGCTCGGCCCGGTCAAGCAGCGCTGAGCGCGCGCCGGCCGGCGGCGACTTGCCAGATCACAAGAATCACGGCGCCGCTGCCAGGTCGGCATAGCGGACGAGCGCGATGCCGCCGCTCTCGATCGCCGCCCGCACCCGGAGGCTGAGCAGCGCCGCCAGCTCGTCGACCGGGCGATAATGCGGCATGGTGCGACGGAGCCGCTCGGTTTGTGCCACCGCCGGATGGCAATAGAGCTCGCTGGTTCCCGGCGGCAAGGCCGCGACGAGGCGCAGCACCCGCTCCTCGGTCATGGCGCCGGTCCAGGCGAGGCCGAGCAGATGGTCATTGAGCACCAGCCCGGCGCGCCGCAGCCGGCGGCGCAACAGCGCGATCCAGGGCGCATAGAGCGGCGGGAAGACGCGGCTGCCTTCGGCCGCGGCGGCGCGGCGCAGCACCCGTTGCGGCTCCGCGGGCACGCGCATCGCGCGGAGGCCGAACTCGCCGCCGATCTGCACGATGAGGCGCGCGACGGTCGGATGGAGATGCATGTGACGATGGGCGTTGACGTGATCGAGCGCGAGGCCAGTCGCGCGGAAGGCGGCGAATTGCGCGCGGATCTCGGCGGCGAGCTGGCGGCGGGCGCGGCGGCCGAAGAAGAAGCGACAGCCCGCCCGCAGCATGTTCGCGTCGAAATCGCCGCTTTGATCGACGAGGTCCGGCACCTGCTCGGGCGGCAGGACCGGCCTGCCCTCGACGAGGTTGAGATGAAGGCCGACGCCGAGACGCGGCAGGCGCCGCGCGCGCGCCACCGCGTCGGCGCAGGCCGGCGCGCCGACCATCAGGCTGGCGCAGGTAAGGATCCCGTCCCGGCTCGCTTGCTCGACCGCGGCGTTGACGGCATCGTCGAGGCCGAAATCGTCGGCGCAGACGATGAGCCGCCGGCGCAGCGTCAGTGCGCCATCTCCCGCTCGCGCAGGAACTGGAAGAACTCGACCCCTTCGCGCAGGCGCCGCACCATCATCTCGGGGCTGCGCACCATCTCGCCGACGATCGACGCGATCTTGCCGGCGCGGAAATAGAAGCGCTTGTAGAAGAGCTCGACCGACTCGAAGATTTCCTCGTGCGAGAGATGCGGATAGTGCAGCGGCGCGATCTGGATGCCGTGCTCGTCGACGAGATCGGCGTGCTCGGCGTCGAACCAGCCATTCTCGACCGCCTGCTTGTGCAGGAAGGTGCCGGGATAGGGCGCCGCCAGCGAGACCTGGATGGTGTGCGGGTTGATCTCGTTGGCGAAGCGGATCGTCTCCTCGATCGTCTCCTTGGTCTCGCCGGGGAGGCCGAGGATGAAAGTGCCGTGAATGGTGACGCCGAGCTCGTGGCAATCCTTGGTGAAGCGGCGCGCGACGTCGACCAGCATGCCCTTCTTGATGTTGTGCAGGATCTTCTGATTGCCGGATTCGTAGCCGACGAGCAGCAGCCGCAGCCCGTTGTCGCGCAGCACCTTGAGCGTGTCGCGCGGCACATTGGCCTTGGCGTTGCACGACCAGGTGACGCCGAGCTTGCCGAGCGCGCGCGCGATCGCCTCGGCGCGCGGCAGGTTGTCGGTGAAGGTGTCGTCGTCGAAGAAGAATTCCTTCACCTGCGGGAAATAGTGCTTGGCGAGCCGGATCTCCTCGACGACATGGTCGACGCTGCGCACGCGGTAGCGATGGCCGCCGACGGTTTGCGGCCAGAGGCAGAAGGTGCAGCGCGACTTGCAGCCGCGGCCGGTGTAGAGCGAGACGTAGGGATGCTTCAAATAGCCGATGAAGTAGTTCTCGATGTCGAGATCGCGCTTGTACACCTCGGTGACGAAGGGCAGCTGATCCATATCCTCGAGGATCGCGCGCTCAGGGTTATGGACGATGTCGCCGGCGGCGTTGCGATAGCTCAGCCCGTTGATGTCGGCGAAGTCCCTGCCCTCGGCGATTTCCTTGATGGTGAAATCGAACTCGTTGCGCGCGACGAAGTCGAGGGCGGTCGAGGCGGCGAGGCTTTCGGCCGGCTGCACCGCGACGCGGGCGCCGACGAAGCCGAGCTTGAGCTTCGGGTTCACGTCGCGCAGCGCCTCGGCGACCTTCACGTCGGAGGCGAAGGACGGGGTCGAGGTGTGCAGCACCGCGAGCTCGTAGTCGCGCGCCAACGGCAGGACCTGCGCCAGCGAGAGCCGCGCCGGCGGCGCGTCGATGAGCCGGCTGCCCGGGACCAGTGCCGCGGGCTGAGCCAGCCAGGTCGGATACCAGAAGGAGCGGATCTCGCGCCGCGCCTGGTAGCGCGAGCCCGCACCCCCGTCGAACCCCTCATATGACGGCGGGTGAAGGAACAGGGTTTTCATCATGCCGGCCTGTCTCCGTCGAGAATCAGCTGCCCGTTGCGACCGATGCGGAAGATACGATCGCGCCAGGCGACCTTGCGGGTGAAGAAACTAGCGACAAAAACCGCGAACGACAACAGATCGCGGCCCGGCAGAAGCCAGAGCGGCGTGCGCGGCAATCCCAGCGCATGGTCGACCATACGCGCCATGATGCCGCGGCAGAGCAGCGATGCGAGAAGCATCGCCGGCGCCGCCACAGGCTGCATGCCGAGCGCCAGCGCGGCCAGCGCCAAGACCATGGGCTGCGTCACCACCGAGCCCAAAAACCCGGCGGGGGCGACGGCGCGGATGGTCCGCGCCCAGCGAAGCTCGTGCCGGAAAAGGGCGACCAGGCTGTGCTCGGCGATGATGTTGTCGACGATATGCGGCGACAGCACCACCGCGCGGCCGAGGCGGCGCACGCCGGCACCCAGCGCATGATCGTCGGCGAGCCGGTCCGCGATGGCGGCAAATCCGCCGATCGCCGCGAGCGTGTCGCGGTGCAGCGCGATCGTCGCGCCGAAGCAGCCGCCGCTCGCGCCGAGCGTCTCCGCCACCAGGGCTTGCGGCAGGAAGCCGTGATTGATGTGCACGGCGCCGAGCCTCGACCAGCCGCCGGCGTCCGGCACCCCGCGATAAAGACAGGTGACGAGGCCGGTCGCGGGATCAAGCAGCGGCGCGGTGACGGCGGCGAGATATCCCTGAGAGACACGCATGTCGCTGTCGGCGATGACGATGATCTCGTGGCGCGCCGCGGGCAGCATGTTCTGCAGGTTGGCGACCTTGAGATTGCCGCCGTCATGCCTCCGCTCCACCACCAGCGTCAGGTCCCGGGCCGGGAATTCGGCCATGAGGCGGCGGACCACGGCGATGGCGGGGTCGGCGGGGTCCTGGACGCCGAATACGATTTGAAACGCGGGATAGTCCTGGCGGCAGAAGGAAGCGAGATTCTCGTAGAGGTCGGGATCCTCGCCGCATAGCGGCTTCAGAATGCTTGCCGGCGGCAATTGACCGATCCGGCGCGGCGCGCGGGCGGCGAAGCGGCGCGTCACCCAGCCGGCATAGAGCAGATAGAGGCAGCCGGCGGCGCTGCCCGCGAGCAAGAGCCATCCAAACAATTTTAACGACTCGACATGCATAATAAGCGCTCGACGCTCACCGCCGGGCTACCGTGCGGGGTTTGCGGGGGATATTGTTAAGATTGCTGTTGCATTCAGGTGCGGCATTGTCAACCATGCCGCGCTCGGCGGCGAGCGCCCAAAGGCCCGGGAAATCCAATAACATGAAGCGGCTCCATTCCGTTCTCGACGGTTCCATCGGCAGGGCGGCGCTGGTGGCGCTGACGCTCTTCGCGCTCGGTGCTTGCGCGACGCCGCCGACCGACCCCGCGGCGCGTGCCGAATTCGAGAAGACCAACGACCCCTTCGAGCCGCTCAACCGCAAGATCTTCGATTTCAACCTGTTCGTCGACCGCGTCGCGCTGAAGCCGGTGGCCAAGGCCTATGTCGCCGTCATTCCCCAGGCCGGCCGCGACGCGATCCGCAATTTTCTCGACAATCTCAACCAGCCGATCGTCTTCGCCAACAACTTGCTGCAGGGCCAGTTCATGCGGGCCCACAACACCTTCGCCCGCTTCCTTACGAATAGCACGTTCGGGCTCGGCGGGATTCTCGATGTCGCCACCAAGGCCGGGGTGCCAAAGGAGACCGGCGATTTCGGCCAGACACTCTATAGCTGGGGTGTGCCCGACGGCCCCTACCTCGTGCTGCCGATTTTCGGCCCCTCCGACCCCCGCGACGCAGTCGGCAAGGGCGTCGACGGCTTTGCCGACCCATGGAATCGCCTGGCCTCGAATTACCACTATTGGTATATGGGGCTCATCCGCGGCGCGGTCGACGGCATCGACCTGCGGGCGCGCAATCTCCAGACTCTCGACGAGCTGCAGCGCAACGCCATCGACTTCTACGCCGAGTTGAGAAGCCTCTGGCGCCAGCATCGCGCCTCCGAGCTGCGGCATGGCGAGCCGGCACCGATACCGGAGCTCGACTCCCTCTATCGCGATCCAGCGCCGCAGCAGCCTTCGCACGTAACGGCCTCGCAAGTAACGGCGAAATAGACCCGACACGCAAATCCCCCGGTCGCCCCTCGCGCTGCTAGCTGCGCAGCGCCGCCGCCTTTTTCTGCAGCACGTCGACCAGCGCGTCGGCGCCGCCGCGGCGCATGATCGAGGAGAACTCGGAGCGCCGCGTGGCCAGCTCGCTGACCGTGCCGCTGAGATAGACATCGACGATCTGCCAACCGGCATCGGTATCGTGCATGAGATAGTCGAGCTGCACCGAGTCGCCTTCGGCCTTGACCAGCTTGGAATGCACGATGACGCCGCTTGCCGTCGTCGTCGTCGTCGGATCCACGACGAAGCGCTCGCCGGAGTAGTCGTCGAAGCGGCTGGCATAGGTGGCGATGCTGAACTCGCTGAAGGCGGTGACGAGCTGCTGCTGCTGCTCCGGGGTGAGGCCGGTCCATTGCGGACCGACCATGAGGCGGGTCATCAGCGGCAGATCGAAGGCGCGACGGATGGCGGGCGCCAGCTCCTGGCGGCGGCCCTGAAAACCCAGGGCGGGTCCGCCCTTCATCGCCGCCAGCAGCGTGTCGTAGAAGGTGGAGATGGTCGCCTGCGGCGCGCCGGCAGGCGTTGCGGCACGAGCGAGCGGCGGCATTGCGGCGCCAGCGGCGACAATCGCCGCGGAGAAGCTGCGGCGCGAGATCATGCGCGGGCCGAGGCGGCGAGGCTGTCGCGCCCGAGGGCGGCGAGCGCGGCGTTGGCGATGTGCTTGGCGCTGAGCCCGGCGGCGTCGTATTGCTTGGCCGGCGCGTCGTGGTCGATGAAGCGGTCGGGCAAGGTCAGCGGCCGCAGCTTGAGGCCGCGATCGAGCAACCCGTGCTGCGCCAGATGCTGCAGCACATGCGCGGCAAAGCCGC
>DATJLU010000088.1:0-23471 GCA_035509275.1 Allostellaceae bacterium | reverse complement strand
TGCGGCATAAAGTCGCAATGTTGCGGTTGGCGTCGCGCCGGCCCCGGCGCTATTACCAGGGCGTTCGGCGGTGCCCGCCGGCGCATCGCGGCGGCGGCGGTTCAGCCTGCCGCCTTCCGCCACATCCGAGACGGGGGCTCTCAAGGCATGGGATTGGTTCGGACGGTCGCATCGAAGGGCTGGGCGACGATGCTGCGCCGCGCTCCCCGGCTCGGCCTCGCCTCGGCGGTGCTCGCGGTCGCCGCGGCGCTCGCGCCGGCGGCGCTGGCGGAACAGGCGGTCGATTGGCAGCTCGGCATGCAGCCGGCGGCATCGCCGGTGCGCGAGGCGATCGATTCGCTGCACAGCGAGCTGCTCGTCATCATCACCCTCATCACCCTCTTCGTCCTGGGGCTGCTGCTCTATGTCATCGTGCGCTTCCGCGCCTCGGTCCATCCGGTGCCGTCGCAGACGACGCACAACACGGTGCTCGAGCTGCTGTGGACGACGGTGCCGATCCTCATCCTGCTGGTCATCGCTATCCCGTCCTTCAAGCTGCTCTTTTATGTCGACCGCACGCAGCACGCCGATATGACGCTGAAGGTGACGGGGCATCAGTGGTATTGGAGCTACGAGTATCCCGACAACAAGGACGTCTCTTTCGACAGCACCTTCGTCGAGACGAAGGATCTGAAGCCGGGCGAGCCGCGCCTCCTCACGGTGGACAATCCCGTGGTCGTGCCGGTGGGCGCCAAGATCCGCATCCTGGTGACCGGCACCGACGTGATCCACAGCTGGTTCGTGCCGTCGATGGGCGTGCAGGAATATGCGGTCGTCGGCCGCATCAATGAATCCTGGATGGAGGCGCTGCGACCCGGTACCTACTATGGCCAATGCAACCAGATTTGCGGTCTCGACCATCCCTTCATGCCGATCGAGATCAAGGCCGTGTCGAAGGAGAATTTCGACAAGTGGGTGGCCAATCCCAAGATGAAATTCGCCGCGAACGGCGATCCGCTCCCGGTTCAAGTCGCCGCCGCCTCCGGGCGGCAGGCGCAATAGGCATCGGACGAGGATAGACTCATGGCGTATGAAACCGCTCACGGGCACGAGCACGCGCACGACGATCATCGGCCGGGCTTCTTTACGCGCTGGCTGTTCTCGACCAACCACAAGGATATCGGCACGCTCTATCTCATCTTCGCCATATCGGCGGGGCTGATCGGCGGCCTGTTCTCGGTGCTGATGCGCATCGAGCTGATGACGCCGGGCGATCACCTGATGCAAGGCAACCATCAGCTCTACAACGTCATCATCACCGCGCACGGCCTCATCATGGTGTTCTTCATGGTGATGCCGGCGATGATCGGCGGCTTCGGCAACTGGTTCGTGCCGATCATGATCGGCGCGCCCGACATGGCCTTTCCGCGGCTCAACAACATCAGCTTCTGGTTGCTGGTGCCGTCCTTCTGCCTGCTGCTCGGCTCGACTCTCGTCCCGGGACCGCCCGGCGGCTATGGCGCCGGCGTCGGCTGGACACTCTACGTGCCGCTGTCCGGTCCGCTGGGCCATCCCGGCCCCGCCGTCGACATGGTGATTTTCTCGCTGCATCTGGCGGGCGCGTCCTCGATCCTCGGCGCCATCAACTTCATCACCACCATCTTCAACATGCGCGCGCCGGGCATGACCTTGCACAAGATGCCGCTCTTCGTCTGGTCGATCCTGGTGACGGCGTTCCTGCTGCTGCTGTCCCTGCCGGTGCTGGGCGGCGCCATCACCATGCTGCTCACCGACCGCAATTTCGGTACCACCTTCTTCGATCCCGCCGGCGGCGGCGACCCGCTGCTGTTCCTCCACCTCTTCTGGTTCTTCGGCCATCCCGAGGTGTACATCATGATCCTGCCGGGCTTCGGCATGATCAGCCAGATCGTCTCGACCTTCTCGAAGAAGCCCGTCTTCGGCTATCTCGGCATGGCCTATGCCATGGTGGCGATCGGCGTCATCGGCTTCGTTGTCTGGGCGCACCACATGTTCACGACCGGCATCAGCGTCGATACGCGCGCCTATTTCACCGCGGCGACGATGGTCATCGCCGTGCCGACCGGGATCAAGATCTTCTCCTGGATCGCGACGATGTGGGATGGCTCGATCGAGTTCAAGACGCCGATGCTGTTCGCCGTCGGCTTCATCTTCCTCTTCACCGTCGGCGGCGTCACCGGCGTGGTGCTGGCCAATGCCGGCGTCGACGTCGCGCTGCACAACACCTATTACGTCGTCGCGCATTTCCACTACGTGCTGTCGCTCGGCGCGGTGTTCTCGCTCTTTGCCGGCTTCTACTACTGGATCGGCAAGATGAGCGGCCGGCAGTACAACGAGACCTTCGGCAAGATCCATTTCTGGACCACCTTCATCGGCGTCAACCTGACCTTCTTCCCGATGCATTTCCTCGGGCTGGCCGGCATGCCGCGGCGCATCAGCGATTATCCCGATGCCTTTGCCGGCTGGAACATGGTGGCATCGATCGGTGCCTATATCTCCTACGCCTCGACCCTGTGGTTCATCTTCGTCGTCTTCCACACGCTGCTGGCGGGCAAGAAGGCGGCGGCCAATCCTTGGGGCAAAGGCGCGACGACGCTCGAATGGACGCTGCCCTCGCCGCCGCCCTTCCATACCTACGAGGAACTGCCGCATATCGCGCCGAGCGGCGGCCATTGAGCCTCTGAGAGGATGACGATGGTGCGCGCGGCAGGAAACCATGGCAGCGAGGGGCGCGGCGCCAGCATCCGCGCGCCCAGGCCTGCGCCGTGCCGTTGCGGCTCTGCCGACGGGATCGGCCGATGACTGACGTTTCGACATCGCCCGCGACGGCGCGCGCTCTCGCCGGTCCGGCGGTCGGCGACTACGTGGCATTGCTGAAGCCGCGGGTCATGTCGCTCGTCGTCTTCACCGGCTTCGTCGGCCTCTATCTCGCGCCCGGCCACATCCACCCCGTGCTGGCGGCGATCGCCGTGCTGTGCATCGCCGTGGGCGCCGGCGCGGCCGGGGCCATCAACATGTGGTATGACCGCGACATCGATGCGGTGATGCGGCGGACCCAGGGCAGGCCGCTGCCGGCCGGGCGTATGGCGCCCGGCGAAGCGCTGGGCTTTGGCTGCGTGCTGGCCGGCGCTTCGGTGCTGATCATGGGCTTGGCCGTCAACTGGCCGGCGGCGGCGCTGCTGGCGCTGACCATCGCCTTTTACGTTTTCGTCTACACCGTTTGGCTGAAGCGCCGCACGCCGCAGAACATCGTCATCGGCGGCGCCGCGGGCGCTTTTCCGCCGATCGTCGGCTGGGCCGCCGTCACCGGCGATGTCGGGCTTCCGGCGCTGCTGCTCTTCGCCATCATCTTCTTCTGGACGCCGCCGCATTTCTGGGCGCTGGCGCTCTATCGGTCGGGCGATTATGCGCGGGCCGGCGTGCCGATGCTGCCGGTGGTCGCGGGTGCGCGCGAGACCAAGAAACAGATGCTCGCCTATACCATCCTGCTCTGGCCGCTGACCTTGGCGCCGGCCCTCATCGGCGTCGCCGGCGCGCTCTACGGTGCTGCCGCGCTGGTGCTCTCCGCGCTCTTCACCTTCTTGGCGATCCGCGTCTGGCGCGATGAGGGCGAGCGCAGCGCCCGTCAGATGTTCGCTTTCTCGATCCTCTATCTCTTCCTGCTGTTCGCGCTTCTGGTGATCGATCGGGCGCCGGGTCTGGCCGGCACTTTCAGCGCTTCCCTGGGTTAGAGCGATGTTGACGATGGCTGATGAACGGCAGAAGCAACAGCGCGCGAGGAATCTGGCGCTGCTCGTCGTTCTGCTCGGGCTCGTCGCCTTGTTCTTCGTGCTGACGCTGGTCAAGCTGGGGGCGTTCTGATGCGGCCCGGCGGCGACACCATCACGCTGAGCTACACCATGTTCCGCGCCAAGGACGAAGCGCCTCGGGCGGCTTTCGTCGATTGACGCGTCAACGAACCTGCGCCAGAGGCAAGCCATGAGCAGCACCCACAGCGAGCCCAAGCACCCTTACCATCTCGTCGATCCCAGCCCCTGGCCGCTGATCGGCGCGATCTGCGCCGGGCTGATGTTCGGCGGCGGCGTCCTCTACATGCATGGCGGTCCGCTCTGGCTGGTTGCACCCGGCCTCATCGGCGTCCTGGCCATCATGTTTGTGTGGTGGCGCGACGTCATTCGCGAGGCCGAAGTCCAGGGTCACCATACGCCGGTGGTGCAGATCGGCCTGCGCTACGGCATGGCGCTCTTCATCGCCTCCGAGGTGATGTTCTTCGCCGCCTTCTTCTGGGCCTTCTTCACCTCGAGCCTGTTCCCCGTCGGCGGGGTCTGGCCGCCCAAGGGCATTCATCCGTTCGATCCCTGGGATATCCCCTTCCTCAACACGCTCATCCTGCTGACCTCGGGCACGACCGTGACCTGGGCGCATCACGCGCTGCTCGAGAATGACCGCAAGGGGCTGATCCAGGGACTCGGCCTCACCGTTCTTCTCGGCATCAGCTTCACCTGTCTCCAAGCCTACGAGTACAGTCACGCGGCGTTCGGCTTCAAAGGCGGGATCTATCCTTCGACCTTCTTCATGGCGACCGGCTTCCACGGCGCCCATGTCATCATCGGCACCACCTTTCTGCTCGTGAACTTCTTCCGCGCGCGCGCCGGCCAGTTCAAGCCCGATCATCACTTCGGCTTCGAGGCGGCGGCCTGGTACTGGCACTTCGTCGACGTCGTCTGGCTGTTCCTCTTCATCTGCATCTATTGGTGGGGCAGTGGCGGCGCCGCCGGCGCCGGGTGAGCGAGCCTTTCTACCCGCCGGTCTCGCCGCTGGTTGCGGCGCTGTTCTGCCGCTGTCCGCGCTGCGGCGAAGGCAAGCTTTATGATGGCGTGCTGACGGTAGCGTCATCCTGTACGCGCTGCGGCCTCGACCTGCGCGCGCAGGATGCCGGCGACGGGCCCGCGGTTTTCGTTGTCCTGATCATCGGCGCGGTCACGGTCGGCCTCGCCATCATCGTCGAGATCCTGTTCTCGCCGCCGTTTTGGGTTCATGCCGTGCTGTGGACGCCGCTGGTGATCGGCGGCGCGATCCTGCTCTTGCGGCCGTTAAAGGCCGGGCTCATCGCGTTGCAATACCGCCACCGTCAGCTCGGCGGGCCGTCAGCCGATTGAAGCTCAGAGATCGGGGGCAGGTCGGGGTGGTTTGTCGCGGACGATCACGGGGCCGTTCTCTTGCGTCCAGCCGGCGCTCTTCAGGGTTGCGACGCATTGATCGCCGAGCGGATCGATATCGGTGGCGCTGCAGACCTCAGTCGCGCCATTGTTGGGATTGTAAAAGGTCATGGGCTGCGGCGAACACATCGTCATCGCCAGAGTCAGAAGCAGCACCAGGCCGGCGGCACGCGTCATCGACCTCTCCCCTTTTGCCGCCGGACTATAGCGGCGCGCGATGCCTTGTGCACGCGCCGGCGCGGGCGCGGCGCCTTGCCTTTCACGGCAAAACACGTAGCTTGGCGTCGTCCGCAGCTTCTGCCCGGCAAGCGCAAGGGCCGGCGCCGCTACGGATGCGGTATACGGGTGTCGCAGCGGTTACATGCCTCACAAGCGATCTTTGCTCTGGCCGAGCGTCTTCGCCCTGCTGGGCTTCATCCTGCTGCTCGGGCTCGGCACCTGGCAGGTTCAGCGGCTGTTCTGGAAAGAGCGCCTCATCGCCGAGCGTCACGCGGCGGTGACGGCGCCGCCGATCGCCCTGCCGCGCTCGCTTGCCGAAGCCGAGGGGCTCGAATATCGCCATGTCGCGGCCACCGGCAGGTTTCTCAACAACACGGAATTCTTCCTCGGCGCCACCGACGATATCGGTCATCCCGGCTATCACGTGATCACGCCGCTCCGCCTCGACGATGGCGCAGTGGTGCTGGTCGATCGCGGCTTCATCCCCGAGGACCGCAAATCCCCGGCAAGCCGCGCCGCGGGCGAGCTCACGGGCGAGGTGACGGTTACCGGGCTCTTGCGCCTCGCGCCGGCAGTGAAGCCGCATTGGTTCCTCCCCGACAACAGCGTCGCGCGGAACTACTGGATCTGGGTCGACATCGCCGCCATGGCCGAGGCCGGGCATCTCGACCGCGTGTTACCCGTCTACATGGATGCGGACGCGACCCCCAATCCCGGCGGTCTTCCCATCGGCGGCCAGACGCGGCTCGAACTGCCCAACAACCACCTTCAATACGCCATTACCTGGTACGCGCTGGCGGTGGCGCTCGTCGTCATTTACATCCTCTTCGTTCGCCGCCGCCGCGCCGAAGGAGAAATCCGTGAGCGTCACGCCCTATAAGACCCTCGAGACCCGCTTCGCGCGGCTTGGCGCCGTGCAGGACGCGACGGCGATGCTGCAATGGGACAGCGCCACCCTGATGCCGGCCGGCGGCGCCGCTTCGCGGGCCGAGCAGCTCGCCACGCTCAAAGTCGTGTGCCACGAGATTCTCACCGATCCGGCGATGGCCGATCTCATCGCCGGTGCCGAGGCCCAGAACGACCTCGACCAATGGCAGCGCGCCAATCTCGCCGAAATGGAGCGATTGCGCCTGCATGCGACGGCGGTGCCCGCCGATCTTGTCGCGGCGCTGTCGAAAGCCTGTTCCGCCTGCGAGATGCGCTGGCGCGAAGCGCGGCCCGCCGGCGATTTCGCGGCGGTCCTGCCCGAGCTGCGGCACGTGCTCGAGCTGGTGCGCGAAGTGGCCGCGGCCAAAGCGACGCGGCTCGGCAGGAGCCCTTACGAAGCGCTACTCGACGAATACGAGCCCGGCGGCAGCACTGCGGCGATCGACCGCCTGTTCGACAATCTCGCCGCCATGCTGCCCGGTCTGATCGACCGCGGGCTCGAACGCCAGGCGCGCCGGCCCGCGCCGCTGCCCTTGCCCGGGCCGTTTTCCGTCGAGGCGCAGCGCCGGGTCGGGATGCAGCTCATGGAGCGCCTCGGCTTCGATTTCAAACACGGGCGGCTCGATGTCAGCCTTCATCCCTTCTGCGGCGGCACGCCGGACGATGTGCGGCTGACGACGCGCTATGACGAAGCGGATTTCGGCCGCGCGCTGATGGGCGTGCTGCACGAGACCGGCCATGCGCTCTACGAGCGTGGCTTGCCCGAGGCCTGGCGCCGTCAGCCGGTCGGCAATGCCCGCGGCATGAGCATCCATGAGAGCCAATCCTTGCTGGTCGAGATGCAAGCCTGCCGCTCGCGCGAATTCATGGAGTTCGCAGCGCCCCTGCTGCGCAAGGCGTTCCACGGTGTCGGCCCGGCCTGGGAGGCGGAAAATCTCTACCGGCTCAATACCCGGGTGGCGCGCAGCCTGATCCGCGTCGATGCCGACGAAGTGACCTATCCCGCGCATGTCATCCTGCGTTACCGGTTGGAGCGCGCGATGATCGCCGGCGAGCTCGCGCCCGCGGATCTGCCGGCTGCCTGGAACGAGGCCATGCGCAGCCTCATCGGCATCGTCCCCGACAGCGACCGCGACGGCTGCTTGCAGGATATCCACTGGTATGACGGCGCCTGGGGGTATTTCCCGACCTACACCTTGGGCGCGATGACCGCGGCGCAGCTCTTCGATGCCGCCAAGCGCGCCGAGCCGCGCCTTCTCCCCGGCATCGCCCATGGCAATTTCGCGCCGCTCCTCGCCTGGCTGCGCGAGCATGTGCATCAGAAAGGCTCGCGCTACTCGACGGCAGAGATCGTAACGCAAGCGACCGGGCGCCCGCTCGACGCCAAGACCTATGAGCGGCATCTCGAGGCGCGGTATGTCGCCGACTGAGCGCGGCCGCGCGGTTATTGCATCGGGCCTCGTGCTGCTCCTCGGCGGTTGCTCGTGGATCCCGTTTCTCGGCGACAGCGCGCCGCATCTCACCAATGCCGCTGTCGCGGCGTGCGAGGACAAAGCCGAGTCGCTGGGCTATGACGGCGTCGGCGAGCGCCAATCGGTGCCGGAGAGCAACGGGCGCTACACCGTCGTTCTCGACATCCTCCAGAATGAGGGCTACGGCCAGGTCAGCTGCACTTACGACCCCGCCAAAGGGGCCGATGTGCCGCCTCCCAAGGCCGCCGAGAAGTAGCGGGGGGCGGAGTTGCGGCTGGGCCGTCGGGACGATAGGCTGCACCCCCTCTCGGCATAAGCCCCTTGGTATATTTGTGCGCTACGTCAGTACCCGCGACGCCCGGACTCCGCCGGAGCGCCTTTCCTTCGAGGACGTGCTGCTCGCCGGGCTCGCGCCCGATGGCGGGCTTTACGTCCCGGAGGATTGGCCGCGCCTTCAGGCCGACCAAATTCGCAACATGCGCGGGTATTCATACGCCGAGATCGCCGAAAAGGTGGTGGCGCCGTTCATCGGGCCCGAGATCGAGGCCAAGGCGCTCGGCGCGCTGATCGCCGGCGCCTATGCCGGCTTCAGCCATGCGGCCGTGGCTCCCCTGAAGCAGCTCGGCCCCGACCTCTGGCTGATGGAGCTCTTCCACGGCCCGACCTTGGCGTTCAAGGACTATGCCCTGCAGCTGGTGGGGCCGCTTTTCGACCATGTCCTGGCGCAACGGCGGCGGCGCGTCACCATCATCGGCGCCACTTCCGGCGATACCGGCTCGGCGGCGATCGAGGCGTGCCGCGACCGCGCCGCGATCGACCTCTTCATTCTCTATCCCGAGGGGCGGATTTCCGAGGTGCAGCGCCGGCAGATGACCACGGTCGCTTCCGCCAATGTCCATGCCATCGCCATCGCGGGCAGCTTCGACGACTGCCAGGACCTGGTGAAGGCGATGTTCGCGGATGCGCCCTTCCGGCAGGCGTTGAACCTGTCGGCCGTCAACTCGATCAACTGGGCGCGCATCATGGCGCAACTCGTCTATTACGTTGCTGCCGCGGTGGCGCTGGGGGCGCCGGAGCGCCCGGTGTCCTTTGCCGTGCCGACCGGGAACTTCGGCAATGTCTATGCCGCGCATGTCGCGCGCCGCATCGGGCTGCCGATCGCGGAGCTGGTCATCGGCACCAACCGGAACGATATCCTGGCGCGTTTCATCAATCAGGGCGCGATGACCCTCGAGCCGGTGGTGCCGAGCCTGTCGCCGAGCATGGATATCCAGGTGTCGAGCAATTTTGAGCGGCTCCTCTTCGAGCTGAAAGGCCGCAGCGGCGCGGCGGTGGCTGCGGCGATGGGCGAATTCCGCAAGACCGGCACCTTGCCTGCCGACGAGCAGGCTTGGCGCGCGACGCGCGCGCTCTTCTCGGCCTGCCGCGTCGATGACGAGGGGACCCGCCGCTCGATTGCCGAGACCTGGCGCGATACGGGCGAGCTGCTCGACCCGCACAGCGCCATCGCCGTCGCCGCGGCGACGGCGGCGCGGCGCGATAGGGGCGTGCCGATGGTGGCGCTTGCCACTGCCCATCCGGCGAAATTTCCCGAGGCGGTGGCCGAGGCGACGGGCGTCCGCCCGGCGCTGCCGGCGCGACTCGCCGAGCTGATGCGGCGGCCGGAGCGGCGGCCGCGTCTGCCCAACGATCTCGCGGCCGTCGAGGATTATGTGCGCGCAAAGGCGCGGCCGATCGGTGAAGGAGGAGCGGCATGACCGTGCGCGTGACGGTGCTTAAGAACGGCATGCGCGTCCTGACCGACCGCATGGACAGCGTCGAGACGGTGTCGATCGGCGTTTGGGTCGATATCGGCACGCGCCACGAGCCGTCGCAGATCAACGGCGTCGCGCATCTGCTCGAGCATATGGCGTTCAAGGGCACCGAGCGGCGCTCGGCACTCGACATCGCCGCCGAGATCGAGGCGGTCGGCGGTCATCTCAACGCCTACACCTCGCGCGAGCACACCGCCTATTACGCCAAGGTGCTCAGGCAGGATCTGGGGCTCGCTGTCGACATCCTCGCCGACATTCTGCAGCGCTCGATCTTCGATCCCAAGGAGCTGGAGCGCGAGCGCGCGGTCATCCTGCAGGAAATCGGCCAGGCCAACGATACGCCCGACGATATCATCTTCGATTTGTTCCAGGAGCGCGCCTTCCCCGATCAGGCAATGGGCCGTCCGGTGCTCGGCCGCGTCGAGATCATCCGTCGCATCGACCGCGACACCGTGGCCACTTATATGCGCCGTCATTACGCGGCCAGCGGCATGCTGCTGGTCGCCGCCGGCAATGTCGACCACGACGCGCTGGTGCGATTGGCGGAGCCGGCCTTTGCCGAGCTGCCGCTCGACCGCTCCGCACGCAGCGAGGCGGCGCGCTATGTCGGCGGCGAGCTGCGCGAGCCGCGCGATCTGGAGCAGGTGCATGTGGTGCTGGGCTTTCCCGGTTTTCCCTTCAGCGACCCCGACTACTACAGCGCGTCGGTCGTCTCCTCCGCGCTCGGCGGCGGCATGTCCTCGCGCCTCTTCCAGGAGATCCGCGAAAAACGTGGCCTGGTTTACGCCATCTATTCCTTCACCCATGCCTATTGCGACAGCGGTCTCTTCGGCGTCTATGCCGGCACGGGCGAAGACGAGGTGGAGGAGCTGATGCCGGTGCTGTGCGACGAGATCCGCAACCTCGCCCAAGGCCTGGCGCCGGCCGAGCTGGAGCGCGCCCGCGCCCAGCTCAAGGCCGGGCTGCTCATGTCGCTCGAAAGCACCACGGCGCGCTGCGAACAGCAGGCGGCGCATATGCTGGTGTTCGGCCGGCCGCTCGATATGGCGGAGATGGTGAGCCGCATCGATGCGGTGGATGGCGGTGCCGTCGAGCGCGTTGCGCGCCGGCTGCGGACGGCGCAGCCGACCTTGGCAGCGCTTGGTCCGATCGGCCGCGTCGAGCCCTTTGCGCGGCTGCGCGAGCGGCTCGGCGCCTGAGCGGCGGCGGCTCGCGTGTCATCGGATATGCTCCGCCTGCCGCGGTTCTTCGGTGCCGCGCCGCCCAGCCTCCGCATGGTCGGCGACCGCGTTCTGCTGCGGCCGCCGGAGCGCGGCGATTGGGAGGAATGGTCGGCGTTGCGCGGCGAATCCCGCCGCTTTCTCGCGCCCTGGGAGCCGAGCTGGTCGGCCGACGCGCTGACGCGCTCCGCCTATCGCCGCCGGCTGCAGCGCTACGCTGCCGATTGGCGCACCGATCAGGGCTACAGCTTCTTTCTCTGTCGCGTCGAGGATGGCGCGCTGGTCGGCGGCATCGGCCTCAGCAATGTGCGGCGCGGCGTCGCCGAGACCGGCAGCCTCGGCTATTGGGTGGGCGAGCGCTTCGCCCGCCGCGGCTACATGACGCAGGGGCTGCAGCTCACCCTCGCTTTCTCCTTCCAGCGCTTGAAGCTGCACCGGGTCGAGGCGGCCTGCCTGCCGCACAACGCGCCGAGCCGTGGCCTGTTGCTCAAGACCGGCTTTCGCGAGGAAGGCTATGCCCGCGAATATCTCTGCATCGACGGCCGCTGGCAGGACCACGTGCTCTTCGGCCTGCTGCGCGACGATTGGCGCGGCGAGGGGTGATGGCGGCGCTCCGGGGCGCGGCGTCGGCGGTTGCGCCGCGACCGCGAGCGCCGCAGAGTGCGGACGGATGCAGATGAGCGTTGGAGCAGGTGGACATGGCAGTGACTGAAACGGCGGCGGAGGCGGGACGCGATTTCGTCCGCGACATCGTCGAGGCCGACCTCGCCGCCAAGCGCATCGCCGGCGTGGTCACCCGCTTTCCGCCCGAGCCCAACGGCTATCTCCATATCGGCCACGCCAAATCGATCTGCCTCAATTTCGGCATCGCCGAAGAATTCGGCGGGCGCTGCCATCTGCGCTTCGACGACACCAATCCGACCAAGGAGGAGCAGGAATATATCGACGCGATCGAGCGCGATGTGCGTTGGCTCGGCTTCGATTGGGGCCGGCATCTCTATCACGCCTCCGACTATTTCGAGCAGCTTTACGGGTGGGCGGAGCATCTGATCCGCGCCGGCAAGGCCTATGTCGACGATCTCTCGCCCGAGGAGATGCGGCGCATGCGCGGCACCTTGACCGAGCCCGGGCAAGAGAGTCCGTTCCGCGACCGCAGCGTCGAGGAGAATCTGGATCTCTTCCGCCGCATGCGCGCCGGCGAGTTCCCCAACGGCGCGCGGGTCTTGCGCGCCAAGATCGACATGGCCGCCGGCAACATCAATCTGCGCGACCCGACGCTCTATCGCATTCTCCATGCCGAGCATCCCCGCACCGGGACGCAGTGGCGCATCTATCCGACCTATGATTTCGCGCATGGCCAGTCGGATGCGATCGAGAGCGTCACCCACTCGCTGTGCACGCTCGAATTCGAGGATCACCGGCCGCTCTATGACTGGTTCCTCGGGCATCTGCCGGTGCCGTCGCGGCCGCGGCAATACGAGTTCGCGCGGCTCAACATCACCTACACCGTGCTCTCGAAGCGCGTGCTGACCCAGCTCGTTCAGCAGGGCCATGTCGATGGCTGGGACGATCCGCGCATGCCGACCTTGGCCGGGATGCGCCGCCGCGGGGTGCCGGCGGCGGCCTTGCGCGAATTCGTGCGTCGCGTCGGGGTTGCGCGCGCCAACAGCGTCGTCGACCTTGCGCTTCTCGAAAGCACCATCCGCGAGCATTTGAACCGCTCGGCGCCGCGCCGCCTCGCGGTGTTGCGACCGCTGAAGCTGGTGATCGAGAACTATCCCGAGGGCCGCGTCGAGGAGCTGGAGGCGGTGAACAATCCCGAGGCGCCCGCCGCTGGCACGCGGCTCGTGCCGTTCAGCCGCGAGCTCTATGTCGAGCGCGACGACTTCATGGAAGTCCCGGCGAAAAAATTCTTCCGCCTCGCGCCGGGGCGCGAGGTCAGGCTCCGCTTTGCCTATTTCGTCACCTGCCGCGACGTGGTGAAGAACGCGGCCGGCGAGGTGGTCGAGCTGCGTTGCACTTACGATCCCGCGACGCGCGGTGGCAGTGCGCCGGACGGACGCAAGGTGCAGGGCACGATCCATTGGGTCTCGGCAGCCCACGCCGTGCCGGTCGAAGTGCGGCTCTACAACACCCTCTTCGCTCGCCCCGATCCCGGCGCCGGCGGCGACATCATGGCCGATCTCAATCCCAACTCGCGCGAGGTGCTGCCGGGCGCGCTGGCCGAGCCCGCGCTCGCCCGCGACAATGTCGAGCACCCCGTCCAGTTCGAGCGCCAGGGCTATTTCTGTCGCGATCCCGCTTCCGAGCCAGGGCGCCTGGTCTTCAACCGCACCGTGGGCCTGCGCGACAGCTGGGCGAAGGCGCAGGCTGGCGGCTAAGGAGTGCCCCTCGCCCGCTTGCGGGAGAGGGTGGTGCAGGCGAAGCCCGCGCCGGGTGAGGGAGCGGAGCCGATAGCTCGGCTAATCGGAGGGGTGCGGCTCTCGCGGTTGCTGCGCAACCGCTGCCGCCGCCGCGGACGAACGCGCAAGGCGCGTTCGCCTCAGGCGTGTCCGGCGTCGCCGGAGAGGGAGAGGGGGTCGACGCCCAGCTTGGCGAGGGCGCGCTGCCATTTGTCGGCGATCTCGCCGTCGAACACGATGGTCTCGTCGGCCGGCACGTGGAGCCAGCCATTATCTTGCATCTCGGCATCGAGCTGGCCCGGCCCCCAGCCGGCATAGCCCAAGGCCAAGAGGCTCTTGCGCGGCCCTTTGCCGCGGCCGATGGCGCGCAGGATGTCGAGCGTCGCGGTCAGCGCCATGGTCCCGACGACGAGAGTGTTCTCCTCGACATAATCGTCGGAATGCAGCACGAAACCGCGCCCTTCCTCGACCGGGCCGCCGGCATGGACGCGCGCCGCACCGGCGAGGCCCGCGGCCGGGATGCCGAGCTTGTCGAGCAGCTCCGGCAGGGTCACGCTGTCGATCACCTTGTTGATGACAAGGCCCATGGCCCCTTCCTCGTTATGGGCGCAGAGGAAGATGACCGAGCGGACGAAGCGGTGATCCTGCATCTGCGGCATGGCGATGAGGAGCTGGCCGGCCAGCGAGGTGACGGAAGTCTTCATGGGTCTGGTGTTGACATAGGCGGCATGGGCAACCCTTGCAAGCATGGCGTGCGCCGGTGCCGCCGCGGTAGATGTCGCATTCGTGACCGTGCGGCGGCCGGCAAAGCCCTATATAAACGGGCATGTCGGGAATGTCGCATGGACAATAACCGGGGATTGCGGCGCTGGTGGGGCGCCTTTGGGCTGTTCGGGGCTCTGCTCCTGGCGCTGGTGGTATCCGCGCCCGCCAGGGCGGCAGACGGCGCTTCAGATTGGTTTGTCACGGAGCAGGGACAGGTTAGGCTGGTTGCCGCAACCCCGTCCGTGGACGGCGCCGGAAGCCTCGAGCTCGGGCTCCAGTTCCGCTTGGCGCCCCACTGGAAAATCTACTGGCGGTCGCCGGGCGATGCCGGCTATCCGCCGCGTCTCGACTGGACCGGCTCGACCAACCTCGCCGCGACCGAGATGGCCTGGCCGGCGCCGCAGCGCTTCACCGCGCAGGGCCTCGAGACGGTGGGATATACCGGCGAGGTCGTGTTCCCCATCACCGCGCGGCTCGCACAGGCGGGGGCGGCGACCCATCTTCGCCTGGGCCTCAGCTATCTCACTTGCAGCAAGATCTGCGTTCCCTACGACACAGTGCTCAGCCTCGACCTCCCGGCCGGGCCGCCGCCGGAGGGTGGCGGGTCCTATGCTGCCGTCATCGCCCGCTATGCCGCACGCGTGCCCGGCGACGGCAAGGGCTCCGGCCTCGGCCTTGCTTCCGCCGTGCTGGTGCCAGGCGCGAAGCCGATGTTGGAGCTGCGCGTCGACAGCGCGTCGCCGCTGCTGGCGCCCGATGGCTTCATCGAGGGCCCGGCCGGGGTCGCATTCGGCGCGCCGCATCTCGCCGCCAGCGACACGGCGGGGCAGGCGCTGCTGCGCTTTCCCGTCTTCGCCGCGCCGGGCGTGCTCGACCGGCTGGTCGGGCATCCGCTCAAGGTGACGCTGGTCGATGGTGACCGCTCGCTCGAGGCCAGCGTCGCGCCGGTGGCGGGGCCGCCGCCGGTCGATCTCGGGCTGCTGCTCCGCATCCTGCCCTTGGCGCTGCTGGGCGGCTTCATCCTCAATTTCATGCCCTGCGTCCTGCCGGTGCTGTCGATCAAGCTGCTCGGCGTGGTCGCGCTGCATGGCCGGCCGCGCGCGCATCTGCGTCTCGGCTTCCTGGCGATGGGTTTGGGCGTGATCCTTTCCTTCCTCGTGCTTGCCGGGGCAATGTTGACGCTCAAATCGGCAGGTGCCGCGGTCGGCTGGGGCGTGCAGTTCCAGCAGCCGCTCTTTCTCGTCTTCATGGTCGCGCTGCTGACGCTCTTCGCTGCCAATCTTTGGGGGATTTTCGAGGTGCCGCTGCCGGCTTGGCTCGGCACCGCCGCCGGTCGCGGCGCGGGCACGACGCTGCTCGGCAATGTCGCCACGGGCGCTTTCGCCACGCTGTTGGCGACCCCATGCTCCGCGCCCTTCCTCGGGACGGCGGTGGGTTTCGCATTGGCCGCCGGACCGCTCGAGATCCTCGCCGTGTTCCTGGCGCTCGGCATGGGCATGGCCGCGCCCTATCTGCTGGTGGCGGCTTTGCCGCAACTCGCTCGAGCTCTGCCGCGGCCCGGGCGTTGGATGGGCGCGCTGCGGCGTGTGCTCGGCCTGGCGCTTGCGGCGACGGCGCTCTGGCTCGTGGCGGTGCTGGCAGGCGAGATCGGTCTTGCTGCCGCCGTGACGGTGGCGGCGCTGATGGCCGGGATTGCCGCCGCCCTGGTGGCGCTGCGCCGTCCGGCGCTCCGCGGCGGCGCGGTCGTGGCGCTGGTGCTCGCCGGCTTCCTTGTCCCGGCGGTGCTGGCGTCGCCGCCGCCAGCGCCCCGGCCGGATGCCTTCTGGCATCGCTTCGATCGCGCCGAGATCGATCGACTGGTCCGGCACGGCGACGTCGTCTTCGTCGATGTCACGGCCGATTGGTGCCTCACCTGCAAAGTCAACAAGGAGCTGGTGATCGACCAGCCCCAAATCCGCGAGCGGCTCGACCAGCCCGGCATCGTCGCCATGCGCGCCGACTGGACGCGGCCGAGCGACACCATCGCCGCCTATCTCCGCAGCTTCGGGCGCTACGGCATTCCGTTCAACGCGGTTTATGGGCCGGCCCTGCCGCAGGGGCGTGCGCTGTCGGAGATCCTGACGCCGGATCAAGTGCTGCAGGCGCTCGCCGATGCGGCCGGCCCCGGCAAGGTCGCCGGCGCTCTGCGATAGGCGCGGGCGCTCGCGGGCGGCGGAGCGACGGGAGTGATTTTCGCCGGCCGACCGTCTAAGGTGGGTCGCGCAGGGGCTGCGCCCCATGGCGAAATTCCAACGACCGGCAGCAGACCAAGAGGAAGGGGAAAGGCGATGACCATTAAGGTTGGCGAAAAGGTCCCGGCGGTGAAGATCAAGCAGATGACGCCGGATGGCATGAGGGACGTCGACACCGGCGAGTTCTTCAAGGGCAAGACGGTGGTGATGTTCGCGGTACCCGGCGCGTTCACGCCGACCTGCTCGGCAAAGCACTTGCCCGGCTTCGTCGAGAAGGCGGCGCAGATCAAGGCGAAGGGCGTTGACGCCATTGCCTGCCTCTCGGTGAACGATGCCTTCGTCATGAGCGCGTGGGGCAAGGACCAGAAGGCCGAAGGCAAGGTGCAGATGCTCGCCGATGGCAATGGCGACTTCACCCGCGCGGTCGGGCTCGAGCTCGATGCCAGCGGCAACGGCCTCGGCAAGCGCTCCCAGCGCTACGCGATGGTGGTCGAGGACGGCGTCATCAAGACGCTCAACGTCGAGAAGCCCGGCACCTTCGAGGTGTCGAGCGCCGACGCGATCCTGAAGGCCCTTTAACCCTCGCGAGCGCAGCGCGCTCGTCGAGGGCGGCGCCAGCGGATGCGCAAGCTACCGCGAGAGCCGCTCGGCGCCGATTAGCCAAAAAAAACGGCCGCTCCCCGCGAGCGGCCGTTTGCGTTCTCAGCGCTTCTTCTTTTTCACCGGCGGCGCCCCCTCGAGAGCGCCCATCTCGCGCGCCTCGACGATGGCGGCGCGGGCGAGGGCGTCGGCGCGCTCGTTCTCGGGATGCCCGGCGTGACCCTTGACCCAGAACCACTCGACCTGATGCGGCTGCAACGCCGCTTCGAGTCGGACCCAAAGGTCGATGTTCTTGACCGGCTTCTTGTCCGCCGTCTTCCAACCGCGCGCCTTCCAGGCATGGATGAAGCGGGTGATGCCGTCGCGCAGATACTGGCTGTCGGTATGGATGTGAACGCGGCTCGGCCGCTTCAGCGCTTCGAGCGCCGAAATCGCCGCCAGCATCTCCATGCGGTTGTTGGTCGTGGGATTGGCCGAACCGGTGAGCTCGCGCTCGTGCTCGCCATAGCGCAGCACCGCGCCCCAGCCGCCGGGACCTGGATTGCCGCTGCAGGCGCCGTCGGTGAAGATCTCGACGACGCCGCTGCCCGCGGCGCCTGCCGTTCCGGTCATGCGTCCAGCCCGTAAGCCGAGGGCTGCGCGACGCTGCGGTGGAAGCGCAGCTTCTGCAGATATTCGAGCGGGTCTTTGCGCCGCACCAAAGCGCCGGGCGGATGATTCAGCCAGTCATAAAGCCGCGTCAGCAGGAAGCGCAGCGCGCTACCGCGCGCCAGCAGCGGCAATGCGTCGAATTCCTGCGGGCTGAGCGGCCGCACCGCGCGATAGCTCGCCAGCATCAGCCGCGCTTTGGTGACGTTGAAGCTGCGGTCGCTCTCGAAGCACCAGGCGTTGAGGCAGATGGCGAGGTCATAGGCGAGGAAATCGATGCAGGCGAAATAGAAGTCGATAATGCCCGAGACCTGCTCGCCGCGGAAAAAGATGTTGTCGGGGAAGAGGTCGGCATGGATGACGCCCATCGGCAACGTCTCGGGCCAGAGACGCTCGAGCGCGTCGAGCTCGCTGCCGAGCTCCGCGGCGAGCCCCGCTTTCACCTCGTCAGCCCGCGCGCGGCAGGCTTCGTAGAGATGCCGCCAGCCGGCGAGAGACAGGTCGTTCGGGCGGCGCAGCGCAAAGGCGGCACCGGCAACATGGAGCCGCGCCAGCGCCTCGCCGACGCCGGCGCAATGGAAGGGATGGACGCGGCGCGGCCACATGCCGTCGAGGAAGCTCACAATCACCGCGGGCCGGCCGCAAAGCCGACGCAAGGCGACGCCGTCCTTGGCCTTGATCGGCGTCGGGCAGGCAATGCCTTGCGCTGCCAGATGCTCCATCAGCGCGATGAAGAAAGGCAGGTCCACCGGCGAGACCCGCTTCTCGAACAGCGTCAGCAGAAAGGTGCCGGCCTCGGTGCGCAGCAGGAAGTTGGAATTCTCGACACCCTCGGCGATGCCCTTGCACGAGCTCACCTCGCCGAGCGCATAGTCGGCGATAAAGCCGCGCAGCTCGTCGTCAGGGACATCCGTATAGACCGCCATGTCAGGCGACGCTCAGCAACGCCCGCGGCAGATTGAAGCGCACTTCTTCGCGCGTCACGGCGACTTCTTCGAGCGCCACCTCGTAACGGTCGCGGCAGGCCTCGACCACTTCCTCGACAAGCGCTTCGGGCGCCGAGGCGCCGGCGGTGAGGCCGAGGCGCGCGGCGCCGGCGAGGAAGCTCCAATCGATCTCGGCGGCGCGCCCGATCAGCGCCGCTTTGTCGCATCCGCTCTGCCGCGCCACCTCGACCAGCCGCAGCGAATTGGAGGAGTTGGGCGCGCCGACGACCAGCAGCCGGTCGACGCGGCGGGCGATCGCCTTCACCGCCTGTTGCCGGTTGGTCGTGGCGTAGCAGATATCGTCGCGCTTCGGACCGTCGATCTGCGGGAAGCGCTGCTGCAGCGCCGCGACGATGGCGAGCGTGTCGTCGATCGACAGCGTCGTCTGCGTCACATAGGCGATCGGCTCGTCGGGTGCGAGCTCCAGCCTGGCGACATCCGCCGGCGTCTGGACCAGCAGCACCGCGCCGGGCGGCAGCTGGCCCATGGTGCCGATGACTTCGGGATGGCCGGCATGGCCGATCAGCACGACCCGCCGGCCTTGCGCGTAATGACGCTCGGTCTCGCGATGCACCTTGCTCACCAGCGGACAGGTGGCATCGACATAAATGAGGCGGCGCCGCTCCGCCTCGGCCGGCACCCGCTTCGGGACGCCATGCGCCGAGAACACCACCGGGGCGCCGGCGGGCACGGCGTCGAGCTCTTCGACGAAGATCGCGCCCTTGCGCTCCAGCGCTTCGACAACGAAGCGGTTATGCACGATCTCGTGGCGGACATAGACCGGTGCGCCGAAGCGGTCGAGGCTGCGCTCGACGATCTGCACCGCGCGCTCGACCCCGGCGCAAAAGCCGCGCGGACCGGCGAGCAGGATGGTCAGCGGCGCTTTCGTCATCGTCATTTCCTTGCGTAGGCGGCCGGGGCCGGGCTCCCGTGCGGAGGAGCCCTTGTGCGGCGCTCGACGGTCGAATAGAGTTCGCGCGTTCCGGGCCTGCGGCGGCTATCCGGGCTCGATAGCGTGGAAGTTAGTACACTGGAGAAGCTGGGGGAAGAGGGGTATGAGCGAGGCAGTTCCAGCACGCAAGAGCCCCTACATGCTCGCCGCCGAGGCCGGCAAGGAATATTGGTGGTGCGCCTGCGGCCGCAGTCGTTCGCAGCCGCTCTGCGATGGCTCGCATCGCGGCACCGGCATCACACCCATGCCGCTGAAGCTCGACCGGGACGGCGAAGTCTGGCTATGCGGCTGCAAGCAGACGCAGAACAAGCCCTTCTGCGACGGCTCGCACAACCGCCTCTGATGCGCTCAGCCTTTGGCGCCGCACTTTGCGCGCTTGCTGCGCTGTCGGTGGCGGCCTGTTCCAGCAGCAGCGAGCTGCCCCCCGGCAAGCTCAACTGTCCGACCACGTTCATCGCTCCGGGCCTCGATTCCTATACCG
Source organism: Allostellaceae bacterium (assembly GCA_035509275.1). Lineage (GTDB taxonomy): Bacteria > Pseudomonadota > Alphaproteobacteria > ATCC43930 > CGMCC-115725 > DAHUYF01. The sequence goes on along the minus strand of DATJLU010000088.1, from coordinate 3,517 downwards.
AGTTCCGGCCGGGCGTCACGCCCAGCATCACCAACACCAACGACATCATCTTCGGCGTCAAGCTCGCCACCGTCGCGCCGCAATGCCATGGCGAGGCGGAGGGCGTGCGCGTCACCACCGTGATCAGCTTCGTCGCCGTGCGCAACGATCAGAATCTGCGGCAGGGCGATTTCACTTATTTCGTCGCCGTCGCCGATGCGCAGCAGAACATCGTCGCCAAGCAGAACTTTGCGCTGCGTGTCGATTTCGCGCCGCGACAGAAAGAGATGCGGCTGGTCGACCAGATTACCGAGCACTTGCCGGTCAAGAATCTGTCGCTCGGCAATCAATACGCGATCATCGTCGGCCTGCAGGTGAGCCAGCAGCAGCTCGACCTCAACCGCAAGCGCGAGTGAACCCCGCGCGACGCGGCAGCGTCGTCGCGGGCGGGCGTCAGCGGTTGCTCTTGCAACCGCGAGAGCCCGCTCCGTCGGGACTGGCATCGGCAGTCGTCGTCGCAGCGCCCCGCCTGTCCACCGCCGATCCCGCGACAACGCTTCGCGTTGCGCGGGGCTGGCCAGCGCAGCGGGGCGGTGCTAGGGTGCTGCCGCCGTCGCACCCCGATGGGAGAGACCGGGTTTCACCCCGGCGCCGAAGGAGCAACCGCCCCGGAAACTCTCAGGCGAAAGGACCGTCGGGGGAAGGGCACTCTGGAAAGCAGGTGCACGCCTTGAGCGTCCGCCTCACCGACGAGGTAAACCGGCCGTCCCGTTCGGGACCATCCGGCGAATCTTTCAGGTCCTGAGACAGAGGGGGCTTCCGGTCGCTGGCGCGACCCGGCGAAGCTTGCTCTCCTGAGGACCGATGGCCGAGACATCCCTTCATCACACGCCGCTCCACGCTCTCCATCTGAGCCTCGGTGCCAAGATGGTCGAGTTCGCCGGCTATGAAATGCCGGTGCAATACCCCGCCGGCATCATGACGGAGCATTTGCACACGCGCAGCAAGGCCGGGCTTTTCGATGTCTCGCATATGGGCCAGGCGCGGCTCGAGGGTGAGGCCGCGGCGGCGGCGCTCGAGAGGCTCGTGCCCGGCGACATCAAGAGCCTGGCGCCGGGACGCATGCGCTACACGCTTCTCACCAACGAGACGGGCGGCATTCTCGACGATCTGATGGTGACGGCGGCCGGCGACCATCTCTTCCTCGTCGTCAATGCCGGGCGCAAGCAACAGGATTTTGCCCATCTCGAGCGTCAGCTCGCCGGCACGGCGAAACTCAGGCGCCTCGCCGATCGCGCGCTTCTGGCGCTGCAGGGGCCGGCGGCGGCGGCCGTGCTGGCCCGGCTCGCGCCCGCCACGGCGGGACTCTCCTTCATGAGCGGCGCGGCCCACAGCATCGACGGTCAGCCCTGCTTCGTGACCCGCTCGGGCTATACCGGCGAGGATGGGTTCGAGATTTCGGTGCCGGGCGAAGCGGCCGAGCGCTTGGCGCGCCGGCTGTTGCAGGAACCGGAGGTCCGGCCCGTCGGCTTGGGCGCGCGCGACTCGCTGCGGCTCGAGGCCGGGCTCTGTCTTTACGGCCACGATATCGACGAGACCACCACGGTGATCGAGGCTGATCTCGCCTGGACCATCCAGAAGCGGCGCCGCGCCGAGGGCGGTTTCCCCGGCGCTGCCGTGATCCTGCGCGAGCTCGCTGCGGGCGTCGCGAGGAAGCGCGTCGGCATCCGCCCGGAAGGCCGGGCGCCGGCGCGTGAGGCGACCCCGATCATTGCGCTCGACGGCGCGCCCTTGGGGCGCATTACCAGCGGCGGCTTCGGCCCTTCGGCCGATGGCCCGATCGCCATGGGCTATGTCGCGGCATCGCATGCCGCGCTCGGCACGCCGCTGAAGCTCATGGTGCGCGGCACGCCGCGCCCGGCGCGCATCGAGCCGCTGCCCTTCGTTCCCCATCGCTATCACCGCGGCTGAGCCCGCGCGCAACCAGAGACGACGAGGACGCCATGGCCACCGTCAAATACACCAAGGACCACGAATGGATTCGCATCGAAGGCGACGTCGCCGTGGTCGGCATCACCGATTACGCCCAGACCCAGCTCGGTGACGTCGTCTATGTCGAGCTGCCGGCGCTCGGCCGCCGCGTCGAGCAAGGCAAGGAGGCGGCCGTCGTCGAATCGGTGAAGGCGGCGAGCGAGGTCTATGCGCCGATCTCGGGTGAGGTGCTCGCGGTCAACGATGCGCTTTCCGGCGAGCCCGGCAAGGTCAACGCCGATCCCATGGGCGACGGCTGGTTCCTGAAGCTGCGCATCGCCGATGCCAAGCAGCTCGACGGGCTGATGGACGAAGCCGCTTACAACGCTTTCGTCGAGGGCCTGCACTGATGCGTTATCTGCCGCTCACCGACAATGACCGCCGCGCAATGCTCGGCGCCATCGGCGCCGACTCGGTCGAGGCGCTGTTTCGCGACGTGCCGCGCTCGGTCTGGCGCGACCGGCCGCTCGATCTGCCGCGAGCTTTGGGCGAGATCGAGGTCGAGCGGGCGCTGAGCCGGCTCGCCGCAAAGAACCTGCCGCTCTCCTCGGTGCCGAGCTTCCTCGGCTGCGGCGTCTATCGTCACCACGTCCCGGCCGCGGTCGACCATCTGATCCAGCGCGGCGAGTTCCTGACCTCTTACACGCCCTATCAGCCGGAGGTCTCGCAAGGCACGTTGCAGTCGATGTTCGAGTTCCAGACCCAGGTGGCACTCATCACCGCGATGGATGTCGCCAACGCCTCGATGTATGACGGCGCGACCGCCTGCGCCGAAGCGGTGATGATGGCGAACCGGGTGACGCGCCGGAAGCAGGCGATCCTCGCCGGCGATCTTCATCCGCATTATCGCGAGACCACCGCGACCTATGCGCGCTTCGGCGATTTCACCGTGGTGGAGCGCCCGGCCAACCCGACGGCCGAGGACGATCTCGCGGCGCTCGTCGATAGCGAAACCGCCTCGGTCGTCGTGCAAAATCCCGGCGCCTTCGGCCATGTCCGCGATCTCTCGGCGCTCGCCGAGGCTTGTCACCGCGCCGGCGCGCTGCTCATCGTCGTCGTCACTGAGGCGGTGTCGCTGGGCCTCGTCAAGCCGCCGGGCGAGATGGGCGCCGACATCGTCGCCGCCGAGGGCCAGTCGCTCGGCAACGCGCCGAGCTTCGGCGGCCCGCATCTCGGCCTCTTCGCCGCCCGCGAGAAATTCGTGCGCCAGATGCCGGGCCGGCTGGTCGGCGAGACGGTCGATGCCGAAGGGCGGCGCGGCTATGTGCTCACGCTGTCGACGCGCGAGCAGCATATCCGGCGCGAGAAGGCGACGAGCAACATCTGCACCAATTCCGGCCTGTGCGCGCTCGCCTTCACCATCCATCTGGCGCTGCTCGGCGAAGCGGGGTTCACCCGGCTCGCCGCGCTCAACCACGCGCGCGCGGTCGCGCTCGCCGATCGGCTGTCGGCGCTCCCGGGCGTCCGGGTATTGACCGACCGCTTCTTCAACGAATTGACCATCCGC
>DATJLU010000087.1:0-12503 GCA_035509275.1 Allostellaceae bacterium | reverse complement strand
GCGCTCGACCGCGCAGCTGCCGCTCACCCTCGGCAAGGACATCGGCGGCACGCCGGTGGTCGCCGATCTCGCGCGCATGCCGCATCTCCTCATCGCCGGCACCACCGGCTCCGGCAAGTCGGTCGGCATCAACACGATGATTCTCTCCATCCTCTACCGCCTGCCGCCGGAGCAATGCCGCTTCATCATGATCGATCCCAAGATGCTGGAGCTTTCGGTCTATGACGGCATCCCGCATCTGCTTTGTCCCGTGGTGACCGATCCGCGCAAAGCCGTGGTCGCGCTCAAATGGACGGTGCGCGAGATGGAGAATCGCTACCGCGCCATGTCGAAGCTCGGCGTGCGCAACATCGAGGGCTACAACCAGCGGCTTGCCGAGGCGGCGGCGCGCGGCGAGGCACTGATGCGCAAGGTGCAGACGGGCTTCGATGCCGAGACCGGCCAGCCGATCTTCGAAGATCAGCCGCTCGACACCACGCCGCTGCCGCTCATCATCGTGGTCGTCGACGAGATGGCGGATCTCATGCTGGTGGCCGGCAAGGATATCGAGGCCGCCATCCAGCGCCTGGCCCAGATGGCGCGCGCCGCCGGCATCCATATCGTGATGGCGACGCAACGCCCGTCGGTGGATGTCATCACCGGCACGATCAAGGCGAACTTCCCGACCCGCGTCAGCTTCCAGGTGACCTCGAAGATCGACAGCCGCACCATCCTTGGCGAAAGCGGCGCCGAGCAGCTGCTGGGCCGCGGCGACATGCTGTACATGGCGGGCGGCGGGCGCATCACCCGCGTCCACGGCCCCTTCGTCTCCGACCAGGAGGTCGAGCAGGTGGTGCGCTTCCTCAAGGAGAACGGCCGGCCGCCGGTCTATGTCGACGACATCACCGCCGATGACGAGGCGGAGGAGGGCGGCGAGGGTTTTGGCGGCGACGGCGAGGGCGGCGGCTCCGGCGACCAGCTCTACGATCAGGCGGTGGCGCTCGTCTGCCGCGAGCGCAAAGCTTCGACCAGCTTCGTCCAGCGCCATCTCCAGATCGGCTACAACCGCGCCGCGCGCATCATCGAGCGCATGGAGGCGGAAGGCGTGGTCAGCGCCGCCAATCATGTCGGCAAGCGCGAGGTATTGGCGCGCAACATCGAGTAGCGGCAGCGCGTTGCACCCAGGGACCCGTCTCGGCGGCCCTTCCCGTCGGCCACGCCGCTGCCTATATCGTAGCCTGCAGATGACCCAGCTCTCCCGCCGCAGCCTTCTTGCTTCGCTTGCCGCCGCGACGGCCTTCGCGGCATGGCCGGCGCGCGCCGCGCAAGCGCCCGCGGCACGGCTCTCGTCGCAAGACCAGGGCGACGTGCTGCAGGTGCAGCGCTACCTCAACGAGATCCGCACGCTGCAATCGCGCTTTCAGCAATTCACCCAGGATGGCGGCGTCTCGGCGGGCACGATCTATCTGCAGCGTCCGGGCAAGATGCGCATCGTCTACGATCCGCCGACGCCGGTGCTCATCGTCTCCGACGGCAGCGACGTCTTCTACTGGGACAAACAGCTGCAGCAGCTGCAGCAGATCGGCGTCGAGGACACGCCAGCCTGGTTCCTGTTGCGCCCGCAGATCCAGCTCACCGGCGACGTTACCGTCACCGGCTTCCGGCGCGAGCCCGGCGTGCTGCGCATCGCCATGGCCGAGACCGCGCATCCCGATCGCGGCAACCTCACCGTGGTGATGAGCGAGCGCCCGCTCGAATTGCGCCAATGGACGGTCATCGATCCGCAGCAGAAACAGGTCACCGTGATGCTCGAGGATCCGCATTACGGCGTGACGCTCAACCCCGACCTTTTCGTCTGGATCCGTCAGACGCCGGGCGCCGTGCAGTGAAGGGGTGCTGCGGGCGCGGGAAATTCCCGGGCTCCAACCGCGTTCTGAGTCGTTGAGCCGTTGCCGAAGGAGGCCGGTCATGCGTCGTTCTTTGTCGCTAGGCTTGCTGCTGGTCGCCTTGAGCGCGCTGCCCGCGGCCGCGGGAAGCCGCGGCGGGGGGCATGTCTTCTTCGGTTTCCACGAGGGGCATTTCGCCCAGCATTTCGCGACCTTCCGCACCGGCTCGCGGTTCTTCGCCCCGTGGGGCTGGGGCGATTGGGCGGATTGGGACGGCGGGCCGACCGGCGGCGGCGGTGCGGAGACGATGATCGTCCTCGCCGGCGGACCGCCCGCTGCGGGCGCGCCGCCGCCGGCAGCCCCGGCACGGGCGACGGTCGAGACCGAGGCGGGCGTGACGGTCGTGCGCGGGCCTGGGACGCATCACGACACGCGCTGACGCCGAGCCGAATCCGGCGCATCAACCGCGGCTTGCATCACCGGCGCGATCGGGTCAAGGTGCGGTCATGCCAAGGACGTGCCTTGATCTGTCGCCCGTGGTGGGTTTGCCGTGCTGCACGCGGCTCCAGGGCGACCATCAGACGCATTGGGTGAGTGAGAAATACATCACCGCGGTGAGCGACGCAGCCGGCGCACTGCCGCTGCTGGTTCCGGCGCTCGCCGCGCGCCTCAGCGCCGAAGAGGTGCTGCGCCGCCTCGACGGGCTGCTGCTCACCGGCAGCCGCTCCAATGTCGAGCCGCATCATTATGATGGGGAGGCCAGCGCCGAGGGGACCTTGCATGACCCGGAGCGCGACGCGCTCACCCTGCCGCTGATCCGCGGCGCCGTGGCTGCCGGCATGCCGGTGCTCGCCATCTGCCGCGGCATCCAGGAGCTCAACGTCGCGCTCGGCGGCACGTTGCATCAGCGCGTCCACGAGGTCGCCGGGCGGCTCGACCATCGCGCGCCGCAAGGCGAGCTGCAGGTGCGCTATGCCCATAACGCTCATGCCGTGCAACTGGCGCCCGGCGGCGCGCTGATGCGTCTCGCCGGCGCGCCGGAACTCACGGTCAATTCGCTTCATTCTCAGGGTATCGACCGGCTGGCGCCGGGCCTTGCTGTCGAGGCGACGGCGCCGGACGGCCAGATCGAGGCGGTGCGCCATGTCGAGGCGCCCTTCGTCGTCGGCATCCAATGGCATCCCGAATATCGCGTCATGGAGAATGATTTCGGCCGCGCGCTGTTCGCGGCGTTCGGTGCGGCCTGCCGCGCCTTCGTGCGCGCGCGGCGGGGCTGACCCGCTCAGTCGCTGCGGGCGACGCGATCGAGGAGCCGCAGCAGCTGCCGCTGATCCTCGGCGCTGAGCGCGCGGCTGATATGACGCTCATGCGCGCGCACCATATCCTCAAGCCGCTTCAGCACGCTCGCGCCTTCTTCGGAGAGCTGCAGCGCGTGCGAGCGGCGGTCGTTGGGCGCAGGCATGCGCAGCACGAGACCGCGATCCTCGAGCCGGTCGATGACCGCAACCACCGTCGAGCGGTCGATGCCGAGGGCATTGCCAAGCTGCGTCTGGCTGAGACCGGGATTGCCGGCGATGACGGTGAGCACGCCGAATTGGCCGGGCGTGATATCGGCTGCACCCATGGTCTCGGCGAAATGCTGAAACACCGCCACCTGAGCGCGGCGCAGGTGATAGCCGAGCAGGCTCGTCAGCATGCCGAGCTCGATGCCGTTGCCGCCCGGTCGTTGCGGGTTCCTGGTGTCCATGGCCTCGTCTTCGCGGCGCCTTGCGGGCGGCAGAGCATGCAGTAAACCGCCCAACCAGCACAAGCCGCAGCGACGATATGGCCGCCGCCGGTTTTTGGGCGAGGACGAGACTTGCCTGCGCGCGGCCGAGTCGCCGCATCTCGCCGACGCGAGCGCGCGGCAGGCAGCGCTTGTCGAGGGGAGTGCTCGGAGACGCTGGCACGGCTACTCGGGCCCTTCATTCGTTTCGGTGCCGATTTTGTCGCAGCGCTGCCCGAGATGGTGGCACGCATCGCCGGCGCGCGATTAACGACTCTGGGGCGAACCGGTCATATGATGATCTTCGCGGCGCCCCTGACCTGTCTGGGGCGGTTGCTCGACGAGATCGGCGGCGACGCCTGACGGCGCTTTCGCCAAAGCTCGGGTCTGGTGTATCTTCTATGACAGGTGGTGGCGGCCGCAGCTGTGCGACCTTTCGCGGGGAGAGTGATGAAGATTGCCGATCAGCAACTGCCCGGCCCGGCGCGTCCGCAGCGGCAAAGGCGGCGCAGCGAACACGACCTTTATGCAGGCGAGCGGCTGCGCCTGGCCCGTCAGCTCGCCGGCGTAAGCCAACAGCAGCTTGGCGATGCTCTCGGAGTGAGCTTCCAGGCAGTGCAGAAATATGAGATCGGCGAGAACCGCCTCTCGGCCGGCCGGATGGTCAAGGCATCGGCATTCCTCGGTGTCGATCTCGCCTTCTTCGCCAAGGATCACGTGCGGCCGACCGAAGACAGGGGTGCCTCGCCCAGCTTCACGGCCGAGGAGGTGGGGTTGGTGCGCGCCTATCGCGCGCTGCGCTCCGAGGCGTTGCGCACGGAGCTTCGCCGTCTGCTGGCGACGCTCATCGCCGAGGTCCCGCCGGGAGCCGAGACCGGAGCGCGGTGACCGAGCCGCGGCGGAGCCGTGCCAGGTCCGAAGGATGACGATGGCCATCAGCATCCTGATCGATGAGGAGGGTCGCTCCTGGGTCGCCAACGACCCCGCCCTGGCCCGCCGCCTCGGATATCGCGATGTGCGGGTCGATGTTGCGCAGTACGCGGTCAGCGAGCGGGGCTTCATCCATATCCGATCGATCGAGGACGGCGTGCGCGTCACCGTGCAGCCGGGCACGTTCTCGCGCGTCGCGCTCGCCGGCGCGCTCCAGGTGCTCAACGACATCACGCCGCCCCGAGTCTTGCTCGTCAGCCGCATCGGCCCCGAGACCCAGGCCGAGCTCTTCACCAGCGTCTTCGCCTTCATCGAGCGAGCCGAGCAGCTCGCGGCTGGTCCGCCGATCGAGATCAAGGTGCCGCACTATGCGGTGCGCCGCCACCTGCGCAATCTGGCGACGCCGCCTTTCGCGATGGTCCGGCCGATCATCGATCTCTGGAAGGATCGGCGCGGCGAGTTCGATGAGGAGGTGCTGCAGGCGATCGAGGCGCAGAGCCTGATGCATCGCATGATCCTGGTGCGCAAGACGGCGCAGGCATCGACGCTGATCACGGAGCATTTCGGTTCCGGGATCATGATCATGCGGCCTTGCGAGTCGCTGCTGATCGTCGGCCGCGATTTCTACCAGCATCATCGCGACCGCGATTACGGCACCTGGGTCGCCGACGCCTACGCCGAAACTTTGTGGCGCCGCCATCCCCGGCTCGAATCCGTGCGCGCAACCGTTCGCACGGAGACGGCGGCGTCCCTCAAAGTGCGTTACGACCGGCTCATCGTACCGTGGCGCGCCGGCGACAGCGATTTGTTCGCGACCGCGGTATCGATCCAGCGCGAGGTCCCGGTATTGGCCTCGTAGCTCTCGACCGACTGCGCGATGTCGCGGATCAGCGTCGCCTGTCCCATCGACAAGAACAGCACCGTGCAGTCGCCCTGCCATAGCGGCATATGCGCAGCGACGGCGCTCTCGACGTGCCAGGAGCCATACGCGCGGGTGACACCGATCGCATCGAGATGCGGCGCGATGGTCGCCCAGAACACGGGCGCGTTCCAGCGCGTCAGCAAAACGCTTCGCGTCAGCCGCGGAATGATCTTGGTCAACCCGTGGCGGCGATGATCCGGTCGTACCCAGACGGCGCCTGAATATCCGGTGCGGCCGAAGATGTGATAAGCGGAGGGCGCGGTGACCTCCACGGTGTCGCTCGCCAGGTAGGGGGCGGGATCGTCGTAGAAGGTCCGAAGCGAGCGCAGATCGTCGGCGAGGCTCCGGTCGCCGTGATCGTAAAGGCGACCGGCGCTGGTCACGACGGTATCGCCGAACTCGTCGATGCACTCGATGAGAAAGGCGTTGTCGCTCGTAAGATCGCAGTATCTCGGATTGAAGATCGGCGACAGCGCCGGCCAGTTCTCACGGTGCTGCGTGCTGAGCGCGATCAGCCGGTCGAACTCCGCCGATATGCGGATGTGGAGCCCCAACTCGTGCAAGTCGCGCTCAAGCAGGGTCGCATAGCGCCGTAGCAGGTCTCGTGGTCCATAGGTCCAGGCAAAACCGTCGATAACGCTCTGGTTGTACATCGGGGCTCTCCTCTCTAGACGCAACACTGGAATGTTGTCTTGGCACAGTTGATCATAGAGAGGGCCGCGCGAAGTGGCAGCAACCGGACGCGGATGCCGGCGTGAGAATTTGGGCGCTCAATAATTTCGGGTGTCCGAGGGGTCACCTCTTGGTAGGCTTGTGCGCCCGTCGGCCGGACGCGTGATCAAGGGTGCAATGCTTCGTCGCCTCGCCGCTGCTGCAGCTTGGATTCGCGATTTCGGCTGGAACCCGCGCAAAGGCGGGCGAGGCGGCGTCATCGCCGTGCTCGGCGGAACGCAATGGGTCGCCTGGGGCTCGACCTATTATCTCGTGACCGTCATCGCCAGACCCGTTGCCGCAGAGACCGGCTGGTCGCTCGCTACCGTCATTGCCGGGCTGTCGCTGGGCCTCGTCATTGCGGGGCTGGTTTCTCCGACGGTCGGCAAGCTCATCGAGCGCCGCGGCGGCTCGCGGGTGCTGTCGGCCGGAGCCCTCCTGGTCGCGATCGGCCTCGTCGCGCTCGCGCTCGCCCATAGCCGCGTCGGCTATTTCGGCGCCTGGGCGGTGCTTGGCGTCGGCATGGGGGCAAGCCTCTATGATGCGGCCTTCGCCGCGCTGGGCCGCCTCTACGGGCTCGGCGCACGCGTCATGATCAGCAATCTGACGCTGGTGGGCGGCCTGGCCATGACCGTGACCTGGCCGCTCAGCGCCGCGTTGACGCAAACGATCGGCTGGCGTGACACGTGTCTGGTCTACGCCGCCCTGCAGCTCTTCCTCTGCCTGCCGCTCCTGTCGCTGCTGCTGCCGTCGGAGGCGCCGGAAGCGGGCGCCAAAGCCGCCGCGCCGCGGGACGTCACGCTGACGCAGAGGACTGCGGCAACGCCGGCGCAGTCGCCCGCGGCGCGCAGGGTCTTGCTGGTGCTGCTCGGCGGCAACCTGACCCTGCAGATCGGCATCGGCGCCGTGCTCGCCGTGCACCTCCTCACGCTGCTGCAAGGTCTCGGTCTTGCCTTGGCCGGTGCGGTTGCGCTGGGCAGCGTCATGGGCGCTTGTCAGGTCGGCGCGAGGCTGATCGAGATAGCGCTGGCGCGCTACGTCCACCCGGTGTGGGAGGGGGTGGTCGCCAGTATGCTGGTGGTGCTTGGGATCTCCCTGCTGCTCACCCGCCAGCCGGCGATGATCGCCGTCGCGATCGTGATCTACGGCTTGGGCAATGGCGTGCGCACGATCGTCAAAGGCACCTTGCCGCTCGTCCTCTTTGGCGCTGAAGGATACGCGACGCTGATTGGTCGGCTGGGAATGCCGACTTTGATTGCGCAGGCCGCCGGGCCGGCCGTCGGCGCGCTGCTGCTCGCGCGCTACGGCACGATCGCGACCCTCGCGTTGTTGGCCGTGCTCGCGCTGCTCAATCTCGTCTTGTCCTGGTCTTTGCGCCTCGGTCTCCGCCGCTCGCAACCCGACGCCTTGGAGGCGCCGTCAGCGGTATCGCGGTGACGGCAAAGGCGTTTTTAGCGCTCTCGGCCAATGTCGTGCGCTACCTCTGAGCCATGCAAATGACGCCTATCTGCTATGCTCTTTGCGCAATTTTCGAGCTGGGGTTAACGCCCCACGTCTGTCCCTGAAGCGGTCGGTGGACCCTCCCTCCGACTGTCCGATCCAGCCCCCAGCGAGATCGGACTCCCGCAACGGCGCTTCTGGCGCCCGGTCAACCCCCCTGACCGGGCGCCTTTGCTTCCCGCCCGGTTGCAGGCCGGGCCATCGCTTTATTTGTCACATCTACTGATGATCAGTAGACTGAACGGACGCGCGATTCAGCGTCGCGGTCGCCACGCCGAGCGTCGAGGCGCCCCGCAAGACCGTTTTACAGGTCGAGCTTCAGCTCATTGCGAGTACGCTCCTGGGCGAAGCGAAGCGCGAAGATTGATCCTGCAGCGCGATGCCGTGGAGCGATGCCGAAGTGAGCTGGCGCGACGCCGACGAGATCGTGCTTCATCCGCAGCGTCGGCTGTTGTGCCGTGTCGCGGCGCTTGACGATCTCACCCATGACATCCGGCGGGTGTGGCTCGCGATCGAGTCGGGCGCGCCGTTCGCGTTTTTCGCCGGGCAATATGCGAGCCTTACCGTCAGGGGGATGCCGCCGCGCGACTACTCCATGGCCAATCGTCCGGACGAGAAGCTGCTCGAATTCCATGTCCGCCGCATGGGCGAGGGCAGCGTCAGCGCCTATATCGCCGACCGGCTGTGCCTCGGCGATGCCGTCGTGGCGGAAGGTCCGCTCGGCGCCGCCTATCTGCGCGAGGCGCATGAGGGGCCGATCCTGGCGATCGCCGGCGGCTCCGGCCTGGCGCCGATCAAAGCGATCATCGAGAGCGCGCTCGCGCGCGGCAAGCGCCAACCGATCCATCTCTATTTCGGCGCCGGCGACGAGCGCGACGTCTATCTTGCCGATCATTTCGCTGCGCTCGCCGCGCGCCATGAGAATTTCCGTTTCGTGCCGGTGCTGTCGGCGCCGCGCGGGTCGACGCAGCGCCGGACCGGTCTCGTGCATGAAGCGGTGGCGGCGGATATCGATGCGCTCGACGGCGCAAAAGCCTATCTCGCCGGGCCGCCGGCGATGGTCGAAGCGGCGATGGCGCTGCTCGTCGGCCGGCTCGGCCTGCCGCGCGCGGATGTCCACGCGGATGCCTTCTACAGCGAAGCCGACAAAGCCGCGCAGCACGCGGCGGCGGCGCTCTGATGCCAGAGCCCAGAGCCTGCCGACCGGCAGCGCCGGCGCAACAATGCGCTTTACCGCAACTTTGGTATAAAGCAGCGTAACGATGCGGCGATGGGCGCCGAGGATATCGCGCGGGCGTGCGCCGCGATTGAGGACGAACTCAAGCTCGAGCTGCCGGCGGCGATAGCGGCTGAACCGGCGGAGCGGGAGGAAAAGCATGGATGACACCCCGCCGAAGCGCTCAGCCGAGCGCACCGCCTTTTATGATGAGTTGGCGCCGCATCATATGGCGCCGCTGTGGGAAGTGCTGCACGCCCTGCTCACGCGCGAGCCGCAGACGCCCTGCGTCGCCGCGATTTGGCACTACGACGCAGTGCGGCCTTATCTGATGCGCTCGGGTGCGCTCATTACCGCCAAGGAAGCCGAGCGGCGCGTGCTCATCCTCGAAAATCCCGCGCTCAAGGGCAAAGCCGCGGTAACCCACTCGCTCTATGCCGGGCTGCAGCTCATCCTGCCGGGCGAAGTCGCGCCGGCGCATCGCCATTCGCAATCAGCGCTGCGTTTCGTGCTCGAGGGCGAGGGCGCCTATACCGCCGTCGACGGCGAACGCACCTATATGAGTCCCGGCGATTTCATCATCACGCCGTCCTGGACCTGGCACGATCATGGCAATGACAGTGACAAGCCGATGGTCTGGCTCGACGGGCTCGACATACCGCTGGTGAGCTTCCTCGATGCCGGCTTCATGGAGCCCGGCAATGCCGAGACGCAGATCGCGGCGCGGCCGGCTGGCGATTCGCTGGCGCGCTACGGCTCGGGGCTGCTCCCGGTCGACTGGCAGCCCGCCGGCAGAACCTCACCCGTCTTCAATTATCCCTATGCGCGGACGCGCGAGGCGCTCGAGCAGATGAAGCGATCGCAGGAATGGGATCCCTGCCACGGATTGAAGCTGCGCTATGTCAACCCGGCGACGGGCGACTACGCCATGCCGACCATGGCGACCTTCATGCAGCTCTTGCCGGCGGGCTTCGCCGGTGCGCCGTACCGCTCGACCGATGGCACGGTCTATGTCTGCGTCGAAGGCAGCGGCGAGACGCGCATCGGCGATCAGCGCTTCGCTTGGGGTCCGCGCGACGTCTTCGTGGTGCCGAGCTGGGCGAGCCACAGGCATCGCGCCGCGGCAGACGCCGTGCTCTTCAGCTTCTCGGACCGCGTCGTGCAGGAGAAGCTCGGCCTTTGGCGCGAGGCCCGCGGCGCCGCCTGACGGCGTCGCCGGCGCCGGGCCACACCCGTTTTTCGCCATCAGGTACCGGGTCGTCGCCGCAGGACGATGGCGGCGTGGGGTTGTCGGCGACCCTTTCTTCGTGTTTAGTGCGCCCGCCCTTTCTCCGGAGACCCTTTCCCATGGCTTACGCGATTGCCGCCCCCCCGATCACCACCGTGCCGGTTATCGGCGGCGAGAATTTTCCCGTCCACCGCATCTATTGCGTCGGCCGCAACTATGCCGAGCATGCGCGCGAGATGGGGCACGATCCCAACCGGGAACCGCCCTTTTTCTTCATGAAGCCGGCCGACGCCATCGTGCCCACCGGCAGCACCATCCCCTATCCGCCGAAGACCAGCGACTATCAGCACGAGATCGAGATGGTGGTGGCCTTGGCGAAGGGCGGGCGCGATATCCCCGTCGAGAAGGCGCTCGACCTGGTTTTCGGCTATGCCGTCGGCCTCGACATGACGCGGCGCGACGTGCAAGGAGAGGCGAAGAAGCTCGGCCGGCCCTGGGACATGGGCAAGGGCTTCGACCAATCCGCGCCCTGCGCGCCGGTCTCGCCGGCGAGCAAGGTCGGCCATATCGCCAAGGGCGCGATCTGGCTCAAGGTGAATGGCGAGATTCGGCAGAAGGGCGATATCAGCCAGCTGATCTGGTCGGTGGCTGAGACCATCGCCTATCTCTCCGGCTATGTGGCGCTGGCGCCCGGGGACCTGATCTATTCCGGGACGCCCGCCGGCGTCGGCGCGGTGAAGCGCGGCGACAAGCTCGAGGGTCATGTTGACGGCTTGACGGACCTCGCCATCACCATCGCCTGAGCGGTCCGCGCCATGGCGTTGCGGCTGGCCACCTGGAACATCAACTCGGTCCGCCTCAGGCTCGACAATGTGCGCCGCTTCATCGCCGAGCGGCAGCCGGATGTGCTCTGCCTGCAAGAGACGAAGGCGCATGACGACGTCTTCCCGCGCGAGGCCTTCGCCGAGCTGGGATACCGGCACCAGCTCGTCCATGGCATGAAGGGCTATAATGGCGTCGCCGTGCTGTCGCGCCGCGAATTTAAGGAGAGCGCGACGCAAAGCTGGTGTCAGCGCGAGGACTGCCGTCATGGCGTGGTGACGGTGGAGGGCGGCGTCGAGTTGCACAATCTTTACGTGCCGGCCGGCGGCGACATCCCGGATCCGGAAGCGAACCCGAAATTCGCGCACAAGCTGCAATTCCTCGACGAGATCACCGACTGGTTCAGCAGCGCGCGGCGTGCGGCGCAGTCGATGATCGTCGTCGGCGATCTCAACATCGCGCCGCTCGAGACCGATGTCTGGTCACACAAGCAGCTGATCGACGTCGTCAGCCACACACCGGTCGAAGTCGAGAAACTCGGAAAATTGCAGCAGGCGGCCGATTTCGTCGATGCCGTACGCCGCTTCATTCCGCCTGAGGAGCGGCTTTATAGCTGGTGGAGCTATCGGGCGCGCGACTGGGATCTGAGCGATCGCGGGCGCCGCCTCGACCATGTCTGGGTGACGCCGCCGCTCCATGGCAAGCTGCGTTCGGCAACGGTGCATCGCGAGATGCGCGGCTGGGAGAAGGCCTCAGACCACGTCCCGGTCGTCGTCGAACTCGAGGATTAGGCTAGGACGAATCGACATTTAGCGCATCCAGATCATGGCGCTGGCGAGGTGCAGTGCGGCCAGGAAGTGGACGGCGCGTCGATCGTAACGGGTCGCGATATGGCGAAAATGCTTGAGCTTGTTGAAAAAGCGCTCGACACGGTTGCGCAGTTTGTAGGCGACAGTGTCATGCGGGATGAGGATCTTGCGGGAGCAGAGGGATGGAATGACGGCTGCCGCTCCGGTATCAGCGATGAGCTTGCGCAAGGCATTGTTGTCGTAGGCTTTGTCGGCGATGACAGCAGCGGTGCTGTGGCCAGCGAGAAGGGTTGCGGCGGTCGTGCTGTCGTGCGCCTCTCCTCCCGTCAGAATGAAGCTCAATGGGCGCCCCAGGGCGTCGACGAGGACGTGGATTTTGGTGGTCAATCCTCCTCGGGAACGCCCCACAGCCTGATCTTTGGCCCCCCTTTTCCGCTGGCTGCCTGCTGGTGAACCCGGACGAGCGTGGTGTCGAGCATGAGATATTGGTTGTCGGGATCGCCGGTCAGCGAATCGAAGACCTTTTCCCAGGCGCCGGCCTTGGCCCAGCGGGTGAAGCGCTTGTGTGTCGTCTTCCATTTGCCGTACCGCTCAGGCAGATCCTCCCACCGCGCGCCGGAACGCAACACCCACAGAACTCCATTCACGAATAGCCGGTTGTCGCGACCGCTTCGGCCCCGATCTCCGGGCTTGCCCGGCAACAGCGGCGCGATCCGCTCCCATTGCGCATCGGAA
>DATJLU010000086.1:0-40027 GCA_035509275.1 Allostellaceae bacterium | reverse complement strand
GATCACATTGCCGAAGAGCTTCCAAATCTTTCCGTCGAAGCGGGCGAGCTGCATCTCGCGGATGGGGAAGAACTGCGTGGGCTCGGTGCTGACGGTGACACCCGGCAGCAGCATCGGCAGCGTCTGATGCAGATTCGCCGCCTGCTTCATGATGTTCTCGCGCGTAAGGTTGTTGCCGCACTGCTTCAGCACCTGCGCCATGCTTTGCGATACGGTGTAGCCGTAGACGTTGTTAACGTCCGAGCGGTCGCCTTCGGGGTAGTATTTCTTCATCCAGGCCAACCAGTCCTCATAGCCCTTGTTGTTCTGCCATTGCGGGTCGGTTGGATCCTTGAGATAGAGGAGCGTGATGATGCCAATCGACTTGTCGATGCCGGCGGGCTTCAAGGTGGCGGCGACCGAGGCTGAGACGGAGTTCAACAGCTGCAACGGCTTCCAGCCGATGTCGTAGGACTTGCGGATCGCTTGCGCGGCGAACTTCGGAATGCTCACATTGTAGAAGACGTTGGCGCCCGAGGATTGCAGCGACACGATCTGAGAATCGATGGTCGGGTCGGTGGTCTCGTAGGTGACTTCCTTGACGATAAGCGCACTGGCCTTGGCGCCGAGCCCATCCTTCAGCCCCTTGACGTAGTCTTTGCCGTAATCGTCGTTCTGATACAGGATGGCGATCTTCGCGTTGGGCTCATGCTCAAGGATGTAGCGCGCGAAGATGTGCCCCTCGGTCTGATAGGTGGGCTGCCACCCCATCGTCCAAGGAAAATGCTGGGGATCGCCCCATTTGGTGGCGCCGGTGGCGACGAAGAGCTGCGGCACCTTGTTGCCATTCATGTACTTCTGGATGGCGCTGTTGGTCGGCGTGCCGAGCGAGCCGAAATCGGCGAGGATGTGGTCCTCCTCGACGAGTTGACGCATCTGCTCCACCGTCTTCGGCGGCGAGTAGCCGTCGTCGAGGCTGATGAGCTTAATCTTCCGGCCATTGATGCCGCCGTGGTCGTTAATCATCTGGAAAAAGGCGGCTTCAGCCTTGCCGATCGTGCTGTAGGATGAGGCCGGCCCGCTATAGGGCATGGTCTGGCCGAGTGTGATCTCTTTGTCGGTAACGCCGGGTCCGTAATGCGTCTGCGCCGATGCCGGCGGAGCCAAGGCGCAAGCCAGCGCGAGCGCCGGCAGAACCAGCCAGTGGTTTCGCATGATGTCCTCCCTGTCTTGTCGGTAGCACTAAGAGCCCGTTTAGCGTCCCGAAGTGAGGCACGCCCGGTTATAAGCTTGCACGTCTGCTACCGACAGGAGTGATCGTCCTACGGTCCTCTAGCGCCGTCAACGGCCATCCGGCCAGCTAGGTAAATTGGGAACCGCGGCGATTGACGGCACCGCGCACTAAGCGCGTCACATGCTCGCCGTCCGCGCCGCCGACGTGGCCGGCTAGAGCCGGCTCATGGGCGCGAACGAGGTCGGCACGCTGCGCGCGCTCAAAGGCCGCACACCCGGCAACGCCGTGGCGATATGCCGCCCCCTGAGCGGGACGGACGGCGACTCTCAGCCGATCAGCAGCCGGGCACAGCGCTCCCTGAGATCGCGCGCTTCCGCTGTCGCGACGCCCTCGACGATGAGGCTCTGCCCGAAGATGAAGGCGTAGAGCGCGAGCGCGCGTGCCTGCGCCTCTTGCCGTGCATGACCAAGGGCACGGTAAAGCGGCACGAGGGTCGCGAGCCGCGCCGCGTCGACCGATGCAACGGCCGCGGCGGCCGCGGCCTCACGCCGCGCCCAGTCGCGCATGGCGAGCTCGATCGCCATGCCGCGGGGATTGGCGTGATCGAGATAGAGATCGAGCAGACGGCGCAAGCGCACGGCCGGTGCAGCATCCGCACCGCGCGAAGCCCCAGCCTGCGCGGCGATTGAAGCGACCCGGCCGTCCCGCCATTGCGCGAGGAGCGCCGCGAGGAGCGCGCCGCGATCCTTGAAGTGCCAGTAGAAGCTGCCCTTAGTGATGCCGAGGGTCCGCGCCAGCACCTCGACGCGCACGAGCCCGACCCCACCCTCGGCGAGCGCGTCGAGCGCCGCCTCGAGCCAGCGCGCGCGATCGAGCGGTTTCTCCGGCGCGGTGGGCGTCCCGCGTTTCGTGCTTGACTTCACCACCCCATACGCTACCGTATGGTCTTCCATACGTCAACGTATGGAGGATGACCGATGCCGGGCTCCGCCGCGCCCCTCGCCGACTACGCCGAGCGAATCCGCGCGATGTTCGCGGCGCAGCCCTTCATGCAGTCGATTGGCGCCGGCATCGTCGAGCTCGCGCGGGGCTCGGCCGTGATCGAGCTGCCGCATCGGCCCGACCTTACCCAGCAGCACGGCTACTTCCATGGCGGCGTCACCAGCGCGATCGCGGACAATGCCGGCGGCTGCGCTGCCTATACGCTGTTCCCGCCGCGCAGCGAGATCTTGACCGTCGAATTCAAGGTGAACCTGCTGGCACCCGCCGCGGGCGAGAAGCTCGTGGCGGTCGGCACGGTCCTCAGATCAGGCCGCACGCTCACCGTCTGCGATCTCAAGGTCTACGCCGTCGCGGGCGGCGGCCGGACATTGTGCGCCGCGGGTCAGCAGACGCTCATTCGCCTCGGCCTCGCCGCCAGCGGCAGGCGGTCAAGCGGTCTACCCCATGACGGGAGCAACGGATGACTTACGAGACTCTGAACTTCGCGCTCCGTGACGGCGTCGCCTGGATCACGATCGACCGGCCGGCGCAATTCAACGCCCTCACGCTTGCGGCGATGCGCGAGCTACAGGCGGTCGCCGCGCGCTGCAGCACCGACGATGGGGTGCGCGCCGTCGTGCTGACCGGCGCCGGCGACAAGGCGTTCTGTGCCGGCGGCGATGTCGGCGCGTTCGCCGAGAACGCCGACGCGCTGCCGCCGTTGCTGACCGAGATGACTGCGAGCTTCCACCTCGCGATCTCGCGCTTTTCCTGGATGCGGGCGCCGCTCATCGCCGCCGTCAACGGCGTCGCCGCCGGCGCCGGCGTCAGCCTCGTCGCCGCGGCGGATCTTGTCATCGCCGTCGAGGGCGCGAAGTTCACAAGCGCCTATACCCAGATCGGGCTCACGCCCGACGGCAGCTCGTCCTATTTCCTCTCGCGCATCCTCGGGCCGCGGCGTGCGCTCGAGTTCTATCTGACGAACCGGACGCTCACCGCGCGCGAGGCGCTCGAGTGGGGCCTCGTCAACCGCGTCGTCGCCGCCGCCGAGTTTCACGACGCGGTAACAAAGCTCGCGCGCCAGCTGGCCGCGGGCCCGACCCGCGCCTATGGCGGAGCGAAAAAGCTCGTCCAGATGGGCATGAACGACACGCTCGAATCGCAGATGGAGCGCGAGACGCGGATGATCGTCGGCATGGGCGCCACGGCCGATGCGCGCGAGGGCGTGCGCGCCTTCATCGAGAAGCGACGGCCGCATTTTGCCGGGAGCTGAGCGGCGGCGATCCACCCAGTGACCCACTGCGCGCAATCAAGCCGAGCTTTGAGCATGTCCATGACGGCTGCGGCGATGGTTCACACGGTGTGTCGGCTTAGCGCACCGTAGCAGACCCTTAAGGCACTGCTAATCTTCGGCAGCTCGGCAACAGAAACCGACATGCGCCGCGTCGATGCGATTTCATCGTAGGCATGGAACGTTGATCACGTGCTCGTTAGCCGCGGCAGAATGCGCAAAGCATTGGCGTGATCGATGTTCCTGAGGTCCGCTCCGCTGAAGAGGGCGGTAACGCCCTTGGTATGCTCAGCCGCGGTCCGATAGGGAAAATCGGTGCCGTAAACGATCTGGGTCGTGGGAACGAGCTTGGCCAGCGCGGCGAGCGTCCCGGCCAAAGCGACCTGGGCCGTGTCATAGTAGAAGCGATCGAGCTCTGCTTGAACGATATCGCGCGTGAATTTGCCCTGGTAGGGCGGCCGGCTGACCGCCTGCACAAGGATGCGCTCGGCGATCGCCACGAGCACGCCGCCCCCATGCGAGAATATCCAGTTGATGTCGGAATATTTCCGCGAGGTGCCGCTGAAGATGAGATCGCAAATCGTCCGCGTCGTGTCTGCGCCCCACTCGACGA
The DNA here is from genome assembly GCA_035509275.1 of Allostellaceae bacterium. GTDB lineage: Bacteria > Pseudomonadota > Alphaproteobacteria > ATCC43930 > CGMCC-115725 > DAHUYF01. The sequence goes on along the minus strand of DATJLU010000086.1, from coordinate 35,929 downwards.
TCGACGAGTGAAGGCCCTGCACCAGATTGACGCAACAATTGGCGTCGGTTGGATGGGTGTACACCGTCGCTTTGCGGCGGTTGAGCTCCTCCCAGATCGGCGCGAAGTACGAATAGCCGAGCCATTTGTCGCCGTAGTTCGTCATCACGCCGATGCCATCGAGCTTGAGCACGTCGAGCGCATAGGCGGCCTCTGCGAGGCTCTCATCGATGTGAGGAAGCGGGAGCATGGCAAACGCGCCGAAACGTCCGGGATGATCGGTCATGAGTTTCTTGGCGAATTCATTCGATTCGCGCGCGACCCGCACGGCGGCTTGTTTGCCAAGCGGCGTCACCTGCGGGGTGGTTGGCGACGCAATCGCGATCGCGACGCCGCCCTTGTCCATGTCGTCGAGACTTTTCTGCACCGACCAACCGCCGATCATCGGATCGGTGCGGCCGATGATGTCCATCGCTGCGAGCCAGGTTGGCGGCACGATGTGGTGATGCACGTCGATGCGGTGTGGCTCTGTCATGGTCGTTTCTTCGGCTGGAAGCGCGGGCGAGGGCGCGAGCATGGCCGTCCCGAGGAGTGCGATGAAATCTCGCCGGTTCATCGGTAAGTCTCCCTCGGCTTGCGTCTCTTCAGAACGCCGCAAGAATAGTTATCATTCTGGCCCGCTCGCAACAAGGTCTGCTGAAGGCGCGGCCAGCATCTCTTGACGAGAGCGCCGCGCTCCCGTCTCCGCTCACCCCGGCAACACCTCGCGAATGACCTGCGCCAGCGCCGCCGCTTCCGCCGGCTTGCGCACGAAGGCCGCAAAGCTCTGTCGCTGCACCGCCGCCTCGATGGCCTGATCGTCGACGCCGGTGTAGAGGATGACCGGTAGCTCCGGCCGCAGCGTTCGCAGCGCCTCGGCCAAGGCGAGACCGTCCATCTCCGGCATCAGATTGTCGGTGACCACGACGCTCCAGCCGGCCGGATCGTCGCGGACCGCCTGCAGCGCTTCCCGCGGATCGTTCACCGCCGCCACCTCGTAGCCCAGGCGCTCGAGACCGATCGACAGCGCATCCGTGATATTGACCTCGTCATCGACCACCAGCACCCGCCCGCCTCCGCGCCCTGCGCCGCCTGCCGCGGTGGCCGGATGGCTCGCTTGGGCGGCGGTTTCGCTGAGCGGCAGATAGACCGAAAACCGGGTGCCGCGGCCAGACGTGCTCGCGACCGAGCAAGCGCCGTCATGCGCGGCAATGATGCCATGGACCACGGCGAGCCCGAGCCCGGTGCCGCGTCCGCGCTCCTTGGTGGTGAAGAACGGCTCGAAGATCCGCCGCAGGGCTGCGGCCGGAATCCCCTCGCCGGTGTCCGTCACATCGATCCGGACATAGCGTCGCCCGTTCTCCACGCGCCCGACCAGCAGCGCCTGCGGTCCGTCCGCGTCGCCGGGTGCGAGCGCGGCGGCGCCGATGCTGATGTCGCCCGCCTGCCCGCGCAAAGCATCCTGCGCGTTGACGCAGAGGTTGACAACGAGCTGTATCAGCTGGGACTCGTTGCCGCTGACGACCAGCGGCTCCTCGGCGAGCGACAGGCTGACACGCGTCGTCGCCGGCAGCATGCCCGCCAGAAGCTCGCGCGCATCGCGCAAGACATCGCGCAGGTCGAGCGAACGGCGATCCGGCGGCTGCGCCCGCGCGAACGCCAGAATCTGGGCGACCAGGTCTTTGCCCTTGACGCAGGCGCTGTGGATGCGGCGCGCGAAATTATGCTGCGGCGAGTCCGGCGGGAGGTCCTCTTCGAGGAACCGGGCGAAATTGATCGCCACCCCGAGAACGTTGTTGAAGTCGTGCGCGATCCCGCCCGCGAGCCGGCCGATGGCCTCCATCTTGCCGGCCTGCTGCAGTTGCGCTTCCGCCTGCTTGCGCTCGGTCAGGTCGAGCGCGAAGGTGAGGCCCTGGTCGGGGTTGCCCGCGAAAGCCGCGCCGCCGACGAGCACCGGCACGCGGCTGCCATCCTTGCGGAAATACTCCTTTTCATAGGGTTTGCACCTCCCGGTCGCTTTGATCTGAGCCATCGCCTCGAGCGTATCCGCGCGCCATTCGGCGGGGGTCATCTCCAGCCACCGCACGCGTCCGGCGGCGAGATCCTCGCGGTCATATCCGACCATGGCGAGAAAGGCGTCATTCGCCTCGAGGGTGCCGCCGGCAAAATCCCAAACGCAAATGCCGACAATGTTCGCGTCGACGAGCCTTCGAATTCTCGCCTCGCGCTCCTGGACTTCGCTGTAGAGGCGCGTGTTCTCCAGCGAGATTGCCGCCTGGGCCGCCAGCAGTTCGAGCAGCGCGATCCGATCCGCGGTGAAGGCATGCGACGTGAGGGTATTTTCAAGGTAGAGCAGACCGGCCAGCCGTCCCTGTCGCACCAGGGGAAAACACAGGACCGATTTCGGCCGCAGGCGCCGCACATACTCGTCTTCGGAAAACAGGTTGGGCTTGGAGGCGTCATCGAGGATCAAGGTTTTTCGCGTGCGGATGACATAACGCAGAAGCATCTCCGGAGAAGCGGGGGCGGCCGTCGACCTCTGGCGCGGCACCAGCTCGACCGTGTCGCGGCTGACCCGTGCCTCGGCTTCGATGACGTAGCTTTCCCCGTCCCCCTGCGGGAGAACCAACAATCCGTGATCGGCGCCGGCGCTTTGCAGCGCGATCGACATCAGCGTCTCGATCAGCTTGGGCAACAGGATCTCGCCGGACACCGCTTGCGAGGCTTTGACGACATTCGTCACATCGAGCTGCGGGACATGGGCGCTCAGTGTCGCCGTGGGAAGCCGGTCTTCGGGGTCGGCGAGCGGGGGATAAACCCGCTCGAGCTGCCGCACCTTGCCGTCGGCACCCCAGAGGGCATAGCAGGCGCGGGCGTTGCGCAGATGCGCATAGCCGTTCGTCTCGAGGCCGCGGCTGAGATAAAAGCGGCCGGCGAGTTCGTTGGCGAGCGCTTCATTCTGAGTGAAGCCATGAGCGTGCGCGGAGCGGATGGCCTGCTCGTAGAGACGCATTGCCTCCATGTCCCGGCCCTCGATCTGGGCGACTTCGGCAGCGAGCAAGGCGTGGCGGTTGGCAAAATTCTCCGGGCAATTGTCGGCCCAATGTCGATGCCGGCGCAGCGCCTCTTCAACACTCCGCCTGAACTCGAGCCGCCGGGCGGCGCTGGCGCGCGGGTATAGCGCCGTCATCGACAAGGCGCGATAAAATTGAGACATCGCTACGAGCGGCATGGCAACCGCGCCGCGCAGCGCCTCTGCAGCCCGCGTCGCAGACTCGAGCGCGGCGTCGTATTCGCCGAAGAGAAATAACACCGTTTGTTTCAGAACGTGAAACCGCCAGACCGCGAAACCCGCGAGCGTGTCGGCCTCGCTGAACTGCCCATCCTCGAAGCTGGTCGGTGCGCGCGTCAGTCCTTTGAGGCAAGCGGCGAACTGCAGTTGAACGCGGAACGTGTCGCGGATTGCGTCATTGTGGCTCTGGGTGCCGACATCGGCGAAACCCCGGCAGGTTTGCACAAGCGTATCGAGAGGGTCTCCCTTCTCGCGGGTCATCTCCGACAAATACAGCGCCGCATAGCCGGCGTAGAGGAAATTGCCCAGCTGCGCCGAGCCGGCATAACTCTCGTGCAGATAAGGCAGGCTGGTGGCGATGTGCCGCCGCCAATGATTGACGAAGAAGCCATGGCGCAGAAGCAATATCGCCTGGAGGCCGGGGTTGTCGAACGTCGCAACCAGGCGGACCGACATATCGGAAAATTCGAAGGCCGACTTGAAATCGCCCCTGCCCACGAGCACCAGCGCATATCCGTTGTAGAGCGCGCTCGCTTCGACCATATTGCCGTGCCGCAGGCAGAGATTGACGCCTTTGGCTGCAAGCAATGGGAAGTAGCGTTGCGTTGCGTAGATCGGTGCGATGGCCTCGACGATCAGGCCGATGATCATCCGGACGGTCGGATCGGTGGCAGGCGGCGCATCCGCCAGCTCGGCGATGCCGCGGCCACGCAAATTGTTGGCAAGCTCCCGCTCCTCGGTTTCGATTGCCGCCACTATCGACTCGTCCGATTCCGGCAGCTCTATCCCGAAAAGTCGCAGCGCATCGCGCAGCGCCGTCAACGCGTCGTCGGATCGACCCGCAAAGTCGCTCATCCGGATACGCAAGCGATAGACTTCGGCACGGTCGACGGCCGAGCGAGCTTCGGCGAGAATGACCGCGGCGAGCTCTGCCGCGATGTCGGGATGCCCGGTGAGATACTCGCACTCGCAACGCTCCAGCTGGAGCGAGAACGTGTCCTCGTATTGAGTGCGCCAAGCGTCCGACGGGAGCAACGCGGTCGCCTGGGCGAGATAGCGGCGCGCCGCGGCATAGGCGACGGCGCGTCTCGCTTTGCGGCCGGCAAGGGCGTTCAGTTGCCGAAGTTTTTCGCTTTCGCCGGCATCGCTGATCAGCGTGACGCCCCGGTTCAGCTGAGTCGCGATCTCGAACACGCGCTCGCTGACCGCCTCGGGCGGCAGATGCGACAGCAGCAGGCGCCCGATCTGCAGATGCCGCTCCGCTCGCCGGTCGTCGGGGATGAGCGCATAGGCCGCCTCCCGCACGCGGTCGTGCAGAAACCGATAGGAGTCTCCGGCGCGGAGCACGACCCCCTCGCACACGGCGTCCCAGAACGCGGCGTTCACCGTGGTTTCCGTTCCGCCTTGCGTCACGACCAGCGTGGCGATGTCCGCGCTGTTGCCAAGACAGGCGAGGCCTTCCAGCACCTCGCGTGTCGCAGCGGGAAGCCGCTTCAACCTCGCCAGCATGAGGTCCACGACATTGTCGGTGAGGCCTCGGCCGCGAATCTCGTCGATGTTCCAGCGCCAGCCGCCCCGGGCGGCATCGAAGGCAAGCAGGCGTTCCTCGCCCATCGCGCTGAGAAACTGGACGGCGAAAAGCGGATTGCCCGCCGTTCTCTCATGAATGAGCTGTGCCAAAGGCGCGGCGTCAGGCAGCGCGCAGCCCAGCGATTCCGCCACCATCCGACAGAGGTCGTCACCTGACAGCGGCCCGAGCGCGATGTGGCTGACCGCCGCGCCGTCCTTCCGCAGCACGTCGACAATCGCCGTCAGCGGATGGGCGGGCTCGACCTCGGCGTCACGGTAGGCTCCGACCGCCAGGAGATGCCCGGCGTTGGGGGACGAAACGGCGTGCGCGAGGAAGTTTAGAGTGGCCGCGTCCGCCCATTGCAAATCGTCAAGGAACAGCACCAGCGGGTGCTCGCGGCGAGCAAACACCCGAAGAAAATTGTCGAGGACGCCGAGAAAACGGGGCTCTCTTTCCCGCGGCGACAAGTCCTCGGCCACCGGCGGCTGCGGGCCGATGAGCAGCTCGAGCTCGGCAACGAGATCGACGATCAGCCGACCGTTCGCGCCGACCGCCGCCCGGATGGCGTCACGCCACGCGGCGAGGTCCTGCTCGCTCTTGACCAGAAGCTGACGGATCAGGCTCTGGAAGGCCTGCGCCAAGGTCGCGTAGGGGATGTCGCGCTGGTACTGGTCGAACTTGCCGGAAGCGAACCAGCCGCGTCGCGGCACGAGCGCTTTGTGCAGCTCGTTCACGACCGAGGACTTGCCGATGCCGGAAGATCCGGAAACCAGCACGAGTTCCGGCGTGCCGCGCCCGGCGACGCGGTCGAAGGCGGCGCACAGGCCGTCGATCTCCTGCTCGCGCCCATAGAGCTTTTCCGGAATGCGCAGCACGTCGGGCAGGTCGTGCGCGCCCGGCGCAAACCGCGCAATGCGGCCGCTGCTTTCCCATTCGCCGAGGCACCGTCTGAGATCCGTGGCCACGCCGATCGCGGTCTGGTAACGCTCCTCCGGCGGCTTGGCGAGCAGCTTCATCACGATGTCGGAGACGGCGGCAGGCAAGCCGGAGAGACGCTCGGCGGGCGGTACCGGTCGCCGCGCCAGGTGGCAATGCACCAGTTCCATCGGGTCGGCGGCGGTGAAGGGCAGCGTACCGATAAGCATTTCATACAGCGTGACGCCGAGCGCATAGAGATCGCTGCGCGCATCGACCGAGCGGTTCATCCGCCCGGTTTGCTCGGGCGCCATATAGGCCAGCGTGCCGGCGATGATCTCGGGCGGCTCGGGGGCCGAGCGCTCCCGCCGGAGGCGGGAGGCGATGCCGAAGCCGGTAAGTCTGACCCCGCCGCTCCGGGGACTGACGAGGATGTTGGCCGGCTTTATATTCTTGTGGATGAGGCCGCGCGCGTGCAGCCCGGTGATGGCAGCGGCGATGGCGCCGGCCAGACGCAAGAAGCTTTCCACCTCCATCGGGAGGCCCAGTCGCCCGATCAGCGGCTCGCTGCCGGAATCCTCAAGCACGAGCATGTTCCGCCCGTGCTCGCGCACGAATTCCAGGGGTCGCGCCGCCCAGCCGCTGTCCAGCTCATTCCTGAGCGCAAATTCATGAGCGAGGTGAGCAAGGCAGCTCGGCGTTGGATGGTCCGAAGCCGGAACCACCGCCAGCACCGCGGTCCGCGTGCCCTCATCCGCCCCGCGCCAGGTTCGGCAGAAGACACGATCGCCGTCTGCCCACAAGACCTCCAGCTTGCCTTCGCCATCGCCTCGCAAGGACGAGGTTTGGTTCATGTCGACAGCGCCGAGTCGAGGCCGAAGGACATTTGCAAGGCCGACAAGGTTTGGCGAGCGCGCAGAACGCTGCGGCTACACCTATAGGAAGCAAATGTATCATAGCGTCTCCCCCTAGACTAGGAGACGCGGGCGCTCCAGGGGCGATGGGCCGGCGGCTCACCTCTTGGCAAACTCAACCTCCTGCGCTCCCTGCCATAGCACCATCTTCCCGAGCTCCGCGAGGCGCTCATTGCCTTCGACGATCGTCAGGAAGTGGTTCCCCGCGAGCTGCCCGACCTTGCTCGCGAATTGGACGCTGCCATAGGCGAGCAGGATTTCGGTTTCGCTGATGCCGCCGGGATGGAGGATGATCTCGCCGGGCGCGGGATAGCTCGTCGCATTCTCATAGCCGAGCGCGAGATCGAGGTCGCCGAGCGGAATCCAGCAGGCCTCGCCGCTCCAGCGCACATGGATGAGCCGCTGGCGGAAGGGCAGCAGGCTTTCGAACTTGGCGCAAGTGCGCTGTGCCGCCTGCCGCTCCCAACGGGCGGCGAAGGTGAACGGGCCGGCGGTGATGCGAATATCGGCCATGGCGAGCCTCGATGCGGGTGGCGAGCGACGAGTTCTAGCACAAACTGACCCTCACCCTCCCGGCCTTCGGCCGGGCCCCCTCCCTCTCTCGCTCTCGCGGGCGAGGGGATGAATGGCCCCTCTCCCGCGACGCGGGAGAGGGACAACCCGGCCGGTCGCGTTGCGATCGGCCCCGCAGGGTTCGATCGCAGAGCGATCGAACGGGTTGTCCCCATTGCGAAGCAATGGGAGGGTGAGGGCGCGCTAGACCCATTTCCCCGTGGGGTGCTGTGCTACCCTTTCCGCACAGAGAGGCCGGCCATGATTCCAACGATCCAGATTCTCGTGCTGCTGCTCATCGTCCTTGCCGCGGTCGCGGTCATCAGCATCCGCAGCAAGATCCCGCCTGCGATTCTGCTGGTGCTGGCGGGCGTCGCGCTGGCGCTCGTGCCTGGCCTGCCGAAAGTGACGCTGGCGCCGGAAGTGGTGCTGCTCCTGGTGCTGCCGCCGCTCATCTATAATGCCGCCGTCGCCATGAGCTGGCGCGAGTTCCGGTTCAATCTTCGTCCCATTTCGCTGCTCGCCGTCGGCTCGGTCATTTTCACGACGGTCGCCACCGCGGCGGCGACCCACTACGTCCTGGGCCTCGGCTGGCCGGTCGGGTTCGTCCTGGGCGCGATCATCGCGCCGCCGGATGCGGTGGCGCCGCTCTCGATTGCGCGCCGGATGCAGCTGCCGCGGCGCATCCTCGCGGTGCTGGAGGGCGAAGGCCTCGCCAATGACGCGACCGCGCTCATCCTCTACCGCTTCGCCGTGACCGCCGTGAGCGTCGGCGCTTTCTCGCTGAATGAGGCGGTGTGGGAGTTCGCCGCCATAATCGTCGGCGAGATCCTCTGGGGCATCGGCGTCGGTTGGCTGATGCTGCGTCTCAGGCGCTGGTCCGGCGATCCCATGGTGGAGTTGACGCTCTCCATCATTACGCCGTTTCTGGCGTTCTGGCCGCCGGAGCATCTCGGCGGTTCGGGCGTGCTCGCCACGGTGACGACGGGGCTTTACATCAGCTGGAATGGACGTCGCCTGATCGGCGCCGCGACGCGCCTGCAAGGCATCTTCTTCTGGGGCTTCTTTATCTATGTCATCGAAGGCATGGTGTTTCTCATCACCGGTCTGCAGGGGCGCCCACTCATCGCCAGCACCTCCGACTACCTGGCCGTCGAGCTGGTCGTGCCGACGGTGCTGGTGAGCGCCATCGTCATCGTGGCACGGTTCATCTGGGTCTTCCCCGCGATCTATCTGCCGCGCTGGCTCGTTCCTGCGATCAGGCGCAAGGACCCGTCGCCCCCCTGGCAGTGGGCCTTCATCATCGGCTTCACCGGTATCCGCGGCATTGTCTCGCTCGCCGCCGCGCTCGCGATCCCGCTCACGACCGCGGACGGAACCCCGTTTCCCTACCGCAGCCTCATTATTTTCCTCACTTTTTCGGTCATCCTGGTGAGTCTCGTCGGTCAAGGTCTGGTGTTGCCGTGGGTGATCCGCTGGCTCGGCCTTGCGCATGCCGGCCGTCGAGAGCACGCGACCGAGCTGGCGGAAGAGCGCAAGGCCCGGCGGCAGGCGATCGAGGCGGTGATCGAGCGGCTCGACCATCTCGCGGTCGAGCGCAAACTCTCCGAGAGTGTCGTCCAGCCGTTCCGCGCGCAGCTGCGCTACCGGCTCACCCATATCGAGCATGGCAGCGATGGCGACGGCGCGCGCCGCAAGCTCGCCGAGCTGCACGACGACATCGAGCTGCAGTTGATCACGGCAGAGCGCCAATCCATCAATGAGCTCTTCACCAACGGCGAGATCAAGGACGAAGCGCGGCGCCACATCGAGCGCGAGCTCGATCTGCGCGAAGCCGACCTCGCCAATCATCAAATGTCCGAGGAATCAGCGCCGTGATTTTTGATTCCCCGGTGTACACCGGAGGCGGAGACCCCTCCCGGCGCTTTTCGCTTGACAGGGCAGTCGCCGTGCTACCGCGCCGGCGCGAAGCGCAGGAACACCAGCCGCGCCGCGCCGTAGCGCCGCTCCTCGAGCAGCGTGAATCCCGCGGGCGGCTCGAACTTCCGCTTCGCCGCCAGCTCCACCACCGCGAGCGCGTCGCGCGCGAGCCAGCCGGCAGCGGCGAGCGCGGCGAGCGCCGGCGCGGCGATGTCCTCGGCGTAGGGTGGGTCGAGGAAGGCGAGGGCGGCCGGCGCGCCGGCTTTCGGCGGATGGAGAGCGTCGCCCGGCAACACCGCGGCGCGTTGCTCTTCGCCGAGCGCGGTGATGTTGGCGCGCAGCGCCGCCAGGGCCGTGCGGTCCTTCTCGATGAAGCTCGCTTGCGCCGCGCCGCGCGACAGCGCTTCGAGGCCGAAGGCGCCGGTGCCGGCAAAGGCGTCGAGCACGCGCGCCTCTTCGAACACCGGCCGGTCGGCGAAGCGGCCATGGGCGAGGATGTCGAACAGCGCTTCGCGCGCGCGGTCGCTGGTCGGGCGCACGCCGCGTCCTTCGGGTGCCGCGAGGGCGCGGCCGCGATGCTTACCGGCGATGATCCGCATGGCGCTTGGCCTTCGCGGTCGCCGGCGCGGACTGGCCGAGCTGTTCGCGCAGCACGCGGCGCGGCACTTCCTCGAGCGCGCCGCGCGGGAGATCGCCGAGCTGGAACGGCCCGTAGGCGATGCGGATGAGCCGCGTCACGCCAAGTCCCAGATGCTCCATGACGCGGCGGATCTCGCGATTCTTGCCTTCGCGCAGGCTCACCGTCAGCCAGGCGTTGCTGCCCTGCTCGCGGTCGAGCGCGGCGCGGATCGGGCCGTAGGCGATGCGGTCGATGGTGACGCCCTCCTCGAGCGCCTTGAGCCGCGCCGGATCGACCGCGCCATGAACGCGCACGCGATAGCGCCGCAGCCAGCCCCGTGCCGGCAATTCGAGCTCGCGCGCCAGGGCGCCGTCATTGGTGAGCAGCAGCAGCCCTTCGGAATTGAGGTCGAGCCGCCCGACCGAGATGAGCCGCGGCAGCTCCGCCGGCAGCTTCTCGAACACCGTCGGCCGGCCGCGCTCGTCGCGATGGGTGGTGACGAGGCCCGCCGGCTTGTGATAGCGCCAGAGCCGGGCCGGCTCCACTTCCGGAATCGGCTTGCCGTCGACGCGGATGTCGTGCACGCCGGTGAGCGCGAGCGCGGGGCTGGTCAGCACCTTGCCGTCGACCGAGACGCGGCCCTCGGCGATCCAGCGCTCGGCATCGCGGCGCGAGCAGAGACCGGCGCGCGCCAGAAGCTTGGCGATGCGCTCCCCTTTCTCGGCGCTCTCCGCCATCGGCGCTCAGCGCCGCGCGGCGGCGATGAAGGCGGCGAACAGGCGGCTGTCGCCCTCGCTGATGAAATATTCGGGGTGCCACTGCACGCCGATGAGAAAGCGCTTGCCCGGATCCTCGATGCCCTCGACGATGCCGTCCGGCGCCACCGCATCGACGACGAAGCCCGGCGCCAGCGCCTTCACCGCCTGGTGATGCGCGCTGTTGACCGGCAGCTCCGCCATGCCGGTGATGCGGTGCAGCAGCGTGCCCGGATTGACCGTCACGACATGGCCCGCTTCGGTGCGCGGGTTCGGCTGCTCATGCGCGAGCGCGCCCGGCACCTCGTCGGGGATGTGCTGGATGAGCGTGCCGCCCAGCGCCACGTTGAGGAGCTGCTGGCCGCCGCAAATGCCCAGCACCGGCTTGTCGGCGCCGACTGCGCCGCGTGTGACCGCCAGCTCGAAGGCGGTGCGGCGATCCTTGGTGGTGACCGTCTGATGCCGAGTCGTCGCACCGAACAGGGCCGGGTCGACATCGAAAGCGCCGCCGGTGACGACGAGCCCGTCGATCAGGTCGAGATAGGCCGCTGCCTGCTCCGGCTCGTGCGGCAACAGAATCGGCAGCCCGCCGGCGCGCGCGACCGCGTCGCAGTAATTCTCACGCAGCGCATACCAGCCATGCGTTTTGGAATAGCCGCCCGGCGGCTCCGAATCGAGCGTCAGCCCGATGACAGGTTGTACCATGGTGGTGGCGATCCTAGGGTGACTTGTCTGATGTCGCAACCGAGCACGGGTCTTTGCGCGCGATGAACGACGCCGGGTGCAGCCCGATGGCGGCGGCGCTGGCCGAGGCCGAGCGTGCTGCCGAGCGCGGCGAGGTGCCGGTCGGCGCGGTGCTGGTCGATGCGGCGACGGGCGCGGTCTTGGTGGCGTCGGGCAACCGCACCGAGGAGCTCGCCGATCCCACCGCCCATGCCGAGATGCTGGTGCTGCGCGAAGCGGCGCAGGCGAGGGGCGCGGCGCGGCTCGTCCACTGCGATCTCTATGTCACGCTCGAGCCCTGCGCCATGTGCGCCGCGGCGATCTCCTTCGCCCGCATCCGCCGGCTCTATTTCGGCGCCTATGACCCGAAGGGCGGCGCGGTCGAGCACGGTCCGCGCTTCTTCCACCAGCCGACCTGCCATCACCGCCCGGAAATCTATGGCGGGATCGAAGAAAGCCGCGCCGGCGCTTTGCTGCGCGGCTTCTTCCAGCAGCGGCGCGGCTAGGCGATTCAGCCCGCGTTCGGCAGCCCGGCGAGCCAGCGATCGGCGGCGGCGCGGCCGCTCTCCTTGAGGCGCAGGAAGAACGCCCGGTCGATCGCGAGCGCGCTCGCCCGGTCGAGGCCGTCGACCTCGTCCTCGGCGGCGATGCGGTGCAGGCGCAGGCGCTGCAGCTTGCGGCAGAAGCGCGAGCGGAACAGCCCGTCGCGCCGGCTCATGGCGCGAAGATCGGCGAGCGCCTCGACCTCGCGGTGGAGCGGCCCGTTGAAGGTGATCTGGCTCATGCGCCGCGCGATGTCGGGCGACAGCAGCGGCAGCCGTTCCAGCGTCTCCGGCGTCAGCTGAACCAGCAGGATGTCGTCGGCGCTCGACTCGAGGACGAGCTGGCGCAGCGGCGGGTTGGCGCTGTAGCCGCCATCCCAATACCATTCGCCCTCGATCTCGACGGCATGGCGCAAGAGCGGCAGGCAGGCCGAGGCGAGCACCGCCTCCAGCGTGATGTCCGGGGCGCGGAAGAAGCGCGGCTGCCCGGTCTTGACGCGCGTTGCCGCGATGACGAGCCGCACCGGCGAGTCCGCGCGCAGCCGTTCGAAATCGACGAGATCGGCGAGGCAATCGCGCAAGGGATCGAGCTTCAGCGGGTTGAGCTGATAGGGCGAGACGAAGCGCGTCAGCAGATCGACGGCGAGCGCGGCCGAGTCGTTCGCCGCGCGGCCAAAGCGAATCGCCGGGGCGGCATCGCTGACGCGCAACCAGAACCGCTCGAGCCGCCGCTGCGCCTCGGCCGGGCCACCGGCGGCAAGGCCGCTGGCGAGAATGACGGCATTGACCGCCCCGGCGCTCGCGCCGCTCACCGTGTCGAGCTCGAGCTCCTCCGCCTCGAGCAAACGATCGAGCACGCCCCAGGTGAAGGCGCCGAAAGAGCCGCCGCCTTGCAGTGCCAGCGACAGGCGCCGCTTGGGCTCGGTGCGGCGCAACGGCGCGGTGATGGCGCGCGCCAGGAGACCAAGGCTGCCATAGGACGGCGCCGGACCGAAATCACGGGGGCTGGTTCTCGTGGCGTGCTTGCGTTGCATGAAATGCACCAGTGACGTGTCAGAGCGCGCTTTTCGGCGCGGCCCGCCGTGAGATGCGGCGCGAGGCGCGCGAAGTAAACCCGCCAATAGTTAACGAGCTGTTTGCCGATCGTGAAAGATCGCGGTCCTGCCTGCGAAACCAGATCGTTTCAGGACGCTTCAGCAGCCGCTCAAGGACTAAAGCGGCTCCCAAGCCCACTTTTTATGCAGGAACGCGCGAATCAGGAGCGTCAAACAATGCCTCGCCTTTGCCTCAACGGCATCACGCACGCACTTGAGGCGGGTCACCAGCCGACACATCCACGCGCGAGCAACACAAATTTCGCACAAGACGACGAGGTAGTCATGGAAACGGCACTCATTCAAGATACCAAGCTTACCGTCTCACGCGTCGCGCTCGGCACCTGGGCGATCGGCGGCTGGATGTGGGGGGGCACCGACGAGCAAGCGTCGGTCGCGACGATCGAGCGGGCGGTGGCGCGCGGCATCACCCTCATCGACACCGCTCCCGTCTACGGTTTCGGCCGCTCGGAAGAGATCGTCGGCAAGGCGCTCGCCGAGGCCCGCTTGCGCACCAAGGTCCAGATCGCCACGAAGGTCGGGCTCGAATGGCGCGACGGCAAGGTGTTCCGCAATGCCAGCCGGCAGCGCATCTTCTGGGAGATCGCCCAATCGCTGCGCCGGTTGCGCACCGACCATATCGACCTCTACCAGGTGCATTGGCCCGATCCGCAAACGCCGATCGAGGAGACGGCCGAGGCCATGCGCACGCTCTACGATCTCGGCCGCATCCGCGCCATCGGCGTCAGCAACTTCTCGGTCGCACAGATGGAGCGCTTCCGCCAGGTAGCGCCGCTGCACAGCGTTCAGCCGCCCTACAATCTCTTCGAGCGCGAGATCGAGACCGATATCCTGCCGTATTGCCGCGAGCATAACATCGCCATCCTCGGCTATGGCGCGCTCTGCCGCGGCTTGCTCTCCGGCAAGATGCGGCCGGCGACGCGGTTTGACGGCGACGATCTGCGTCGGAACGATCCCAAGTTCCAAGCGCCGCGCTACGCCCAATACCTGACCGCGGTCGAGACCCTCGATCGCCTGGCACAACGCCGCTATGGCAAGCGGGTCATTCACCTCGGGGTGCGCTGGATGCTCGATCAGGGCGCGACGGTGGCGCTGTGGGGCGCGCGGCGTCCCGATCAGCTCGATCCCGTCGGCGAGGTGATGGGCTGGTCGCTCGACGATGCGACGCGCGCCGAGATCGACCGCATCCTGCGCGACGCCATCACCGATCCGGTCGGCCCCGAATTCATGGCACCCCCCGCCCGGCCCGCGGAGCATCTCGCCGTGTCGGCCTGACGGCTCGGCGAGCGGCGGCTCTTGTCACGTCGCGAGGGCCGCCGCCATGGCTTCGTCTTCGGTCCAGCGCGCGCCCGTCTCCATCAGCGCGGCGAGCCGGTCGGGGGGCAGCGAACGCCGCAGCTCCTCCAGCAGCCGCTCATGGCTCTCGAGCTTTGCCGAGATGCGCCCCTCGAATTCGGCGGTGAAGAAGGCGTGGGCATAGCCGAGGAAGCGCGCCGCCCGCTCGCGGCGCTCCTCGCCGAGGGCGATCGCCGCCAGATGCTGCAAACCGCCCGCGACCATGGCGGTGCCGAGCTCGCTCTGCCGCGCCAGGGGCAGGCCCTCGCGCAGCGCCGACCGCGCTTCATCGATCTCGCCGCGCGCGATGAGGTAGCCCGCAAGATTGCACAGCGCATGGCCGCGCAGGCCGGTACGGCGCATCGAGCGGCACAGCGCCACCACCTCGCGCGCCTCGGCGACGGCGCGGTCGACACGGCCTTCGGCGAATTCGACTTCGGCCTTGTAGACGAGCGTCCGCAGTACCCAGAAATCCGCCTGGGTCGCGCGGCCCAGCGCCAAGGCCTCGTCGAGCAGCAGCCGGGCCTCGTCGCAGCGCCCGGCGACCATGCGCGCGATCGCCAGGTTGGTGAGGCAGCGGGAAAGGCTCTTCCGGCCGCCGCTCGCCACCAGCAAGTCGCGCGCTTCTTCCAGCGCCGCCGTTCCGTCCGCGACGCGGCCGGCGCGCGTCAGCGTCAGGCCGCAGAGTCCGAGCACGCGGCCCAGCATGATCGGATCATCGAGCTGTCGGCACAGCGACACGGCGCGCTGCAGCGCCGGCAAGGCGCGCCCGCGCGGCTCGCCGGTGGAGAGAAAGCCGTAGCCGTACCAGAGCCCCGCCTCGATGCTCTTCGGCGTGGCCGGGGTCAACGCGGCGATGGCGCGCTCGAGCCGGCCGCGCCCCTCCTCGACCAGCGACATCAGATACCAGAGAATGCGCGAGGCGGCGGCGAGCTCGACGCCGAGTGCCTCGTCGCCGCCGCCGGCGAAGGCCCAATCGAGCGCGGCTCGGACATTGTCGATCTCGGGCGCATAGGTCGCCAGCCACTGCACGGAAGGCCGCGTCTCCCAGGCCGGAACGCCCGCGGCCAGATGATCACGGAAACGGCCGGCGTGACGGCGGGCGAGGGCGGCGAATTCGCCGCTATCCGCGAGCTTCTCGAGCGCATAGGCGCGCATCGTCTCGAGCAGACGGTAGCGCCCGCCTTCGGCGGAATCGGCAACGACCAGCGAACGGGCGACGAGCTCGGCGACGCGCTCGACCACCTGCCATTGCGCGAGCTGCTCGTCGGCAACGACGCTCGCCGCCGCATCGAGCGTGAAGCTGCCGGCGAAGACGGCGAGCCGGCGCAGCACGATCCGATCGGTCTCGGTCAGCAGATTATGGCTCCAATCGAGCGTCGCGCGCAGCGTCTGGTAGCGCGGCAGGGCGGTGCGGCGGCCACCGGTGAGCAGGTGGAAGCGGTCGTCGAGCCGCTGCGCCAGACCTTCGATGCCGAGCGTGGCGGCGCGCGCGGCGGCAAGCTCGATGGCAAGCGGAATGCCGTCGAGCCTGCGGCAGATCGCGGTCACGGTCGCCATGCGCTCCTCGAGCGCCAGCTGCGGATCGGCGGTTCGGGCGCGCGCGACGAAGAGACGGACGGCGTCGTGCTTGAGCGCGTCTTCGCCCGGGACTTCCTCTTCGCCGGGCAGGCCCAGCGGATGAAGGCGGTCGAGACACTCGCCCTCGATGCCGAGCGGCTCCTGGCTCGTCGCCAGGATGCGCAGGCCGGGTGCGGCTTGGAGCAGCGCCTCGGCTTCGGGCGCCACGGCCGCGACGACATGCTCGCAATTGTCGAGAACGAGGAGCAGGCGCTTGGCGCGAAGCGCGGCGGCAAGTCGCTCCGGCGACCATTTCGCATCGCCGGAGTGAAGCCCGAGCGCCGCCTTGATCGCGCTCGATGCCAGCGCCGGATCGGCGAGCGGCCCCAGCTCGGCGAGCCACACCCCGTCCGGAAATTCCGGCAGCAGCCCGCGCGCGACTTCGAGAGCGAGCCGCGTCTTGCCGATGCCGCCGGTGCCGGTCAGCGTCACCAGGCGATGGCGCCGGACCAGCTCCGGCAGCTCCTGCCGCTCGCGATCGCGGCCGATGAAGTCCGAGACCGCCGCCGGGAGATTGGTGAGCGCCGGAGCCGCCGGCGCAGGGCGGGGCGGCGGCGGCGATGCCTCCTTCGGCGCTTCGCCCAAGGCTCGGATCGTCGCGGTGAAGCGGTAGCCGCGCAGCGGCACGGTGAGGATGAGGTTGCGGTCGGCGCCGAAGGCGCGGCGCAGCGCCGAGATCTGCACCTGGATATTGTTCTCATCGACCACCGTGCCGGGCCAGACCCGGTGCAGCAGCTCGTCCTTGGTCACCAGCTCGCCCTCGGCCTCGAGCAGCACCATGAGGAGATCGAAGGCGCGCGTGCCGAGCTCGACCGGCGCGCCGTCAACGAGCAACTGCCGCCGCCGCGGCAGCACGCGAAAGCGACCGAATTCCAGGCCCGATTCTTCCGCCTCGACCGACGTCATGAACCGCGCTCCTTCAAGGAAAGCCTATCCCGCATTGAGTTCGGTGCTTCACCCCTTGCTTTCAAGCGGTCCCACCCTAGCCCACTATTCGGCAGGATGCGGCAAGGTCGCTGCGCCGGCGCTCGCGTCACGCTGGCGCCGGCGGGCAAGAAAATTACTCAGGCGGTCGAGATAGAGATAGACGACCGGAGTCGTGTAGAGCGTCATCACCTGCGAGAGCAGCAGCCCGCCGACGATGCTGTAGCCGAGCGGCTGGCGGATCTCGGAGCCGGTGCCGGTGCCGAGCATCAGCGGCACGCCGCCCAGCAGGGCCGCCATCGTCGTCATCAGGATCGGGCGGAAGCGCCGCACGCAGGCCTGATAGATGGACGCCTCGGGGCTCAGCCCTTCATTGCGCTCGGCATGCAGCGCGAAGTCGACGAGCATGATGCCGTTCTTTTTGACGATACCGATGAGCAGGATGATGCCGATGAGGGCGATGACGCTGAGATCGAAATGGAACGCCATCAGCATCAGCAGCGCGCCGATGCCGGCCGAGGGCAAGGTCGAGAGGATGGTGATGGGATGGACGAGGCTCTCATAGAGCACGCCCAGAATGATGTAGATCACCACCAGCGCCGCAGCGATGAGGACGGGCTCGCTCGCCAGCGACGAGATGAAGGCCTGGGCGTTGCCTTGGAAGCTCGTCACCAGCGAGGCGGGCTTGCCGAGCTGCGCCTCGAGCCCATGGATGGCGTTCACCGCCTGGCCGATCGAAACCCCCGGCGCGAGGTTGAAGGAGAGCGTCACCGACGGGAACTGGCCCTGATGGTTGACGGCGAGCGGCGCCACCGTGGTCACCGTGTTGACCAGCGTCCTGAGCGGCACCTGCTGGCCGGTGGCGGAGCTGACATAGATGTCGCTCAACGCATCCGGGCTGTATTGGAATTTCGGCTCGACCTCGAGGATCACGTGATACTGGTTGAGCGTCGTGAACATGGTCGAGACGATACGCTGGCCGAACGCGTCGTCGAGCGTGTTGTCGATTGTCGCCGGCAGGATGCCGTAGCTGGAGGCGGCGTCGCGATTGACCGTGATGTCGAGCAGCGGCCCGGCATTGGCCTCGTCGCTGGCGACATCGGTGATGCCGGGTAGCTGCTTCAGCCGCTGATAGAAGATCGGCGCCCAATGGGCGAGCTCGCCCGCATCGGCATCGACCAGCGTGTACTGGTATTGCGTCCGCGCCACGCGGGCGCCGATGGTGATGTCCTGCGCCGCCTGCATGTAGACGGTGATGCCTTCGAGCTTGGCGAGCTGCGGCTGCAACCGGTTGATCACCTGGTCGGCGCTGGCGCTGCGCTCCGCTTCCGGCTTCAAGGCGATGAACATGCGGCCGTCATTGAGCGTCGTCGTTCCGGTCGCACCGATCTGCGAGCCGATCGAGGCGACGGCGGGATCCCTGAGGATGGTGCGGATCACCGCCTCCATCCTCTGCTCCATCGCGGGGTAGGAGATGTTCTCGCTCGCCTCGGCGATGCCGATGATCATGCCCGTATCCTGCTGCGGGAAGAACCCCTTGGGGATCACGACATAGAGGTAGCCGGTGAGCGCGATCGTCGCGAGCATCGCCATCAGCGTGATGAAGCGGTGCCGCAGCACATGCCGCAAGCCGTGCTCGTAGAGCGCCAGCATGCGGTCGAAGACGCTTTCAAGCAGGCGATAGATCCGCCCATGCCCGACCTTCGCCTCGGGCTTCAGCAGCCGCGCGCACATCATCGGCGTCAGCGTCAGCGCGATCACCAGCGAGAGGATGAGCGCCACGCTGACCGTCACCGCGAATTCCCGGAACAGCAGCCCGACGAAGCCGCTCATCAGGAAGAGCGGAATGAACACGGCGATGAGCGACAACGTGATCGAGACGATGGTGAAGCCGATCTCGCCGGCGCCTTTGAGCGCCGCCTCGACGGGCGTGAGCCCCTCTTCCAGATGGCGCACGACGTTCTCGATGACGACGACCGCGTCGTCGACGACGAAGCCGACGGCGATGGTGAGCGCCATCAGCGAGAGATTGTCGAGGCTGTAGCCGAGGACATAGAGCGCGGCAAAGGTGCCGATCAGCGACAGCGGCACCGTGACCGCCGGGATCACCGTCGCCCAGAGATTGCGCAGGAAGAGGAAGATCACCATCACCACCAGCGCCACGCTGAGCAGCAGCGAGAACTGCACATCGTTCACCGAGGCGCGGATGGTCTGGGTGCGGTCGGACAGGATCGCGACATGGATCGTCGGCGGGATCGACGCCTCGAGCTGCGGCAGCATCGCCTTGATCCGGTCGACCGTAGCGATGACATTGGCGCCGGGCTGGCGCTGGATCGGCATGATGATCGCGCGCTGCTCGTTCATCCAGCCGGCAAGCAGATTGTTTTCCGGCCCGTCGATCGCCCGGCCGATATCGCGCACCCGGACCGGCGCGCCGTTCTGATAAGCGATGATGAGCGAATTGTAGGCCTCTGGGTTCAACAGCTGATCATTGGTGTTGAGCGTGTAAGTCTCGCGCGGGCTGTTGAGCGTGCCTTTGGGCAGGTCGACATTGGCCTCGCCGAGCACGGTGCGCACGGTCTCGAGGCTGATACCGCGCGCGGCCAGCGCTTCCGGGTTCACCTGCACGCGGATCGCCGGCTTCTGCTGGCCACCGATGCTGACGAGACCGACGCCGGGCACTTGCGAGATCTTCTGCAGCAGAATGTTCTCGGCGTAGGCGTCGACGGTGGTGAGCGGCACGGCATCGGAAGTGACCGCCAGCACCATGATCGGCGTCTCCGCCGGGTTCACCTTCCGAATCGTCGGCGGATAGGTCATGTTCGGCGGCAGCTGCCCGCCGGCGGCGTTGATCGCCGCGAGCGTGTCCGCCGCGGCGCCGTCGACATTGCGGCTGAGCTCGAATTGCAACGTGACCGAGGTGTAGCCCAGCGTGCTCGACGAGGTCATCTGCACGAGGCCGGGGATCTGGCCGAACTGCTCCTCGAGCGGCGTCGCCACCGAGGAGGCCATGGTCTGGGGGTCCGCGCCCGGCAGCTGGGCCGTCACCTGAATGGTGGGATAGTTGACATCCGGCAAAGGCGATACCGGCAGCAGCCGATAGGCGGCGAGCCCGCACAGCAGCAGCCCGACCATCAGCAGCGCCGTGGCGATCGGCCGGTCGATGAAGGGTCGGGAGATATTCACGGAATTTCCGCCTGCTCGGCGCTGTCGCGGGCGAAATCTTCCGCCGCGCTGCCGTTCAGCACGGCGACGCGGGTGCCGTCCTGGAGGCGCGACTGCCCATCGACGACTACCTGCTCCCCGGGCTTGACACCGCTATCGATGAGCGCCCGGCCATCCCAGGTCTGGCCGACCTTGACGGTGCGGCGCTCCACCGTGCCGTCCGGCTTGATCGCGTAGACATAAGTGGCTTTGGGTCCCTGCTGCACGGCGGTCGCGGCGACCGTCAATCCGTCCTGTCGGGTCTCGAGCAGCAGCCGCACATCGACCAGCTCGCCCGGCCAGAGGCGATGGGCGGCATTGGGGAAATTGGCCTTGAGCCGCACCGAGCCGGAAGTCTGCAGGATCTGATTGTCGACGAGGGCGAGCGTCCCCTGATCGAGCTCGATCGTGTTGTCCTGACTATAGGCGAGCACCTTCAGCGTACCCTTCGCCATCTGCCGCTGGATTTCGGGCAGCTCCGCTTCGGGCAAGGTGAAGATCACCGAGATCGGTTGCAGCTGCGTCAGCACGACGAGGCCGTTGGGATCGGTCGGATGAATGATGTTGCCGACATCGATCTGCCGGATACCGGTGACGCCGTTGATCGGCGCGGTGATGCGGGTATAGCCGAGCTGCACCTGGGCGGCTTCGATAACGGCTTCATCCGATTTCACCGCCGCCTGAAGCTGCTCGACTTGCGCCTTTTGCGTATCGACGAGCTGCGGCGTCGCATAGCCTTTGGCTTGCAGCGGCAGATAGCGGCTGAGATTGGCCTCGGCATTGGCGAGCTGCGCCTGATCGCGGTCGCGATTGGCGATCGCCTGGTCGAGCTGCGCCTGATAGGGGCGGGGGTCGATCTGCGCCAGCAGATCGCCTTGATGCACGGCCTGCCCTTCGGTGAAGGGGATCGCGGTAAGCTGCCCCTGGATCTGGCTGCGGACGATGACCGTGTTGTAGGCCTGAACATAGCCGATGCCGACGAGATAGATCGGCACATTGCCGCTCTTGATCGTCTCCGCGACGACCGGCACGGGCGGCGCCGCGGCTTGGGCCGTCGCCGCCGGGCGACTGACCGAGCGCTCGCCCAAGGCAAGCGCGCCGCCACTCGCCGCCACGAGGACCGCGATCGCGGTAACGATGGCGGTTCGGCGGCGCATCCGGTCGCTCCTTCTCTCTATGATGTCAGGGCAGCGTGCCCGGTTGCATGCCGGGCATCATTCCCGCGCCGCCGACAACAGCCGATCCCGCCGGCGCTGCCGGCAGCGGGCTCAACCCCGTGCCGAGCCCGGGCATGACGTTCGGGCTGGCACCCAAGGGCGTCAGGCCCGGTGGCACGCTGCCGGGCAACGGGCTGAGCCCCGCCGTGCCGAGCTCGGTAGCGCCGAGCGGAATGTTCACCGGCGGCACGCTCGCGGCTCCCGGTACGCCGAGAATTGGCGCACCGGGCGCCATGCCGGCGAGCTGGGCGTGCGCGCCGCCACTCGCCAAGAGCCAGGCCGCGACCGCGGCAGGCAAAAAGAGGTGAGTGCGATGTCCTCTGCCGATTATGCCAAGCATTGGAGTCTCCCTGCCGCTTTCCTGCCCTCCCGCCTCTGTTTCGTGATAGGAGGGCAGTGCGCCGGCGATGTGTTCCCGTCCGCCGAAAAGTCCATTTGCGATTGCCGAAAAGTCCCGTCGCAGCGGCGTCCAGCGCAGAACTTGGGATTTCCCTCAGGCGAAGTCCTGAAGCCCGCGCTGAATCTTTCTGAAACGCTCTGCTGCTGTCGCCGCGGGGTTCGCCCCGGGCTGCGGCGAGTCAGGTTTTGGGATAACCGACGGTCTGCGCGAACGTCACGAACTGTTCGCCGGGGAGCTGCAGCGCCTTGCCAAGTTTCTCGCGCTCCAGCGAGCCGCGAAACACCGTGGCGAGCCCTGCGGAAGCGCAGAAGAGATAGACGTTCTGGCCGATGAAGCCGCTATCGGTGAAGGCGTAGAGCCGCTTCTCCTCAGCGGAAACGTTCCCCATGCGGGCGCCATCGGCAACGTAGACAAGGTTGAGTGGCGCCGTGCCGACGAAATCCTGGGTTCCGGTCAGCGCTCGGAGATCGGCGCCGAGATGCGGCAGCAAGCGATGCTCGGCAGGATCGTAAAGCCAGACGCCGTCCGGCAGCGCGAGATAGATCTCCTGCTCGATGCCGTGGCGCCAGGACGGAGCAGTCCGGTCGCCGCTCTCGGGCCGGTTGATGCCGCAGGCCGACCAGAGCAGCCCCGACAGCAGGGTCAGCGACAGGGCCTCGCTCGCGAATTCGCGGGTGGATCGGCGCGCGCGGAGCGCGTCGGTCAGTGTCTTGCCGCCACCCGGTATCGGCTGGGGCAGCTCGATTGCTTGCGCCGTGGTTGCGGCTGCGGCCGGCCAGGCGCCTGCTGCCGCAAGCGATGCGGTTGTGATCAAGCCGATGCCGGCTTTCCGTCGCGTGATCATGGCCATCTCCATCCCCCTCCGCCCCGATTCTGGCGACGATCGCGCCGTAGCGCTCGGCGGCACGCTAGGTAGAAACCCTTAGGTACTACTCCTAATTCCGCGCCGATCGGTGATCCGCGATCATCCGCGTATAAAACATCCACCGAGGGGATCGACTCATGCTCGCCACCGCCATCCGCACCGCGACTGCCGCGGACAACCCTGCCGTTGCGTCCGCGCTTGCCACCCGCCCGGCCGGCGGCGGCGATCTCGCCGCCCTGGACCGGATCGGCACCGTCATCTCGCTCCCGCGTGACCAGGCGCTCTTCGGCGAAGGCGACCCGGCGGACTATTTCTACAAGGTGCTCGCCGGCGCGGCGCGCAGCTGCCGCATGCTCGCCGATGGCCGGCGCCATATTGCCGAGTTTCTGTTGCCGGGCGATTTTGTCGGGATCGAGGCGGCCGGCACTCATCATTCCACCGCCGAGGCGGTCACCGACACGACCTTGATGCGCTATTCGCGCCCGGCGCTGGATCGTTTGGTGCAACAGCAGCCCCGGCTTGGCAGAAGCCTGTTGGGCCTCATCTGCGGCGAGCTCTACGCGGCGCAGGCGCAGCTGCTGTTGCTCGGGCGCAAGAACGCCGTCGAGCGGCTCGCCTCGTTCCTGTTGGCCATGGCAGAGCGCTCCGGCGAGGCCGATCGCGTCTTGCTGCCGATGACGCGCTGCGACATTGCCGACCATCTCGGGCTCACGACGGAGACGGTCAGCCGCATCTTCAGCCAGCTCAAGAGCCAGGGTGTGATCCGCCTCGGCGCCGGGAGCGAGGTCGAGCTGAAGGACCGTGACGAGCTCGAGGCCCTCGCCGAAGCGGCGTGAGCCCGGTTCACCATCGCGGCAAACGGAGGGGATTATGGCGGCATTGATTGTGAAGGATGATGGCGAGCTTCGCCGTATCGAGCGCGCCATCGCCGAGTTCGAGGCGCGACCGCCGATGGAGCGCTTGCGCAAGAGCTGCCTGCTGCAGGCGCTCTACGCCGAAAGGAAGGAGTTGCTGCGCGTGAGCCCGCCGCGCTGCCACGCGCCGCGTCCGCGCCCGCTCGCCGCGTAGCTCTGAGGAAAAACGCGCTCCATCACTTTTTTGCGGTGCCAAGCCGCTCCAGCGCGCAGAGCAGGATGCCGGCGCTGACGGAAACGTTGAGCGACTGGACGAGGCCGGAGCCGCCGATGGTGACGATCTCGTCGCAGGCCGCGAGCGTCGCCCGCGGCAGCCCCGTCTCCTCGTTTCCTAGCACCAGCGCGAAAGGCCGGTCGGCGGCGGCAAGCGACGGGAGCGGCCGACCAGCCTCCAGCGCGGTGCCGAGCACGCGGAAACTGCGCCGCAGCCGGCGCAGCGCATCGGCGAAGCCGGCGGCGCGATAGACGGCGACGTGTTCGAGCCCGCCTTCGGCAATGCGATAGCTCGCATCGGACGGCATCGCCTGCCCGGGATGATCGGACAGCACCATCCGCTTCACGCCGAAGAACGCCGCCGTGCGCGCGATCGCGCCGAGATTGTGCGGATTGCCGACGCCGTCGAGCAGCAGCAGCGGCTTGTTCTCGGCGGCCCAGCGCGCCGCTTCGCCCGGATCGAACGCCGGCACCGGCCGCGGCTCGGCCACGGCGACGATGCCGCCATGGAGCACCGTGCCGGCGACGCGCTCGAGCTCCTCGGGCTTCACCAGCCGGTAGGGCTTGTGCGCTTCGGCGAGAAGCGCGCAGAAGCTGCCGGCCGCCAGCTTCATCCGATCGTCGAAGAAGAGGCGCTCGACCCGCTCGGGCGCGGTGGCGAACAGCGCCGACACCGCCGGCAGCCCGGCGATGCGCAGCAGCGTCCGGGGCTCGCGGCGCGGCTCGCGCCGTGGGGCGCGCGGCGGCGACCGCCTTATCGCCGGCCGACGGCGCGCCATCCGATATCGCGGCGGCAGAAGCCGCCCGGCCAGCGGATGCGGTCGATCGCGGCGTAGGCTTTGTCGCGCGCCGCCGCGACGTCGGCACCCAGCGCCACGACGTTGAGAACGCGGCCGCCATCGGCGAGGAGGCGCGCCCCGTCGCGTCTCGTGCCGGCGTGGAAAATCTTCACCGCGGGGTCGAGCGCCGCCTCCGCCAGCCCGGTGATCTCGGTGCCTTTCACCGGCTCGTCGGGGTAGCCCTTGGCGGCGAGCACGACGCCGAGCGCGGCGTCATCGCGCCAGCGCAGATCGAAGCCGTCGAGAACGCCGTCGCGCGCGGCGACGAGCGCGGGCAACAGATCGCTTTTGAGCCGCGGCAGCAGTACTTGGCACTCGGGATCGCCGAAGCGGACATTGAATTCGATCAGCTTCGGGCCTGTGGCCGTGAGCATCAGCCCGGCATAGAGCACGCCTTTGAAGCGCCTTCCTTCCGCCGCCATGCCGCGCATCGTCGGCGTGATGATGCGCTCCATCACCTCGCGCTCGAGCGCCGGCGTCAGGCACGGCGCCGGCGAATAGGCGCCCATCCCGCCAGTATTGGGACCGGTATCGCCCTCGCCGACGCGCTTGTGGTCCTGCGCCGTGGCAAGCGGCAGCGCGTGCGCGCCGTCGAGCAGTGCGAAAAAGCTCGCCTCCTCGCCCTCGAGGAACTCTTCGATCACGAGCTCGCTCCCGGCTGCGCCGAAGCGCCGCAGGGTGAGCGCCGAGTCGATGGCGGCAAGCGCTTCCTCGACGGTAAGGGCGACGGTGACGCCCTTGCCGGCGGCAAGACCGTCCGCCTTGACGACGATCGGCGCGCCGCGCCGGCGCACGAAATCCTTGGCCGAGTCGGCGTCGCGGAAGCGGCCATAAGCGGCGGTCGGGATGCCGTACTTGGCGCAGAGATCCTTGGTGAAGCCTTTGGAGCCTTCGAGCACCGCCGCCGCGGCGCTGGGCCCGAAGGCAGCTACGCCCGCCGCTTCGAGTCGGTCGGCGAGTCCCGCCACCAGCGGCGCCTCGGGGCCGATGACGACGAAGTCGATGCGTTCCTCCCGGCAGAAAGCGAGGATGCCCTCGGTATCGTTGGCGGCGACGGGAGCGCAGCTCGCTTCTTCGGCGATGCCGGGATTACCCGGTGCGCAGAAGAGCGCATCGCACACCGGCGACGCAGCGATCGCCCAGGCGAGCGCGTGCTCGCGCCCACCCGCTCCGACGATGAGAACCCGCATGCCCTTTCTCCGCGCTCCCTTGGTTCCTTAGGGCCCGGCGCTCTTGTATCATAGCGGGTGATGGCAGGAACCCCCCTCGCATCGGCATCGTCCGCCTCAGAGCTTCGGCCGAACCTTCCGGAATATACCGTGAGCGAGCTCTCGGCCGCGCTGAGGCGGACGATCGAGCAGGGTTTCTCCTATGTGCGGGTGCGCGGCGAGATCTCCGGCTTCAAGCGGCACGGCTCCGGCCACTGCTATTTCGCGCTCAAGGACACCGATGCCGTGCTCGATGCCGTCTGCTGGCGCGGCACGGCGCTCCGGCTCGCGATCAAGCCCGAAGACGGCATGGAGGTCGTCTGCACCGGCCGGCTCACCACCTACCCCGGCCGCTCGAAATATCAGCTCGTCGTCGACCGGATCGAGCTCGCCGGCATCGGCGCGCTGTTGAAGCTGCTGGAGGAGCGGCGGCAGCGCCTCGCCGCCGAAGGGCTCTTTGCCGAGGAGCGCAAGAAGCGGCTGCCTTTCCTGCCGCTCGTCATCGGTGTCGTCACCTCGCCGACCGGCGCCGTCATCCGCGACATCCTGCATCGGCTCAACGACCGCTTTCCGCGTCACGTCCTGATCTGGCCGGTGGCGGTGCAGGGCGAGGGCGCGGCGCAGCAAGTGGCGGCGGCGATTCAGGGCTTCAACCGGCTCGTGCCCGGCGGCAAAGTGCCGCGCCCCGACCTCCTCATCGTCGCGCGCGGCGGCGGCAGCCTCGAGGATCTGATGGCGTTCAACGAGGAGATCGTCGTGCGCGCCGCCGCGGCGTCGGAGATCCCGCTCATCTCCGCTGTGGGCCACGAGACCGACACGACGCTCATCGACCATGCCAGCGACCGGCGCGCGCCGACGCCGACCGCCGCGGCCGAAATGGCGGTGCCGGTGCGGTTCGATCTCATCGCCGAAGTCGACGGCAAATCGATGCGGCTCGCCGGCGCGCTGTCGCGGCTCCTGGGCGAGCGGCGTACGCGCATCGAAGGCTTGGCACGCGGTCTCCCCGATCCCCGCGGCATCCTCGACACGGCGCGCCAGCGCCTCGATGATCGCGCCGAACGGCTGCTCCTCGGCTTCCGCCAGCTCCTCGCGATTCGCCACCACAAGCTCGACAGCGCCGGCGAGCGGCTGAGCTGCTCGGCGCTCACGAACCTGGTCGAGCGGGCGCGGCAGCGGCTGGACGATGCGGCGCCTCGCCTCGAACGGGCGATGGCGCGCTTCATCGTGCATGAGCAGCACCGCCTCGCCAGCGTCGGCGGCCGGCTGGAGACCTTCCACCAGACCGTCACCAAGGCGCTCGAGCGCGGCTTCGCGCTCATCCGCGACGCCGCCGGCAAGGTCGTGATCTCGGCCGAGGAGATCGGTCCCGGCGACGCGCTCAACATCGAGTTCCATGACGGCAAGGTCGGCGTCACCGCAGACGGGAAGCGCCCGGCAGCGAAGCCGAAGAAGCCCGGACCGCCCGATCAGGGGTCGCTGTTGTGAGGCGCTGCATGTCTGCGCGATGCACTACATTTCTGCCGCTCATCGCCATCGTCATCGCCGTCCTCCTCGCATCCCCCGCGCTCGCCGGCACGCTGGTGCTCGAGGGCCCGGTCGAGCAAGGCAGCCTGGTGCACGGCAAGACCGATTCGGGGGCGAAGGTGACGCTTGACGGCCGCGCCGTTCGCGTCGCCGACGATGGCAGCTTCATCTTCGGCTTCGGCCGTGACGCGCCGGCCGAAGCGCGGCTCGATGTCACCTTTGCCGATGGCAGCAGCGCGCATCGCGACCTCAAGGTCGCGGCACGACAATACGATATTCAGCGCATCAACGGCTTGCCGGCACAGCAGGTCACTCCCGACGCCGCGACCCTGGAGCGGATCAAGCGCGAGCAGGTCGTGATCAATACGGCGCGCTCTGTCGACAGCAGTCTGCCGTTCTTCGAGCGGCCGTTCGTCTGGCCGGCGGTCGGGCCGATTTCCGGCGTCTATGGCAGCCAGCGCATCCTCAATGGCGAGCCGCGCGCCCCGCATATGGGCCTAGACATCGCCGCACCGCGCGGCTCGCCCGTGCTCGCCGCCGATGCCGGCACCGTCACCTTGGCCGAGCGCGATCTCTTCTTCACCGGCGGCACCGTGATCATCGATCATGGCTACGGTCTCGCCACGACCTACCAGCATATGGACCGCATCGACGTCACCGTCGGCCAGCACGTCACCGCGGGGCAGCCGATCGGCATCGTCGGCGCGACCGGCCGCGTCACCGGCCCGCATCTCCATTGGGCGCTCAACTGGTACGAGGTGCGCCTCGATCCGGCGCTGGTGATGGGGCCGATGCCGACCGCGCAACACTAGGCCGTAAACTCATAGAACTGCTTGCCAGGTGTGCAAGCATTGGTCGCCCTTCGTCGTTGTCGTCGTATTGCGCTCAGCTGAGTTCTTGGGCGAGTCCGATGAGAAGCCCTTCAGGCCCGCGGATGTAGCAGAGCCGATACGCGTCCTTATACTGGACTACTTCGCCTACGAGCTGCGCGCCGCGATTGCGCAGCCTTTGAAGCGTCTCGTCGATGTCGTCCACGGCGAACATGACGCGGAGGTAGCCTAGAGCGTTTACCGGCGCGTCGCGGTGATCCGCGACGGCAGGCGGCGTGAGGAAGCGGGATAGCTCGAGCCGCCCGTGGCCGTCCGGCGTGCGCATCATGGCAACCTCGACGCGCTGATCGCCCAGTCCGGTGACACGTCCGGCCCATTCTCCTTCGATCGTGACCCGCCCTTCGAGCTCAAGGCCGAGCTCGCGAAAGAAATCAATCGTCCCTGCGAGGTCATCGACGACGATTCCTACGTTGTCCATCCGTTTGAGCGCCATGTGTCCAATCTACAAGGTGTCGTCGAGGACCCTATCTGGCAAACAGCATATTCCCGGACAGGCTCCCGGGATCAGGAATCCGGCCAGCGCCGGTGCACCCAGAACCAGTGGTCGGGGCGTTCGCGGATCCAGCGCTCGATGACCTGGTTCATCTTGGCCATGATCGCGAGCGTGTCGGCCTCGGTATTGCCGCTCTCGACGATATCGAGCGGCGGCTCGCAGGTGATGCGGAAGCGCGCCCCCTTGAGCCGGTCGACGCGCACCGGCACCAGCGCGCAGCCGAAGCGCTGGGCGAAGACGGCGGGGCTTGGCATGGTCATGGCGTAGCGGCCGAAGAAGGGGACGGCGATGCCGTCATTCGCCTTCTGATCGATGAGCATGGCGATATGGCGCCCGGCCTTCATTGCCGCCAGCATGCGGCGCGCGCCGGTGCTGCCCTTGGCGGCGAGCTCGGAGCCGACGAAGCCGCGCGAATGGCTGATGAGCCGGTCGACGATCGGATTGTTGGCGGCGCGATACATCTCGACGACGTCGAGCCCGGCCTGGGTCAGCGCCAAGGTCGGCACCTCCCAATTGCCGAAATGGCCGGAGAAGAAGATGGCGGGCTTGCCCGCCGCCGCCTGGGCGCGGATATGCTCGGCGCCGACGATCTCGATGCGGCCGCCGCGCTCATAAACCCTGTACTTGCCGAGATGGGGGTATTCGGCGACGACGCGGCCGAGATTGTCCCACATGCCGCGGATGATGCGGCGCTCGTCCGCCTCGCTGAGCTCGGGCAGCGCGCGGCGCAGATTGCGGTGCGCGCGCCGGTTGAAGGCGGCGCGCGGGCCGAGGGCTCGCCCGAGCAAGCCGCCCAGCGTCGAGGCGAGCTCGACCGGCAGGATGCGGAAGAAGGCATAGAGGGCGACGGCGCCGGCGCCCTCGAGGATATGCGAGAGTCGGGTCTCAGCCACTCGCCACGCGCTCCAGCAGCCGATCGAGCATCGCCTCGTTCTCCCAGAGGACGGCGACCTTCAACACGTCGATCCGCGCCCGCCAGCCCGGCTGCAGCCGCGCCGCATCCTTGGCGGTGGTGACGAGCGCGGCGCCCGATGCGTCTGCTTCGGCCGCAAGGCGCGAGAGCTCGGCCTCGCCGTAACGGTGGTGATCGGCAAAGCCGTGCCGCGCCACGATGTGCGCGCCCGTCCCCTCCAAGGTGTCGAAGAACTTGGCCGGCCGGCCGATGCCGGCAAAGGCGATGACGGGCTTGCCGGCGAAGCGCTCTGCTGCGTCCGGCACCAGCCGCGCGCGGAGCAGCGGCTTGCCGCGAAGCCGCGCGGCGATTCCAGCCCGGTCCTCGCCCATCAGCACCGCTGCATCCGCGCGCACGAGACCGGCGGCCAGCGCCTCGCGCAGCGGACCTGCAGGGAGGATGCGCCCATTGCCGAAGCCATAGGAACCATCGATGACGAGGAGGGACAGATCCTTCACGAGACGCGGATTCTGGAAGCCGTCATCGAGCAGCAGCAGCGCCGCGCCGTCCGCGAGCGCGGCCCGGCCGCCAGCGACGCGGTCGCGCGCAACCCAGGTGGGGGCCATCTCGGCGAGCAGCAGTGGCTCGTCGCCGATTTCGGCCGCGCCGTGGCGCGCGGGATCGACGCGCAGCGGACCCGCGACGCTGCCGCCATAGCCGCGGCTCAGGATATGGACGCTCCGGCCGCGCCGGCGCAGCCTTGCCGCTAGCGACAGCACCACCGGCGTCTTGCCGGCGCCACCCGCCACCGCATTGCCGACGCAGACCACCGGCAAGGGCAAGCGCTCGGGCCGTGTCCAGCGCTGGCGTGCCGCGGCGCCCGCTGCGTAGCTCCAGGCAAGCGGCTGCAGCAGAGAGGAGAGAAACCCCCGCCGCGCCCAGAACTCAGGCGTAGGCGGAGCGGGCATGCGGCGTGAGCCGGTCGAGCCAGGGCGCGATGCGGTCGAGCACGGCGCGAAGCACGGCGCGGTTGTCGGCGGCGACGTCGAGCCCGGCGGCGGCGCGGCGCGCACGCTCGGCCGGGTCGGCGAGAAGCGTGGCGACGGCGGCGGCGAGCTCCACCGCGTCGCGGACCGCGACGCTCGCGCCGGAAGTGGCGAGATCGCGGGCGATGGCGGCGCAATTGCTCATATCCGGCCCGTGCAGGATCGCACAGTCGAGCAGCGCCGCTTCGAGCGGGTTGTGGCCGCCCTTCGGCACCAGTGAGCCGCCGATGAAGGCGATGGCGGCGAGCCGATAGAAGAGCCCGAGCTCGCCCAGCGTGTCGCCGAGATAGATATCAGTCGCCGGCGTGATCGGCTCGGCCAGCGAGCGGCGCGCGACGGCAAGCCCGCGGCCGCGCAGCAGCTGGGCAACGGCGCCGGCGCGGGCGGGATGGCGCGGCACCACCAGGGTCAGCAGATCGGGCCAGCGCTGCCGCAATGCGCGATGCGCTTCCGCCGCCGCTTCCTCCTCGCCATCATGGGTGCTGGCGGCGAGCCAGAGCGGGCGCCCCGCCGCCTGCGCCGCGAGCTTCGCCAGCTCGGTCTCGCTGACCGGCAGCGGCCCGGCGGCGGATTTGAGATTGCCGACGCAGAGCGCGCGGCGCGCGCCAAGCTGGCGCAGCCGCTCGGCCTGGACGACATCCTGCGCCAGGCAGAGATCGAAGGCGCCGATCACCGTGCCGATGAGGCGCGGCCAACGCCGCCAGCGCTCGAAGGATTGCTGCGACATGCGGCCATTGATCAGCAGCGGCGGAATGTCGCGCGCCGCCGTCTCGGTGATGAGGTTGGGCCACAGCTCGGATTCGACCCAGAGCGCCAGATCGGGCTGCCAATGCTCGAGAAACCGCCGCACATAGGTAGGCCGGTCGACCGGGACGAATTGGTGGAAGGCTCGCTCGGCCGGCAGGCGCGAGGCGAGAAGCCGCGCCGAGCTGACGGTGCCGGTGGTGACCAGCACGGTGAGCGCCGCGCGTTCG
This sequence comes from Allostellaceae bacterium, assembly GCA_035509275.1. Classification (GTDB taxonomy): domain Bacteria; phylum Pseudomonadota; class Alphaproteobacteria; order ATCC43930; family CGMCC-115725; genus DAHUYF01. The sequence goes on along the minus strand of DATJLU010000086.1, from coordinate 4,436 downwards.
GCCAGGAGCGCATCGATCAGTGCCAGCATCGACACCGCTTCGCCGATGCTCGCCGCATGCACCCAGACCAGCGGCCCGCGCGGCCGCTCGTGGCTGGCCGTGCCGAAGCGCTCGCCGAGACGCGCGCCGTCCTCTTTGCCGCGCGCGAGCCGGCCGAGGAGATAGAGCCGCACCAGCGGCCCCGCTACAGTCGTGGCCGCGCGGTAGAGCCTCAGCGCGCTCATCGGCTCTCTCCCGGTGCCGTCCGGCGCATCGCGCGCAAATCATCGCGGCCGAGCAGGCCCGGCGCGGTCGCTTCGCGGCCGACGCGCCGGTCGGCTTCCGCCGTCTGCGCGATCATGCGTTCCTCGACAAGGCGCCGCCATTGCTCGATGCCGGCCGCGTCGAGCTCGGCCGGCACCGCGATCGGCTCGCCCCAGAGATAGATGCCGCGGCTGAAGGGGAAGGGCAGGTGGAAGCGGTCCCAGGTGGCGAGGATGCGCCGGAGCCGCGTCGCGTAGGTGACGGGGATGATCGGCGCCCGCGCGAGGCGCGCGGCGGCGATGATGCCGCTCGTCGCACGCATGGCCGGCCCGTTCGGCCCGTCCGGGGTGATGCCGACGCAGTCGCCGTCGCGGATATGGCGCATCATGGCGCGGAGCGCCGTGCTGCCGCCGGCATTCGACGAGCCGGCAATGGAATCAACGTCGAAATAACGCACGGCGTCGGCGATGATGCGGCCGTCGCGATGGCCGGAGATGAGCATGTGCATCGGCGCCAGCCGTTGCCAGGCCATCGGGATCATCAGCAGCCGGCCGTGCCAGAAGGCGAGGATGAAGGGCTTTCCGTCGCGGCGCATCTGGCGCGGGATCTCGGCGCCCTCGATCGTCCAGCGTCCGGTGGCGAAGACGAGGCGGATATAGAGGTGTATCAGCCAGCAGGCGAGGCGCCGCACGGCGTCCGAGCGGAGGAGGCGCTTTGCCGGGTCCACCGCGCCTAGCTCCTCACGACGCGTATTGCCGGCTCCCGCGGCGCCTGCCCGGCGAATTGCAGCGCATAGAGCCGGGCATAGATGCCGTTCTGGCGCAGCAGCTCGGCATGCGTGCCGGATTCGACGACGCGGCCGCCATCGACGACATGGATGAGATCGGCGTCGATCACGGTCGACAGGCGGTGCGCGATCACCACCGTGGTGCGGCCATGCATGAGCGCGGCGAGTGCCGCCTGCACTTGGCGCTCGGATTCGGTGTCGAGCGCCGAGGTCGCTTCGTCGAGCAGCAGGATCGGCGCGTTCTTGAGCATGGCGCGGGCGACGGCGAGGCGCTGGCGCTGGCCGCCGGAGAGCTTGACGCCGTGCTCGCCGACCGGCGTCTCATAACCCTGCGGCAGCGCGCGGATGAACTCGTCGGCCGCCGCTGCCTTGGCGGCGGCGATGATCTCCGCCTCGCTCGCCCCGAAACGGCCATAAGCGATGTTGGCGCGCACGGTATCGTCGAAGAGCGTCACCTCCTGGCTCACCAGCGCGATGGCGCCGCGCAGGCTCGCCAGCGTCGCCTGCCGCACATCCATGCCGTCGATCGTCACGGCGCCCGTGGCGACGTCATAGAAGCGCGGCACGAGATTGAGGATCGTCGACTTGCCGGCGCCCGAGGAGCCCACCAGCGCCACCGTCTTCCCCGCCGGCACGACGAGGTCGACGCCGTCGAGTGCCTTGGTGCCGTTGGCATAGGTGAAGCGCACGCCGGCGAAGCGGATCTCGCCGCCGGCGATGGCGATCGGCCTGGCGTCCGGCGCTTCCCGGATCTCCGGCTCGACATCGAGCACGGCGAAGATGCGCTGCGCCGCGGCGAGCCCCTCCTGCAGATTGGCGTTGAGGCCGGCCAACGCCTTCATCGGCTGATAGGCCAGCAGCAGCGCGGTGATAAAGGAGAAGAAAGCGCCGGGGCTGCGCGCCGCGCTGATCACCTCGTGCCCGCCATAGAGAATGACCAGCGCCACGGCGATGCCGCCCAGCGTCTCCATCAAGGGCGAGGCCACCGAGCGGACGCGCTGCGCGCGTTCGACCAGGCTGTAAAGGTTTTCGATGAGCCGCGCGGCGCGCTTTTGCTCGTACGCCTCCATGCCATAGGCTTTGACGTGGCGCGCGCCCTGGAAGGTCTGGTCGAGCAGCGTGGTGAACTGGCCGATCTCGCTCTGCGTGTTGGCGGAGACGCGGCGCATGCGCCGGCCGATACTGACGATCGGGCGGATGGCGATGGGGAAGACGATGAAGGCGACCAGGGCCAGCACCCAATCCTGGTAGAACATCAGCGCCACCAGGAAAGCCGCCGTCATCGCCTCCTTGCCGATGCCGGCGAGCACGGTGGTGGCGGCGTTGCGCAGCATGCCGGCATCGTTGGTGAAGCGCGAGATCAGCGTGCCGGTCGGGTTGGCGTGGAAATAGGCGATGTCGGCGCGCATCAGCCGGCCGAAGAGCGCCAGCTGGATGTCGGCGACGACGCGCTGGCCGACCGTGGTCATCAGCACCGCTTGCCAGTAATTGGTGACACCCTTGACCAGCGCCAGCACGATGACGGCGAGGGGGATGATCAGCAGCAGGCGCTCGTCATGGGCGACGAAGACGCGATCGAGCATCGGCTGCATCAGCCAGGCATTGGCGGCGGTGGCGCCGGCCATCAGCCCCATGCACAGGAACGCCAGCGCCATGCGCCCGACATAGGGACGCACAAACTCGCGCACCAGGCGAAGCACCAGGGGCAGCGTGCGGTGGCTGAGATCGTCGAGCGAGGCTCGTTCGGCCATGGGCCGGTCGGCTGGAGCGCTCAAAGCGGGCTCGTTCTCCTCATCTTCCCGGCAATCATAGCATGCCGGCGGCGTCCCGGGCCAAGCGACAGGGCCGCCCGGCCCGCAGCCCGTTTTGGCCGCCTCTGCGCCGTCTCTTTAGACACCCCGGGCGGGTAGGGCAAGCGGCGAAAAGCCGCCGCCTGCGCCGAGATGACGCATGACGCCGGCGCTGTGGTCGGCTATGAGGCGGGCGGGGAGAGCAGATGGTGATGACAGCGGGGCGGGCGCGCCGCCTCCTGGTGATCTACAACCCGACCTCGGGCCGGCGCAAACGCCGCAAGCTCGAGCGCTTCCTCTTCCACCTCGACAGGCTGGGCGCGGCGGTGACGTTGCGCGAGACGACAGCGCCGCGGCATGCCGAGGCGCTGGCCCGCGCCGCCGATCCCGCTCACGTCGATGCGGTGCTGGTGGCTGGTGGTGACGGCACCATCAACGAGGCGGTGAACGGTCTGGCCGGCTCGCCGCTGCCGCTTGCGGTGCTGCCGCTCGGCACCGCCAACGTGCTCGCCAATGAGCTTGGCCTGCCGCGCCGTTCGGCCGCGCTTGCCCGCATCGCCGCCTTCGCCCCGGCCCGGCCGGTATGGCCGGGAGAGGCCATGGCCGAAGGCGGCGCGGGCGGCGCGCGGCGCTTTCTCATCATGGCCGGTCTCGGCTTTGACGCCGAGGTGGTCGAGCATCTCGATCTCGCGTTGAAGCGCCGGACCGGCAAGCTCGCTTATGTCGCCAGCATTTTCGGCCGGCTGCGCGACTATCGCCCCTGCTTTTATCGCGGCGAGGTCGACGGCGCGGCCGTGATGGGGGCCTCGCTGGTCGCCGCCAAGGCGCATTTCTACGGCGGCCGCTTCGTGCTGGCGCCGGCGGCGCGGCTCGAGGAGCCGTCGCTGCAGATCGTCGTCTTCGAGCATGCCGGGCGCCGCGCCGCGCTCGGCTACATGGCGGCGATGAGCCTCGGCCTGCTCCCGCGCTGCCGCAGCCTGAGCGTGCTGCCGGGCAAGAGCGTGCGGCTCCTCGATCCCGCCGGGGCCGCCGTGCAGCTCGATGGCGATATCCAGCTCCGCCTGCCGGCCCGGATCGGCATCGCCTCGACGCCACTCAAGCTGGTGGCGCCGTAGTCTTCGGACCTGCAAGAACGCAACTAATTTAAGTTAAATTTGGGCCAATTCTTGTACGGCCTTTGTTGATCATTTCCATGATCATGACTAATTCTTGCATCCTGCTTGCGGGTATTTTGTGCCCCGGAGCATCCGCAAACCTTTCGCGGGAGCGCCCGACATGGCCTGTGGATGGACAAAGGATCGCCGCGGGAGCGTCACCGCGATTGCCGCGGCGCTCCTCGCCGTTCTGATTGGCGTCGCTGCCTTGGCCGTCGAATACGGAAACGGGCTGCTGGCGCGCGCGCAGGACCAACGTGCAGCCGATCTCGCCGCCTATGGCGCTGCCGTGGTCTATGGCACCACCAGCTCGACGACGACGGCACAGGCCGCCGCCAACAACATTGCCACGCTCAACGGGATTCCGACCGGCGGCGCGACTTATGCCCTGGTCGCTTCGCCGACCGGGGACGGCAATCAGGCCGTGCAAGTCGGGGTCACGACGACCGCCCCGCTCGTCCT
>DATJLU010000085.1:0-23801 GCA_035509275.1 Allostellaceae bacterium | reverse complement strand
CCCTGGAGACGGAGCTTGGTGGCGACGATTCCGGGATCGACCAGATTGACGCGCAGCGCGGTCTTGGCCATCTCGCCGGCATAGATCCGCACCATCGTCTCGAGCGCGGCTTTGCTCGCGGCGTAAGCGCCCCAATAGGGCCTGGTCTCGCGCCCCGCCGCGCAGGTGGTGAAGATGGCGCGTCCCGCCTCCGACCGGCGCAGCAGCGGATCGAGCGAGCGGATGAGGCGCCAATTGGCGGTGAGGTTGGTCTCGATCACCTGCGCCCAAGTCTTGGGATCGAAATGCCCCATCGGCGACAGCGCGCCGAGCACGCCGGCATTGCCGACCAGCACGTCGAGCTTGCCGAAGCGCTCAAACAGCGAGGCGCCCATCTGGTCGAGCTTGTCGAAATCGCGCAGGTCGACCGGCACCAAGGTCGCGGTGCCGCCCGCGGCGCGGATCTCGTCGTCGCGCTCCTCGAGGCCGCCGACGGTGCGCGCCAGCAGGATGACATGCGCGCCCTCGGCGGCAAAGCGCCGCGCCACCGCCGCGCCGATGCCGCGCGAAGCGCCGGTGACGAGCGCAAGCCGGCCCTCGAGGCGCTTACCGCCGCTGGTCATGGCTGGCCGTGGAAGTGCGATCGTCGGCGCGAGCGCTCACGCCGTCTCGGCGAGCAGCGACAGCTGCGTCGAGACCTTGCCGGCATCGTGATCGACGAGCGCGATCGGATAATCGCCGGTGAAGCACGCATCGCAGAAGCGCGGCGCGGCCGGGTCGCGCCCCATATGGCCCATGGCGCGATAAAGCCCGTCGATCGAGATGAAGGCGAGGCTGTCGGCGCCGATGAAGCGCGCCATCTCGTCGACGTCCATGTGCGAGGCGAGCAGCTTCTCGCGCTCGGGCGTGGCGATGCCGTAGAAGCAGGAATGGCTGGTGGGCGGGCTCGAGATGCGCATATGCACCTCGCGCGCGCCGGCTTGGCGCACCATCTCGACGATCTTGGTCGAGGTCGTGCCGCGCACGATCGAATCGTCGACCAGGATGACGCGCTTGCCCTCGATCTTGACGCGGTTGGCGTTGTGCTTGAGCTTGACGCCGAGATGCCGGATCTGGTCGGTCGGCTCGATGAAGGTGCGGCCGACATAATGGTTGCGGATGATGCCGAGCTCGAAGGGCAGCCCGCTCTCCTGCGCATAGCCCAGCGCCGCCGGCACGCCCGAATCGGGCACCGGAATGACGATGTCGGCCGGCACGCCGCTCTCGCGTGCGAGCTCGGCGCCGATGCGCTTCCTCGCCTCATAAACGCTGATGCCGTCGACGACGCTGTCGGGCCGGGCGAAGTAGATGTACTCGAAGACGCAAAAGCGCTGCTTCATGCGCTCGAAGGGTCTGCTGCTGCGCACGCCGAGCGCATTGATGGTGACCAGCTCGCCGGCCTCGATGTCGCGCACGAATTCGGCGCCGATGATATCGAGCGCGCAGCTCTCCGAGGCCAGGATCCAGGCATCGCCGAGCCGGCCCAGCACCAGCGGCCGGACGCCCAGCGGGTCGCGCACGCCGATGACGCCGTTCTGGCTCAGCGCGACCAGCGAGTAGGCGCCTTCCACCTGGCGCAGCGCATCGACCATGCGCTCCTCCACGGTGTTCTTGCGGCTGGTGGCGATGAGATGGACGATCACCTCGGTGTCGCTCGTCGATTGAAAGAGGCTGCCGCGGCCGACGAGCTTGCGGCGCAGGTGATAGGAATTGGTGAGATTGCCGTTGTGGCAGATGGCGAGGCCGCCGAACTCGAAATCGGCGAACAGCGGCTGCACGTTGCGCAGCGCGACCTCGCCGGTGGTGGCATAGCGCACATGGCCGATGGCGGAATGGCCTTTCAGCCGGCCGATCACATCCTTGGAGCTGAAATTCTCGCCGACATGACCCATGGCGCGATGCGCATGGAACTGCTCGCCGTCATAGGCGACGATACCGGCCGCCTCCTGCCCGCGATGCTGCAAGGCGTGCAGCCCGAGGGCCGCCAAGGCCGCCGATTCGGCGTGGCCATAGACGCCGAAAACGCCGCATTCCTCGCGCAGATGGTCGTCGTCCAGGGGATGGGTGGTCAGCATGGTACCGCTTGGCTCGAGAAAGGGCTCGGGCATCCCGCCGGTAAAATGGGCATTGCGGCGCGGGATGTCGAGCGGCCGCGCGACCCTTCTACGCCGAAGCGCCCGCCACCGCCAGAGGATGCAACCATCTATTGTGCGTCCTGTTGTTGCTGGATCAATCGGTTGAGATCGCGCTGATCCTCGACACTATAGCCGGGGCCATGCTGCCCCGGCGCCCCGGGCGGGTGGGGCTTGCTGAGCGCGCCCATCGCCCCGGCCGCTTCCTGCATCTGCTCGGCGGCGCGGCGCGTATCGTCGGCCGTGGCCTCCGCCTTGGCGCGGTAGGCCGTCGGCACCAGCGCGCGCAGCCGATCGGCCCCGTTCTGAAGCAGCGGCAAGGTCTTGGCCTCGGCGATCCAGGTCGGCTGTTGCTGCTTGGCCGGCAAGGCCCAGGAGAACGCGATATAGACGAGGCAGACCACCACCAGGCCGCGGACGAGTCCGAAAACCAGGCCAAGCGTGCGGTCGATGGCGGAGAGCGAACTGTCCTTGACCCGGCTGGCGATCGCCGAGGTCAGCAGCGACAGGATGATGAGCGCGACGAGGAACACGACGAGCGCCGCCGCCCCCTCGGCCGCCTCGCCTTTGGGCAGGAAGCGCTCCGCCAGCGGCGTCGCGTAGGGCAGGCCGTAGAGCGCGGCAAAGCCGGCGCCGATCCAGGCCGCCACCGACAGCGCCTCCTTGACGAAGCCGCGCGCGAACGCGAAGAGGCCGGAGAGCAGGACGATGGCGATGACGACGATGTCGAGCAGATTCATCGCTCGGCTCCCGGCATCGCCAGATTGCGCGGCGCCCGGCGCGGGCGGTCCTCGAACTGCTCGACAAGGTCGCGCAAATGGCGAATCTCGCGCAGCGCCAAGCCGCCGGGCGGGGTCCGCTCCTTGCCGCGGCCGCGATAGGGCGGGGCAAAGGCCGCGGTGAAGCCGAGCTTGCCCGCCTCCTTGAGCCGCGCTTCCGACTGGCCGACCGGCCGCACTTCGCCGGAAAGGCCGATCTCGCCGAAGACGACGGTTTCCGCCGGCACCGGCTGCAGGCTCAGCGCCGAGACCAGCGCCGCGGCCACGGCCAGATCGGCCGCCGGCTCGGCGATGCGCAGCCCGCCGGCGACGTTGAGGTAGATGTCGTTGAGCCCGATCTGCACCCCGCAGCGCGCTTCGAGCACGGCCAGCACCATGGCGAGGCGGCTGCCGTCCCAGCCGACCACGGCGCGCCGCGGCGTGCCGAGGCTCGACGGCGCCACCAGCGCCTGGATCTCGACCAGCAGCGGCCGCGTGCCTTCCATGCCGGCGAAGACCGCCGCGCCCGAGGTCTCGCCGTGGCGCTCGGCGAGGAAGAGCGCGGAAGGATTCGGCACCTCGGCGAGGCCGGCATCGGTCATCTCGAAGACGCCGATCTCGTCGGTCGGGCCGAAGCGGTTCTTGACCGCCCGCAGGATGCGGAACTGATGGCCGCGCTCGCCCTCGAAATAGAGCACGGTGTCGACCATGTGCTCGAGCACGCGCGGTCCGGCGATGAGGCCTTCCTTGGTGACATGGCCGACCAGGATCACCGAGAAGCCGCGCTGCTTGGCGAGGCGGATCAGTTCCTGCGCCGAGGCGCGGACCTGGCTCACCGTACCGGGCGCGCTGTCGAGCGTGTCGAGGTACATCGTCTGAATCGAATCGATGACGACGACGTCGGGCGCGTCGGCGGCGTCGAGCGAGGCGATGATGTCGCGGATGCTGGTGGCGGCGGCAAGGCGCACCGGCGATCCGGCGATGGCAAGACGCGCCGCGCGCAGCCGCACTTGATCCAGCGATTCCTCGCCCGAGACATAGGCGCAGCCGGCGCGGGCGCCGCCCTTGCCCGCCGCGAGCGCGGCCATGACCTGGAGCAGCACGGTCGATTTGCCGATGCCGGGATCGCCGCCGACCAGCAGCGCCGAGCCGGGGACGATCCCGCCGCCGCAGACGCGGTCGAACTCGGCGATGCCGGAGAGGCGCCGCGGCGTCGCCTCGGCCGCGCCCTCAAGCCCGGAGAAGGCGAGCTTGCGGCCTTTTCCCCCGCCGAGTCCCTTGGGGGTGCTGTCGCGCAGGGTCTCCTCGACCAGGCTGTTCCAGCCGCCACAGGCATCGCACCGCCCCGCCCATTTCGGATGAGCGGCGCCGCATTCCTGACAGACGAAATGGGCCTGCGCCCGTGGCAAATCAGTCTCCTCGACCGGTCACAGCGCGCGCACCTCCATCTTGATCGGCCCTTCGGCGCGGCCGTGAATGAACTGGTCGACATAGGGGTTGCCGGACGTGTCGATCTCGTCCTTCGCCCCGCTCCAGATGATACGCCCTTTATAGATCATCGCGATACGGTCGGCGATCTTGCGCACGCTCGCCATGTCGTGGGTGATCGACACGGCTGTCGCGCCGAGGTCATGCACGCATTGCACGATGAGGTTGTTGATCACATCGGCCATGATCGGGTCGAGGCCGGTCGTCGGCTCGTCGAAGATGATGATTTCCGGCTCCGCCGCGATCGCGCGCGCCAGGGCCACGCGCTTCTGCATGCCGCCGGAGAGCTCCGACGGGCTGAGCGCCCCGACCTCGGGACCCAATCCGACCGCTCCCAGCTTCTCGAGCGCGATCTCCTTGGCGCGGCGGTGCTCGATGCCGCGGCCCTGGATCAGACCGAACGCGACATTCTCCCAGACGGTCAGCGAGTCGAACAGCGCCGCGCCCTGGAACAGCATGCCGAATTTCTGCATCTGCGCTTCGCGCTCGCGCGCGCCCATGCCGATCGCCTCGCGCCCGTCGATCTTGACCGAGCCGCCATCGGCCTCGAGCAGGCCGAGCACGCATTTCACCAGCACCGATTTGCCGGTGCCCGAGCCGCCGATCACGACGAGGTTCTCGTGCTCGCCGATCTCGAGGTCGATGCCGTCGAGCACGACTTTGCGGCCAAAGGATTTCTTCAGGCCGCTGATGGCGATTTTCGGCGGTTTGCTCATGGCCAGTCCTAGAACAGCACGCTGGTGAGGGCCGAATCGAACAGCAGGATCAGGATCGAGGCCGAGACGACGGAATAGGTCGTGGCGGCGCCGACGCCCTCCGCGCCGCCGCGCGAATGGTAGCCGTGGTAGCAGCCCATCAGCGCGATGATGAAGCCGAACACTGCTGCCTTGATCAAGCCGGAGATCACGTCGTCGGCGTGCAGGTAATCGGCGGTTTGGAAGAGATAGGCGGCCGGGTTGAAGCCGAGCTTGTACGTGCCGACGAGAAATCCGCCGAAGACGCCGATGATGTCGGCGACAAACACCAGCGCCGGCACCGCGATCGTCCCGGCAACGAGACGCGGCACGATGAGATATTTGAACGGATTGGTCGCCAGCGTCGACAGCGCATCGATCTGGTCGGTGACGCGCATGGTGCCGATCTCGGCGGCCATGGCCGCGCCGATGCGGCCCGCCACCATCAGCGAGGCGATGACCGGTCCCAGCTCGCGCGTCACCGACAGGACGACGATGAGCGCGATGGCGGATTCCGCGTTGAGGCGGCCCAAGCCGGTATTGCTTTGCAGCGCCAGCACCATGCCGGTGAAGAGCGCGGTCAGCCCCACGACCGGCAGCGAGTAGTAGCCGATATCGATGAGTTGCCGCGCTATCAGCCGCGGATAGAAGGGCGGTCTGAGGCAGTGGCTGAGCGCGTTCAACGTGAAGAGGGCGAGCCGCCCGGCGGCAGCGAGAAAGGCGATGAAGACGCGGCCGACCCGGGCGAGGAAATCGAGCATGCTCAGCTGGCCTCGCCGCGATAGAGACGATGATAGCGCCGGCCAAGCGCAGTCAGGATCTCGTAGCCGATGGTGCCCGCCGCTGCGGCGACGGCGTCCACGCCATAGCTCTCGTCGATGAGATCAACGAAGCTGCCCGGCCGGGTCAGCGCGGGATCGATGCCCGTCACGTCGAACGTCATGAGGTCCATCGAGATGCGTCCGACGAGGGGAACCCGCCGACCGGCGATGCCGGCGCTGCCACGATGGCTCGCCGATCTGAGCCATCCATCGGCATAACCGACGCCAACCGTGGCGATACGGCCTGGGCGGTCCATGCGATGCGCCGCACCATATCCAACGGTCTCCCCCCTGTCAATGTCGCGGACCTGAAGGATTCTGCCTTTGAGGCGAATGACTTGTGCCATCGGATTGGGGCCGCTGGCGAGCGGGTTGACGCCATAGAGCACGGCGCCCGGGCGGACGAAATCAAAGTGGTAATCGGCGCCGAGAAAAACCCCCGAGCCGGCCGCGAGGCCTGCCGGCGCCGGCGGCAGCTGGGCGAGCGCGGCGCGGAAGGTCAAGAGCTGTGCCTCGTTGTGGGGATGCGCAGCGTCCTCGGCACAGGCGAGATGGCTGAGGATGGCGCGCAGCGTGAGCCCCGCCAGCGTGTCCGGCGCGCGCGCGAGCGCGGCAAGGTCCTGCCGCGTGAGCCCCAAGCGCGACATGCCGGTATCGACATGGATCATGGCCGGCAGGCCGCGCGTGCCCGCGCTGCGGCGCCAGGCGGCGATCTCGTCGAGCGCGTTGAGCACCGGGATGAGGTTGGCGCGGCGGAACTCGCTGCCGGTGCCGGGCAGCAGACCGTCGAGCACGGCGATCTCGACGCCCGGCAGGCACCGCCGCAGCGCGATGCCCTCATCGATCGTCGCGACAAAGAACAGCCGGCAGCCGGCGGCGGCGAGATGCGGCGCGACGCGCGCCATGCCGAGGCCGTAGGCATCCGCCTTCACCACGGCGGCGCAGCTCGTGTCCGGGCCGAGGCGCGCTGCGATCCGCCGCCAATTCTCGGCAATCGCGGCGAGATCGATCTCCAACACGGCGCCGGCGCGGGCGAGCGCGCGCGGCGGCCGGTCAGTAGCGCTCATCGGGGATGTGGTCGCCGCGGACGAAATTGTCGAACTTGGTCGTCTCGCCTTCGAAGCGCAGCGTCACCTTGCCGATCGGACCGTGGCGCTGCTTGGCGATGATCACCTCGCCGGTGCCGTGCACCTCCTCGAGACGCTCCTGCCAGCGGGAATAGCGCTCGTTGAACTTGTCGTCGCTCTCTTCCGGACGCCGCGTCGGCTCGCCGCGGCTCAGATAATATTCCTCACGGAAGACGAACATGACGACGTCGGCATCCTGCTCGATCGAGCCGGATTCGCGCAGATCGGACAGCATCGGCCGCTTGTCCTCGCGCTGCTCGACCGCGCGCGACAGCTGCGACAGCGCCAGCACCGGCACGTTGAGCTCCTTGGCGAGCGCTTTGAGGCCGCGGGTGATCTCGGAGATTTCCTGGACGCGGTTCTCGGCGCTTTCGGCCGAGCCGCGCAGCAGTTGCAGATAGTCGACCATGATGACGCCGAGGCCCTGCTGGCGCATCAGGCGCCGCGCGCGCGTGCGCAGGCCCGCGATGGTGAGGGCAGGGGTGTCGTCGATGAAGAGCGGCACCGAGGCGAGCTTCTGGCTCGCCTGCACGAATCTGCCGAAATCATCATGCGAGACGTCGCCGCGGCGGATGCGGTCGGAGGCGACGCCGGACTCTTCCGACAGCACGCGTGTCGCCAGCTGCTCGGCCGACATTTCGAGCGAGAAGAAGCCGACCACGGCGCCGTCCTCCGCCACGACTCGGCCGTCCGGGGCGCGAGTCGGCCGGAACGCCTTGGCGGCGTTGAAGCCGATATTGGTCGCCAGCGCGGTTTTGCCCATCGACGGGCGGCCGGCAAGGACGATCAGATCCGAGGGATGGAGCCCGCCCAGCAGCTTGTCGAGATCGGTGAAGCCAGTCGAGACGCCGGTGGTGCGGCCGCTGCGCTTGAACGCCGCCTCGGCCATGCCGATCGCCTCGGCGAGCGCCTGGTTGAACGGGCGAAAGCCGCCTTCGAATTGGCCCGTCTCGGCCAGATCGAAGAGCTTTTTCTCGGCTTGCTCGATCTGCGCCGCGGCGCTGCGGTCGAGATCGTAGTCATAGGCGTCGTTGACCGTGTCCTCGCCGATGGTGATCAGTTGGCGGCGCAGATAGAGGTCGTGGATGGTGCGGCCATAATCCTCGGCATTGATGATGGTCACGACCGAGGTGGCGAGTCGCGCCAGATATTGCGCCCCGCCGATCTCGGCCAGCGCGCCGTCCTGGTCGAACAGGTTCTTCAGCGTCACCGGATTGGCGATCTGCCCGCGCTCGATCAGCTTCGTGATCGCGGCATAGATGCGGCCATGCACGCCTTCCGCGAAATGCTCGGCGACCAGGAACTCCGACACGCGGTGGTAGGCCGTGTTGTTGACCAGGATGGCGCCCAGCAGCGCCTGCTCGGCTTCGATATTGTGCGGCGGCGAGCGATAGGCGCCATCGCCCTCCCGCAACGGGGTGACATTCGAGGGAGCGGAGGGCGCTGCGGATTCCATGACCAGCCACAAGGAACAGGGTGCGATAAAAGTACACCCTAATGCTACCAACTCGCGACCCCGGAGAACATCGCGATTCGATACACAGGGCTGTGGAAGGCGGGGACGCCGAATTCGATATCGTCGGGCAACCGCTCTGCGTCAGGCGCGCCGCGCGATGCCGACTCGCTCGGCTTCGGGCGCGCGGTGGCTGCGCTCCCACTCGGTGATGTAGTCGCGCGTCAGCGGCACGGTATCGACGCGCCTGGCCAGCTGCATCTGGAAATTCATGTGGCCTTGCTGGCGGAAGGCGACCTCGGAGCCGGCCAGGTAGAATTCCCACATGCGACAGAAGCGCTCATCGTAGAGCGCGCGCACGCGCTCGCGATTGGCGTTGAAGCGCTGCCGCCAGGCGCGCAGCGTCTCGGCATAGTGCAGCCGCAGGATCTCGATATCGGTGATCCAGAGTCCGGTGCGCTCGACCACCGGCACCACCTCGGAGACCGCCGGAGAATAGCCGCCGGGGAAGATGTACTTGCGCAACCAGGGGTTGGTCGCGCCCGGTCCGTCATGGCGGCCGATTGAATGGAGGAGGGCGACGCCATCCTCGGCGAGCAGCTCCTTCACCTTGCGGAAGAAGACGGGGTAATGCACGACGCCGACATGCTCGAACATGCCGATCGAGACGATCCGGTCGTAACGGCCGGCGGCTTGCCGGTAATCGCAAAGCTCGAAGCGCACGCGATCGGCAAGGCCGGCATCGGCGGCGCGCTGCCGCGCCAGCTTGAGCTGCTCCTCCGACAAGGTGAGCCCGGTCACCGAGACGCCGCATTCGCGGGCGAGATAGAGCGCGAGGCCGCCCCAGCCGCAGCCGATATCGAGCACGCTCTGCCCGGGCTTCAGCAGCAGCTTCGCCGCGATGTGGCGCTTCTTGTTGGCTTGCGCCACTTCGATGCTCTGCTCGGGCGCCAAAAAATAAGCGCAGGAATACTGCCGGTCGGCATCGAGGAAGAGATCGTAGAGCGTGTCGGAAAGGTCGTAGTGATGCGCGACATTGGCGCGCGCGCGCCGCAGCGGATTGTACTGCTGGAAAATGCGGAAGGCGCGGCCAAAGCCTTGGTAGAACGGCGTCAGCGCCGTGCGCGGCGCGAGGTTGAGGTTGATGGCCATGAAATTCAGGAAATCGTAGACGGTGGCGTCTTCCACCGTCAGCGTGCCGTCCATGAACGCCTCGCCGAGATAGAGGCGCGGGTTGAGGAACAGCTTGTAGCCGAGCGCGGCGTCGTGCAGCCGGATGGTGATGTTGGGACCGGGCTCGCCGGCAAAGCTATGGACCGTGCCATGCGCGTCGACGACGCGCAGCGTCCCCTCGCGCACGAGGTTACGGAGTAGATAGGCCAACAGCATCGGTGCCTTCCTCCCTCGGCTGCAACGACTCGTTGGATATCAACTATCTAGCACTTGAGGGGGCGGGCACAAGGGGTTGAGTTGAAACCATTCCATTCCGTCAGAGCATGGCCAGGGGCAAGCTGCGTCCAGCCCGGCCACATCCTCGAGCGCGAATTTCGAGTGCCAGCGCGCCGTGATTCTCGCGGACATGGTCCGCGCGGCGGGCTGATTTGGCGCGCGCCGGCGGCCGGGGCAAGATAGGCGGCGTCGGCAAGGCAAGCGGTGGAGAGTGGGATGAGCGAGGCGTCTCTGGGGCTGCCGGTCGCACCGGGCAGCGTGCTCGTGGTCGAGAGCGGCGAGGGGCTCTTCAAGCAATATCTGCTCGATGGCCGGCACCAGCTCATTGCCGATGAGCCGGTGCCGTCTGGCGGCACGGATGCCGGCCCCAATCCTTACGAACTGCTGCTGATGAGCCTCGGCGCCTGCACGGCGATGACCCTGCGCCTCTATGCGCGGCGCAAGCAATGGCCGCTCGAGCGCGTGGCGGTGCGCTTGCGCCACGCCCGGGTCCACGCCGAGGATTGCGCCGAATGCGAGACCAAGAGCGGTCTCGTCGACCGTATCGAGTGCGAGATCGAGCTTTCGGGACCGCTCGATGCGGCGCAGCGCACCCGGCTGATGGAGATCGCCGCGATGTGCCCCGTGCATCGCACGCTGACCGCGGAGATCAACATCCAGAGCCGCCTGGCGGGCGGGTAGGGCCGGACGCGAACGCCGCGCGGCGTCGAAATGGACCCCCGCTTTCGCGGTGGTGACGAAATACTAAAGCAAAATCAAACTATTCCGTCATTCCCGCGAAAGCGGGAATCCATCCGTCGTCGAAGCATCGACCCTGGCGAAATGGATTTGTCGGACCAGAGACGCCGCCGACGCCGTCTCACCCCTGCGCGGCGGCTCCGCCTTCGGGTGCCGCGGCGCCGGCGTCGGCCGCAGCGGCCGCTTCGCGTGCCGCCGCCTCCTGGGCGAGGCGGACCGGATCGGCGCCCTTGGCCTGCATCTCGGCCTCTTCGCGCGACTGGGCCACATTGACCGTGACCGTCACCGACACCTCGGGGTGCAGCACGACGCGCTGCTTGTAGAGACCGAGGGTTTTGATCGCCTTTTCCTGCACCACCTGGCTGCGGCCGATGGTGAAGCCGGCCTCGGTCACGGCGGTGGCGACGTCGCGCGCCGTCACCGAGCCGTAGAGCTGGCCGCTTTCGCCGGCCTGGCGGATGACGATGACGGAGACGCCGTCGAGCTTTTTCGCGACCTGCTCGGCCTCGCTGCGCCGCTGGAGATTCTGCGCCTCGAGCTGAGCCCGCTGCTTCTCGAAATAGGCCAGGTTCTCCTTGGTGGCGCGCAATGCCTTTTTCTGCGGCAGCAGATAGTTGCGGGCATAGCCCGGGCGCACTTTGACGACCTGGCCCATCTGGCCCAGATTCTCGACGCGCTCGAGCAGGATGACATCGACCATCGCCGCCTCCTACTGCACGCTGTAGGGCAAGAGGCCGAGGAAGCGGGCGCGCTTGATCGCCTGGGCGAGCTCGCGCTGCTTCAAGGTCGAGACCGCGGTGATGCGGCTCGGCACGATCTTGCCGCGCTCGGAGATGAAGCGCTGCAGCAGCTTCACGTCCTTGTAGTCGATCTTCGGCGCGTGCGGCCCGGAGAACGGGCAGGATTTGCGCCGGCGGAAGAACGGCCGCCGCGCCGCCGGACGACCGCCGCCCGAAGCGTGACCGTCGCTCATTCCTCACCTCCTTCGGCGGCGCGCGGCGCTTCCTCGCGCTCGCGATCGCCATAGCTGCGGCGGCCGCGCTCGCGATCGCGCTCCTCGCCGCGTCCGCGGCTTTGCATCACGGCCGACGGCCCCTCTTCGAGCGCTTCCACCCGCACCGTGAGGTAGCGGATGACGTCCTCGTTGATGCGCATGTTCCGCTCGAGCTCGTTCACCGCCGCCGGCGGCGCGTCGAGGTTGAGCAGAACGTAATGCCCTTTGCGGTTCTTCTTGATGCGGTAGGCGATGTTGCGCAGGCCCCAATATTCGCGCTTGCTGACCTGGCCGCCATTCTCGGTGACCAAGGTCGTGAAGCCGTCCGCCAACGCCTCGACCTGCGCCGCCGAGATGTCCTGGCGCGCAATGAATACATTCTCGTAGAGAGGCATGAAACCAAGGCTCCTTATGGCTGTTTGCGGCCCGGCGCTGGTCGGATGGTCCGACGGTCAGCCGCCCGGGCCTAGCCGGCACCGGCCGGCAAGGAGGGGGCGCACTATACACGAGGCGAGCGTCGGCGCAAGTCCGCCAATGCGGCCCGCCCGGCTATACCCACGTCTGCCCGCGTCGGTTGTGATGCTGGACACCATGCCAGGGCAATGCTATCCCCGGGCGCTTATTTCGCCGAGGACGTGCCATGCATCGTTGGCTCCTGGTCGCTGCGCTTGCCGTCTCTGCCGGCGGTTGCACCACGCCGCATCCGCCCGACCGTCTCACCTTTGGTGTCTCCGGCGACCGCGCCGCCGGCGCGACCACGGCCGCCGATGATGCCGAGATGCGGCGCTTTCTCGATGCCAGGATCAACCAGATTTGTACGCGCGGCTACGACACGGTGAAAGTCGAGACGCTGGCCGCCGAAAATGACAAGCAGCTCGTCGACGAGGAAGCTCGGTGCCACAACTATCGCCTCACTCTATTCTGAAGACGACGCGGAGATGACGCGCGCACTGGTCTTTCCCGGGCAAGGCTCCCAGGCCGTCGGCATGGGAAAGGAGCTCGCCGGCGCTTTCGCGGCGGCGCGCGACGTCTTCGGCGAGGTCGACGAAGCGCTGCGTCAGAATCTGTCGCGGCTGATGTTCGAAGGTCCCGAGGACGAGCTGACGCTCACCGAGAATGCGCAGCCGGCGCTGATGGCGGTGAGCCTTGCGGCGCTGCGCGTCATCGAGCGCGAGGCCGGGCTCGAGCTGACGCGCGATGTCGCCTTCGTCGCCGGCCACTCGCTCGGCGAATACTCGGCGCTGGCGGCGGCGCGCGCGCTCTCGCTGGCCGATGCCGCACGGCTTTTGAAGCGGCGCGGCCGGGCAATGCAGCGCGCCGTGCCGGTCGGCGCCGGCGCCATGGCGGCACTCCTCGGGCTCGATCTCGACGCCGCGCGCGCGGTCGCCTCGGAAGCTGCGGTGGGCGAGGTCTGCGGCGTCGCCAATGATAACGGCGCGGGCCAGGTCGTGGTCAGCGGCGACCGGGCCGCGGTCGAGCGCGCGGTCGCGGCGGCTGCGACGAAAGGGGCCAAGCGCTCGATCATGCTGCCGGTGAGCGCGCCCTTTCATTGTGCGCTGATGGCGCCGGCGGCGCGCGAGATGGAAGAGGCGCTGTCCGAGATTTCCCTGCGCGAGCCGCATGTGCCGCTCATCGCCAATGTCACCGCCGCGCCGGTCAGCGATCCCGACGAGATCCGGCGGCTTCTCGTCGAGCAGGTCACCGGCCTCGTGCGCTGGCGCGAAAGCGTGCTGGCGATGAAGGCAGCGGGCGTGCACGAGCTGGTCGAGCTCGGCGCCGGCCGGGTGCTGAGCGGACTTGCCAAACGCATCGATCGCGAGCTGACCGCGGTCTCGATCGGGACGCCGGCGGAAATCGACGCTTTCGTCAAAACGCTCTGAGGATCCAGGAGCCTAAGCTCATGTTCGACCTCGGCGGCAAGGCCGCGCTGGTCACCGGCGCTTCGGGCGGTATCGGCCAGGCCATCGCCCGCGCGCTCCATCAGGCCGGCGCCAAAATCGTGGTGACCGGCACCCGCCAGCCGGCGCTCGAGGCGCTGGCCGCCGAGCTCGGCGAGCGCGCTTTCGTCGCAACCGCCGATCTCGCCGATCCCGGCGCCGGTGACGCGCTGGTCAAGGCCGCCGAAGCCGCCGCGGGGCAGCTCGACATTCTCGTCAACAATGCCGGGCTGACGCGCGATCAGCTCGCGCTGCGTATGAAGGACGAGGATTGGCAGAAGGTCATCGACATCGATCTCAGCGCCGGCTTTCGTCTGGCGCGCGCCGCGCTGCGCGGCATGATGAAGCGGCGTTGGGGCCGTATCATCGGCATTACCTCGATCGTCGGCGTGACCGGAAATCCGGGCCAGGCCAATTACGCCGCGGCCAAGGCCGGGATGATCGGCATGTCGAAGGCGCTGGCCGCCGAGGTGGCGACGCGCGGCATCACCGTCAATTGCGTCGCGCCGGGCTTCATCGCCACGGCGATGACCGACGCGCTGAGCGAAGAGCAGCGCCAGCGCTTGGCGACGGTGATTCCGATGGGGCGTGTCGGCACCGCGGCAGAGGTCGCCGCCTGCGTCCTTTTCCTGGCAAGCGACGAGGCGCGCTACGTCACCGGCCACACCTTGCACGTCAACGGCGGAATGGCCATGATTTAGCACGCGGTGGGGGCGCCGGGGGGCGATGCTGGCAAACCGTCATAAACTATGTTATGTGACCGGCGCTTTCGGCCCGCTCGCGAATGGGGCAACGATCGGGTCCGGGCGTTCCAGCGGTCCGGCGCGGCGCCGAAAGCCAAGTCCACAAGCCCGTTCATCCGTCGAGGTATAAACCTATGAGCGATGTCGCCGAGCGAGTAAAAAAGATTGTGGTGGAGCATCTTGGCGTCGACGAGTCCAAGGTGACCGACAACGCCAGCTTCATCGACGATCTCGGAGCCGACAGCCTCGACACAGTCGAGCTGGTGATGGCCTTCGAGGAGGAGTTCGGGTGCGAGATTCCCGATGACGCCGCGGAGAAGATCGTGACCGTCAAGGACGCGGTCAACTTCATCGAAGCGCACAAGTAGGGCCGCTATCCGGCTTCCGGCAATGTTATTCAGCCTTAAGGCATGAGACGAGTCGTCGTCACCGGTATTGGTCTCGTCACCCCGCTCGGGGTGGGGGCGGAGCGCGTCTGGAAACGCCTCATCGAGGGCCAGTCGGGCATCCGCGCGATCCAGAGTTTCGATGTCGCCGATCTGCCGGCCAAGATCGCGGGTCAGGTGCCGCGCGGCGATACCGCTTCCGGCGATTTCAACGCCGACGATTGGGTCGCGCCCAAGGAGCAGCGCAAGATGGACGAGTTCATCGTCTATGCGCTCGCGGCGGCGGAGCAGGCGGTCGCCGATGCCGGCTGGAAGCCCGCCGATCCCGAGGAGCGCGAGCGCTCGGGCGTGATGATCGGTTCGGGCATCGGCGGCCTGCCCGGCATCACCGAAGGCGCGATCACGCTGCATGAGCGCGGGCCGCGCCGGCTGTCGCCGTTCTTCATCCCGGCGAATCTGATCAACCTCGCCTCGGGCCATGTGTCGATCCGCTACGGCTTCACCGGTCCCAATCATGCCGTGGTGACGGCGTGCTCCACCGGCGCCCATGCCATCGGCGATGCGGCGCGCCTCATCATGTGGGACGATGCCGATGTCATGGTCTGCGGCGGCGCCGAGGCCGCCATCTGCCGGCTCGGCCTTGCCGGGTTCGCCGCGGCGCGTGCGCTGTCGACGGCGTTCAACGATGAGCCGAGCCGGGCCTCGCGCCCGTGGGACGAAGCGCGCGACGGTTTCGTCATGGGCGAGGGCGCCGGCGTGCTCGTGCTCGAGGAGCTCGAGCATGCCAAGAAGCGCGGCGCCAAGATCTATGCCGAGGTGATCGGCTACGGCCTCTCGGGCGATGCGCACCACATCACCGCTCCGGCGGAGGACGGCAACGGCGCCTTTCGCGCCATGCGCAATGCGCTGAAGCGGGCGAAGCTCGATCCCGAGCAGATCGATTACATCAACGCCCACGGCACCTCGACGCCGCTCGGCGACGAGATCGAGCTCGGCGCCGTCAAGCGGCTGTTCGGCGATCACGCCTACAAGCTGTCGATGT
This sequence comes from Allostellaceae bacterium, assembly GCA_035509275.1. Classification (GTDB taxonomy): domain Bacteria; phylum Pseudomonadota; class Alphaproteobacteria; order ATCC43930; family CGMCC-115725; genus DAHUYF01. Next base: position 7,981 of record DATJLU010000085.1, on the reverse strand, counting down.
CGTCGACCAAATCATCGATCGGTCACCTCCTCGGCGCCGCCGGCAGCGTCGAGGCGATCTTCTCGATCCTGGCGATGCGCGACGGGGTCGTGCCACCGACGCTCAACCTCGAGCATCCGTCGCCGAGCTGCGACATCGATCTGGTGCCGCTGCGGGCGAAGGAGCGGCGCGTGCATTACGTGCTCTCCAATTCTTTCGGCTTCGGCGGGACGAACGCCTCGCTCGTCTTCGCGCAGGCCCCCTGAATGCCCGGCGGGGCGCGCCGGCTTTGGCTCGGCGCGGTGCTGCTCGCGCTTGTCGCGTCGGCGGCCGCGGTCGTGGGCACCGCCTTCTGGGTCTGGCGCGACTACACCGCGCCGGGCCCCCTGGCCGCCAGCAAGATCATCGTCATCCCGCGCGGCGCCGGCACCAATGCCGTGGCGCGGACGCTGGCGCAAAACGGCATCATCGACCATCCCTGGTTCTTCATCGCCGGCATCGCCGCCGATCGCCGGCTTGGCGCGCTGAAGGCCGGCGAGTACGAATTCGCCGCTGCGATCAGCCCGCGTGCGGCGGCGGCACTGATCGCCAGCGGACGGGTCGTGCAACACCGCGTCACCGTGCCCGAGGGTCTCAGCAGCGCAGAGATCGTGGCGCTGCTCGATCAGCAGACGGCGCTCGAAGGTAAAGTCGATCGCGTGCCGCCGGAAGGCAGCCTGTTGCCGGACACCTATTTCTATGTGCTCGGCGAGCGCCGCGAGGACATCCTGGCGCGCATGCACCGCGCCATGGCTCGAGCCCTGGCGGCGGCCTGGAAGGACCGCAGCGCCAACCTGACGCTCACGAACGCCGAGGCGGCGGTGACCCTCGCCTCGATCGTCGAGAAGGAGACGGCGCGCGAGGATGAGCGCCCGCATATCGCGGCGGTGTTCCTCAACCGGCTCAAGCTCGGCATGAAACTGCAGGCGGATCCGACCGTCGATTATGCGCTGACCGATGGTGGCACCAAGCCGCTCGACCATGCTCTGGGCCATGAGGATCTGACGCTCGATTCGCCCTACAACACCTATCTTCACGACGGGCTGCCGCCGACGCCGATCGACAATCCGGGTCTTGCCGCGCTGCGCGCCGTGCTGCATCCGGCCGACAGCGACGATCTCTACTTCGTTGCCGACGGCACGGGCGGCCATGCTTTCGCCCGCACCCTCGCCGAGCACAACCGCAACGTCACCCAGCTGCGCCGCGCCGAATCCGGAGCCGGCGGCGCGCAGTGAGACCGGCCGCGTCGCGGCGCGGCCAGGGTTGCACCCGTAAACCGAAGCGCCGATACCCATGCGGGTCGCTCTACTGATCGGCGAGACTCAAAAGATCAATGAAACTTTTGTTAGTTGCGTTCGGCCCTAACCCCGCTGCAAAATTTGCTTCGGCCACCGGCGCCGGGACGACCCGCGGAGCTTAGCGCGGCGAAACGTGATCACGGCGGATCGCAAGCGGGTGACAATCCGAGGTCCGGAGAAAGCCGGTCAAGCGGACGCGAGCACGCGCCGGCCGGCGGCGTCAAAGGAAACATCGATGCGTCAGAGCTTGCTGGCGGTAATGATTTTCGCGGCGCCGCTCTCCGCTTGCATGGTGCTCGGCGGTACAGACCACCCCGTCGCCGACGACGCGACAGCACAGGCCACGATCTCGGGACTGCCAGCGCCCGGATATGTTTGGCTGCATGTCCCTTCTGGTGAATTCGATCGGGGATTTGCCCATCGCGGCAGAAGGGTGGCTTCCGTACGCGTGGATGGTGATTGCGTCGGCAGCTCGGCGGCGCTGTGACCGGCACGACCGGTGCGATTGCTCGAGCGATCCGGACCGTGCGGTCGCACCGATCGCGGCTTTGGTTGGCTTTGGCCCTGTCGCTTGCCGCGACGCCGGCGGCTGCAGCCGAGTACTCACTCGGCGATCATCAGATGGCCGTTGGCGGCCTCGGTGTCTATGTCACGCACGCGCGCGACGTCCTGCTGGATGTCGCGCGCGCCTACGATCTCGGCTTTGTTCAGCTCATGGCCGCCAACCCTGGGGTCGACCCCTGGGTGCCCGGCACAGGAACGCGGATCACGTTGCCGACGCGCTATATCCTGCCCGACGCGCCCCACAAGGGTATCGTCGTCAACCTTGCGGAATGGCGCCTGTTCTATTTTCCCCCGGGCGGTGGCCGCGTCGAAACCTATCCGATCGGCATCGGCGCAATTGGCGACACGACACCGCTGGGCGTCACCTCCATCGTCCGAAAGGAAGCCAATCCCACTTGGTACCCACCGCCTTCGATCCGCATGACGGAACCCGATCTTCCCGTGGCCATTCCCCCCGGTCCCGACAACCCTCTCGGCGCCTTCGCGCTGCATCTCGGCTGGCCGGATTACTTGATCCACGGAACCAACAAACCCGACGGTGTTGGCCGCAATGTCAGCCATGGCTGCATCCGGCTCTACGCGGAAGATATTGAGCGCCTCTTCCACGCGGTCAGGGTCGGCACGCCCGTCCGGGTGGTGCGGCAAGCGGTGGAAGCCGCATGGATCGGCAACATCCTCTTCGTCGAAGTCCACCCGAGCAAATCGCAGGCCGAGGAAATCGATAATTCGGCCGCCGTCACACCGGAAATACCTGGCGATTTGGTTGCCCGCGTTAGCGCCGCTGCGGGCGAGCACGCCAGCCTCGTCGATTGGGACGCGGTTCGCCAGGCGGGCCTGCAGCGCACGGGCGTGCCCGTGGAGGTGGCGAGATTGCCGCCGCCCGAAACGGCCATGTCGGACTCGGCAGGCGGCTCGCCCCCGCAGCGACGATGACAAGGTGGCCTGCCCTCAGGGCCATGGAGACGCGTGAAAGAGGTCCGCGCGCCCTTCGGGGTTAGCTTTCCGTCAGGATCGTCCGATCGACCCGGGCGCGCACGAGATCGATGTCCTGCTGCAAGGCGTAGAGCAGGTGCGCGTAGGAATTCGGCACTTGAAGATGCGCCGCGAGGTATTCCAATCGCGTAAGGTCGGACAGCTCTGCCGCGCGCTGCTCCTGGGCGTGCTCTTTGAGCTCCCGTTCGAGCAGCTTGAGCTCGCCATAGAGCATGTGGACGCGCCGCCGCATCCACCAGTCTTTGGCGGCCGGCAGCGTGTGGAGCAAAGGGTATCCCACCGCGACGATCGGCAGAAGGATGATCGCGAGCTGCTTGATCAGCACCGCGAGCCAGAGCGGCAGCTCGCGCTGCAGCAGGGGCGGGCCGGATTTATAGAATTGCAGCGCGTCCGCGCTCAGCGGCAGATCGGTTTCTTCGGCGGCCGGAAACTCCCCCGCCGATTGGAAAACGCCTGGCTGGGAGTGGATCTTGGTTGCGGCTTCCAGCAGCAGATATTGAATCGGCGACGGCAGGTCGCGGAGGACGACGAGATTGGTCTTGACCGCGACCATCTCCACATCTGCCGCCGGTCGGCCATGCGCCAGGTCGACGAAGCCGGCCGGCAGAACCACCCGCGACAGGTAGGGGAGGCGGGCGACGTAAGCATCGGCCTGGCGCAACGACAGGAGCTGGATGCCGGGGGCTCCGAGCAGCTGTTGCACCGCCGGAGCACCCGCCGCGTCGACAAGCATTGCCGCCTGGATCTCCCCCGACAGGAGCTGCTTGGCGGCTTCTGCGGGCGTCAACGGCAACAGCGTGGTGTTCTGGTCGTCGATGCCGTTCAGCGCCAGCAAGGCGAGCGCATGAACGTGCATGCCGCTTCCTTGCGGTCCGATGGCGACGCGCATGCCGCGCAATTGCTTGAGTTGGTCGAGCCGCTCTGGCGCCGGACGATAAAACACCCACAGCGGCTCGACGGATACGGTTCCCAGCGAAACCAGGTTCGGAAATTGCTGCGGGCGCGCGAGGCCGCCTTGGACCAAGGCGATGCTCGTGCCGGAATCGGGATCGTGCAACCGCGACAGGTTCTCGATCGAACCGCGGGTGTGCAGGAGGGTCAGCGTTATGCCCTGCCGGGCAAGGATTTGCCGATACCGCTCGCCGAACGCGGCATAGCCACCACCTTCCGAACCGGTTGCCATGACGATCTCGCGCGGAACCGCCGGATAAAGCAGCGCCAAGCCGCCCGCTCCGAGCAGGAGCAGGACAATGATGGCGCCGCTGATCAACAGGTAGTGCGACGGACGCAACCGTCGCCTGCCTATGGAGGCCATCCTGCGCCGGAAAGGTATCAACGATGCGCCTGCCATCTCCGCATACGAGCAGGGCTTCGCTTGAAATCTCCATCAGGTGATGCTGGCATCCCCGCGTCTATTCTCCCCGAGAAACGCGGTATCGAATCCCGCTAGGCGTCGCCGGCGGGGCGGCCGGCCACGGCATCGTCGAAGTGCCCGGAAGCGGACATTGCGAGGGGGGCGCGCTAGATTGCGCCGCCACTCTGCTCGCGCCTCTGCGCGTCGTGCTTCGCGGGGCGGGCGCCGCGCGGGCCGAGGGCTCGGAACAGGGAGTATGCTATGTCGGCGGCCAAACACATCCGCACGTCGGTTCTCGACGTCGCTTATGAGGAGAACGGACCCGCGGACGGTGCACCCGTGTTCCTGATGCACGGGTTCCCGTATGACCCGCGCTGCTATGACGACGTTGTGCCGCTGCTGACCGCGGCAGGCTGCCGCTCGATCGTTCCCTACCTGCGCGGCTATGGACCGACCCGGTTTCTCTCGCAAGACACGATGCGCTCGGGCGAGCAGGCCGCACTCGGCAACGATCTGAAGGAACTGATGGCTGCGCTCCGCATCGATCGCGCATTCCTATGCGGTTACGATTGGGGTGGACGCGCCTGCTGCGTGGTGTCCGCGTTGTGGCCGGAGCACGTGCGCGGCCTGGTCACCGGGGCTGGCTATAATGTGCACGACGTTGCGGGCTCGGTGAAGCCGGCCTCAGCCGAGAAGGAGCATCGCGCCTGGTACCAGTATTATTTCCACAGCGAACGGGGTCGCGCCGGATTGACCGAGAACCGGCGCGACATCGCAAAGCTGTTGTGGCGCCTCTGGTCGCTGGAGCGGCCGTTCGATGAGACGGCGTTTCTAGCGAGCGCGCCCGCGTTCGATAATCCGGATTTCGTCGAGGTGGTGATCCACTCCTATCGCGTGCGCTATGGCTACGCGCCGGGCGATCCGTCGCTGGCAGCACTCGAGCTCAGCTTGGCGGCGCAGCCATCGATATCCGTGCCGACGATCAATCTGCATGGCACCGGCGACGGGATCTCCCCGCCGCCATCCGCCGATGGTCATGCGCGGCATTTCACCGGATTCTACGAGCGCCGCCTGGTCCGCGGCGCCGGCCACTGCGTGCCGCAGGACGCGCCGCGCGAGACGGCAGACGCGGTACTGGATCTCGTGCGTCGATTCTAGTTGCGAACCGGTGCTAGCCCGACCGGGCCGCCCGGCGCGCTGCGGCGTCGCCGAGCCGCCACGGCAAGGCGCCCAATAGCCAGGCTCCAGCCGCCATCGGCCAGGGGAAGGCGATCCGGCCGTCATTGCGCGCGAGGCCGCGGGCGATGATCTCCGCCGCGCGCTCCGCCGGCATCAGGAACGGCATGGCGAAATTGTTGCGGGCGGTCATGCGCGTGGTGACGAAGCCGGGGCAGATCACCGAGACGCGGATGCCGTCCGGCGCCAGCTGCACCCGCCAGGCTTCGCCCAGCGATTTCACCGCCGCCTTCGACGCGGAGTAGGCGGGCGCGGTCGGCAGGCCGCGAAAACCCGCGAGCGAGCTCATCAGCGCGATCTGGCCGCGGCGCCGGGCGATGAAGCGCGGCAGCACCGGAAAGACCGTGTTGAGGACGCCGTCGAGGTTGACGGCAAGGACCCGCCGCGCCACCGCTTCGCTTTCGCGCGCCCGGCCGCTGGCGGCCGAGATCCCCGCATTGGCGATCACCAGGTCGAGCGGCGTGCCGTCATCCACCCGCTCGATCCAGGTGCCGAGTCCGCCGCGGTCGGTGACGTCGAGCACGGCGGACTCGACCGCGGCGCCTTGCGTCCGGCAAGCCGCGGCGACCGCGGCGAGGCGGTCGCTGTCGCGCCCGGTGAGCGCCAGCGCCACGCCCGGCGCCGCATAATGGCGGGCGAGCGCTTCGCCGATGCCGCTCGACGCGCCGGTGATGAGCAGGCTTCGCGCAGCGTCGGCCATGGCGGCTTGCCGGGTTTGTTGTTGCCGGATGCGGCGAAGGCTATAACCCCGGCGATGCTGCGGCGTCGAGGGGGGTGTGAGCGCGTGACCGTCTCCAGCATGACCGGCTTTGCCCGCGCGGAGGGGCATGAGGACGGAGTCTCTTGGGTCTGGGAAGTGAAGAGCGTCAACAGCAAGTCGCTCGACCTGCGCGTGCGCGTGCCGCCGGGTCTCGACGCGCTGGAGTTGCCGTTGCGCGCTGCGCTGGCGCAGCGGCTGAAGCGCGGCGCGGTGTCGGTCACCCTGACCCTGACCAAGGCCACCGGCTTCGGCGGCGTGCGCATCAATCGCGAGGCGCTTGCCCAGGTGGTGGCGCTGGCGCAGGAGCTGGTCGCCGAGGGCAAGGCTGCGGCGCCGCGCGCCGACGGTCTCCTGGCGCTGCGCGGCGTGCTCGAAAGCGGCGAGGAGGTCGAGGACGAGGCCTGCCGCGAGCGGCGCCAGGCGGCCCTGGTCGCGAGTTTCGAGCGCGCGCTGGCGGGGCTCGCAACGATGCGGGCGGCGGAAGGCGAGCGGCTCATTCCGGTGGTCGTGGCGCGCCTCGCCGAGATCGCGCGGCTGGTGGCGCAGGCCGAGGACAACGCCGCCGTCCAGCCCGAGGCGCTCAAGGCGCGGCTTGCCGACATGGTGGCGGAGCTGCTCGGCGCGTCGCCGGCTCTGCCGCCGGAGCGCCTCGCCCAGGAAGCGGCGCTGCTCGTCGCCAAGGCGGATATCCGCGAGGAGCTCGACCGGCTCTCCGCCCATATCGTCGCCGCGCAGGAGCTGCTCGCCGAAGGCGGCGCGGTCGGCCGGCGGTTCGATTTCCTCTGCCAGGAGTTCAACCGCGAGGCCAATACCCTGTGCTCGAAATCGGCGGATGTGGCGCTGACGCGGATCGGGCTCGGCCTCAAGGCCTCGATCGAGCAGCTCCGCGAGCAGGTGCAGAATCTTGAATAGGCGGCGGCGATGAGCGCGCCCGAGATCGCCCGGCGCGGCATTCTGCTGGTGCTCTCATCCCCCTCCGGCGCCGGCAAGACCACCATCACCCGGGCCCTCGTTCAGCGCGACGCCAACGTCAAGATCTCGGTCTCGGTGACGACGCGGCCGAAGCGTGCCGGCGAGGTCGACGGCCAGCATTATCACTTCATCAGCCAGGCCGCGTTCGACGAGATGGTGGCCAAGGGCGAGCTGCTCGAGCATGCCGTGGTCTTCGGCAATTGCTACGGCACGCCGCGCGCGCCGGTGGAAGCGGTGCTCGGCGCTGGCGGCGACATCGTCAGCGACATCGACTGGCAGGGAACGCAGCAGCTCAAATCGACGGTGCGCGGCGATCTGGTCTCGGTGTTCATCCTGCCGCCGAGCATGGCCGCGCTCGAGCAGCGCCTCCGAACCCGCGCCCAGGACAGCGAAGGGGTGGTGCAGGCGCGCATGGCGAAATCGACGGACGAGATGAGCCATTGGCCGGAATACGACTACATCATCGTCAACCGCGACCTCGAGGAGAGCGTCCGCCGCGTGCAGGCGATCCTCGCCGCCGAGCGCGTCCGCAACGACCGCCAGATCGGGCTTGCTGATTTCGTCAACCGTCTGAGGGGCGGGGGTTAGCGCGTCATAGCCGCAGAGTTGGGGAAGCTCGAGGACGCCGAGCAGGCATCCTGAGGCGGCTAGGGTCCAGACTCATAAAATCCACCAGACGATAGCGGCGACAAGGCAGACTGCTGCCAGGAAGTTTCGTGCCAACTTGTCGTAGCGGGTGGCGATGCGCCTGAAGTCTTTGAGCCGGCAGATGGCGTTTTCAACGCG
>DATJLU010000084.1:0-50264 GCA_035509275.1 Allostellaceae bacterium | reverse complement strand
GTCGGTGCGGCCGACATGCATCTCGTAGCCGTGCACGGCGGCGCCGCCGGTCGCCTCGTGGCCCGCGGCGGCGCGCAGGGTCTTGTCGGCCGACAGCTCGGTCGTCAGCGCGAGCAAGCCCAAGCCGGCGCTGTCGCCCGGCGCGCCCTCGATGCCGAGCGGATCGGCGATGCGCTCGCCCAGCATCTGCAGGCCGCCGCAGACGCCGAACACGGGGCGTCCGCGGCGCAGGTGCGCGCGCAGGTCGATATCCCAGCCCTCGGCGATCAGCGCCGCGAGGTCGGCGCGCGTCGCCTTCGATCCGGGCAACAGGATCAGGTCGGCGTCCGCCGGCAGCGGCCGCCCGGGCTCGACGAGATCGAGCGCGACGTCGGGCTCGCCGGCGAGCGGGTCGAGATCGTCGAAGTTGGCGATACGCGGCAGGCGCGGCACCGCGATCTTGATGGCACCGGCGCGCGCGGCGCTTCCCGGCAGGCGCTCGAGCGCCATCGAATCCTCGGCCGGCAGGCGGCCGGCGGCGGCGAACCACGGCACGATCCCCAGGCAGGCGAGCCCGGTGTGCGCCGCGATGGTCGCGAGCGCCGGCTCGAACAGCGTCGGATCGCCGCGGAACTTGTTGATCACGTAGCCGGCGAGGCGCGCGCGCTCGGGCGCCGGCAAGAGGCGGTGCGTGCCGACCAGGCTCGCGATCACGCCGCCGCGGTCGATGTCGGCGACCAGCACGACCGGCAGATCGGCGGCCTCGGCGAAGCCCATGTTGGCGATGTCGCCGGCGCGCAGGTTGGTCTCGGCGGCGCTTCCGGCGCCCTCGACCAGCACGAGGTCGGCACCCGCCGCGACGGCGGCGAAGCTCTCGAGCACGCGCGGCAGCAGGCTCGGCTTGAGCGCGCCATAGTCGCGCGCGCCGACCGTGCCGAGCATCTTGCCCTGCACGATCACCTGCGCGCCCGCCTCCGATTGCGGCTTGAGGAGCACCGGGTTCATGTGCACCGACGCGGCGACGCGGCAGGCGCGCGCCTGCAGCGCCTGGGCGCGGCCGATCTCGCCGCCGTCGCCGGTGACGGCGGCGTTGTTCGACATGTTCTGCGGCTTGAACGGCCGCACCGCGAGCCCGCGCCGGCTGAAGGCGCGCCCCAGCCCGGCGACCAGCAACGACTTGCCGACGTCCGATCCGGTGCCCTGGACCATCAGCGCCGGCACGCGCATGGCGCTCAGGACTTCGGCGCGGGCGGCGGCGCCGCGAGGATCGCCTTGAGGTCGGCCGTGCCCGGATTGTCGAACTTCCGGTTGAAGACGATCTCGCGGCTGGTCGCGCCTTCACCGTAATAGGCGCGGTTCCATTCCTCGCGCGTCGCGATCAGGCCGCCTTCGAGATTGAGCCCGCCGTACAGGCCGATCCCGCCCGAGAAGGCGACCAGGTCGGCGCCGAGATTGGGTGTCGTGGCGCCGCCGAGTCCGGCCCCGACCGGCCCCAGCGCGAAGGTCAGGTCGGCGCCGATCTTCACCTGGTTGTCCATCAGCTTGTCGAGACCGCCGTCGGTCAGCACGAACAGCAGCAGCTCCTGCATCTCGGCGCCGATCTGCAGACCGAACGAGCCGCCGCCGATGCCGTAGAACGCCGGCGCGCTCCAGCTGCCGTCGGGTCCCTTGGCGAGCAGCACGCCCGAGCCGCCCGAGCCGCCGATGAAGAACCCCGCGCGCCACAGGTTGGGCACGATCAGGATCGCCTTGGCGCGGCCGAGGAAGTCGGTGACCGACTTGCCCATGTTGGCGTCGCGGCGCATGCGGTCGACCAGGACCTTGCTGCGGTCGACCAGCTCCTGCTGCTCGCTTGCGAACGCGGGTGCCGCGATCGAGAGCGTCACCAGCGCAACGAGAAGGACGGCAATTCGGCGCATCTCACCTCTCCTCAGAATTCGATTCCCTTTTGGGCTTTGACGCCGGATCGGAACGGATGCTTGACCAGGGTCATGTCGGTCACCAGATCGGCCAGCTCGATCAGCTCCGGCTTGGCGTTGCGTCCCGTCACCACGACGTGCAGGTCGGAGCGTTTCGCCTTCAGGGTGTCGAGCACCTCGTCGAGCGGCAGGTAGTCGTAGCGCAGCACGATATTGAGCTCGTCGAGGATCACGAGATGATAGCGCGGGTCGGCGAGCATTGCCTTGCTGGTTTCCCATGCCTGGCGCGCCGCCTTGAGGTCGCGCTGGCGATCCTGCGTGTCCCAGGTGAAGCCCTCGCCCATCGCCTTGACGGTGACGAGATCGGGGAAGCGCTCGAGCACGGCGCGCTCGCCGCTCTGCCACGCGCCCTTGACGAACTGCACGATGCCGACCGGCAGGCCGTGGCCGAGCGTGCGCAGCGCCAGGCCGAACGCCGCAGTCGATTTGCCCTTACCGAGCCCGGTGTGGACGATCAGCAAGCCGCGCTCTTCGGTCTTGGTGGCGAGCATGCGGGCGCGCACCGCCTTGCGCTTGGCCATCTTCTCGGCGTGGCGCCGGTCAAGCTCTTGCTCGGCGCGTTGCGTCTCGGCGAGCGCTGCGTCGTCGCCGTCGTCGTGCGCGCTCATGCCGCCTCCCCGCGCATCAGCACCGCCAGACGCTCGCCCGCCTGGTTCGATCGCGGGCGCCACAGCCCGCGCCGGATCGTCTCGTCGAGCCGCGCCGCGATCTCGCGGAGCGCCGCCGGATTGGCGTCGCCGACGAACCGTGCGACCGCCGGATCGGCGACATAAGCGTCGTAGATTGCGTCGAAATGATGGTCGCGCACCGCCCCGGTGGTCGCGGCGAAGGCGAACAGATAGTCGACCGTCGCGGCGATCTCGGCGGCGCCCTTGTAGCCGTGGCGCATCACGCCGGCGAGCCACTTCGGGTTGACGGCGCGCGCCCGCACCACGCGCGCGATCTCCGCCTCGAGCCGTCCGATGCGCGGATGGTCGGGCCGCGAATGGTCGTTGTGGTAGATCGCCGGCCGCGTGCCGGAAAGCCGCGTGACCGCCGCGGCGAGCCCGCCCTCGAACTGGTAGTAGTCGTCGCTGTCGAGCAGATCGTGCTCGCGATTGTCCTGATTCTGCACCACCGCTTCGATCCCGGACAGGCGCTCGCGGAAGAGGGCGTGCTCGGCGACGCCCTCGGTGCCGGCGCCATAGGCATAGCCGCCCCAGGCAAGGTAGGCCTCGGCGAGGTCGCGCTCATCGCGCCAGCCGCGTTCGTCGATCAGCGCCTGCAGCCCCGCGCCATAAGCGCCGGGCTTGGCGCCGAAGACGCGATGTCCGGCGCGCCGCGCTGCCGCCTCCGCCGGCACGCCGCCGGCTTCGAGCCGGGCGCGGTCGGTTCGGACGCGCTCGGCGAGCGGATTGATCTCGCCGGGCTCGTCGAGCGCCGCCACGGTGCGCGCGGCGCTGTCGACCAGCGCGATGAGATTGGGAAAGGCATCGCGGAAGAAGCCGGAGACGCGCAAGGTGACGTCGATGCGCGGCCGATCGAGCAGGCGCGCCGGCAGGATCTCGAAGCCCGAGACGCGCCCGGTTCTCGGCTCCCATTGCGGCCGGACGCCCATCAGCGCCAGGGCCTGCGCCACATCGTCGCCGCCGGTGCGCATATTCGACGTGCCCCAGGCCGAGAGCGCGAGGCGGCGGGGATAGGAACCATGGTCTTGCGCATGGCGCGCGACGAGGAGCTGCGCCGATGTCCAGCCGAGCTGCCAGGCCGCCGGCGTCGGCACGGCGCGCGTGTCGAGCGAATAGAAATTGCGCCCGGTCGGCAGCACCTCCGGCCGGCCGCGCGTCGGCGCGCCGGACGGCCCGGGCGGAACGAAGCGGCCGGCAAGCCCCGTGAGCAACCCCTGAAGCTCGGCCTCGCCGCAGGCGGCAACCGCCGGCTTCAGCGTTCCCTCGATCCAGCGCAGCACCGCGCGCGTCCGCGTCCAGCCGCGACCGGGCTTGCGCTCACCGGCGACGAGACGCCGCGCCAGATGCTCGAGCCGCTCCACCGTGTCGCCGGCGCTGCGCCAGACGCCGGTGCCGGCGAGCGCCTTGGGCCGTTTCCCCGTCCAGGGCGCGCCGAGCTCGGCGGCGAGCGGATCGAAAGCCAGCGCCAGATCATCGGCAAGCGCGCGGATCAGCGAGGTCTGCTCCGGCGCCGTGCCGCGCGGCGGCCGCGCCAGCGCGACGATGAGATCGACCAGCTGCTCGCCCTCCGGCGCGCGGCCGAAGATGTGGAGCCCGTCGCGGATCTGCATCTCTTTCAATTCGCAAAGATAAGCGTCGAGCTTGCCGAGGGCCGCGGCATCGGGCTCGCCGGCGGCAATGCCGCAATCGCGGTCGAGCCCGGTCAGGCGCAAGAGATCCAGGATCTGGCGCGAGAGCAGCGCGAGGCGGCGCGGATCGCTGCCGGCGGACTCGTAGTATTCGTCGACGAGGCGCTCCAGCTCGGCAAGGCGGCCATAGCTTTCGGCGCGGGTGAGCGGCGGCGTCAGGTGATCGATGATCACCGCCTGGGCGCGGCGCTTTGCCTGCGTGCCTTCGCCGGGATCGTTGACGATGAAGGGATAGAGATGCGGCAGCGGCCCTAGCGCGGCGTCGGGGAAGCATTCCGCCGACAGCGCCAGCGCCTTGCCCGGCAGCCATTCGAGATTGCCGTGCTTGCCCATATGCACCACCGCATCGGCGCGCAAGCCGTCGGCGATCCAGGCATAAAAGGCGAGATAGCCGTGCGGCGGCACGAGATCGGGCGCGTGATAGCTGGCGGCGGGATCGATGTCGTAGCCGCGCGAGGGCTGGATCGCCACCGCAACATTGCCGCAGCGGATGGCGGCGATGGCGAAGCTGCCGCAATCGAGCCGGCTTTCGCGGAAAGAGGGATCGCGCTCGGGCGCGCCCCAGCGCTCCGTCACCTTGTCCTGCACCGCCAGCGGCAGACCGGCGAAGACACCGGCGTAATCGCTGCGCGGAAAGCTCTCTTCGACGGGGCGGAAGCGATCGGCATTGGTCGGACCGGCGAGCAGGCGGCGGATCAGCGCGTCGCCATCGGCGGGAATGTCTTCGACCCGGTAGCCCGCCGCCGCCAGCGCGCGCAGCACCTCGATCACCGCTTGCGGCGTATCAAGGCCGACGCCATTGCCGATGCGGCCGTCGCGGTGCGGGTAATTCGCCAGCACCAGCGCGATGCGGCGCTCCGCCGCGGGCGCGCGGCGCAGCCGCACCCAGCGCCGCGCCAGCTCGGCGACGAAAGCGACGCGGTCGGCAACCGGCGCATAGGTAACGAGATCGGTCTCGGTCAGCAGATCGCGCCGCGCCGCGGATTTGAAGGAGAGCGCGCGGGTGATGATGCGGCCATCGATCTCGGGCAGCGCCACATTCATGGCGATGTCGCGCGCATCGAGCCCGCGCGTGCCGCGCCGCCAGGCCGTCTCGTCGCCGCCGGCGAAAATCACTTGCAGCACCGGACAATCCGCCGCGTCGAGAACCCCGGCGCGATGCGGCTCGCCCGGCGCCGAGACGGCAAACCCGGTGCCGTTGAGCACGATATCGGGCGGCGCCTCGGCCAGCGCGGCGGCGATGATCGCCGCCGCTTGCGGATCTTTGAGCGAGAGGGTGAAGAGCGGCAGCGGGTTGAGGCCGCGCTGTGCCAGCGCCGCGATCAACGCATCGATCACGGCGAGATTCCCTGCCTGCACCAGCGCACGGTAGAAGACGATCGCGGCGATCCGCGCTTCGCTTTGCCATTCCCGGCGCAGCTCCGCGAGCGAAGGCTGCTCGCGGCCCGGCCAATAGAGCCCGGCATGGAGCAGCGGCGCCGGCTCGCGCCACGCGGCGCCGCCGCCGATCAGCGTCGCGGCGTAGCGCAGGAACTGCTCGCCATTGCCGATGCCGCCTTCGCCGAGATAGCGCCAGAGCCGATGCGCCGCCTCGGCCGGCACGGTCGAGAGCGCGGCCAGCTCGGCATCGGGATGATCGTCGCCGGGCAGCAGCGCCAGAGCCAAGCCGCGCGTGCGCGCCAGCTCGGTCAAGCGCTCGACGCCGTAGTGCCAATAGGCGCTGCCGCCGAGCAGCCGGACGATAACCAGCCGCGCTCGGCTCAGCACCGTCTCGACATAGCGATCGACGGAATAGTGGTGGCCGAGCCGCAGCAGGCTGGCGAGGCGCAGGCTCGGCGAAGCGGGATCGCTGTCGACGCGCCGGCGCTGCGCCGCGGCGAGACAGGCGATCTCGCTATCCGCCGCCGAGAGCACGACGATGTCGCCCGGCGTCTGGCCAAGATCGACCGCGATGCTGCCATCGGCGATGATGCCAGGCTCGGCGGCTAGGAGATGCATGGCGACCTCCCTCTCCCCTTGCGGGAGAGGGTCGGGGTGAGGGGTCGGCGGTGCGCGAGGAGTGACGGGGGTGACCCCTCACCCTCCCCGTCGCTTACGCGACGGGTCCCTTCCCTCTCCCACAAGGGGAGAGGGACAGTAAGCGCAATTTCCGTCCTGCTACTCATACCGCGAGTGCTGCGGCGATGGCGGTGCGGTCGAGGCCTTTGCGGCCGATGACGACGAGGCGGGTCGCGCGCCTCTCGCCGGCGCGCCAGGGCCGGTCGAAATAATGCTGCAGCCGCGCGCCCACGGCCTGAACGACCTGGCGGAACTCCTTGCCGGGGATATCGAGGAAACCCTTGAGCCGCAGCACGTCATGCGCCGCCAGCACGGCGCCGATGCGGTGGAGGAAGTGCTCGGGATCGGCGACCGGCCCGCGCGCCACGACGAAGCTCTCGAAATCCTCGTGGTCATGGGCGCCGTCGAGATCGTGATGCGAGGGCCGGTTGGCGAGATCCTCCTCCGCCGCGGCGGCAAGGCCGAGCAGCAGGCCGGGCGGCACCGCGCCGCCTCGGCTGCGCAGCAGCTTCACCGCGGGGCGCAGCCGGCCGCGCAGCGCGGTCTCGACCGCGTCGAGCGCGGCAGGCGCCAGCAGATCGGTCTTGTTGAGCAGCACGAGGTCGGCCGAAGCAAGCTGATCGCCGAACACTTCCTCGAGCGGGTTGTCGTGGTCGAGCGCGGGATCGGCGGCGCGCTGCGCCGCGAGCGCCGCGGGATCATCGGCAAACTTCCCCTCCGCCAGGGCCGCGGCATCGATCACGGCGACGACGCCGTCGACGGTAGCGCGCGCCTTCACCTCGGGCCAGGCGAAGGCTTGCACCAGCGGCTTCGGCAAAGCGAGGCCGGAGGTCTCGATGACCATGTGCTCCGGTGGCTCCGACCGCGCCAGCAAGCGCTCGATCGTCGGCAGGAAATCCTCGGCGACGGTGCAGCAGAGGCAGCCATTGGCAAGCTCGATCACATCCTCGTCGCGGCAGCTCGACACGCCGCAGCCGAGCAGGATCTCGCGGTCGATGCCGAGCTCGCCGAACTCGTTGATGACGAGAGCGATGCGCCGCCCCTGGGCATGCTGCAGCAAGTGGCGGATGAGGCTGGTCTTGCCGGCGCCGAGGAAGCCGGTGACGATGGTGGCGGGGAGCTTGCGCATCAGCCCAGCTCCTTCAGCACCAGCGGCAGGCCGGCGGCGATGAAGACGACGCGCTCGGCGCGCGCCGCGACACTCTGGTTGAGGCGTCCGGCATCGTCGCGAAAGCGGCGCGCCAGCGCGTTCTCCGGCACGATGCCAAGGCCGACCTCATTGGCGACGAAGACGACGGGGCCCGCAAGACGGGGTAGCGCCTCGAGCAGCGCAGCGATCTCGCTCTCGACCGCACGCCCGGCGCCAAGCAGGTTCGCGAGCCACAGGGTGAGGCAATCGACCAGAATGGGCCGATCGGCGCGGCTTTCGCGGCACAGCGCCGCTGCGAGCGCCAGCGGCTCCTCGAGCGTCTCCCAGTTCGAGCCGCGATGCGCGCGATGGCGCTGGATGCGCTCCGCCATCTCTGCATCGCCGACCTCGGCGGTGGCGAGATAGAGCGCGCGCGGCGCGGCCTTCGCCACCAGCGCTTCGGCATAGCGGCTCTTGCCCGAGCGCGCGCCACCGAGCACGAGCGTAACGCGCGGCAGGCGCAGAGCGGGCGACGCGGCAGAATAGGGATCGATTCGTTCCGACAAGACGCTCCTCCGCCCGAGGATCATCAGTTGTGACCACGCGACGAGGAGGTCTCCTGGCTCGGGGTCGTCGATCACGGCGCCTTCCCGGCCGATTCGCACCGGCCAGTGGCTCTCTTGCCGCGATCTCGCCGCTTACAGTTGCGGGGGCAGCGCCGGCATCGCACCGGCTTCCCTGTCTCGTCGCGAGGGCGACGCTAGCACGTGGCAGCGGGCGAAGGAAGTCGCCAGTTTTGGACGCGAGTCGTCAGTTGTCAGTGATCAGTTGTCAGTTCTTGAACCACTGACAACTGAACACTGACGACTGACAACTTCTCTCAGGCTCGAACCTCCTGCCGCTGAAACCCGACATAGGCGCCGACAAAGAGGAAAATAGTGCCGGCGACGAGGCCGGTCACTTGCGGCCAGACCAGCAGCAGGCTTTGCGCCAGCGGCAGCGGTGCGCCCATCAGGGCGCCTTGGAGCTGCTCCAGGAAGACCGGGCCGAGCGCGCGCGTGCCAGGATGGAGGATGCCGAGCAGCGCCTCGCCGAAGAGGGTGTTCGGCGAGATGCGCGACAGCGCCTGCTGGAACTCGAGCCGCCCCAGATTCGGAATGCCGAGCAGCAGCTCCGCCGGCGACGAGGGATAGATCGCCTGAGCCATGAAACGCACGATGACCGGCCACAACACGCTCACCAGCAGCCACAGCCCGAGCGCGGCGAGCGCCGAGGTCGCGGCCGAGCGGAACAGCACCGAGCAGAACAGCGCCACCGCGAGCCACAACCCGCCATAGGCGATGGCGACGGCGAGGAAAGCGAGGCCGCGCAGCATCTCCTCGCCGCTCGGCGGCACGCCGAGCATGACGAGGCCGAGCCCCATGATCAGCAGCCACAGCGCGACGAGGCCGATGGCGAGCGTCGCCAGCCCTGCCAGGAATTTCCCCAGCAGCAGCGCGTCGCGATAGATCGGCTGTGCCAGAACGCGGCTCAAGGTGCGGCGGTTGAACTCGCTGTTGATCGCATCGAAGCCGAGGCCGATGGCGACGAGGGGAATGAGGAAGCCCAGCACCGCGATGAAGGAGGGCAGCGGCTGATGCGCATGGGTGAAGAGGTGCAGGAACAGGAACGGGTCCTGCTGGGTCGTGGTCTTCAGATCCTGGATCGCGGTGTAGACGGCGCCGATGCCGGTGAGCAGCACCAGCCATTCCAGGATCAGCATCCGCGCGCTGCCGAGATGATCGGCGAGCTCCTTGACGAAGACGGCGCCGAGCCCGGTCCAGGGCGAACCGCTACGCGTGGCCATGGGCGCCCTCGAAATAGCGGCGATAGATGGTATCGAGGCTCGGCTCGGTGGCGACGAGCTGCAGCAGCGCGCCGCCGGCCGCCAGCGCCGCGCGCGCGAGATCGGCGCGCAGATCGCGGTCGGCGATGACGAGCGCGCGCCCGGCGCCGCGCTCGACCACCTGCTGCACGCCCGGAAGCGCCGCCAGCGCCGCGGCCGGCACCGGCCCCGCGGTCGCGACCTCGATGCTGAAGCCGCCCCCCAGCACCTGCTGCGCCAGCTCGGCGACGGTGCCTTGGAGCACGATGCGGCCCTGATGGAACAACGCGACGCGGTCGCATACTGCTTGCACGCGGTCGAGGAGATGCGAAGAGAGCAGAACGGCAATGCCGTCGCGCTTCATGTCGCGGATGATGTCGAGCAGCTCGAAGGTCGCTTGCGGATCGAGGCCCGAAGTCGGCTCGTCGAGAATGGCGATGTCGGCGCCTTTCAGCAGCACCTCGGCGAGGCCGAGGCGTTGCTTCATGCCGCGCGAGAACGCCGCAGTCTTGAGCTCCTTGGCGCCGACGAGGCCGACGCGGCCGAGCGCTTCGTCGATGCGCTTATCGATTTCGGCACGCGGCAAGCCGGCGAGGCGCGCCATGTAGCGCAGATTCTCGCGCGCGCTGAGCGTATCGTAGAAGCCGACGGAATCCGGCAGATAGGCGACGCGCCGCTTCACTGCCAGCGGGTCGCGCCTGGGATCGAGGCCATGCACCTGCAGCGCGCCGGCGCTCACCTCGGTGAGGCCGAGCAGCATCAGGATGGTGGTGGTCTTGCCGGCGCCGTTGGGACCGAGCAGGCCGAAGATCTCGCCGCGCCGCACCGTCAAGTCGATGCCGTCGACGGCGGCGACGGTGCCATAGCGCTTGTGCAGCCGCCGCGCCTCGATGACGGTGTCGCCGGTTGCCATCGCTCAGCGCCGCCCGTAGCGCGCCACCGCGCCCACCGCCACCAGCAGCGAGGCGGCGATGATGCCGATGCCGACGACGCCCCACAACGTCGAGGTCGACACGGTGATGCGGAAATCGGCATTGGTCGAAGCGCTTTCGCTGTTGGCGCTGAGGGTCGTCATGTAGTCGCCGGCGAGCGCTTTGGCCGACGGCGTCAGCAGCGCCTCGACGGTGCGCTTCTGGCCGGGGGCCAGGCTGTCGACCTTCTTCGGCTCGAAGCTCACCTTCCAATCCTCGGGCGGCGAGGCGGAGAGCTCGACATCGGTGGCGGGCGCGGTGCCGGTGTTGCGCAGCACGAGGTTGATCGGCGTCGCCTTGCCCGCCTCGGCATCGGCGCTGAGCCGGCCCTGATCGCCGGCGAGCTGCAGCTTCGGCGCGCCGGTGACATGCATGGTCAGCACCGTGTCGGCGGTCGCCTGCTCGGCCGAGGCGCGGACATGGACGGGATAATCGCCGGCCGGCACATCGTCGCGCGGATGGACGTTGACCTTGAGGTCGCGGCTTTTCCCCGCCCCGATCGGAATCGAGCTGATCTTCTGCGAGCCATAGGCTTCGGTGAAGTCGGTGCGGAAGCCCTCCGGCGCCGAGGCCGCAAGCTTCACCACCAGATCCTTGTCGCTGTCGTTCTTGACCGAGAACTGATAGTCGAAGCTGGTGGTGGGATCACCGCTGAGTGAAGGAAGCTGCGGCTTGATCGAGAGCTTCGCCGGCAGCTCGGCGCCGATGGTGACGGCGAGCGGCAGCTCGCTGTTGACGCCGCTGCCGGTGGCGCGCAGCACCAGCCGATGCGTGCCGGCAGCAGCCCCGGCGGGGATGTCGAGGCGGAGCTGCAGCGGCACGCTGGCATCGGTCGCCGGCATCGCCGCCTCAACCGGGCTGCCGCCGCCGAGGAACATCGCCTGCCAACCCGGCGGCACGTCCTCGACCGCGAGCTCGACGCGTTCCGGCGGCAGGTCCGAATTCTGCACCTTGAGCGACAGCGTCGTCGTCTCGCCGGCGCGCACGGTAATCGCGGGATAGTTGGTGACAAGCCAGAGCCCCGTCGGCGACGCGGCAGGCGCCGCCAGCGCCGGCGGGGCCAGCGCCAGGACGAGGACGGCGCAAAGGCAGGAAAACAGCGCAGTGAGGGAGCGCATCCGGGCGATTCTCCTCAGGTCTTCTTGTGCTTGCCGGCGGCCAGCCGCGCCTCGCGGCGAGGGCCCGCGGCGTTCATCGGCGCGACCATAAAAGCCTCGGTCGCCGCCGAGTAGTTAAAAGCTTGTAAGGCAAATTCGCCGAAAATTGCCGACGAAAGGGCTTGGAAGCCCTTTTATGCCATAACCGGAACGGGCGGTGGGCTCGTAGAACAGATGAGATCGCGGCAACAGGGGGCACCTAAACGAAGGAGGCAGCGGATGTGCACGCTCCTCGACAATCTGCTGATGAATTGCGGCCAGACGCCGGTTTTCGAATACACGCTGATCGCCGGCGGCGTCGCCGCCTTGATCGTTTTCCTGGTCCGGCCTTAAGCGCTCTCCTGAGCGCGCACGAACGCGAGGCGCGTCCAAATCACGCGCGCCCGCCGGTTCGCTTCCTGCACGGAGTCCGTGCGCAGATTGGCGGTGACCGCCAAGCCTTGAGCCTGCGCAAGCTCGATCGTCTCTTCGGCCGAGACCGCGAATGTGCGTCGCGTCGGTGGCGCCGGACCATGGCGAATCGACATGATCATCACGCCGTCGATCCGCAGCAATGAGGCGAGGTTCGGCATGGCCGCGCGGCGTTGCTCCGCGTCGAGATGCGCCCAGACCGCGGTGAGCATGACGAGGTCGAAACTCTGCCGCCGCGCGCGCAGAACGGCCAGATCCGGCAGGCTGTCGTCGACCCACTCGATCAGCGGCGACGGATGCAGCGCCATCCCGGGGATGCGGAGCGCATCCGTCGGCTCGACGGCGACGACGCGATGCCCCAGGGCCGCAAGATGCGCGGCGTCGCGCCCGGTTCCGGCGCCGATATCCACGGCGCTGCAAGGGACGCGCGGGATCAGGTGCAGCACCGGCCGGTGCACCTCGGCAAAGGCGAGGCCGTCATAGCGTTGGATCAGCTCCGCAGCTGCTTCGGCGTACCCTTCCGTGCCTCGAACCGCCACCGATCCCACGTCGCACCCCAGAATTCACCGACGGTTCCGGCGCTCCGTCAGCACTGATCGCGACATCGATCACCTCGACCGCGCCGGGGCTCTGGCAGGCTGCCCTCGGAAAATGATTGAAACAAGGGGGGCGGGAGTCCGACACTTCCAGCGGCCACGCAGCGAGGTCCGCTCGATGGCACGCCTGTTTTTGTCGCACGACCTTGCCCAATTGCTGCGCGTCGCGCCCGACCACGGCGGCGCTTCGCGGCGCTTTTGCCGCCCCAGCGTAACTCCTTGTATTGGCACACGGATTGCACAGGGTTGGGGCAGGCGTGCCGGCCGGGACCATCACCCTCATTCAGCGGAGGAGAACAGCCATGACGGTTCAGCTCCCGTCGCCTGAGCAATTGCGCGACGTTGCCAAGCAGTGCGGCCTGTCGCTGAGCGACGCCGACCTCGCCTCGTTTCGCGGCCTGATGGCAGGCTCGATCGGTGCCTACAACCTGGTGGACGCGATGCCCGACGAGGTGCCGGAGGTAAAGTATCCGCGCACGCCAGGCTATCGCCCCGGGCCGGAGGAGAATCCGCGCAACGCCTGGTACCGCAAAACCGCCATCAAGGGCGCGGGCAGCGGCAAGCTCAAAGGCAAGCGCGTCGCGATCAAGGACAATGTCATGGTGGCGGGCGTGCCGATGATGAACGGCGCCTCGACGCTCGAAGGCTTCGTGCCGGATTTCGACGCCGTCATCGTCACGCGGCTGCTCGACGCCGGCGCCGAGATCGTCGGCAAGACGCATTGCGAGTATTTCTGCCTCTCCGGCGGGAGCCATACCAACTCGACCGGCGCCGTGCACAATCCCTGGAAGATGGGCTATTCCGCCGGCGGCTCCTCTTCGGGCAGCGCCGTCGTGGTGGCGCTGGGCGAGGCCGACATGGCCATCGGCGGCGACCAGGGCGGCTCGATCCGCATGCCGGCTTCTTTCTCCGGCATCTACGGGATGAAGCCGACCTGGGGCCTCGTGCCCTACACCGGCATCATGCCGATCGAGATCTTCGTCGACCATACCGGCCCGATGACGGCATCCGTCGCCGACAACGCGCTGATGCTGGAAGTGATCGCCGGCGATGATGGCTACGATCCCCGGATCAAGGCGCCCAAGCCGCAACCCTATGCCGAGCTGATCGGCGGCGGCATCAAAGGGTTGAAAATCGGCCTGCTGCGCGAAGGCTTCCAGCAGCCGACGGCGGAAGCGGCGGTCAGCGAGAAAGTCCGCACCGCGGCGAAGCGGCTCGGCGACCTTGGCGCCAGGGTCGAGGAAGTGTCGATCCCGGCGCATCTCACGGCGCCCGCGATCTGGACTCCGATCGGTACCGAGGGCCTGACCCAGACGATGATGTGGGGCGATGGCTACGGCCTCAGCCGCCCCGACCTCTATTCGGTGTCGCTGATGGATTTCCATCATGGCTGGCGGCGGCGGGCCAATGATCTATCGGAGACGACCAAGCTCTTCCTGTTGCTCGGCACCTACATCAACAACATCTACGGCCCGCGCTATTACGGCAAGGCGATGAACATCTCGCGGCGGCTCACCGCCGCTTATGACCACGCTTTGAAACAGTTCGACCTGCTGCTGCTGCCGACGACGCCGATGAAGGCGACGCCATTGCCCGGGCCGGAGGCGAGCCGCGAGGAATATGTGCAACGCGCGCTCGAAATGATCTCGAACACCGCTCCCTTCGACATCAGCCATCACCCCGCCATGTCGCTGCCTTGCGGCATGGTCGACGGTTTGCCGGTCGGTCTGATGCTGGTCGGACGGCATTTCGACGAGCCCACCATCTATCGCGCCGCCTATGCGTTCGAGCAATCGGGCGACTGGAAGAAGATGTAACGCCGGCGCAGAGCGGAGACGAAACGCCGTGGACGCAGCGCTGAACGCCGTGTTCGAGATCCTGAGCTTCGGCGCCATCATCGTGCTGGTGGTGCTGGGGCTCGGCATCATTGCCAGCATGATGGGCATCTTCAATTTCGCGCATGGCGAGTTCGTCCTGCTCGGCGCCTACACCACCTATCTCTTCTACAGCTGGGGGCTGCCGGTGTGGCTCGGCATGCTGGCCGCTCCCTTCGTCCTGGCGCTGATCGGGCTGGTGCTCGAAAGATTGGCGATCCGGCGCTTTTACGCCGTGCCGATCGTGGCGATGCTGGGGACCTACGCGCTCGGCATCATCATCCGCGAGACCGTGCGCATGCTCATCGGCGGCCTCTACGTCTCGATCCCGGCGCCGCTGGTCGCGTCCCTCGTCATCGGCGGCGTCCAACTGCCGGAGTGGCGCATCGCCATCCTGGTAATCACCGCGCTGGTGATGGCCGGCAGCTACCTGCTGCTGACCCGCACCAGCTTTGGTCTGCGCATGCGCGCGGCGCTGGAGAATCCGGCGCTGGCGCGCGCCTCCGGCATCTCGACGGATCGCATCTACGCCATCAGCTTCGCCTTCGGCTCGGCGCTGGCCGGGCTCGCCGGCGCCCTGGTGGTGCCGATCTTCTCGCTCTTTGCCGATCTCGGCCTGCGGTTCCTGATCCAGGGTTTCCTTGCCGTGATGCTGGGCGGCGTCGGCACTTTCGTGGGGCCGGTCGCCGGCGCCGGCATCATTGGCGTGCTGAGCGCGGCGCTGCCTTGGGCGATCTCGCCGGTGCTCGCCGATGTGCTGGTCTTCGTCATTGCCATCGTCATCGTCAAGTTCCGACCGGGTGGACTGATTTCACGAGGGAGGGTCTGAGTCATGGGGGATAAGCCGAGGGATCTTTCGCCTGCGGCAGCGCCGAGCCGGCGCCGCTTTCTGCAAAGCACCGCCTGGACCGCGGGCGCCGTCGCCACCGGCGTCGGCAGCTGGGTGATCCCGGCGCCTTGGGCCAACGCCGCGGCGCCGCCGATCAAGGTCGGCATCGCCACCGACCTCACCGGCGCCATCGGCTATGCCGGCAATGCCGATGCCAATGTCGCGCGCATGCTGGTGAAAGACATCAACGCCGCCGGCGGCGTGATCGGGCGGCCGCTCGAGCTCTATATCGAGGACACCGCATCGAACGAGTCGGTCGCGGTGCCGAATGTGCAAAAGCTCATCCAGCGCGACCATGTCGACGTCGTCCTGGGCGGCATCACCAGCTCCATGCGCAACGCGATCAAGGACACGATCGTCAAGCGCGGCAAGACGCTTTATATCTATCCGCAGCTCTATGAAGGCAAGGAGTGCGAGAGCTACATCTATTGCACCGGGCCGACCCCGGCGCAGCAATGCGACGAGTTCATCCCGTGGCTGATCAAGAATGGCGGCAAGCGCTTCGCCTTCCCGTCCGCCAATTATATCTGGCCGCATGTGCTCAACGCCTATGCGCGCAAGGTGGTGGAGGCGAGCGGCGGCGAGGTGGTGTTCGAGGAATATTACCCGCTGGACCAGATCGACTATAGCGCCACGGTCAGCAAGATCATGAACGAGAAGATCGACGTCGTGTTCAACACCGTCATTCCGCCCGGCGTCGGCCCCTTCTTCAAGCAGCTCTACGAAGCCGGCTTCAGCAAGCGCGGCGGGCGGCTCTCCTGCGTCTACTACGACGAGAACACGCTCAACATCAACGAGCCCTATGAGATCGAAGGGCTGGCCAGTTGTCTCGACTATTTCCGCGCTGTCGACAAGACCGACCCGGTCAGCGCCCGCATCCAGGCCGAGTACGAAAAGGAATTTCCGGGCAAGATCCTGCTGGCCGCCGGCAGCGCCGCGACGGGCATGTATCGCGGCATCAAATTATGGGCGGCGGCGGTGACCGAGGCCAAATCGGTCAAGCGCGAGGAAGTCGCCGCGGCGCTCGACCACGCCAAGATCAGCGAGGCGCCGGGCGGGCCGGCCGAGATGGTGCCGGGCCATCGCCACTGCAAGATGCGCATGTACATCGCCGTCGCCAAGGGCGGGAATTACGAGATCGAATGGAAAAGCGAGGGGCTGCTCGATCCCAAGGAGTGCTGAGCCGCGCGTCGGCGGAGCCGCCCAGCGGCTCCGCCGCGCCAAACGACGGGGCAATGCGATGAGCGAGAACGCGGCGGCGAACACGGCTTCAGTGCGGGCGGCGGTGCGGCAGGTGCGCCGGCCGATCGCCGCCATCCCCATGCTCGAGCTGTTGCTGCTGGCGCTGTTCGCCGTGCTGCCGCTGCTGCTGCCGGACTACCTCACCATCTTCGCCACCCGCGTGCTGATCCTGTCGCTGCTGGCGCTGTCCTTCGATCTGGTCTGGGGCTATGCCGGGATCCTGAGCTTTGGCCAGGCGCTGTTCTATGGCAGCGCGGGCTATGTCGTGGCGCTGCTCGCCCGCGATCTCAACATCACCTCCATCTTCATCGTCTTGCCGGCGGCGCTGCTGGTCGGCCTGGTTTTGTCCTTCCTGATGGCCTGCTTCCTGATGCTCGGCCGCTTCCCGCCAAGCGCCATGTTCATCGCTCTCGGCACGCTCACCGGCTCCTACGCCGCCGACCGGCTGGCGCGCGGCTGGTACTATCTCGGCGGCCAGAACGGCATTCCCTCGATCCCTGAGATGACGCTCGGCAGCTTCGAGTTCGACCAGGGGCCGATCTTCTACTATCTCGCGCTGGTCACGCTCGTCCTGGTCTACCTGCTCTGCCGCTTCCTGGTTCGCTCGCAATTCGGCTTGGCGCTCGCCGGCATCCGCGAGCAGGAAACGCGCATCGCCTTCTTCGGCTACCGGGTGCAGACGATAAAGACCATCGTCTTCACCGTCGCCGGCGCGATCGCCGGCTTGGCCGGCGGGCTCTACACCTTCCATGAAGGCTTTGTCTGGCCCAACATGGTGGGCGTCATCCTCTCGACGCAGATCGTGCTCTATGCGCTATTCGGCGGTGTCGGCACGCTGATCGGACCGGTGATCGGCGTCATCGCCATCGAGAGCGCGAGCTACGCGCTCTCCGACAGTTTTCAGCAAGTCTGGCCGATCATTCTCGGCGGGGTGCTGCTCGTCGTCATCCTGCTGCGGCCGACCGGCCTCATCAGCCTCATCGTCTCGCCCGAGGACCGCGTGGGCAGCTTCGGCCGCGGCGGTCACGCCAAGCGGCGGCGAGGCTGAGATGGCGTTGCTCGAGGTCGCGGGGCTGGCCAAGACCTTCGGCAAGCTCACCGCGCTGGCCGGCGTCGACCTCGCCGTCGAGGCGGGCGAGTTTCACGGGCTCATCGGGCCGAACGGGTCGGGCAAGAGCACGCTGATGAAATGCATCGCCGGCGCCGAACGGCCGAGCGCCGGCGCCATCCGCTTCGCCGGACGCGACATCACCGAGGCGCCGCCGGCCGAGCGCGCCCGCGCCGGGCTCAGCATCAAGTTCCAGATCACCAGCGTGCTGCCGTCGCTCACGGTCTACGACAACATCCTGCTGTCGCTGCAGGCGCAGGGCTCACTCGCGACCTTGCTGTTCTCGCGCACGCGCGCCGAGCTCCACGATCACGTGATGGCGGCGCTCGAGCAATTCCGCCTCGCCGACCGCGCCGGTGAGCCGGCGGCGATCCTGTCGCATGGCGAGCAACAATGGCTCGAAATCGCCATGGCGCTGGCGCCGAAGCCGCGCCTCCTGCTGCTCGACGAGCCGACCGCCGGCATGAGCCTCGAGGAGCGGCGGCTCACCGGCGAGCTGCTGGCGCCGGTCCGCGAGCGCTGCGCCCTGGTCATCGTCGAGCATGACCTCGATTTCATCCGCGACATCTGCGATGTGCTCACCGTCCTCGACCAGGGGAGCGTGCTCGACAGCGGCACGGTCGAGGACATCCAGAACAGCCGCAAGGTGCAGGAGGTCTATCTCACCCGTGTCTGACGAGACGCTGCTCGAGGTGAGCGACCTCTGCGCCGCCTACGGCCGCAGCCAGGTGCTGTTCGATGTCGGCCTGACGGCGCCGGCGCGCGGCGCCGTCGCCGTGCTTGGCCGCAACGGCGCCGGCAAGACCACGCTGATGAAGACCATTATCGGCGAGATGAAAGCCGGCCGCGGCACGATACGCTTTGCCGGCCGCGACGCAACGCACCTGCCGACCGAGCAGCGGGCGCGGCTTGGCCTCGGCTATGTGCCGCAGGAGCATGCCGTGTTTGCCCGGCTTTCGGTGCGCGAAAATCTTGCCGTCGGCGCGCTGGGCGGGCGCGACCGCGGCGGTGTCGACCGTGTGCTGGCGATCTTCCCGAAGCTGGGCGAGCGGCTCAGCCAGGCCGCGGGGACGCTGTCGGGCGGCGAGCGCAAGATGCTGGCGATCAGCCGGGCGCTGCTCGGCGAGCCCAGGCTGCTGCTGCTGGACGAGCCGAC
Organism: Allostellaceae bacterium; assembly: GCA_035509275.1. GTDB lineage: Bacteria > Pseudomonadota > Alphaproteobacteria > ATCC43930 > CGMCC-115725 > DAHUYF01. Next base: position 31,495 of record DATJLU010000084.1, on the reverse strand, counting down.
CGAGGGCGTCTGGATCGGCGTCATCGAGGAGATCGCCGAACGCCTGCGCGCGCTCGCACAACAGATCGCCATCGTCATCGTCGAGCAGCATCTCGACCTGGCGCTGAGCGTCGCCAAACGCGCCTATGTGCTCGACCGCGGCCGCGTCGCCCTCGAGGGACCTTCAGCCGAGATCCGCGACGATCCGCGCCTGCTGCAATTCCTGGCGCCCTGAGCAAACCGGAGCCTCGCACATAGATTCACCACGGAGGCACGGAGAACAATTTCTGGCGCGCGAAGCGCGCCCTTGTTCGGTTCTCCGTGATCTCCGTGTCTCCGTGGTCAATCTTTTCCTGTCGCAGACCCGGAGCGACGGCGCTGTCGCTAGCCGCGGGTGGTGACGCTCAGACGCGCCACCCGACCTCTTTCGCGAAGCGCGCGAAGAAGTCGGCATCGTAAGCCTGCTCCGGATCCTGACGGACCCGCTCATCGAGCCGCTCGGCATCTTTTCCCACCAGGATGCGCCAGCGCTCGGCCTTGACGCCATCGAGAATGATGGTGGCCGCCGCCGCGGCACTGGTCGGGGCCTCTTCCGCGAAGCGCCGCATGCGCTCGGTCCACATCTTCTGAATGTCGTCGCTGGAGAGCTTCGCGACGTCCCTGCCGATGGCCGCAAGCCGCGCCCGGGTGCGCTCGATTTCGGCCGGGGTCAGCGCGTCCGTCGCGTTGCTGCCGCTGAGCATCCGGCGGGAATTGACGAGGATCGACGTGCCGATATGGCCCGGCATCACCACCGAGCATTTGATATGCGGCGCGTTGACCTGGAGATCGGTCATCAGTGCCTCGGTGAAGCCCTTCACCGCGAATTTCGCCGCGCTATAGGCGGTATGCGGAATGTTGGGTCCGACGCTCGCCCAAAAACCGTTGACGCTGCTGGTGTTGACGATGTGCGCTTCACGGGCCTTCTGCAGCATCGGCAGGAAGGCGCGCGTGCAGAAATAAACGCCGCCCCAGCAGATGTTGAAGGTCCTCTCCCACTGCGCCCGGGAATCGGCGAAGAGGCTGCCGCCGCCGCCGATGCCGGCATTGTTGAAGAGCAGATGGATATGGTCGGTGCTTTGCCGCTCGGCGACCTCGTCGCGAAAGCGCAGCACCTGCGCTTCATCGGCGACGTCGGCGATGTGCGTCGTCACGCGCAATCCCTGAGGCAGCTTATCAGCCTCGCACAGCCGCCTGGTTTCGGCCATCGCCTCGCCCGAGACGTCGCACAGGGCGACGTTGCAGCCCTCGGCGACGAGCTGCCGCACCAGTTCGCGCCCCATGCCCGTACCGCCCCCGGTGACGACGGCGATCTTCCCGGCGAAATCTTTCATGGGATACCCCTCGCTTCGCGCCTGCTCACACGGCCATCATATCGTGGGCGACGATGATCTCGCCCTTGAAAGATTTTGCCGCCATGGCGCGCCAGGTGTCGTCGCTGATGCTGTCAATGGCAGGCACCAGATGCGACAGGACCAGCGTCTTGACACCGGCTTCCGCGGCGATGCGGCCGACATCCTCGACCGGCGAGTGATCCGCCCGCATATGCGCCATGTAGGCGTCGAGGTTGGCGGCAAAGCCTTTGGCGATGCTGAACTTCAGATAATCCTCAAGGCCTTTCGTATACATCGCCTCGTGCACCAGAACATCCGCGCCCTTGGCCAGTTGCGCGACGGTGTCGAGCGGCGTGGTATCGCCGGAGAACGCGATCGAGCGGTCGTGGAAGTCGAAACGATAGGCGAGCGCCGGGGTCACCGGCGGATGCTGGACGAGCGCGGCGGTGACTTTGACGTTGTCGTCCTGCATCACCGGCCCCGCACCCGGCACCTCCGTCACCTCGACCGCGCTCAGCGGCGCCATTTTGAAATCCTCGGCCAAGAAGCCGATCGTCGTCCTGTAGGCACGCAGGAAATCCTCGGTCATCTGCTTGAGCGGCGGCGGTCCATAAGCCCGCACCGGCTGCTTCAACCCGTTGACCCAGCCGATGACCAGCAGCGGGCCGTATTCGATGTTGTGGTCGGGATGGTGATGCGTGATGAAGATCGAGCGAATCGCGCCGAAATGGAGACCGGCGCGCGCATACTGGTCGGTGACGCCGAGCCCGCAATCGAGCACATAGGCAGCGCCCTTCGTGACCATCACATGCGAGGTCATGCGCCGCGTGCGGCCCGGACGCGGACCGCCGCCGGTGCCGAGGAGCACGAGCGTGGTCCCCGTGGCGCTTTCCAGCGCCGCTTTCACTTGCTCCTCGCCGAACCCTGCCGCGCTCCCGGCGCTCGCAGGCGCCGCCATGGCGCTCAGCGCCGGCGCCGCGGCAAGCCCCGCCAGCATGCGGCGGCGCGACAATCCGGGCAGAATCGGCGTGTCGGTCATGAATCCTCCCAGCAGATTTGCGTTCTTATGTCCGTCGGCGGTGCGGTCGCGCTCACGCGAGTATCGTTTCACCGACCTGGGGGGTCAACCGCGATTGGCCTGGCGCGCTTGCGACGCCCCACCTCACCCTCCCGCTTGCGCGGGTCCCTCCCTCTCCGCCCTAAGGGGCGGAGAGGGGTTGGGGTGAGGTGGGGTGAGCGCGGATTGCGATATTCGGTGCTAAGCCTGGAGCCGCTCCGCTTGCGCTTTCAACGCGCGTACCGCCGCAAGAGCGATCGGATCGAGGCCGGCGCCGCCCTTGTCGACATGAGCGAAGATCGCGGTGCGCATGCGCGGGTCCCAGAATTTCTTCAGATGGTCGGCGGTGCTGGCGACCGCCTTTTCCGGCGGCTGGTGCGCGAAGAAGCGGCCGATCTGATTGGCCATGTAGACGAGCCGGTCAGGCGACATCTTCGGCGCGCTCCAGCGCGATGCGGCCCGGGTGGGTGAACACTTCGAAGCCGTCGTCGCGTGCGACGGCGACCAGCGTGATGCCGGCTTCCTCGGCGGTGCGGAGCGCGAGCGAGGTCGGCGCGGACACGGCGGCGACGATCGGCGCGCCCAGCACGGCCGCTTTCTGGATCATCTCGACCGAGACGCGGCTGGTCAGCAGAATCGCGCCCTGCGCGGCCGAGATCGCGCTGCGCGCCAGCGCGCCGCCGAGCTTGTCCAAGGCGTTGTGCCGGCCGACATCCTCGCGCAGCGCCAGGATCCGCTGCCCCGGCTGCCAGAACGCCGCGGCGTGAACCGCGCGGGTCTGGCGATTGAGCCCCTGCAGCGGCGGCAGCGACGCGATCGCGGCGGCCAGCTCCTCGGCGCCGACGCGCAGCGACGAGGTGACGGGCGGCGGCGGCCGCATCGCCTCGGCGAGGCTTTCGACGCCGCACAAGCCGCAGCCCGTGGGACCCGCGACATAACGGCGGCGCTCGGTAAAATCCGCGATCCGCGCCGCGTCGAGCCAGAGGCGCAGCTCGATCCCCTGCTCGCTCGGCACGACCTCGATCTCGGTGATCTCCTCGGCGCGCGACACCACCCGCTCGGAGAGGCTGAACCCCACGGCGAAATCCTCGAGATCGGCCGGCGTTGCCATCATCACCGCATAGGCGAAGCGGTTATAGGTGAAGGCGATGGCGGTCTCTTCGGCGACCGCGCGCACCCCCGGCGCCGCGCTGCCGCCCCGCCAAAGCGTGCCCGACACGCGTTTCAGCCGGTCGAAGACAACACGGCTCATTCGGCGGCCGGCACGGCGGATGGGCGGGCGATGCGGCGGCTGCGGCGGGAATGATCGAGATAGTCGCTTTGCCACTCCGTCGGTCCGTTCGACGGCACCACCTGGACCGCCGTGACCTTGTATTCGGGGCAATTGGTGGCCCAGTCCGAGTAATCCGTCGTCACCACATTCGCCTGCGTGCTGGGATGGTGAAAGGTGGTGTAGACGACGCCGGGCGCGACGCGGTCGGTGATGCGCGCGCGCAGGCTGGTGGCGCCGGAGCGGCTTTCGAGCCGCACCCAATCGCCGTTGCGCACGCCGCGCTGCTCGGCATCGTGGGGATGGATCTCGAGCATATCCTCCTCGTGCCAGACGACATTGTCGGTCCGGCGCGTCTGCGCGCCGACATTGTATTGGCTCAGAATCCGCCCGGTGGTCAGCAGCAACGGGAAGCGCGGCCCCGTCTTCTCGTCGGTCGGCACATATTCGGTGATGAGGAAATTGCCCTTGCCGCGCACGAAGCTGCCGATATGCATCACCGGCGTTCCTTCCGGCGCCTTGTCGTTGCACGGCCACTGAATCGAGCCGAGCGCGTCGAGCTTGGCATAGGAGACGCCGGCGAAGGTCGGCGTCAGCCGCGCGATCTCGTCCATGATCTCCGAGGGATGCGCATAATGCATCGCCAGGCCCATCGCCTTGGCGATGGCGAGCGTGATTTCCCAATCCGCCAGGCCAGCGCGTGGCGGCGTCACCTTGCGCACGCGGGCGATGCGCCGCTCGGCATTGGTGAAGGTGCCGTCCTTTTCGAGAAAGGTCGAGCCGGGCAAGAAGACATGCGCGTAATTGGCGGTCTCGTTCAGGAAGAGATCCTGCACCACGACGCATTCCATCGCCGCGAGCCCGGCGATGACATGCTTGCTGTCGGGATCGGATTGGACGATGTCCTCGCCCTGGACGTAGAGCCCCAGGAACGAGCCGTCGAGCGCGGCATCCAGCATGTTGGGAATGCGCAGGCCGGGCTCGCGATCGAGCCGCACGCCCCAATCCTGCTCGAAGAGGCGGCGCGTCGCCTCGTCGGAGACATGGCGATAGCCCGTGAACTCGTGCGGGAAGGAGCCCATGTCGCACGAGCCCTGCACGTTGTTCTGGCCGCGCAGCGGGTTCACGCCGACGCCGCGACGGCCAATATTGCCGGTCGCCATGGCGAGGTTCGCCATCGCCATCACCGCCGTCGTGCCCTGGCTGTGCTCGGTCACGCCGAGCCCGTAATAGATGGCGGCGTTGCCGCCCGAAGCGTAGAGCCGCGCCGCTGAACGGATGGCCTCGGCCGGAACGCCGGTGAAGGCAGCGACCGCTTCGGGACTGTTCTCGGGACGGAGGATGAACGCTGCCCAATCGGCGAAGGCATCGGCCTCGCAGCGCTCGCGCACGAACGGCTCGTTCACCAGACCTTCACTGACGACGACATGCGCGAGCGCGTTGAGCAGCGCGACATTGGTGCCGGGCCGCAGCGGCAAATGGTGCGCCGCTTCGATGTGCGCCGAGCGGACGAGGTCGGTGCGGCGCGGATCGACGACGATGAGCTTCGCCCCCGCGCGCAGCCGTTTCTTCATGCGCGAGGCGAAAACCGGATGAGCATCGGTCGGGTTGGCGCCGATCACCACGATGACATCGGCGGCTTCGACCGAATCGAAATCCTGGGTTCCCGCCGACGTGCCGAAGGTCTTGCTGAGGCCGTAGCCGGTCGGCGAATGGCAGACGCGGGCGCAGGTATCGGTGTTGTTGTTGCCGAACACGGCGCGCACCAGCTTCTGCACGAGGTAGGTTTCCTCGTTGGTGCAGCGCGACGAGGTGATGCCGCCGATCGCGCCGCGGCCGTGCTGAGCCTGGATGCGGCGAAACTCGCTGGCGACGCGGCCGATCGCCTCGTCCCAGCTCACTTCGCGCCAGGGATCGGTGATCTTCTCGCGCACCATCGGCTTCAGGATGCGGTCTTTGTGTTGAGTGTAGCCCCAGGCGAAGCGGCCTTTGACGCAGGAATGACCGCGATTGGCCTTGCCCTCCTTGTAAGGCACCATGCGCACGACTTCGGTGCCGCGCATCTCGGCCTTGAAGCTGCAGCCGACGCCGCAATAAGCGCAGGTCGTGACCACGGAATGCTCGGGCTGGCCGATCTCGATGACCGATTTCTCCATCAAGGTCGCGGTCGGACAGGCCTGCACGCAGGCGCCGCAGGAAACGCATTCCGAGGCGAGGAAGGGCTCGTCCATGCCGGCGGCGACGTGCGAAGCGAAGCCGCGTCCGTCGATGGTCAGGGCAAAGGTGCCTTGCACCTCTTCGCAGGCGCGCACGCAGCGCGAGCAGACGATGCACTTGCCGGGATCGAAGCTGAAATAGGGATTGGACTCGTCCTTGTCCTGCCCCAGATGATTCTCCCCCTCATAACCGTAGCGCACCTGGCGCAGGCCGACCGCGCCCGCCATGCTTTGCAGCTCGCAATTACCATTGGCGGCGCAAGTGAGGCAGTCCAAGGGATGGTCGGAGATGTAGAGCTCCATGACGTTGCGGCGCAGCCGCTTCAGCCGCTCGCTCTGCGTCGTCACCACCATGCCCTCGGCGACCGGCGTCGTGCAGGAGGCCGGCGTGCCGGCGCGGCCCGCGATCTCGACGAGACAGAGGCGGCAGGAGCCGAACGCCTCCACCATGTCGTAGGCGCAGAGCTTCGGCACCTGGATCCCCGCTTCCATCGCGGCGCGCATGACCGACGTGCCTTCAGGCACCGTCACGGCAAAGCCGTCGATGCTGAGCGACACGGTTTTTTCCGCGCCGGAGCGCGGCGTGCCGTAATCGATCTCGCTGACCAAAGACATGGGACGTACCTCCTTGGCCGCCTAAGCCGCCGCGGCACCCTTGCGGATGCCGAAATCCTCGGGGAAATGCGTGAGCGCGCTGATCACGGGATAGGGCACGAAGCCGCCGAGCGCGCAGAGCGACCCCAAGCGCATGGTCTCGCAGAGCTCGGTGAGCAGCGCCAAAGTCTCGGGCCGCCGGTCGCCGGCGATGACCCGGTCGATCACCTCGACGCCGCGCGTCGAGCCGATGCGGCAGGGCGTGCATTTGCCGCAGGATTCGATGGCGCAGAATTCCATCGCGAAGCGCGCCTGGCGCGCCATGTCGACGGTGTCGTCGAACACCACCACACCGCCATGGCCGATGAGCCCGTTCTTCGCGGCGAAGGCCTCGTAGTCGAAGGGGGTGTCGAAGAGCGCGCGCGGGAAATAGGCGCCGAGCGGCCCACCCACCTGCACCGCGCGCACCGGGCGGCCCGTCGCCGTGCCACCGCCGATATCGTCGACGATCTCACCCAAGGTCAGGCCGAACGCCGCTTCGAACAACCCGCGATGCCGCAGGTTGCCGGCGAGCTGGATCGGCATGGTGCCGCGCGAGCGGCCGAGGCCGAGATCGCGATAGGCGGCGGCGCCCTCGGCCAGGATCACCGGCACCGAAGCGAGCGAGATCACGTTGTTGACGACGGTCGGCCGGCCAAACAGCCCCTTATGCGCGGGCAGCGGCGGCTTGGCGCGCACCATGCCGCGCTTGCCTTCGAGACTTTCGAGCAGCGCGGTCTCCTCGCCGCAGACATAAGCGCCGGCGCCGATCCTGATCTCGAGATCGAAGGCATAGGGCGAGCCCAACACGCTGGCGCCAAGACAGCCCGCGCGCCGGGCGATCGCGATCGCGCGGCCCAGGATTTCGATGGCGTGCGGATATTCCGAGCGGATGTAGATGTAGCCCCGGGTGGCACCGGCGGCGATGCCGACAATGGTCATGCCTTCGATCAGGACGAAGGGATCGCCTTCCATGATCATGCGGTCGGCGAAGGTGCCGGAATCGCCTTCATCGGCATTGCAGACGATGTATTTCTGCGGCGCCGCGGCTTGCGCCGTGGTGCGCCATTTGATGCCGGTGGGAAATCCGGCGCCGCCGCGGCCGCGCAAGCCCGAGGTCACGACCTCCTCGATGGTCGCCGCCGATCCCAGCGCGATGGCGCGCTCGAGACCGCGGTAGCCGCCATGGGCGCGATAATCGTCGAGCGAAAGCCGGTCGACGATGCCGCAGCGGGCAAAGGTGAGACGCGTCTGGCGCTTCAGGAACGGGATGTCCTCCTCCGGGTGGCCCAAGCGCAAGGGGTGCGGCCCGCCTTCGATCAGCCCCGCGTCGAACAGCGCCTCGACATCACCGGCTTGCACCGGACCATAGGCGATGCGGCCCTCGGCCGTGGCGATCTCGATCATCGGCTCGAGCCAGAAAAGCCCGCGCGAGCCGGTACGAATAATCTCGATATCGAGGCCGCGGCGGCGCTCTGCGGCGATGATCGCGCGCTCGACCTCGTCGGCGCCGAGAGCGAGGGCACCGGCGTCGCGCGAAACGAAGAGACGCGGCTTCATCGCCGCGCCCGCTTCAACAGAGCGTCGAGCCGGGCGCGGTCGAGGCCGCCGAAGACTTTGCCGTCGAGCATCGCCGCCGGGGCGCAAGCGCATAGACCGAGGCAGAACACCGGCTCGAGCGTGACGCCGCCGTCGGGCGTGGTCTCGCCCCAGTCGATGCGCAGCTGCTCGCGCGCCGCGGCGGACAGCGCGTCCGCGCCCATGGCCTGGCAGGCTTCGGCGCGGCACAGCTTCAGCACATGGGCGCCCGGCGCCGCGTCGCGGAAATCGTGATAGAAGGAGACGACGCCCTGCACTTCGGCGCGGCTGAGGTTGAGGGCTTCGGCGATCAGCGGAATCGCCGCGCGCGGCACGTGGCCGAACGCGTCCTGCAGGGCATGGAGGATCGGCAAGGTCGCGCCCTCCTGCCCTTTATGCGCGGCGATGACGGCGCCGCCGCGCTCGGCGCTCCATGGCTCAAAACCCGACATCCATTGGCCCGATCAATCGATAGCGAAAGTCTGGGCCCAGAATGCCGCGCCTTCAATACGCTCGGACCGATCAGTCGATAGATAATTTCTATCGCGAAGCCGCCAAATCTTTGTCGAGCGTAGCGGCCGCCTCGAGCGCGACGGCGACCAGGGCGGCGGTGGCGGGGGTCATCGGGTCGCGGTCCGGCACGATGAGGCCGATCGTGTGCACGGCGGCGGGCTCGACGATGGGAACGGCGCGCACCGCGCCGATCAGACCCAAGGTCTCCGCCAGGATGGCCGGCATCACACTCGCCCAGCGGCCGGTGCGGACATGCGAGAACAGCAGGATCATCGAGTTGGATTCGAGCGTCGCCGCCGGCTCGACGATGCCGGCCTCGCGCAGCAGCTGATTGATAATGCGGCGGTTCTGCATGTCCGGCGTGAGCAGGCAGAGCGGGATCTGGCCGATCTCGGCCCAGGTGACGGTCTTGCGTTGGCCGAGCGGGCTGTCGGCGGAAATCAGCAGGCGGTACTGCTCGCGATAGAGCGGGATGGCGCGGGCGCGGCCGATCGGCTCATTGTCGAGATAGCTGATGCCGGCATCGATCTCGAGATTGTCGAGGGCCGAGAGCACTTCGATCGAGGTGCAGGAGCGCACGGTGAAGCGCATCTCCGGATGGCGCGCGTGATAGGGCGTCGTCAGCGCGGAGACCATCGCCAAAGCCGTCGGGATCGCGGCAAGACGCAGATGCCCGACGAGCTGCCCCTGTTTCAGCGCACGCACTTCCTGCCGCATGGTGCGGACATCGCCGACAATGCGCTTGGCCCAATCGAGCACCCGCTCGCCTTCGGGCGTCAGCGACTGAAAGCGCGAGCCGCGCGTCACCAGCAGCACGCCAAGGGACTCTTCGAGCTGCTTGAGACCGGCGGAGAGCGTCGGTTGCGTGACGCCGCAGGCCTCGGCGGCGCGGCCGAAATGCCGTTCCCGCGCCAGCGCCAAGAGAAATTCGAGCTTGTCGATCACCGCTTCCGTGCCCGCACTCGTCCGCGACGGACGACACTGCAATTTCGGCTGCGCCGAGGCAAGCGGCGCTCACCGGCATCCCGGATCGCTCACGAGCGGGTAGACAGGGAAGGGACGCCATCGCTATCTTGAAATCGATGGTTCCCCTTCGGGGGATCAAAAGGGAACACGGTGAGGCGCTGGCGCCGATACCGTGGCTGCCCCCGCAACTGTAAGCGGCGAGCCGAGCACCCGATAGCCACTGGCGCGAGCTGGGAAGGCGGTGCGAGGCAAGGACCCGCGAGCCAGGAGACCTGCCATCACCGTGGTCAAACGCGGGCGCGTCGGCCGGGGTGTGCCGATGGGGCAGCGGGGCGCGATCGCGCTCTCGGCGCCAGCCGACTGCCTTTCGTTCGCGGATGACGGGGAGCACATCCCCATCCGCGTTCGAGGGGATCATGGAATTCGAAGCTGTCTTTTGGCTGGTGGCGCGGCTGCCGCTCGCTCGGTCGCGCGCCGGGGCGGTCGTCCTGCGGCGCGTCAGCGTGGGCTGTGTGTTGGCTGGCTCATCCTTGCTCTCGCTCAGCGTCGTGGCGCTGGCGCAGCAAGCCGACAACAGCCAGCCGGCCCCGGCCCCCGACGGTAGTCAGCCGATACCCGAAGTCACGGTCACGGCGCCCCGCCTGGATCTTCTGGGCACGGCATCGACCGCAAGCGAAGGGGTCGTCGACGACCAGCAAATCCAGCTGACGCCGGCCTACCGCCCGGGGCAGATCCTGGAGACCGTCCCGGGCCTGACGGTGACGTCGCACAGCGGCGAGGGTAAGGCCAACCAGTATCTCATGCGCGGCTACAACTTGGATCATGGCACCGATCTCGAAACCTATGTCGACGGCATGCCGATCAACCAGCCCACGCACGCGCATGGGCAGGGATACACCGACCTCAACTTCATGATCCCGGAGCTCGCCGACCAGATCACCTATACCAAGGGACCCTACTACGCCGACGTCGGCGATTTCGGCGCGGTGGGATCGGTGCGGATCAGCTATCGCGACATTATTGCGGACCAGGTCGCCGCGACCATCGGCACGTTGGGCTATGAGCGGCTCTTCGGCGCGGGATCGCAGACGCTCGGCGCGGGACATCTGCTGCAGGCGATCGAGCTGCAGCACTATGACGGCCCGTTCGTGGTCCCCGACGATGCGCGCAAGGAGAACGTGGTGCTGCGGTACAGCGAGCAGGGACAGGACAACGGCTTCTCCGTCACCGGCATGTTCTATCACCAGGTCTGGACCAACACCACGGACATCCCGCTGCGCGCCGTGCCGGATATCGGCTACTTCGGATCGCTCAATCCGACCGACGGCGGTCACGCCCTGCGCGGCAGCCTCTCGGCCAACTACCACTCCCCAATGGGCGTCGGGCAGTTCACGGCGAGCGCCTTCTACATCTACAACTCGCTCAACCTCTATAACGACTTCACGCATTTCCTCGTCGATCCCGTGCACGGCGACCAGGAGGATCAGTTCGAGAACCGCAATGTCATCGGCGACGCGGCCAGCTACACGGTGCCGGTCACGCTCGGCGGCGTTCGCAGCGAGCTTCTGATGGGCGGCTTAACGCGGTACGACATTCTGGATGTCGGCCGCCTTCCCAGCGAGGGCCAGGTGCCGCTGACCCTGGCGGAAACGGCGAACGATCCCGCATCCTTCTCGAACCACGACAACATCAACTTGTTCGCCGGGGCGCTCTACTCCCAGGCGACGACGCATTGGACACCATGGTTTCGCAGCGTGCTTGGCGTGCGCGACGACTACCAGCACGGTACGGACGACGATCTCCTGGCGGCACTGCATGAGACGGCCGGCTACACCAATGGCGGTGCCCGGGGCCAGCAACTCGTCCAACCCAAGGGCAGCCTGATCTTCACGCCAAGGGAGGACCTGGAATTCTACGTCTCGGCGGGCGAGGGCTTTCACAGCGCCGATTTGCGCGGCGTCAACCAAAGCCGGAGCGTCGATCTCGGCATACCGCAGTCGCCGCTGCTGGCAAGTCAATACGGGGAGGAAGTAGGCGTCCGCGCCAAGCCGCTTCCCAGCCTTGCGCTGACGTTTGCGGTCTACAACCTCTGGCAGCAATCGGAGACAATCCTCGACCCGGATGTCGGGATGGACATCGCGGGGCCGCCGAGCGATCGCTATGGCTTCGAGATCAACACGAGCTACGCGATCAACCAGTGGCTGGACTTCTACGGCAACTTTTCGGCCAACCACGCGCGCTTCACCACCGACTTCGACGACGGAACCGGTCATCTCGGCAGATACATCCCGGATGCCCCCTTCTATGCGGGCTCCTTCGCGCTCCAACTGCACGATCTCGGCCCGTGGAGCGGCGGCCTCGAGTATCGTCTCCTGGGGGACTTTCCGATTACGTCGGGGCCCTGCAACGATGCCGCTGCCGTGCACGACTTCCCGAACGTGGCCACATCCTGCGCCAATGCGCCGACCGCGCAAGGCCAGGTCAACGGCAAGGGATACGGACAGCTGAACCTCGACGTGCGCTACACCTTCGCGCAGGGCTGGATCGCCGCGCTGGGGATCTACAACCTGCTCGACACGCGCGCGCCGGCCGCCGAGTTCTACTATGTCGACCGGCTGCAATCCGAGATCGCCGCCGATCCGGATGGACGCGCCGATATCCACGAACATCCCCTCGAGCCGCTCATGGCCAGGATTTCCCTGGTCAAACAATTTTGAGGGGGCATCCCTGAGCGACCCCATTCCGACGATCGCGCCTCAGATCGCCGCCGGTGGGCGACGGTGGGTGGAGAAGCCGCCGGCGACCACCTGTCGGCACATGAGATGTCCGGGAATTCAGACATGAGCGCACGCAGCCGGATCATCCTCATTTACATCATCCTCCTGGCGGCAAATGCCGCCGCGTGGGCCTGGGCGCTTCTGACGCTGCGGGGCTACCCGGTTCTGCTCGGCACCGCGCTCCTTGCCTACACCTTTGGCCTGCGCCACGCGGTCGATGCCGATCACATCGCGGCGATCGACAACGTCACGCGCAAGCTGATGCAGCAAGGGAAGAAACCAGTCGCCGTGGGCTTCTTTTTCGCGCTCGGGCATTCGAGCATTGTCGCGCTCGGTGCTGGCGCCGTCGCCCTTACTACCACCGAGCTCGATACCCGGTTCGCTGCTTTGAAGGATATCGGCGGCGTGATCGGCACCTCGATTTCGGCGCTGTTCCTGCTGCTGATCGCGGCCATGAACCTGTTCATCCTCAGAGGGGTATATCGTTCCTTTCAGCGCGTGCGCCGGGGCGAACGCTACGTCGAAGCGGATTTCGACATGTTGAGCGCCCAAGGCGGCGTGATGGCCCGGTTATTCCGGCCGCTCTTCGGGCTGATGACTGCGAGCTGGCACATGTACCCTCTAGGCTTCTTGTTCGGCCTGGGCTTCGAGACCGCGACCGAGGTTGCACTCCTCGGGATGTCGGCCGAACAGGCCGCGCGCGGCGCCGACCTTGCGACAATTCTGATGTTCCCGGCCCTTTTCACCGTCGGCATGACGCTGATCGACACCACCGACGGCGTGCTGATGCTTGGGGCTTATGGCTGGGCGTTCGTGAAGCCGATCCGGAAGCTCTACTACAACATGACGATTACGCTTGTCTCTGCGGTCGTGGCCCTGCTGATCGGCGGCATCGAGACGCTCGGCCTGCTCGCGGACCAGCTCGCGCTCAAAGGCCGGTTTTGGTCGATGATCGGGACGCTCACGGACAGCTTCGGCCTGCTCGGCTATCTCATCATCGGCCTCTTCATCGTGAGCTGGCTCGTCTCGGCGCTGATCTACCGGCTAAAGCGGTTTGACGAGATCGAGGCCGTGGGAAAATGACCCGGCGTCACGACGCCGCTAGGCCGGCGCGTGGTTCACCGCGGTGACGCGCCAGGGATGGGCCGCATCGCTGCCCGGGAAATGCTCGATGCAGGTCAGCGACAGATTGTCGATGGAGAGCGCCAGCGCCATCTCGGGCGCGAGGCCCAGCGCCAAGGCCAGCGCCGCGCGGATCGTGCCGCCATGGGTGACGGCGATGATGTCGCGTCCCTCATGCTCGCGCGACAGACGCTCGATCGCGGGGTGAGCGCGCTCCAGCAGCTGCACGAAGCTCTCGCCGCCGGGCGGCGCGTGATCCGCCGGCGCGAGCCAGAAGCGCGGCCAGAGATTGCCGTTGCGCTGCGCCAGCTCGGCGTAGGTGACACCCTGCCATTCGCCGAAATGCTGTTCGATGAGGTCGGGCTCGACCAGCACGCCGGGGCCGGGAATGCGATCGGGGCCGGGCAGACCGGCGCGGACGATGCCGGTCGCCGTCATATGGGTGCGCAGCAACGGGCTGGTGATCCAGACGGCGTCCTGCGGCAGCCGCTTCGCCAGACCGGCGAAAGCGGCGTCGTTGCTGACATCGCAGGGATGATCGGTCTGGCCGTAGCAGCGGCCGTTATTGACCGTGACGGGCGCGTGCCGCACCCACCACCACCGCGTCAGGTCACCCATGCCGCCGCTGCCAGGATCATCACCGTCTCGCCCACCTGCTCGATCGCGCCGAGGACGTCGCCGGTGTAGCCGCCGATCTGCCGGCGCGCAAGCGCGGCGACGAGCGCGGTTGCGGCCGCGGTTGCGACGAGCGCGCCGAGGCCGCTCCAGAAGCCGAGCGCGAGCAGGGCGATCACCGCGGCGATGCCGGCGCCGGTCCAGGCGGTCGCCGCGCTTGGCCGTCCGGCAGCGGCGCCGAGGCCGTCGGTGCGCGCCGGTTCCAACGCGCGCAGCACCAGCGGCAGCACGCCGCGCGCCACCGCATGGGCGGCGACGAGCGCGGCGAGGACGCGGCTACCGCTGCCGATGGCGACAAGGCCGGCAGTGCGCAGGCCGATGCTGAAGAGCAGGGCGAGCACGCCGTAAGCGCCGATGCGGCTGTCGTGCATGATGGCAAGCTTGGCGTCGCGCTCGGCAGCGCCGCCGAAGCCGTCGGCAGTGTCGGCGAGCCCGTCCTCGTGCAGTGCCCCGGTGACCAGCGCGCCGACCGCGAGGGCGATCAGCGCTGCCGCGATCGCCGGCAGACGCACCCATGAGGAGAGCGCATAAGCGAGACCGCCAAGGAGGCCGACGACGACGCCCACCAGCGGAAAGGCCCAGCTTGCCTCGGCAAGGCCGACATCGGGCCGCGGCGGGGGCAGCGGCAGAGGCAGCCGCGTCAGGAAAAGCGCGGCGCGGTGGAAATCCTCCCACCAGCTTGCGGCATCGCTCCAGCGCGGCGGCTCGGCGGACATGGCACCTCTCATAGCGCAAGGCGGCCCCCGGCTCCAAGGCGGTTTTCGCTTGGCGCGCGCGATGCGATGGGGGAGAGTGCGCCGCCTGAACCCGAGGGAGACCGCCGCCATGGCCGAGGAGACGCCGCGCGCCACGCTCGACGAGATGCGGGCGCTGGTCGCGGATTTGCCCGGCCCCGATCTCGAGGCCGCCAGCATGGCCGCGACGCGTGAAGCGCAGCTCACCAAGCCGCCGGGCGCGCTCGGCCGGCTCGAGGAGCTGACGCAATGGATGGCGCGCTGGCAGGGCAAGCATCCGCCGAGCGCCGCCCATCCGCGCGCCGCCGTCTTTGCCGGCAATCATGGCGTGGCGGCGCGCGGCGTCTCGGCCTATCCGGCCGCGGTGACGGCGCAGATGGTGCAGAATTTCATCGCCGGCGGCGCCGCGGTGAACCAGCTCTGCAAAGCGGTCGATACCGATCTTCGCGTCTACGAGATGGCACTCGAGCAGCCGACGGCGGATTTCACGCGCGCGCCGGCGATGAGCGACGAGGACTGCGCGCTCGCGATCGCCTATGGCATGATGGCGGTCGAGCCCGGCATCGACCTGCTGGCGCTGGGCGAGATGGGAATTGCCAACACCACGGCGGCGGCGGCGCTCTGCTGCGCCCTTTTCGGCGGCAATGCCGCGCATTGGGTCGGTCCCGGCACCGGCGTCGCCGGCGCCGCGCTCGAGCGCAAAACCGCGGTGGTGGAAGAGGCGGTGGCGCGGCATCGCGGCACGGCGCGCGACGGCTTCGATTGGCTGCGCTGCGTCGGCGGGCGCGAGCTGGCGGCGATCGTCGGCGCGATCATCGCCGCGCGCCGCGCCCGCGTGCCGGTGGTGCTCGACGGCTTTGCCACGACGGCGGCGGCGGCGGTGCTGTTCGCGCTCGATCCGCGCGCGCTCGATCATTGCCTCGTCGCGCACCGCTCGGCCGAGCCCGGCCATGCGCGCCTGCTCGAGCGGCTGGGCAAGACGCCGCTGCTCGATCTCGGCATGCGGCTCGGCGAGGCCTCGGGCGCGACCTTGGCGATCGCCATCATCAAGGCGGCGCTCGCCTGTCACACCGGCATGGCCACCTTTGCCGAGGCGGGGGTGAGCGGGAAAGCGACCTAGGCACGCCGCAGGGAGGATGAGGATGGACAAGATCGTCGACTATTACTTCACCCCGACCTCGCCCTGGACCTATCTCGGCCATGAGCGCTTCGCTGCGATCGCCGCCCAGCATCAGGCGCAGATCCGCTGCAAGCCCGTCGATATGGGTAAAGTGTTTCAAGCCTGCGGCGGCCTGCCGCTGGCGCAGCGGCCGAAGCAGCGCCAAGCCTATCGGCTCTTCGAGCTGCAGCGCTGGCGCGATGTCCTGAAGCTGCCGCTCAATCTCCATCCCAAGTTCTTTCCGGCGCCGACCGAGCTCGCGTGCCGGCTCATTCTCGCGGCGCCCGAGCCGCAGCGCTTCCGCCTCGCCGGCGCCCTGCTGCGCGCGGTCTGGGCCGAGGAGCGCAATATCGGCGATGCCGACACCTTGCGCGCGATCTGCGGCGAGAACGGCCTCGACGGCACGCGGCTCCTCGCCGAGGCGCAAGGCGAGGCCAGCGCGACGCGCTTTGCCGCGCTCACCGCCGAAGCCATCGAGCGCCAGGTCTTCGGCGCGCCGACCTACCTCTTCCGCGACGAGCCCTTCTGGGGCCAGGACCGGCTCGATTTCGTCGAGCGCGCGCTGGCGCGGGGCTAGCGGGCGCTTCACTTTTAGGAGAGGCGCGACATGACTCTCTCCGTCGATCTCTTCTGGTCGTTTCGCAGCCCTTACAGCTATCTCGCGCTGCCGAAGACGATGCGGCTGGTGGCCGAGTACGATGTCGAGGTCAGGGCGCGG
The DNA here is from genome assembly GCA_035509275.1 of Allostellaceae bacterium. Classification (GTDB taxonomy): domain Bacteria; phylum Pseudomonadota; class Alphaproteobacteria; order ATCC43930; family CGMCC-115725; genus DAHUYF01. Next base: position 14,725 of record DATJLU010000084.1, on the reverse strand, counting down.
CCGGTTTATCCGCTGGCGGTGCGCGTGCCGGATTTTTTCAAGCGCGCCGATCCGCGCTTTGCCCGCTATGTCGCCATCGATAGCTGGCGCGTGGCGCAGCGCGAAGGCATTCCGTTTCGCTTCCCGCGGCCCGACCCGATCGTACAGAACATGAGCACGCTCGAGGTCGCCGCCGAGCAGCCTTATATCTACCGGTTGACGCGGCTGGGCGCCGCGGCGCAGTTGGCGGGGCGCGGCTTGCCCTTCATCTCTGAGGTGAGCCGCGTCTTGTGGGACGGCACGGTCGAGCGCTGGAACGAGGGCGATCATCTCGCCAAAGCGGCGGCGCGCGCCGGCTGCGATCTCGCCGCGCTCGATGCCGCCATCCTCGCCGACCCGGCGCCCTACGATGCCGTCATCAGCGAAAACGAGCGCGCCCACGCCGCCTCGGGCCATTGGGGCGTGCCGACGTTCGTCTTCGCGGGCGAGCCCTTCTTCGGCCAGGACCGGATCGATCTCCTGCTCTGGCGGATGCAGCAGAAGGGGCTGAAGCCGCGCGCCTAGCGGTCGCGCCGCGTCCGCAACAGCGCGGCGCCCAGCAGCGCCGCGGCGGCGGCGAATACCGCGCCAAGCAGGAAAGCGGCGTGATAGCCCGCGGCGAGCGCAGCGCGCAGGCCCGCGCCCGAGGCGCCGAGGCTGTCGCTGCGCGCCGCGGCGAGGCTGGCCAGGGCCGCAAGACCGAGCGCGCCGCCCATCATGAAGGCGGTGTTGACGAGGCCCGAGGCGAGCCCCGATTCCGCCGGCGCCACATCGCCCATCGCCACCAGCAGCAGCGGATTGAAGGCAATGCCGGCGCCGACGCCGAGCAGCACCATGCTCGGCAGCACATCGGCGGCAAAGCTGCCCGCGAGCGGCGCGCGGGCAAACACCAACAGCCCGGCCGCAGCGCTGAGGAGGCCGAAGGCGAGCGGGCGCTTGATGCCGAAGCGCAGCACCAGCTTTGCCGAGAGGCCGAGCGAGAAGGCGCCCATGATCAGGTTTGCCGGCAGGAAGGCGAGACCGAGCTCGAGCGAATCATAGCCGAGCACGCGCTGGAGATAGAGCGCGGAGAGAAAGAACCAGGCGAACAGCGCCGCCGCCCAGAGCACGCCGACGAGGTTCGCCACGCTCAGATTCCGCAGGCGAAAGATGCCGAGCGGCATCAGTGGCGCGGGGCTTTTCGCCTCGATCGCGACGAAGGTGATGAGCAGCAGCGCGGCCGCGGCGAGGCGGCCGAGCGTCGGCGCCGAGCGCCAGCCCTCGGCATTGCCGTTCACGATTGCATAGACGGCGAGCATCAGCGACAGGGTGATCGTGACGGCGCCGGCAATATCGAGCGTGACCCCGGCGCCGCGGCCACGCGCCGGCGGCAGGAGCGGCAGCGACAGCGCGGCGACGACAATGCCGACGGGTAGGTTGACGAGAAAAATCCAGTGCCAGTCCAGCTGCTCGGTCAGCAGCCCGCCGAGCAGCACGCCGATGCTGCCACCACCCGCCGCGACGAAGCCGAAGACGCCCATCGCCTTGGCGCGCTCGGCCTCCTCGGTGAAGAGACTCATCATCAGCGACAGCGCCACCGCCGAGACAATGGCGCCGCCGATGCCCTGCACGCTGCGGGCGGCGATGAGCACCGCTTGCGTGGTCGCGACGCCGCAGGCCAGCGAGGCCAGGGTGAAGAGGACGATGCCGGCGAGAAACAGGCGGCGATAGCCGAAGAGGTCGCCGAGCCGGCCGCCAAGCAGCAGAAATCCGCCGAAGGTGAGGAGATAGGCGTTGACCACCCAGGCGAGCGCGGTCTCGGAGAAGCCCAGATCCGCCCGGATGGCCGGCAGGGCGACGTTCACGATCGTCGTGTCGAGCACGATCATGAGATCGCCGAGGCACAGCACGATCAGCGCCAACCAGCGCCGGCGGTCACTTGTCATCCTGCACATCCCTGGGAAAGCCGGTCGGCCACGGCGGCGGCCACCGGCGGCAGCGCGCCGCGAAGCGCGCCTTCTGCCCTCTTGCGGAAACTAGCTCTGCCGCTCGCTCAGCACCATCGGCCGCCTCGCCGCGGTTTTCGGGGGGCAGAGTCACTCACTGGTGTACAACCGTGACGGACTGAGAGATGTGTTTCACGCGCGCGATGTCAAAGAGCGATTGGTCGGAACAAGAGTAGCACGGCACCCCTCAGCTTCCCCCGCCTTTCGCCGCTTCCTTCGCCGCCATGCGCGCTTTCAGCTGCTCCGGCGTCAGGCGGACGATGTCTTCGTTCTGATGCGCGTAGAGATCGTAGGGGGTGGTGTCGAGCTCTTCGAGCACGGTGCGGCCGGCGAGCACCGCTTCCTTCCACGCCTCCTGCTCGCCCTGGCGCGCCTGGAATTCGGGCATCACCTCGGCGGCGAAGAGCTCGAGGCTGGCGCAGATATCGTCATGGCTGGTGCGGCCGGCCTGGTTCAGCAGGATCACCTGATCGACATGCGCCGCCTCGAACTGGCGCAGCCGCGCGCGGATGGTGGCGGGCGAGCCGATGAGGCCGGCCTTCAGCGCCGCTTGCGCCTTCTCCGTCTGGCGCCAGGCCTGGTATTCGTGCCAGAGATCGCTCTTGCCCGGCGCGTCGACGCCTTTGCGGCCGTAGTAGGAAAGCGCAAAAATGAAGAAGGTCCAGCCCGACGCTTTGGCGATCGCCTCCGCGTCGGTGGGCGCGCACATGAAGCCGTTGACGATGGCGATGTTGGCGTTGCGCGGATAATCCGCCAGCGGCTGCGGATGCTGCAGCAGCACGTTGTAGTAGCGATGCACCCAGGCGCGCGCCGCTTCGGGCGAGACGAAGCTGAAGCCGAGCGCGCCCATCTGCCATTCGCCGGCCTTGGCGATGGTCTGGATGTTGGAGCAGGCGACCCAGAGCGGCGGGTGCGGTTTCTGCAATGGCTTCGGAATGACGTTGCGCGCGGGAAAATCGTAGTACTGGCCGTGGAACTCCCAATTGTCGCGGGTGAACATCGGCACGATCGCCTTCACCGCTTCTTCCCAGCGCTCGCGCTTGTCGCGGACGCGGATGGCGAAGGGATGGAGCTCCGCCGGACCGGCCGCCTCGCCCATGCCGAGCTCGACCCTGCCGCCGGAGACGAGATCGAGCGTCGCCACGCGCTCGGCGACGCGCTGCGGCTGATTGGTGGTGAGCTGGACGACGCCGTGGCCGAGACGGATGCGCGCGGTGCGCTGGCTCGCCGCGGCGAGGAACACTTCCGGCGCCGAGCAATGCGAGTATTCCTCGAGGAAATGATGCTCGACGGCCCAGACGTAGTCGTAGCCGAGCCGGTCGGCGAGCGCGACCTGCTCCAGCGAATTCTGCAGCAGCGTGTACTCGCTCGCCTCGGTCCAGGGCCGCGGCAGCTGATGTTCGTAGAAGATGCCGAATTTCATCCCGCCCTCCGGCTCAGTGCCGCTCGAGAATGGTGAGGCCGCGGACGCGATCGAGGAGGTAAAGGAGGCCGCGATCGTCGAAGGTCACGTCGTTGCTTTGCACGCGCGCCGAGCCTTCGGGCGGATCGGGCAGGAAATGGCCGATCTCGCGCGGCGCATGCGGGCGGGCGATGTCGATGAGGCGCAGCCCGTGGGCAAACCAGGCGACCGGAATCTCAGTGCCGGTCACCTTCTCGCTCGGCTGATGGCAGCCGGTGAACTCGGGCTGCGGCGCATCGTCGATGCCCTCGAGCTGGAAGCTCGCGAAGGGCATGGGATGCGCCTCGTCGGTGATGTCGACCACCCAGAGAAAGGCGGGCGGGCCGGGCTGCCGGCGATTGACATCCTCATCCGCCACCAGCATGACGCGCCGTCCCTGCAAGGCGTAGGGCAGCGGCAAGGTGGTGTGCGTCGGGCAGGCGAAAGGCGGGCTCCAATCGAGCGCGGAGACCAGCTTTGGCCGCGCCATATCGGCGATGTCGAGAATGACGACCCCGCCATGCCAATAGCTGGTATAGAGCCGGTCGCCCTGGCGCAGCGGGTGATGGCAGCGATGGGCGGTGCCTTGCCAGGAAGGCTGCTCGCCGCCCTCGATCCATTGTCCCGGCATCCACCAGCGGCCGATCTCGACCGGCCGCGCCGGATCGGCCATGTCGAGGATCATGACGATATTGCCGCGATAGCCGGCAACGGTTGGCGAGATATAGGCGTAGCGGCCGTCGAAGTCGAAGCGGTGGACGCCGGACCCTTCGGTCTCCCAGCGCCCGATCGGCCGCGGCCGGTCCGGCCGACTCACATCGTAAATGCCGAGCCCGCCGCGGAAATCCGCCGGCGGCGCGGATTTGTCGGCATGGTTCAGCTCGCGATTGACCAGCATCACGCCATCGACGACGCGCACCTTGTGCGAATGCGTGCCGGGCGCCATCTCGAGACGCGCCACGACGCGCGGCTGTCGGGGGTCGCTGATATCGAGGATCGACGTGCCATGCGGGGCACGCATATGGCCGACGAAGGCGGTTGTGCCCTGCACGATGATCTGCCCGCCGCCGGGGCAGTCACAATAACCCACCTGGCGGATGCCCTTGGCCGAGCCCATGCCGCTTTCCTCCCTTGCGCGATCTTAGCCCGCAATCGTTGCAGGCCGGACTCTGCGCGCTTACTCGCCGGTCTGCAACAGGGCGCCGCGGCGGCGGGCGCGGCGGAAGGCGTCGAGAAAGACGACGGCGCCGATGGCGAGGTAGACGATGTCGAGCAGCGCCGCGGCGATGAAATGGTCGAGGCGGAAGACATGGTCGAACATGACCGCGCGCATGCCCTCGAAGACATGCGCGGAAGGCAGCACCAGCGCCAGGTCCTGCAGCCAGCGCGGCAGAGTCGCGACGGGGTAGTAGACCGCGCTCGCCGGCGCCAACAGGAAGACGGCGAGCCAGGCCAGGCTCTCGGCGCCGAGCCCGTGCCGCAACAACAGCGCGTCGATGAGCAGCCCCAGCGCCCAGCCCATGACCAGCAGCAGGGTGAAAAAGGCGAGGAGCGGCAGTCCCAGGCTGAAGATCGAATAGTGATAGAGCGGGATCGCCAGCAGCATCGCCGGCAGCACGCCGATGGCGACGCGGATGACGCTCATGGTGAGGAGCGCGATCATCCATTCATAGGGCCTGAGCGGCGTCACGAAGAGATGGCCGAGATTGCGCGACCACAGCTCCTCGAGGAAGGACATGGAGACGCCGAGCTGGCCGCGGAACAGCACGTCCCACAGCATCACCGCCGCGAGCAGCACGCCGCCGGCGCGCGCGACATAGGAGCTGTTGGTCATCAGGAACTTGCTGGTGAAGCCCCAGAGCACCATCGAGATCGCCGGCCAGTAGACGAGCTCGAGCGCGCGCGGCCAGGAGCTGCGCAGCAGGTAGAGATAGCGCAGCAGCATGGCGCCGACTCGCCCGGCCGAGAAGCCGCCGCCGTCGCTCATTGCGCCGCCGCCTGCGGCCTGAGCTCGCCCGAGCGCGCGATATCGAGGAAGACCTCTTCGAGCGTGTCGCGGCCATAGCGCTCGATGAGCGCGCGCGGGCTGCCGCGATCGACGATGCGGCCGCGCCGCATCATCATCACCTCGGTGCAGAGGCGCTCGACCTCGCCCATATTGTGCGAGGCCAGCAGAATCGTGGCGCCGCTCCCGCGTTGATAGCGCTCGAGATAGCTGCGCACCCAATCGCCGGTGTCGGGATCGAGCGAGGCCGTCGGCTCGTCGAGCAGCAGCAGATCGGGCACATTGAGCAGCGCTTTTGCCAGCGCGACGCGGGTTTTCTGCCCGGCGCTCAACTTGCCGGTTGGCTTGTGCAGGAATTCGGCGATCTGCAGATCCTCGGCCAGCTCCGCGATGCGCTCGCCAAGCCGGGCGATGCCGTAAAGCCGGCCATAGACGGTGAGGTTCTGGCGCACGGTGAGGCGATGGGGCAGGTCGACATAAGGGGATGAAAAGTTCATGCGCGGCAAAACCCGGTAACGATGCCGCAACATGTCCTCATCAAAGATGCGGATCTGCCCGGCCGTCGGCAGCAGCAGGCCGAGCAGCATCGACAGTGTCGTCGTCTTGCCTGCGCCATTGCCGCCGAGCAGCGCCGCGGTTGCGCCCGGCGGCACGGCAAAGTCGATGGCATCGACGGCGAGAGTGTCGCCGAATCGCTTGCTGAGCGCCGATACCTGGATGACGGGATGAGACACGCGGCACATAATGGCGTAAACGGCAGCAGAGGCAATGCCGGCGCGCTGCTGAACGGGCACATCTCAGGCGGCGTTGCGGCGCTCGGCGCTGTCGCGCTCCCCGCGGCGCCACCCAGCGCCGCGCGACTCGGCGCGGAGACCCCTCTGCGCAGCGGCCGGCCGGTCCCCTATAATGGCCGCTCCCGCAGCCCGCCCCACAGCGCGCGCTGCGATGCATGCGGAGGCAGAATGGAGTTCAGCGGCCAGGCGCCGCATCTGACGCAACGGCCAGGCACCGATGTCTCGGTCAGCTTGCGCATGCTCGTCCTCATCCGCTGGGTCGTGGTGGCCGGCCAGGCGGCGACCATCCTGCTGGTGCATTACGGGCTTGGATTCGTGCTGCCGATCGAAGGCGCGCTCGCCGTCGTCGCCACGTCGGCGGCGCTCAACATCGCCGCGAGCTGGCCGCGCCGCGCCTCGCCGCGCCTGGGCGACCGCGAGGCGTCGTTCTACCTCGCCTATGACATGCTGCAGCTCGGCATGCTGCTGTTCCTCAGCGGCGGGCTGTTCAATCCCTTCGCCATGCTGATGCTGGCGCCGGTGACGGTGGCGGCCACCATCCTGTCGCGGCGCAGCACGCTGCTGCTCTCGGCCCTCACCGTGGCGGCGATCAGCATCATCGCCATCTTCCACCTGCCGCTGCCCTGGCGCGACGCGCCGCTGCCGGCGGCGCCGCTCTACATCTTCGGCGTCTGGACGGCGCTGGTGCTGGCGACGGTGTTCATCGCCGGCTACACCTGGAACGTCGCCGAGGAAGCGCGGCGCATGCGCGATGCCTATACCGCGACGCAATTGGCGCTCGCCCGCGAGCAGCGCGTCTCCGCGGTGGGCGGCATCGCCGCCGCGGCGGCGCATCAGCTCGGCAGCCCGCTCGCCACCATCGCCGTCGTCGCCAAGGAGCTGGTGCGCGATCTGCCGCCGGACAGCCCTTATGCCGAGGATGCGCTGCTGCTGCTGAGCCAGAGCGAGCGCTGCCGCACCATTCTCGCCGATCTTGCGCGCCAGCGCGACGCCGAGACCGGCTCGCCCTTCACCACGCGCCTCCCCTTCTCCGCGCTGGTCGAGGCCGCCGGCGAGCCCTATCGCGTCGAGGGCAAGAGCGTCCTCTACTCGACCGCGGCCGGCCGCGATGCCGAAGCGCTGCCGGTCGAGGAGCCGCTGGTGGCGCGCAGCCCCGAGATCATGCATGGGCTCGGCAATCTCATCCAGAACGCGGCGCAATTCGCCCTCGACGAGGTCGACGTCACCACCACCTGGAGCGAGGATACGGTGGCGGTCGACATCGTCGATGACGGCCCCGGCTTCCCGCAGGCGGTTCTCGCGCGCATCGGCGAGCCCTATATTTCCGGACGCACCGGCACGGCGGAGCAGCATATGGGGCTCGGCATCTTCATCGCGCAGAGCCTGCTCGAACGCACCGGCGCGCGCGTCAGTTTCGGCAATCTCCCGGATGGCGGCGCCCAGGTCGTCGTCGAATGGCGCCGCGGCACGCTCGAGGGCGTCGACGGCAAGCTAGCGATGAAAGAGGTCCTGTCATGATGAACGAAACGCAACCTCCCGCCGCCGCCCCCTCCGTGCTCGAAGGCTGGCCCGATTCCGAGCGCAGCCTGCTGATCGTCGATGACGATGCGCCGCTGTGCCAGAGGCTGGCCCGCGCGATGGAGCGGCGCGGCTTCCTCGTCGCCACCGCCGACAGCGTCCAATCCGGCATCGCCGCGGTGAGCGAGACCGCGCCGGCCTTCGCCGTCGTCGATCTCCGCCTCGGCGATGGCAGCGGGCTCGAGATCGTCAAGACGCTGCGCAAGGCGCGGCCCGGTGCGCGCATCGTCATGCTGACGGGCTATGGCAACATCGCCACCGCGGTGGCGGCGGTGAAGGCGGGAGCGCTCGACTACCTGCCGAAGCCGGCCGATGCCGATGCGGTCGAGCGCGCCCTCCTCGCCAGCGAAGCGGCGCTGCCGCCACCGCCGGAAGACCCGATGTCGGCCGACCGCGTGCGCTGGGAACACATCCAGCGCGTCTTCGAGCAATGCGACCGCAACGTCTCCGAGACCGCGCGCCGCCTCAAGATGCACCGCCGGACGCTGCAGCGCATCCTCGGCAAGCACGCGCCGCGGAGCTAAGCCCCGACTATCGCAGACTCGTTAGACGCCCCACCTCACCCCAACCCTCTCCGCCCCTAAGGGGCGGAGAGGGGAGGACCCGCGTAGCGGGAGGGTGAGGTGGGGCGTCGACGTGCTGGCGATGGCGCGCAATGAAGCGCCCAACAGGGAACTCCATGGGCCGCCGCCAGACGCGGCGGATCAGAGCAGCCTGCCCTTGTAGCCGCAGCGGCGCAGATGCTCGATGAAGCTGTCCGTCAAAGCGCCGCGGCCATGCGCCAGCTGGTGCAGGTTGAGGTCGCCGCCATAGTTGAATTCGAGCAGCACCGGTCCCTCCGGTGTCAGCGCAACGTCCCAGGATTGCGTGCGCACGCCGGGGAAGATCGATGCAGCGGCGGTCGCGGTCGCGCAGATGTCGTGCCAGCCCGGAATCGACAGGTCGACGAGTTGGGCACCGGTCACGGGATGGCGTTGATGCTCAGAGAGAGTCGGCCCGAAGCCCGAGATGACACGCGTTATCGTGCCGGTTTCGCGCGTGAGCGCGCCCAGCATATTGTTTCGCCGCCAATAGTTGTCGGCAACATGTTCGCCCGAGGGGATTTTGATCACCGCGCTCTCGATCACGGGCTCGGCCGCCGAGAACAGGATCAGCAATCGTACCGACGGCACCGTTGCGCCGAAGGCTTGCGCGGCAAACGGCGCCGGCACCAGACAGTCTTGAAACAGGTAGCCGGTCTCGGACAGGGCAGCGATATAGTCGGCCAGCGCTTCGGCCGAGACGCTGTCGCCGCCGAACAGTTCCAACTGCCCGTTTGCGGCGCTCATCAGCTTCAGCGCGCCGATGCTGAAGATCCCGTCGATCGGCTTCAGAAACAGCGGCCATTCACGATTTTGCAGAAGAAACGCCGTGACGTCCGCCTTGGTGGAAAGGCGGCGCGGATAGCCGCCACGGGCTCTGTCGCCCGAGATCGCGCGCGTTTTGGGCACGGGCAGGCTGGCGCCGGTGAGGGTGGTGTAGAAGAGCGCCTTGTCGTTGACCACCGCAAACCAGGACGCGTCATTGCAGTGGTGATGGAACTTCGCCTGGCTGTGCTTGCCGACAAAGCGCGCCGCGTCCGCGGGGGCGATGCCGGCGCGAAATAACCCGAAATAGAGCGCTTCGTCGATGGTCAGCTTGCCTGGCCCCAGGACCGGCCCCAACAGCGTCCGGAGCGGAAGCGAGCCGCCTTGCGAGCGCACCGACTCCTTCAGCGCCGCGAGCTTTTCGGGCCCGAGGAACTTCGGCGGCTTTTCGAGCTGGCCGCGAAGGGCGATGTCCTGTTGCGAATCGAGTATCATGTGCTGCCGTTTCCTCTGCGCCCTCCCCCACTCCGCGTACCGCCCCGCGGACACTGGAGGCGCCCCCCGGATTTTCGAGCCATCGTCCTAACGCATCGCTAAAGCAGGCTGCGGCTTTGCGGCGTTTGGCGTTAATTGCGCGTAAAACCCCGCGCCGTGGAGGCTTGTGCGGCCAGGCCGGCCGGCGGCACAGTCTCGCGGCACGGCAAAAGGGGGAAGCCCATGCGCTATGAGCTCTATTACTGGCCGGAGATCCAGGGGCGCGGCGAATTCGTGCGCCTGGCGCTGGAAGAAGCAGGCGCCGCCTATGTCGATGTCGCGCGCGAGCGCGGCGGCATGGAGCGCATGATCCGGCTGATGGACGGCAAAGGGACGCAGACGCCGCCGTTCGCGCCGCCCTTTCTCAAGGCCGGCAAGCTCGTCATCGCCCAGACCGCGAACATCCTGCTCTATCTCGGCGGGGCGCTGCGCCTGGCGCCGGCCACCGAGGGCGGCCGGCTCTGGGCGCATCAGCTCCAGCTCACCATCGCCGATGTCGTGCTCGAGGCGCATGACACGCACCATCCCATTGCCGGCAGCCTCTATTACGAGGAGCAGCGGCCGGAGGCGAAGCGCCGCGCCGCGATCTTCGTCAAAGAGCGCGCGCCCAAATTCCTCGACTATTTCGAGGCGGCGCTCGCGGCCAATCCTGCCGGTGACAAGCACCTCGTCGGCGCCCGGCTCAGTTATCCCGACCTGTCGCTGTTCCAGATCGTCGAGGGGCTGCGCTATGCCTTCCCGCGCGCCATGAGCCGGTTGGAGCGGACGCGCAAGCGGGTCGTGGCGCTGCACGATCGCGTCGCCGAGCGGCCGCGGCTCAAGGCCTATCTCGCCTCCGAGCGGCGCATCGCCTTCAACGAGCAAGGCATCTTCCGCCACTATCCCGAGCTCGACGAGGCGCGCTAGCGCGCGGCAAGGCTTGCCGGCACGCGGCAGGAACTGCCGGCACGCGGCGCAAACGCCGGGACGAAACCGCCGATTCCGGCCATCGCGTCAGGCATGAAAGTTGCTGACGGCAACGATGCCGGCTTTTTGGGCCGGCATGCGTCCACCAGAAAGGAGAGGTCATGAGCGTCAGCAGTGTTTCGAGCACCGCGTCCAGCTACCAGCTCTATCTGCAGCAGTTGCAGCAGCAGCAGCAGCAACAGCAGCAGCAGAGCGGAGCGGTGCACCCACACCACCATCATGGCGGTGGGGGCCTGGACCAGAGCCAGCAGGCTTCGGATCAGTCCGGCACGACGACGTCGACGGCCACCAGCGCCCTCACCGGCGCCACGGGCACGACCAGCGCGAGCGATCCGAGCAGCTTGCTCAACATTCTCACCTAACAAGAACTTCATCTGCGCGAGCTCCGCTGCCGAAGCGCGGCGGTTACGAGCTCGTCCGGCACCGCCAGAAGGACGGCGCCGGATGTCCTCCCTCGACTCTCAATCTTCAGCGGCACGCGCCGCGTCAGGTCTGCAGAAACGCCCACTCCGCGCCTTCGAGCACCAGGCAGGTGAGCGTGCCGCTGGCGAAGGCGCCGGTATCGATGCCGATGCGGTTGCGCTGCACATCAGGACGCGCGGTGATGGTGTGCCCGTGCACGACGATCTTGCCGAATTCGGCATCCGACAGCAGGAATTCGTCGCGGATCCAGAGCAGGTCGTGCGCCTGCTGCTGCTCGAGCGGCACCCCTGGCCGGATGCCGGCATGGGTGAAGAGGTAGTCGCCTTCCTCATGGGTAAGGCGGAGCTCGGCCATGAAGCGGCGATGGCGAGCGGGGAGCCGCGCTTGCAGCTCGGCCTGCGCCCGCTCCAGCTCCTGGGCGCTGCTGCCCGGCCGCGGCAAGCGGACGCCATAGCTGAGCAGCGTCTCGGCGCCGCCATAGAGGAGCCAGCCCTGCCCGAAAGCGGCGTCCTCGAGAAAGGCCAGCAGCGTGTCCTCATGATTGCCCTTGAGATGCACGGATTGGAATCCGGGCAGCGGCTCGTCGAGCAGCAGGTCGATGACCGCCGGAGAGGCCTCACCGCGGTCGATATAATCGCCGAGATAGACCACCACGTTGCGCGGTGCCTGGCGCTCATAGGCGTCGTGATGGATCAGGCTGTGCATCTGGCGCAACAGATCGGCCCGGCCGTGAATATCGCCGACGGCATAAATGCGGCTGCCCGCCGGCACTTCGGGTGCCACGCTCTCCTGCTGCCGCGTCCGGCCGATGAGACGAGTGATCATGGAGCGAGAATATGGGGCAGAGCCGCTCCCGACGCCACCGTTACGCCCGCACCTGGCCGATTTTAGCGGAGCATTAACCCTTCTGTAGGGGTTGCGGCGGCATCATGACGGGGAAACCGGTGATGGCTCAGATGCAGCGACCCGACCCCTTGGCGCAGCAGATCGCGGACGAGAAGTCCGCCGGCATCGAATCGCTGCTGCTCGATTACACGAAGCGCCTCGCGCGCCACCCGGCGAGCCGCCGCGCCATCGTCATCCACCTGTCGCGGCTGCGCCCCGACAACCGCCGCGCCCATCACCTGCGCATTGCCGTCAACACCTTCGAGGCGCTGGTCAAGCAGTTCGACGGCCAGATCTTCCAGCTGCAGAATGCCGACATCGTCTTCGTCTGCCGGGACGCCAGCATCGCCGTGATCGACGACGCGATCATGCGGCTGCGCTATCTCTTCGGCGATGATCCGCTCGCGGCCGAGCTCGACGAAAGCGCCGCCGACCGTTTCGCCACCTGGTACGATATCGAGCGCGACTACCAGGCCTTCCTCGCCTGGGTCGAAGAGGTTTACGAGCAGGAGGTGAAGCGCAAGAAACGCCTTGCCGCCATCGCCGGCCACCTGCCGCAAGAAGACCGCCAGGCGATGGACCCGCAGGCGCTGGCCGAGCTGGTGGCGTCGATCCAGCGCGCCGACCTCACCAATGTCATGCGCCGGCAGGTGATCGCGGCGATCATGGGCGAGGCTGCGCCGAAGCCGGTGTTCCGCGAGATCTACGTCTCGATCCCCGATCTGCGCGACGCGATCATGCCGAAGCGCGACATCGCGTCCGATCGCTGGCTGTTCCAGCACCTGACACAGCATCTCGACCGGCGCGTGCTCTCGATGCTGCGCCGCAATGACGATCAGGCCATCGCCCATTCCTACAGCATCAACCTCAACATCTCGACGCTGCTGTCGCAGGAGTTCCTGCAATACGACCAGAGCCTGCGCGCCGGCGCGCGCGGCACCATCGTCATCGAGCTGCAGAAGGTCGATATGTTCGCCGATCTCGGCGCCTTCATCTTCGCTCGCGACTATCTGAAGGAGCGCGGCTACCGCGTCTGCCTCGACGGCGTCTCGTCGGTGACGCTGACCTTCATCGACCGCGAGCGGCTCGGCCTCGACCTCGTCAAGCTGTTCTGGACGCCCGACATGGCCGATGCCATGGCCACCAACCGCATCGCCACCTTTCGCGAGGCGGTCGAGCGCGCCGGGCGCTCGCGCATCATCCTGGCGCGCTGCGACAGCGAGGAGGCGGTCGAGTTCGGCCGCTCGCTCGGCATCCGCCTCTTCCAGGGCCGTCACATCGATCGGCTGCTGAGCGTCTCCGGCGGCGGTCCGAGATTGCGGCCGACCTAGGTCCAAAACCGCCGATGCCGCGCGCTTCCCGGCTCGCCGCCGCGCGGCGCATCCTGTTTTTCAGCGAGAATTTCGCCGCGGGCAGCGTCGCCGAGGAGCTGGCGCTATGGCTGGCCGGACGCGGCCATAGGGTCGAAGCGGTCGCCGCCGCCGGCACGCGGGCCGGCGAGCCGCAGGGCTGGTGGCGCGTCGAGGAGCATCGCGGCATCCGCGTCACCCGCTGTCCGCGCCGGCGCGCGCATCTGCCGCGCGGCCTCGGCCGCGAGCTGCAGGATCTCTCCTTCGCGATGTCGAGCGCGCCGGTGCTGCTGAGCCGGGCGCGGCGATTTCGCCCGCATCTTGTCGCCGGCATCGATCCCGCCGGCGCCACCCTGCCGATCCTGCTGCTGGCGGCGCGCCGCGCCGCGGCCCAGAGCTGGGTCCATCTCGGCGACAGAGCGCTGCTCGGCACGCCGCTGCTGCGCCGGGCCGGCCGGGTATCGCTGGCGTCGTTCGACGCCGCAGCACAGCTCGAAGCGGCGGAGATCGGCGAGAGGCAGCGCCTGCCGCTGCCGGTCTGGGCCGATACGCGGCTTCTCCATCCGCTGCCGGTCAGTCCGCTGCGCGACAGCCTCGGCCTCGAGCCCGACGCCATCGTCGCGCTCTATGCCGGCAGCCTCGAGCCAAGCCAGGGCATCGACCGGCTCGTCGCCGCGGCGGGGCTGCTGCCGGCGAACGGTGCGGTCGTTTTCGTCGTGGCCGGTCGCGGCGGCTCCTGGGCGGGACTCGCCGCGGCAACGCACCACCTGCCGCTGAGGCTCCTGCCCTGGCCGCGGCTCGCCAATCTCAACGCGCTGCTCGGCCTTGCCGATCTGCATCTGCTGCCGGCCGGCCTCGACACTGCCGATCCGCTCTTCCCGGCAAAAGCCGCAGCGCTTTTGGCGAGCGGCCGGCCGATTCTCGCCACCGGCCGGGTGCCGCCGCCGCTCGCCGGAGCGGTGCTGCCGATGGCGGCCGATCCCGAAGGGATTGCCGCCGCCATCATCGCCCTGGCCGCCGCGCCTCTGGAGCGGCGGCGCCATGGCGCGGCGGCACGCCAGGCAGCGCAGGACTATCACGACAAAGAGCGGGTCTTCCGCCGGCTCGAAGTCGCGCTGGGCCTGCGCGATGCGCCCGGCCTCGCCGCGGCGTCGTGACCGCGCTTCGTGCTGGCTGAAGCACGATGACCCACGAACATTCTCGAAGAAAACGAGCGCCGAGCGCCTTGCCCGCGAAAGAGTGTGTGAAGGAATCGCGGGCCGGGCAAGGTGCTTTCGCTGACTATCGTGCGGCTCAGAAATGGACCCCCGCTTTCGCGGGGGCGACGAATTCCAAAGCAAAATCAAATTATTCCGTCATTCCCGCGAAAGCGGGAATCCATTCGATCTCAAGGCGTCACCG
>DATJLU010000083.1:0-49057 GCA_035509275.1 Allostellaceae bacterium | reverse complement strand
CGCCAGCGCGCCGACGCAGGCCACCATCACCGACATCGGATGCGCGTCGCGCCGAAAGCCGTTGAAGAAGCGCGACATCTGCTCGTGCACCATCGTATGGTGGGTCACCCGATTGTCGAAATCGGCCTTCTGCGCGGCGGTCGGCAATTCGCCGTTGAGCAGGACGTAGCAGGTTTCCAGGAAATCGCCGTGCTCGGCGAGCTGCTCGATCGGATAGCCGCGATACAGCAGCACGCCCTCGTCGCCGTCGATATAGGTGATTTTCGATTCCGTGCTGGCCGTCGAGGTGAAGCCCGGATCGAAGGTGAACATCCCCGTCTGCGCGTAAAGTTTGGCGATGTCGACAACGTCGGGGCCGATCGTCCCGGACTTGACAGGGAGTTCGACCTTCCTGTCGCCGACGGTGAGGATTGCGGTAGAGGTGGCCATCTGGTCGCTCCTTGGGCCGATCGCGAGCATCGGCGACGCCGATTGTGCGTTGCACCAGAGCTAGCGGATCGGCGCTAATGAAACAAGCCGGTAATGTGGGCAAGGTTCCTACGACCTTGGGCTTGTGCGAGGCTCTGGACCGATCGGCGGCGGTCCAGTTCCCTGCGGGGCAGGCGCGACCCTACTGGCTCTCACGGTAGAAGCCTCAGTATTGTCAGCTTTGTGATTCTTTGTGTTCTTTGTGGTTAAATATTACCACAAAGAACACAAATCGGTCATTGCGTTCAACTCAAGTCGGATCCTCATAGGAAAACATCTGCGCGTTCTCGTCGTAGGCGAACAATTCGCCGTAACGGCCGAGCGTGATGATCGCCCGCAGCGTTCGCTCGGCGTAGTCTTCCGACATGAAATCCTCGAGCTCCTCGCGGAAACGCGTCGCCGGCGCGCGGTGGCTCGGGCGCTCGTCGATCACCCGCTTGATGTGGGCGGCGAGCGGGATGTTCGCCAGGAGCTGATCGCCGATCAGCTTCTTGCGCTGGTCGACGTCCATGTCGACGAAACGCCGGCCGAGCGGGGTCAGCTTGATGTCGGCGTCGGCGAACTCGACCAGTTTGAGCAGCTGCAGGGTCTCGCCGAGCGGAAACAGGTCGTCGATCTCGAGCTGCAGCGAGTCGGCGAGATGCGGCAGGTCGGCGACGCCGTGGTAGGGCGGGGCGGCGATTTCCTCCAGCATGCCGGCGATCGAGTTGGTGGAGATGCGCGGCAAGGGAATGCCGAGATTGGGGCCGGTGACCCCTGTCGGCATCGGCTTGGGCTCCGGACGTTGCGTCATCAGCGCATAGATCTTCTCGACCATGTTGCGGAACTCGGGGTCGAGCCGGTCGCGCGGGTGCGGCAGGGGATTGGCGATCTCGGCGGCGATCCGTCCGGGATGCGAGGCCAGCACCAGAATGCGGTCGCACATCAAGACCGCCTCCTCGATGTTGTGGGTCACCATCAGGATCGCCTTGATCGGGATCCGGCCTTCCTGCCAGAGGTCGAGCAGGTCGGTGCGCAGCGTCTCGGCGGTCAGCACGTCGAGCGCCGAGAACGGCTCGTCGAGCAGCAGCACATCGGGATTGACGACGAGGGCGCGGGCGAAGCCGACGCGCTGACGCATGCCGCCGGAAAGCTCCTTGGGATAGGCGGATTCGAAACCGTCGAGGCCGATGAGGTCGATCGCCTTGAGCGCGCGCTGACGCCGCTCGGCGCGCGGCACGCCCTGCGCCTCGAGGCCGAGCTCGACATTGCCGAGAACGGTGAGCCAGGGAAACAGCGCGAAGGTCTGGAACACCATGGCAATGCCATGCGCCGGCCCCTCGACGATATGGCCGCGATAGGCGACGCTGCCTTCGGTCGGCGGCGTCAGCCCCGCCAGGACGCGCAGAAAGGTCGATTTGCCCGAGCCCGATTTGCCGAGGATGGCGACGATTTCGCCCTCGTGCAGCGAGAAATCGACATGGTCGAGCACGAGCCGGCCCGACGTCTCGGCCGTCTGGTAGGTCTTGCACACCTTCTCGGCGCAGATGAGGCGGCCGTCATCCGGCATGATCGCTCCGTCAGTCCAGGCGCAGCCGCTCTTCGGCCAAGAGGTAGAGCCGGCGCCAGAGCAAGCGATTGAACAGCAGAACATAGAGGCAGAGCACGCAGATGCCCAGCGCGATGCGCGGAAAATCGCCCTTCTCCGTCGCCTCGGCGATATAAGCGCCGATGCCGGTGGCGACCAGCGTGTCGTTGCCCCAGCGCACGATCTCGGCGACGATGCTGGCGTTCCACGAGCCGCCCGAGGCGGTCACCGCGCCGGTGACGAAGGCCGGAAAGATCGCCGGCAAGATAAGGCGGCGCCACCAGAGAAAGCGCGAGACGCCGAGGTTGCTGGCGACGAACTGATAGTCGGTCGGCAGCGCGAGCGTGCCGGCGATGACGTTGAAGAGGATGTACCACTGCGTGCCGAGGATCATCAGCGGGCTCACCCAGATCTCGACATCGAGGTGGAAGCGCAGGATGGCGACAACGGCGACCGGGAAAAAGAGATTGGCCGGGAACGCGGCGAGGAATTGCACGATCGGCTGGACGCGGCGGGCGAGGCGCGGACGCAGGCCGATCCAGACGCCGATGGGAACCCAGATCAGCGCGGCCAGCACGATCAGCACGACGACGCGGGCAAGCGTGCAGAGGCCGAGCAGCAACACATGCAGCACTTCGTGGAGACCGACCTCGCTCTCGACGAAGCGGGCGATGTCGATGATCGCGTAAGCGACGCCGGCGATCAGCACGCCATTCCAGACGAGATCGGCCCAGCGCGCCCCGGCGGCGCCGAAGCGCCGGCGGTGCGCGCCGGCGCGGCGGGGCGCGGCGCGGCGCGCGAGCCGGCTCGCCAGCACCGTCGCTGCGTCGAACACGGAACGCAGCAGGTCGAAGAGCCGCGCGCGCTGCAGCATGATCAGGAACCAGGGCGGCTCGATCTCGTCCTGGGTGATCGCTTCGACCTTGAAGCGCTGCGCCCAGGCCAGCAGCGGGCGAAACAGCAGCTGGTCGTAAATCAGAATCAACACCAGCATGGCCAGGATGGCATAGCCGACGGCGGCGAGATCGCGCTGCTCGATGGCGAGCGCGATGTAGGAGCCGATCCCCGGCAGCTTCACATCCTGGCCGTTGACGCTGATCGCCTCGGAGGCGACGACGAAGAACCAGCCGCCGGAGACCGACATCATCATGTTCCAGATGAGTTGCGGCATGGCAAAGGGCACTTCGAGCCGCCAGAAGCTCTGCCACGGCGACAAGTGATACATGCGCGCCGCCTCGCGCAGATCCTGCGGCACGCCGATGAAGGATTGGTACAGGCTGAACGTCATGTTCCAGGCCTGCGAGGTGAAAATGGCAAAGATGGCCGCGCATTCGTAGCCCATGAGACTGCCGGGAAAGAGCGCGATGAACCCGGTGACCGTGATCGAGAGAAAGCCCAGAATCGGCACCGATTGCAGGATGTCGAGCACCGGAATGAGCAGCTTCTCGGCGCGCCGGCTCTTGGCGGCGATGGCGGCGTAAGCCAGGCTGAACGCGAGCGAGGCGGCCAGCGCCAGCGCCATGCGCAGCACCGTGCGCAACCCGTATTCCGGCAGGTAGCGCGGATCGAGCGAGATGGCGAGCGTCTCGCCGAGCCGGTAGGGCACGCTCATCTGCCGGCTCGCCCAGGCGAGCAGCACCACCGAGCCCAGCACCAGCGGCAGCGCGACGCCGTCCCAGTAAGTGGGCCTGAGCCGCGACGGCCAGGCGACGATGGGCAGCCCCCAGCGCTGTTGCATCGTTCCTTCCGCTCCACTGCCCGAAATCGCGGCGCGCCACATGTAGCGCAAACCTCGCGCCGAAAGAAAGCGCGACGGAGCTTCGGCACGGGCTTTTGTGGCGGCCCGATGCGGCTTCGCTATCATCGGCCCGACCCCACGCCGCGGAGGCCGCCCCATGCCGCTCAAGACACGCTTGACCCAGCGCCTCGGCATCCCGCACCCCGTGCTGCTGGCGCCCATGGGCAATGTCTCGGGCGGGGCGCTTGCCGGCGCGGTCAGCGCCGCCGGCGGGCTCGGCATGATCGGCGGCGGCTATGGCGATCGGTTTTGGCTCGAGCAGCAATTCGCCGCCGCCGGCAATCATCGCATCGGCTGCGGCTTCATCACCTGGTCGCTGGCGCAACAGCCGGAGCTGCTCGATCTTGCCTTGCTGCATCGGCCGGCGGCGCTGATGCTCTCGTTCGGCGATCCGCAACCCTTCGCCGGCAAGATCAAGGCGGCAGGCGCGCTCCTGATCTGCCAGATCCAGACGCTCCGCCATCTCGACGACGCGCTGCGGGCCGGGGCCGACATCATCGTCGCGCAAGGCAGCGAGGCCGGCGGCCATGGCGCGCAGCGCGCCACTCTGCCGCTGGTGCCGCAGATCGTCGATCGCGTGGCCAGGAGCGGCAGCGATGCTCTCGTCGTCGCCGCCGGCGGCATCGCCGATGGGCGCGGCCTCGCCGCGGCGCTGATGCTGGGCGCGGAGGGCGTGCTGGTGGGGACGCGCTTTTACGCCAGCACGGAATCGCTCGCGCATGCCACGGCCAAAGCGTGCCTTGCCGAAGCCTCGGGCGAGGAGACGATCCGCACCACCACCATCGACATCGTCCGCGACCTCCCCTGGCCGGCCGAGTTCACGGTGCGGACACTGCGCAACGCCTTCGTCGAGCGCTGGCATGGCGCCGAGACGGAGCTCAAAGCGGCACAGCCGGGCGAGAGGGGGCGTTATCAGGCGGCGGTGACGGCCGGCGACTTCGCCACCGCCGGCGTCCTCGCCGGCGAGGCGGCCGGGCTCTGCGACGCGGTGCTGCCGGCCGGCGAGATCGTCACCGCGATGGTGGCCGAGGCCGAACGCGCGCTCGCCGCGGGAGCGCGGCGCATCAGCGACTGACCAGCGATCGTCGAAAGCAAAACGGGCCGCCCAATGGACGGCCCGTCTTTGCCTGCCTTGGCTAAAACAGCGCTGCGGCCTTGGTCAGCGCAATGTAGAGGCCGGCGCAGAACGGGACGCCGACCGCCAGCCATGCCAGCACGCCGCCGCCGCCGAAGCTGCCACGCGCGGCGGTTTCGGCGCTGGCCGAAATCCGATCCTCGCGTTGCAGCGCCCGCTCGCGGGCAAGCTCTTCGGTGTCCATATGATGCTTCTCGTGGACCGGCTTGACGAAGAAATTGCACACCAAGCCACAGAACAGCAGCGCCGCCATGATGTACAGCGTCACGTCGTAAACCAAATTATGCGCCACGCCGTGATCGAGTTCAAATTGGCGCAATTCGGCGATCAGGGCCGGTCCAACGACGCCCGCCACCGACCAGGCGGTGATCAGGCGGCCATGGATCGCGCCGACCATCTGTGTACCGAAAACGTCCGCGAGATAGGCCGGCACCGTCGAGAAGCCACCGCCGTACATGGTCAGGATGATGCAGATCGACAGCACGAACAGCGTCGGCAGTCCGAGATGTCCCCAGGTCGGCAGCAAGCTGTAGAGCACGATACCCAGGACGAAGATCGCGTAGTACATGTTCTTGCGCCCGATCTTGTCGGACAACGAAGCCCAGAAGATGCGGCCGAGCGCATTGAACAAGCTGATCAAGCCGACAAGGCCAGCGGCCGCCGCGACAATCGCCGCCTTCTGCGCCGGCGTCATGGCGGCGGCGGTGTCGATACCGAGGAGCTTGGCACCGAACACGTCCTGCAGCATCGGGCTCGCCATCGAGATGACGCCGATCCCGGCGGTGACGTTCAAGCACAGAACGCCCCAGATCAACCAGAACTGTGACGTCTTGACCGACGTATCGAGATGCACGTGGTTTTGCGTGATCATCGCGTTTTGCTTTTCCGCCGCGGAGGGTATCCAACCAGTCGGACGCCAACCGCTCGGCGCGACGCGGAAGCCCAAGGCGCCGCCGGCCATGAAAATGAAATAGATCACGCCGAGCGCCACCAGCGCCGCGGTCACGCCGGGGACCCCGTTGTGCGCGAACTTGGCCATGAACGACACCGCGAGCGGCGCGCCGATCATTGCGCCACCGCCATAGCCCATGATCGCGAACCCCGTCGCCATGCCGCGCCGGTCGGGAAACCACTTGATCAATGTCGAGACCGGAGTGATGTAGCCGAGGCCCTGGCCGACGCCGCAGACCACGGAGAGGAGGTAAACCAGCCAAAGCTGGTGGATCATCACCGCGAAGCCCAACGCCACCAAACCGCCGCCCCAACAGAGCGCCGCGATGAAGCCCGCCTTGCGCGGTCCGGCATGCTCGAGCCAGCCGCCCCAGATCGCAGCCGAGATGCCGAGGACGGCAATAAAGATCTCGAAGATGGAGGTGACGGCCGGGACCGTCCAGTTGCATGTCGTCGTAAACAACTCGGCGCCGAAGCTCTGCGTGGCGCAGGCCGCCGCGTTGGCACCGGGGACGAGCCGGGTCATCGGCAGCCAGAACACCGACATGCCATAGGCCATGCCGATGCACAGGTGAATCGCCAATGCTGCCGGCGGCACCAGCCAGCGATTGAATCGCGCACCGGCGACGATGTTATCGCGCGAGAAAAAGCTTGCGCCTCCTCCGCCGTATACAGCCTCGCTCTCTACCGTCATGGTCTACTCTCCCCTGTTCATCTATGGGCTTTCGCCTCTGCGGGCGCGACGCCGCTACGAATGCGGGTGCGAACCGATCTGTTTGAACGGAGACGCTGGAGGCATCGGCCTGGCCGATGCAGAGAACGCACGGCGCCAGCGGCAGGGTCAGCCAACAGCTGTAACCCCGCGGAGCGACGACTCGCTCTTACTTAGAAAGGACATCGTCTCTCTCCGTTCCAACCCCTATTCAGGATCGATTCGCCGCGCTTGGCGGTCTTCGACCTTTTGGTTGTGACAAACTATGGATGCAATACTTCGGTAGCAGCAATATGTAAATTATGCAATCCTGTGCAGCGCCATGCAGGATCAAGGGCTCGACGAGTATCTCACGACCCAGGAGGTTGCGGCCTATTTGCGGCTCAAGGAACGGACCATTTATGAGCTGGTCCGCAACCACCAGATCCCGTGCTCGCGCATCACCGGCAAGCTGCTGTTTCCGCGCCGGCTCATCGATCTCTGGGTGGCGCGCCAGCTCGATTTCGAGGGCGCCGAGCTGAGCCAGCCGCCGGCGGTGGTGGCCGGCAGCCACGATCCTCTGCTGGAATGGGCGCTGCGCGCTTCGGGCTCGGAGCTGGCGCTCCTCACCGGCGGCAGCGAAGACGGGCTCGTCCGGCTCGCCGCGGACAAAGCGATCATGGCCGGCCTCCATATCCTCGAGCCCCGGACGGGCGAGTACAATCTTCCCGCGGTGCGCGCCACGCGTGGCCTTGCCGACCTCGTCCTCATCGAATGGGCAAAGCGCGAGCAGGGCCTCGTCCTCGCCCCCGGCAATCCGCGCCGCATTCTGGCACCCGCCGATCTCGCGCGGCCGGGCGTGCGCCTGGTGCGGCGCCAGGAAGGCGCCGGCGCGCAAATTCTGCTGCGCCATGTGCTGCATCAGGCGAAGCTGAGGCTCGACAGCCTGGCGGTGATCGAGCCGCCGGCGCTCACCGAGACGGAAATTGCCGGCGCGATTCTCGATGGCCGGGCCGATGTCGGCATTGCCGTGCGCGCCGTCGCGCATGACTTCCGGCTCGATTTCCTGCCGCTGCAGCAAGAGCGTTTCGACTTGGCGCTGCGCCGGCGCAATTACTTCGAGCCGCCGCTGCAGCGCCTGCTCGCTTTCGCCCGGAGCGCCGAATTTGCCCGCCAGGCGGACGCGCTCGGCGGCTACGACATCAGCGCAACCGGCAGGGTGACGTACAACGCGTGAGAGGCGGCGATCTACCTTAAATTGCCGAGATGATGTGGAATTCTATGCCGGCGACGCCTCGAGACGCGGCGTCCGGGCACGTCAGGTGCGGCGCAGGGCCGCGGCAGCCGGCGACGCCCGCGACCCCTTCGTCGATGCGACAACGTCGCTAAAATCCCGGCTCCGGCCGATGTCTTAGCGCTGGCGGAGCGGCTGGACCAGACCCGGCAGGCGGGCAGCGGCAGGCCGGCTGCTGCAGAAATTACGCCTTAAGGACGTTGTTAACCTATTTCAGGCTTCCCAAGGGGCACAGAACCGACCATATTCCTGCCGTCACAATTGGACGCGCTGGGCCTTAGAAGAGGCTTGGCGGAAACACCGGAAAAGTGCGAGAGACTTCAGACATGCGGGCCAATTTCGGCGGCGCCGAGGCGCTCGACCAACAGCCGGCGGCGGAGAGCGCGTCCCGGACGGACCATCGCGAGACTCCCGAAGAGCAGCAGGGGCATCCGGCTCCTGAAGCCGCGGGTGAGCCGATGTCGGTGCGCGGCAATCTGGCCGAAATCGATCTTGGCCGGTCAGCCGATCCGCTGCGGCGCTACCTGCAAGAGATTTCCGAAGCCGACCTGCTCTCCCGCGAGGGCGAGGTGGCGTTGGCGCAGCGCATCGAGGCCGGCCAGGCCGCGGTGCTGGGCGCGCTCTTCCGCAGCCCGCTGCTGCGCAAGTCGATCACGCAATGGGCGAAGGCCCTGCGCGATGAGACGATGGCGCTGCGCGACGTGATCGATCTCGCGGCGACGCAGGCGCGGCGCTCGGCCGGCGGCGGCTCCACCGCAGCGGTGGCCTCGAGCGCGCTTGACGAAGAGGGCGCCGCCCCCTTGGCCGAGCTCGAATCGGCGCTGCTGCGGCCGGTCCTGCGCGCCTTCGATCGGGCCCGCAAGAGCCGCAGCCCGCAGGCGCTCGGCGGGGCGCTCAACAGCCTCGTGCTCCATCCCGAGCGCATCGACGAGCTGGCGCTCCGGCTGAAGGACGTGAACCGCCGCATCGTCGAGCGCGAAGGCCGGCTCGCCCGGCTGATCGAGCAGGCGAAGGTCGATCGCGGCCTCTTCCTCGAGGGCTATCTCAAGGCCGCGAGCCCGCGCGCCTGGTATGGTTCGGTGACGCGGCGCCAGACCGCGCCCTGGCCCAATTTCCGCCGGCGCCATGGCGACGCGGCGCGCGTCTTGATCGAAGAGATCGAGGCGGCGAGCCGCGAGGCCGGTCAGGCATTGCCGGCGTTCCGCGCCCTGGTGACGGAGCTGCAGCGCGGCGCGCGCGAGGCCGAGCGCGCCAAGCAGGAGATGATTCAGGCCAATCTGCGTCTCGTCGCCTGGATCGCGCGCCGCCACGTCAATCGCGGCCTGCCGCTGATGGACTTGATCCAGGAAGGGAATATCGGGCTGATGCGCGCCGTCGAGAAGTTCGACTGGCGCCGCGGCTACAAATTCTCGACCTATGCCACCTGGTGGATTCGCCAAGCCTGCACCCGCGCCTTGGTCGATCAGGGCCATCTCATCCGCATCCCGTCGCACATGACGGACGAGGCGCGGCGCGTCATGCGCGCGCAGCACCAGCTCCTCGCCGAGCTCGGCCGCGAGCCGAACGAGGCCGAGCTGGCGGCGCGGCTGGGCGTCCCCGTCGCCAAGGTGCGCGCCGTGCTCGAGCTGGTGCGCGACCCTGTCAGCCTCGACGCGCCGCTCTCCGAGGATGGCGATGCCACCATCGGCGATCTCATTGCCGATGACGGTGCGGTGATGCCGCATGAGGCGGCGGCGCAAGCGGAGCTGCGCGCCGCTACCGACGATGCGCTGTCGCGGCTGTCGCCGCGCGAAGCCGACATCCTGCGCCTGCGCTTCGGCGTCGGCCAGGCCGGCGAGCACACGCTCGAAGAGGTCGGCCGCAAGTATCAGGTCACGCGCGAGCGCATCCGCCAGATCGAGGCCAAGGCCCTCAAAAAGCTGGCGCAGCGCACGCATGGCCGCACTTTGGCGAGCTTCGTCGAGCGCTGAACTGGCGGCTCCGGGGAAAGGCGCGCTATAGTAGGCGCTCCTTTCTCGAGGAGGAAACCTATGCGCACATCCGTATTTTTGCTGACCGCCTTCGCGTCGGCCGCGCTTCTCGCAAGCCCGGCGCTGGCGGCGAAACACCAGCCCAGCTGCTACGACTATGCCTGGCAATCCCAGGAGATGAAGGACTGCCTCGCCCATCCGGAAAAGATGAAGGCCGCGCACAAGCCGATGCACAAGGCCACGAAGGCGAAGGCGATGAAGGATATGAAAGGCATGAAGGACATGAAGGACATGAAGGGCATGCCCAACAAGGACATGCCCGAGAAGAAGTCCTAAGGACGACCTCCACGGCCCGCCTTGGAGAGAGCGTGTGAGTCGAACGGAATCGCCGGTTTTCGTGGTTTCCGCAGTCGCGGCGACAGCGAAAACCGTGCGATTTCGGACATCGGGCGCTAGCGCCCGGAACCGATGGATTTGAGCACGATGTCCCCCGCCGCCCGCCGCGGGCTCGTCATCTTCCTCGCCGGCGTCGCCCTCATCCTTGGCGCCTTCGCCTTCGATTATTGGGGGCTTGAGGATCGCGCGGGCAGTAGCGGGCTCGCGGGTGTGTCGATCGGCGGCCCGTTCACGCTGACCGACCAGAATGGCGGCATCCGGCATGACAGCGATTTTCGCGGCAAGCTGATGCTGGTCTATTTCGGCTACACCTATTGCCCGGATGTCTGCCCGGCGACGCTCAATACGATGACCGCGGCGATGGAGAAGCTCGGCGCCAGCGGCGCGGCCGTGCAGCCGATCTTCATCACCGTCGATCCCGGGCGGGACACGGTGGCGCAGATGAAGTCCTATGCCGCCAATTTCACGCCGCGGCTGCTGGCGCTCACCGGCACGCCGGCGGAGATCGCCGCCGCCGCCAAGGCCTATCGCGTCTACTTCCAGCCGGTGAAAGGCGAAGCGGCCGACGATTATTCGGTCGATCACTCGGCTTTCGTTTATCTCATGGGCCGCGACGGCCGGTATCTTGCGCATTTCGGACCCGAGATCGGCGCCGATCAGATGGCCGCGGCGATCAAGAAATATCTGTGAGCGGCGGTCTCATCCTCGCGGCTCCGGCATCGGCCAGCGGCAAGACGACGCTGACCCTGGCGTTGCTGCGCCAGTTCCGCCGTGCCGGCAAGCGCGTCGCTTCCGCCAAGGCCGGTCCCGATTACATCGATCCCGGCTTCCATAGCGCCGCCTCGGGCACCCCTTGCCTCAACCTCGATGCCTGGGCGATGCGGCGGGAGACCATCGCCGCGCTGGTCGCGTCGCTCGAGCGCCAGGCAGAGCTGGTGCTGTGCGAGGGGGCGATGGGGCTTTTCGATGGCGCCGGCAGCCGCGGCCGCGGCTCGACCGGCGATCTCGCCGCGCTGACCGGCTGGCCCGTGGTGCTGGTGGTCGATGTCGCGGGACAGGCAGGCTCCGCCGCAGCGCTGCTGCGCGGCTTCATCAGCCATCGTCCGGAAGTGCCGGTGGCCGGCGTCATCTTCAACCGAGTCGGCGGACCGCGCCATGCCGCGACCCTGGAGAATTCGGTGCGCACCGCGCTGCCCGAGCTCGCGATCCTCGGCCACGTGCCGCGCCATCCCGAGCTGGCGCTGCCGGAACGGCATCTGGGGTTGGTGCAAGCGGCCGAGCACCCCGATCTCGACGGCTTTCTCGACCGCGCCGCGACGCTGGTCGGCTCCGTCATCGATCCGGCACGGCTCGCCGCCCTGGCCCGGCGCAGCTCTCTCGCCGCATTGCCGGCGGCGCTCCCGCTCGCGCCGCTCGGCCAGCGCATTGCCGTGGCCAGCGACGTCGCCTTTGCCTTCGCCTATCCCGCCATGCTCGAGGGCTGGCGCAGCGCCGGTGCCGAGCTGACGCTGTTCTCGCCGCTCGCCGACGAGGTGCCGCGACGCGACGCCGACGCGGTCTTCTTGCCCGGCGGCTATCCCGAGCTCCATGCCGCCCGGCTGTCCGGCAATCGCCGCTTCCTCGCCGGCCTGGTCGAAGCGGCGGAGCGCGGCGCGACGATCTATGGCGAATGCGGCGGCTACATGGTGCTGGGGCGCGGCCTCGTCGATGCCGCCGGCGCGCGCCATGCCATGGCCGGGCTGCTGCCGCTCGAGACCAGCTTCGCCGAGCGGCGGCGGCAATTGGGCTATCGCGAGGCGCGGCTTGCCGCGGCCGGGCCCATGGGCGCCGCCGGCGCGCTCTATCGCGGCCACGAGTATCATTATGCGACCATCGTCGAGGAAGGCGATGCGGCCCCGCTCTTCACCGCCTTCGACGCCGATGGCGGGGGGCTCGGCAGCGCCGGCCGCATCAAAGGGCGGGTGATGGGCTCGTTCCTGCATCTGGTCGATCGCGGCTGAGGAATTCGAGGGCCGGGAGCGGATAGAATGCCGGGCAAGGGTTCCGATATGACGGAGCATCGCCTCCGCTTAGGGAACAAAGCCATGGTCGAGCAGCAATACTGGAATGCCGTCGCGAGCCGAGCGCGCGACGCCGACGGCGCCTTCGTCTATGCCGTCACCACCACCGGCGTCTATTGCCGGCCGTCCTGCCCCAGCCGGCGGCCGCGGCGCGAGAATGTCGAGTTCTTCTCCGTGCCGGAAGCGGCCGAGCGCGCCGGCTACCGCCCGTGCCGGCGCTGCCGCCCCGAGCGGCAGCAGGCGAGCGACCCCGCCGCCGAGCGCGTGCGCCAGGCGTGCCGCCTCATCGACGAAGCGCTGGAGGAAGGCATCGACGGCGCGCCGAGCCTCGGCCGGCTCGCGGCTTCGGTCGGCACCAGTGCGCATCAGCTGCAACGCCTCTTCAAGCGCAAGATCGGCATCAGCCCGCGCGCCTTCGCCGATGCGCGCCGCCTGGCACGGGTGAAAGCGGGGCTGCGCCGCGGCGACGGCGTCGCCGGCGCGCTCTACGACGCCGGCTACGGCTCCTCCTCGCGCCTCTATGAGCGCTCGGATGCGCAGCTCGGCATGACGCCCGCCACGTATCGCAAGCACGGCGCCGGCATGACCATCGGCTACACCATCGCGCCTTGCGCGCTCGGCCGGATGCTGGTCGCGGCGACGGAGCGCGGCATCGCCGCGGTGAGCCTCGGCGCCGAGGATGCGGCGCTCGAAGCGGCGCTGCGCGAGGAATACGCCGCGGCCATGCTGCGGCGCGATGATGCGGCGCTCGGGCCATGGGTCGCCGCCATCCTCGCACATCTCGCCGGCGAGCGTCCCGATCTCGCACTGCCGCTGGACCTCCAGGCCACCTCTTTTCAATGGCGCGTCTGGCACGAGCTGCAGCGCATCCCTTACGGCGAGACCGCCTCCTATGCGGAGATCGCGCGCCGCATCGGCAAACCGCGCGCCGTGCGCGCCGTCGCCAATGCCTGCGCCGACAATCGCGCGGCGCTGGTCGTGCCCTGTCACCGCGTGGTGCGCGGCGACGGCGCGCCCAGCGGCTATCGCTGGGGCGCCGAGCGCAAAGCGACACTCCTGGCGGCAGAAAAAGCGAGCGTTGGGCGGCGATAGGTTCGCAAGAAGGAAATCGACCACAGAGGCAGTGAGACGGTGAGACTTGGGTCACGGGCGCGCTTCGCGCGCCCATAGCTTCTCCTCACCGTCTCACCGTCTCTGTGGTGCATTCAACGGCGCCTGATAACGCGCATCAGCGGGCCAGCAAGGCCTCCAGCATCCAGGCCGCCTTTTCGTGGCTGCGGATGCGCTGCGTCGCCAGATCGGCGCTGCCGACATCGCCGCCCGCCTCGGCCGTCTCGACCACCCTTTGCGCGGCGCGCACCGCGCTGCGATTGTCGCCCAGGAGCTGGCGCAGCATCTCCTCGGCGGAAGGCTCGCCGGTCTCCTCGACGATCGAAGCGAAGGCCTTGAACTCGGCATAGCTCGCCGGCGCTTTGGCGCCCAGCGCACGGATGCGCTCGGCGATTTCGTCATTGGCGGCGGCGAGCTCGGTGTATTGCTCTTCGAAGAGCTTGTGCAGATCGTAGAAGCGCGGCCCGGTGACGTTCCAGTGGAAGCCCTGCGTCTTCAGGTAAAGCGTGTAGGTGTCGGCGAGCAGACGCGCGAGCGCGGCGGCGCTTTCCTGACGGGCCTTCTGGTCGTTGTGATAGGCGCTGGACATGGCTTTTCTCCTTTTGCTTCTCGAGTCACGCGGCGAGGCTGGCCTCGCCGTCGAGCGTCGCGGCCACGGCATGGATGACCGAGGCGATGCGCACCGCCTGCTGGACCGCCTCGCGCGAGAGGCCGGCTTTGCGCAGCACCTGGTCATGCGCGTCGATGCATTTGCCGCAGCCATTGATGGCCGAGACGGCGAGCGACCAGAGCTCGAAATCGACCTTGTCGACCCCGGGATTGGCGATGACGTTCATGCGCAACCGCGCCGGCATGGTGGCGTAGTCGGGATCGGAGGCGAGATGGGTGAAGCGGTAATAGATGTTGTTCATCGCCATGATCGACGCCGCGGCCTTGGCCGCGCTCAGCGCCGCAGGCGAAAGATGCTGCGCTGCATCGGCGGTTACGGCGGCGATGAGGTCCGGATTGCGCGCGGCAAGCGCCGTCGCCAGCAGCGTGCCCCAGCGCTGTTGTTCCGTCAGCACCCCGTCGCTCAGCAGCGAGGACAGGTTGAGCTTCAGATCCTTGGCGTAGTCGGGCAGTCGGTTTTTGATCGTCTCGAGCGACATGCTGTCTCTCCCAATGCGTGGGGGTGGGGTGCGAGGCGGAAGCCAGGCTTCCGCCTCCGCTCGGATCAGGCGGCCTTCAGCGTGTCTTCGCCCTTCTGCCAGTTGCAGGGGCAGAGCTCGTCGGTCTGCAGCGCGTCGAGGACGCGCAGCACTTCCTGCGGATTGCGCCCGACGCTGAGATCGTTCGCCGCGGCGAAGCGGATCACGCCGTCGGGATCGACGATGAAGGTGGCGCGCAGCGCCACGCCGGCTTCCTTGTCGAGGATACCGAGCGCCGAAGAGAGCTCGCGCTTGATGTCGGAGAGCCAGGGGAAGCTCACCTTGGCGAGATCCGTGCGGCTCTGGCGCCAGGCCAGGTGGACGAATTCGCTGTCGATCGAGAGACCCAGGAGCTGCGCATCGCGGTCGCGGAACTCGCCGGCGATCTCGTTGAAGCCGACGATCTCGGTCGGACAGACGAAGGTGAAGTCCTTGGGCCAGGCGAAGACCACCAGCCACTGGCCGGCATAGCTCTCATTGCTGGCCGGGGTGAAGGCGGTTTTGACGTCGGTGCCGTTGACGGCGGTCAAGGCGAAAGCGGGGAATTGATCGCCCACGGTGAGCATTCGGAAAATCTCCTTGGGTCCAGGGTTGCCGTGGGCGTTAGATGCGCCCACATGACTTATCGATCCAACGAATAATTGCGAATATTACGAGCGGAAAAATCGATGATCCCATTGCCCAGCCTGCAGCAGCTTCGCTTCCTCGCCGCCCTGGCCGAGGAGCGGCATTTCGGCCGCGCCGCCGAGGCCTGCGCCGTCACCCAATCGACGCTCAGCGCCGGCATCAAGGAGCTGGAGGAGCGGCTCGGCGTGACCTTGGTGGAGCGGACGCGCCGCCATGTCATGCTGACGCCGCTCGGCGAGGAGACGGTCGAGCGCGGCCGGCGCCTGCTGCGCGATGCCGAGGAGCTGGCCGACGCGGCGCGGGCGGGGCGCGAGCCGCTCGCCGGCCCGCTGCGGCTCGGCTTGATCCCGACCATCGGCGCCTACTTCATTCCCGCGGCGATGCCGGGGCTGGCGCGGCAATTCCCGAAGCTCAAGCTCTATCTGCGCGAGGAGCAAACCGCCTCGCTCCTGGACAAGCTGGAGAGGGGGCAGCTCGACCTCGCGCTCATCGCCTTGCCTTATGCGGTGGACGAGCTCGAGACCATGACGCTGGGCGAAGATCACATCCTCCTCGCCGTCCCTGAGAACCACCGCCTGGCGCGGGCAAAACGCGTCGACGAAGCGGAGCTTGCCGGCGAAGAGCTGCTGCTGATGGAGGATGGGCATTGCCTGAGGAGCCATGCGCTCGAAGCCTGCCGCCTCGCCGGACCCGATCGCAACGAGGTGTTTCAGGGCACAAGCCTGCGCACCCTCCTGCAGATGGCGGCGGGCGGAATCGGCATCACGCTGGTGCCGGAGATGGCGGTGCCGAGCGAGATCACGCAAGGCTCAGGGCTGGTCGCACGACCGCTCAAGGGCGAACCGTCGCGCAGCATCGCCCTCGCCTGGCGGCGCAGCTCGGCGCGCAAGTCCGAGTTCCGCCGCCTCGGCGAGTACTTCAAGGACGTGCTGGCGAAGCGCCGCCGCTAACGCCCTTGCGCCGCGGCACGCCGGCGAATCTCGTCCATCGTCAGATCCTCTTTGTGCGTAGCGATGAACCAGCGATAGCCGAAGGGATCCGCAATGCCGCCGGTGCGGTCGCCATAGAACTGATCGGCGACCGGCCGCACCAGCGTCGCGCCCGCGGCGATGGCGCGCTCGACCGCGGCGTCGACATTCTCGACATAGAGGTGGAGCGTCACCGGCGAGCCGCCGATCGTCTTAGGGCTCAGCGCATGAAGCTCGGGATGCTCGTCGGCCAGCATGATGCGGGAATCGCCGATCTGAAGCTCGGCATGGCCGACGCGGCCGCCGGGCGCATCCATGCGCAGGATCTCCTGGGCGCCGAGCGCCTTTTTGTAGAAGGCAATGGCATCGCTCGCGCCGCTGAAGATCAGATAGGGCGTGACGCTGTGATAGCCCTCGGGAATCGGTTTCACCGCTGCGCTCATGCTTCACTCCTCTGCCGGGCAGGATGAGAACCAACGCGCGGCAGACGAGGCGAGTTGCATGGCAGCCCGCCTCTCACCGGCGTCTCATCAGGTCGTCCTTTGATCGAGCGCGGCGGGGCTACACATATTGCGCCTCGCCGTTGCCGAAGGACCAGTTCTCCTTGGCCACCTCGACAAGGTTGATGAAGACATCCTCCGCGCGCAGGCCGGGCGATTTGCCGAGTCGCTCCACGATGCGGCGGTAGAGCGCCTGCTTCCGCTCGAGGGAGCGCGTGTTGCTCACCGTCAGCTGAATGATCACCAGATCGTCCGACCGCTCGATGTCGAAATAGCTCGGGTCGTAGAAAAAATCCTCCGACCCGTGCTCGCTCACCGTGGCGAAGAAGTCCTTCTCGGGCACGGTGAAGGTCTCGCGCAGCGCCTGATAGATGTTCTCGACAATCGCGCGGCGATAAGCGGCGGGTTTTCCGGCACGCAGCGAAATCCGGATCAAGGGCATGACTTCCTCCATCGGAGCGCCGCTCGGAGCGGCATCGGATGGAGGAGATATGGCGCCTTGCCTAACATGAGAAAATTTGATAATTCAAAACAATTACATTTGAGAAACTCAACCATGCAGCTGGCCAATCTCGACATGGACGTGCTGCGCACGCTCGCCACCGCGATGGATTTGGGCGGTTTCGCCAAAGCGGCGGAGCGCTTGGGCCGCTCGCAATCGGCGGTGAGCCTGCAGATGCGCAAGCTCGAGCAGCAGGTCGGCCGGCCCCTGTTCCGCCGCCAGGGGCGCGGCCTCGCGCTCACCGATGCCGGCGACGTGGTTCTCGGCTTTGCCCGGCGCATTCTCGAATTGAACGACGAAGCGGTGGCCGCGGCGCGCGGCATGGCCGTCGAGGGATCGGTGCGGTTCGGCGTGCCGCAGGATTTCGGCGATACCTGGCTGCCGGCGGTGCTCGCGCGCTTTACCCGCGCGCACCCCGCGGTCCTGATCGAGGCGCGCGTCGACCGGACGAACGGGCTCGGCGAGCGCATTGCGCAGGGCGGGCTCGACCTGGCGCTGCTCTGGGGAAGCCCGGCGCTGGCCAATGTGATGGCGGTCGGACGCTTGCCGATGGCGTGGATCGGCCGCAAGGGCTTCGTCGCCACGCCCGGCGACACGATCCCGCTCGCCCTCTTCGAGCCGCCTTGCGTCTTCCGTCAGCCCGGGATCGAGGCGCTCGAGCGCCAGCGGCAACCCTGGCGCCTCGCCTTCACCTCGCCGAGCCTTGGCGGCTTGTGGGCGGCGGCCGCGGCCGGGCTCGGCATCACCATCCGCACGCGCCTCGGCCTGCCGCCGCAGCTGGCGGCGCTGGGCAAGGCGAGCGGCTTGCCGAAGCTGCCGGAGATCGGCCTCTCGCTTTATGCCGCGGCGGCGACGCCGAAGCCCGCCGTCGTGCGCTTGCGCGAGATCGTGCTGGAAGAGCTCGCGGCTGTGATCGCCGGCGCCGCGCGCTAACGATCAGGACTATAGGCCACGTCGTAATGTCTCGCGAAGTTGTCGAACGTCGTCAGGGCAGCCCTGCCTTCCGGTTCAACGATCGCCACGTTGGGATCGGGCCCGGAAAACTTCTTGGTCGTCTCGATCGAGTTCCAGAGAGTGATGGCAAGGAACTCCACCTGCCCATCAGCTTCGCGTCGCAACAGGTGAGCCCCCTGGTATCCTGGGATGTTTTTCAGATGCGGGACTACCTCGGACGTGAAGTGCCTGTAATAGGCGTCCGCCTTTGTGACGACGGCCATGCCGCGCCATGTGCGAGCAATCATAGTATCCTCCTTCACCGGCAAATCCGTTATTGATAACTTGGGGATTACACGTGCGTATTGGCTGAAATTGCGGCCCGACTTCCGCTGCGCATTGGTGCAGCCTCACAAGGCCGAGGCGAGGCCGAGTTCGTCACAATCAAATGGACCTTGGTCGCGTGGCGCGTCGAGACACAAGAAACATCACCCAATATTGGTGCACGAAGCGGGTTCCGGGTATGAGCCTGCTGCGTGCCGATTTTACGTCCCACGACTATGGTCGTCATACGCACGACGCCTTTGTGATTGCCGTCACCGCGGCCGGAGGCGCCGAGATCAGCAGCGTTTACGGCGTGGAGAGAGTTTCCCCTTCCATCCTATTCGTCTCAAATCCAGAGGAGCGCCAATCCGCGCGAATGGGTGACAGTACCAGATGGGTATATCGCTCGGTCTATCTCACCCAGCCAGCCATTCGGCTCGTCGGCTGTGGCTTGGGCATCGAAGCCACGCCTCACTTCACCCGCAGCATGATCGAGGATGGCGATCTGATCGACCGACTTGCCCGAATGCACCAAGCGTTCGAGGCGAACGATGACAATTTCCACGCGGACGAGCTCCTGATCGACGCCTTCGGCGAGCTGTTTAGGCGGCACGGCAGCGGCGGCAATCGGCCCGAGCGCGCTCCCTATGACAGGGTGATTGCCGACAGGATCATCGCGCTGATGCGGGCGCGATACGAAGAGAATCTCGGGCTCGATGAACTCGCAAGCGTCGTTGGGCTGACGAGCTTTCAGCTTATCGGCCTGTTCAAACGCACTGTCGGGTTGACGCCGCACGCGTACCTCATCCACCTTCGGCTCAACGCCGCCTGCCGACATCTGAAGCGTGGCTATCCGCTCGCCGAGAGCGCGCAGCGTGCAGGCTTTTGCGATCAAAGCGCGCTGACGAAGCATTTCAAGCGCTGCTATGGCATCACGCCGCTGCAGTTTGCGGCGGCAGTTCGAGCAAGCTGACCCGACGAGCGCGCCCCGACCCGTTTGCAATTTCGGCCAATACAAGGGGCGACGCGTGATCTTAAATGATCGTCCGCGCGCAAGGTCTTTGCCAAACCAAGACGATGCGGCCATTGCGCGAACCTCTTCCCTCTAATCGATCGGTGGGCAGCATGACGGAGGATCCCGCAACAACGGGCAGGTCGGCCGCAGATCGCGGTCGCGCCACCGTCGCCGTCGTGGGCCTCGGCAGCATTGGCGGCGTTATCGCAGGTTCGCTGCGTGCGGTCGATCAGCACCATGTCTTCGCCTGCGTCAGAAGCCCCATTGAGCGGCTCGTCGTGGAGCGGCCTCAGGACACGGTGGAAGTTCCCCTTCATGCCCTGACCGACCCCGCCGAAGCGGAAGCAGTCGATTGGGTGCTGCTGTGCATCAAGGTGCACCAGACGTCGTCAAGCGCTCCTTGGCTTACCAGGCTGTGCGCGCCTCAGACCCGCGTTGCCGTGCTGCAAAACGGCATAGGGCATGCCGATCGTTTGGCGCCGCTGGTCGGACAAGCCGCCGTCGTGCCGACGATCGTCTATTACAATGGCGAACGGTTGGCGCCGGATCGAGTGCGTTTCCGGCAGGCTGGCGAGTATGACCTCGCCGTTCGAGACGATGTTAACGGACGAGCATTCGTCGAGCTCCTCCGCGGTACGTCGATGCGCATCCTTCAGACCCCGGATTTCGCCACGCTTGCATGGCGCAAGCTCTTGATCAACGCCGTCGCAAATCCGATCACCGCGCTCACATCGCAGCGCCAAGCTGTCTTCCGGCGCGAGGACGTAAAGACGCTGTGCCTCGCAATTCTTGAAGAAGCCGTCGCGGTCGGACGAGCCGACGGAGCGCAGCTTGCCGGCGATGAGGCCGCGCAGATATTGGCGACGCTGCTTACCTATCCGGCCGATGCCGGCACGTCGATGTACTTCGATCGTCTCGCCCGGCGTGCGCTGGAGGTCGACGCGCTGACCGGCGCAATTGTTGCGGCAGGCGAGCGATACGGCCTCCCGACGCCGCTCAACCGCATGGCTCTGACGCTATTACGTGCAATCAGCGATGGCGTTGCCCACGGCGCGACGTAGTGCACGGCTGCCTAGATCCGCCGTCCCGTTTCGCGGTCGAAGAGATGGATGAGGCCGGGATCGACGGCGAGCGGCAGGCTGTCGCCGGCATGCGCGCGCGCCGCGCCGGGCAGCCGCGCCTGCAGCAGGCTGCCATCGCCGAGCCGGCCATGGATGACGGTGTCCGCGCCGAGCATTTCGGCGAGCTCGACGGTGACGCGGAGCGCGGCGCCATCACCGCCGGCGGCGAGATGCTCGGGCCGGATGCCGAGGGTGAGCGGCCGGCCCGCCGCGATGCCGCCGCCCTCGGCGGGGAGCGGCAGAAGCGTGCCGTCGGCGAGCGCGATGCCGCTTTCCACCACCGCCGCCGGCAGCAGATTCATCGCCGGCGAGCCGATGAAGCCGGCGACGAACACCGTCGCGGGCCGCTCATAAAGCTCGAGCGGCGGCCCGATCTGCTCGGCGATGCCGCCATGCATGACGACGAGCCGGTCGGCGAGCGTCATCGCCTCCACCTGGTCATGCGTCACATAGATCGAGGTGGTGCCGAGCGATTGTTGCAGGCGCTTGATCTCGACCCGCATCTGTACGCGAAGCTGCGCATCGAGGTTTGACAGCGGCTCGTCGAAGAGGAAGACCTGGGGATCGCGGACGATGGCGCGGCCCATGGCGACGCGCTGGCGCTGGCCGCCCGAGAGCTGGCGCGGCTTGCGGTCGAGCATCGCGTCGAGCTGCAGGATGCCGGCGGCGCGCTTCACCCGCGCCTCGATCTCGGGGCGTGAGAGGCCGCGGATCTTGAGGCCATAGGCCATGTTGTCGCGCACCGTCATATGCGGGTAGAGGGCATAGTTCTGGAACACCATGGCGATGTCGCGATCCTTGGGCTCGACCGCGTTCACCACCTTGCCGCCGATGGCGATCTCGCCGGCGCTGATCTCCTCGAGCCCGGCGACGAGGCGCAGCAAGGTCGACTTGCCGCAGCCCGATGGGCCGACGACGACAACGAGCTCGCCATCGGCGATGTCGCAGGAGACGCCGTGGATGATTTCGGTCGCGCCATAGGATTTGCGGACGCCGCGCAGCGAGACCTCGGCCATTACTTCTCCGTCTCCACCAGCCCTTTGACGAACCAGCGCTGCATCAACAGCACCACCAGCGCCGGGGGCAGCAGCGCCAGAATCGCCGTCGCCATGACGATGTCCCAATCGGTGCGGCCATCGCCGGTGCCGATCATGCGGGTGAGGCCGATGACGATCGTGGTCATCTGCGCGCTGTTGGTGACAAGAAGTGGCCAGAGGAACTGGTTCCAGCCATAGATGAAGAGGATGACGAAAAGCGCCGCGATGTTGGTGCGCGACAGCGGAATCACCGTGTCGACGAGAAAGCGCAACGGCCCGGCGCCGTCGATTTTCGCCGCCTCGACCAGCTCGTCGGGGATGGTGAGGAAGAACTGGCGGAAGAGCAGGGTCGCGGTGGCCGAGGCGATCAGCGGGATGGTGAGGCCGGCGAAGCTGTCGATCATGCCGAGATCGGCCACCACCTGGTAGGTCGGCACGATCCGCACCTCGACCGGCAACATCAAGGTGACGAAGATCATCCAGAAGATGATCATGCGCAGCGGAAAGCGGAAGAACACGACGGCATAGGCGGAGAGCAGCGAGATCGCGATCTTGCCGATGGCGATGATGAGCGCCATCACCAGCGTGTTCCACAGCATCCGCGCCACCGATTCGCCGCTGGTGGCGGCGACGCCTTCGAAGAGCGCGCTGCGGTAATTGGCGAGGAGATGCGAGCCCGGCAGCAGCGGCATGCCGGCGAGGATCTGCTGCGGCGTCAGGCTCGAAGCGACAAAGGTCATATAGATCGGGAAAGCGACGAGGAGGAGGCCGCCCCAGAGGATGAGGTGCGGGACAAGCCCGAGCGATGCTGCGCGCGCCCGCATCAATAATGCACCTTGCGCTCGACATAGCGGAACTGCACCGCGGTGAGCGCCACCACGATCGCCATGAGGATGACCGATTGCGCCGAGGAGCCGCCGAGATCGAGCGCGACGACGCCGTCGTAATAGACCTTGTAGACCAGGATCTCCGTCGACTTGCCGGGGCCACCGGCGGTGACGCTGCGGATGACGCCGAAGGTCTCGAAGAAGGCGTAGACGATATTGACGATGACGAGGAAGAAGGCGGTGGGCGACAGCAGCGGGAAGACGATGGTCCAGAAGCGCCGCGCGCCGCCGGCGCCGTCGATCGCCGCCGCTTCGAGCAGCGAACGCGGGATCGATTGCAAGCCCGCGAGGAAGAAGAGGAAGTTGTAGCTGATCTGCTTCCAGGCGGCGATGACGATGACGAGCGCCATCGCCTGGCCGCCATTGAGCAGGTAGTTCCAGTCGATGCCGAGAGCGCGCAGCGCAAAGGCGAGCGGGCCGAGGCCGGGATAGAAGAGAAAGAGCCACAGCACGCCGGCGACGGCCGGCGCCACCGCATAGGGCAGCAGCAGCACCGTCTTGTAGGCGGCGGCCGCTTTCACCACCCGATCGGCCATCACCGCCAGCAGCAGCGACGGCACCAGAACGAGCACGGTGACGGCGAGGCTGAAGAAGGCGGTGCGCACAATGGCGTCGAGGTAGTCCGGATCGGCGAGCACCGCCGCGAAATTGGCGAAACCGACAAAATGCGAAGAGAGGCCGAAGGGATCCTGGCGATGCACCGATAGCCAGAAAGCCTGCCCCGCCGGCCAGAAGAAAAAGACGAGCGTCACCGCGAGCTGCGGCGCTACCAGGAGATAGGGAAGAGTCTTGCCGCGAAAGACGACGCGCCGCTGCATGGGTTAGGGCGTGTATCCGGGCGCGGCACCCCCCACCCCTCCCTCCCCCTCAAGGGGGGAGAGGAGATGAAATCCGGGGAGGGGGGTGCAGCCCACGCTCATATCGCGCGGCGCTACTTCGACGCGGCCTCGAATTGGCGCAGCAGGACGTTGCCGCGCCGCACCGCGTTGTCGAGCGCCTCCTGCGCGGTCTGCTTGCCGGAGAACGCGCCTTCGAGCTCTTCGGCGATGATGTCGCGGATCTGCAGGAAGTTGCCGAAGCGCAGGCCGCGCGAATTCTCCGTGGGTGGCTTCCCCGTCATCTGGATCACCGCAATATCGAGACCCGGATTCTTCTCGTAGAAGCCGCTCGCCCTGGTCGCCTCATAGGCCGCCTTGGTGATCGGTAGATAGCCCGTCGTCTCGTGCCAGCGCACCTGCTGCGGCGTCGTCGACAGGAAGCTGAGGAACTCGGCGACGCCCTTGTACTCCTTCGCCGTCTTGCCGGCCATCACCCAGAGGCTCGCGCCGCCGATGATCGTGTTCTGCGGCGCGCCCTTCACGTCGGGATAGTAGGGCAGCTCGCCAAGGCCGAAGGGGAATTTCGCGCCTGCCTTGGCAAGACCGTAAAAGGCCGAGGAGTCGAGAATGAGACCGCATTCGCCGCTGACGAATTTCTGCTCCGGCTCGATGGTGCGGCCGCCATAGTCGAAGGTCTTGTCTTTCTGGGCTTCGGCAAGATTCTGGATGTGGCGGACCACGGTGGGATTATTGAAGACGAGCCGCGTATCGGTGCCTTCCATACCGTTCGCCTTGGTGCCGATCGGCAGGTTGTGCCAGGCGCTGAACTGCTCGATCTGAATCCACGAGATCCACGCGCTGGTGAAGCCGCAGGGATATCCCGCCGCACGGATCTTCTTGGCATCGGCGAAGAGCTCGGGCCAGGTCTTGGGCGGCGTCGCCGGATCGAGCCCGGCTTTGGTGAAGGCGTCCTTGTTGTAATAGAGAATCGCGGTCGAATTGTTGAACGGCAGCGACAGCATCTTGCCGTCCGCCGTGCTGAAGTAACCGGTGATCGCCGGCAGATAGGCCTTCGGGTCGAATTTCTGGCCGGCATCGGCCATGAGCTGATAGACCGGTTTCACCGCGCCTTTCGCCGCCATCATGGTTGCGGTGCCGACTTCGAAGATCTGCACGATCGCGGGCGGGTCGCCGGCGCGGAAAGCGGCGATCGCCGCCTGCATCACGTCGGCATAGCCGCCCTTATAAACCGGCACGACCTTGTATTGCTTCTGCGACGAGTTGAACTCGTCGGCCATTTTGTTGACCAGCTCGCCATTGACGCCGGTCATCGCATGCCACCACTGGATTTCGATCGGCGCCGACTGAGCCAACGCCGCCGGCGCCGCGATGAGTGCGAGCGCCACGGCGAGCAACGCGCGTTTCACGATAGACATCCCTTTATCCTCCCCCGATTCGCCGCTGCGGCGGCGTGGACGTTCTAATGCGCGGGACCTTGCCGGATTGTGACAGACATGTGAATTCGGCGTGACTGCCGCGGTTAAGGAAGTTTACCACGCCTGGCGCGGCTTTTTGTTAAGCGTGTTCGCCACTTGCCGGAGAAGCTCGGGACAGGGTATTTACGAAGGTGTGAAGACCGCAGCCCCCTTCCGCATGCCCCTGCCCCGGCAGCTCGCCCAGCGCGTCGGCAAAGTACCGGTGCGGGTGCGGCTCAGCCGAAGGGCGCGGCGGCTGGCGCTCAAGATCGATGCGGTCGGCGACGCGGTCGAGCTGGTATTGCCGCCCCGGACGCCCCTCCCGCGAGCATTGAGTTTCCTCAATTCAAATCGCGAATGGGTTGAAGATCGGCTCGCGGCGCTGCCGCCGCGGGTGACCTTCGCCGAAGGCGAGAAGGTACCGATCCTCGGCGTTCCCCATCGCATCCGCCGGGTCGCGCGCTCGCGCGACCACGGCCCGGTCTGGCTCGCCGACGGCGAGATCCGCGTGACCGGCGAAGCGGTGCATCTGGCCCGGCGGGTCCGCGATTTCCTCAAGGAGCGGGCGCGCGTGGAGTTCGGCCGCCGCGCCCGCCGGCTTGCGCTCCGGCTCGACCGCCAGGTCGGGCGCATCAGCGTGCGCGACACGACGACGCGCTGGGGCAGCTGCTCGGCTAATGGCAACATGGCGTTCTCCTGGCGCCTGGTCATGGCGCCCGAGCCGGTGCTGAACTACGTCGTGGCGCATGAAGTGGCGCATCTCATCGAGATGAACCACGGGGCGCGCTTCTGGAAGCTGGTCGACAAGCTGGTGCCCGATGTCGAGCGCCATCGCGACTGGCTCAACGAGAACCGCGCCTGGCTGCTCCGCATCGGCTAATCCAGGGTCGAGACGCCCTCACTGTGCCGGCACCGGCGCGCCTTCGCGCCGCCGCATGATCCAGAGCAGCAGCGCGAGGCTCGGCAGGCACGCCGCGGTGGCGACGAGGAAGAAGGGAATCCAGTCGAGGCGGTCGACGAGCCAGCCGGCCGGCGCGGCGAGGAGCCGGACCGGCACCGCCGCGATCGACGAGAACAGCGCGTATTGCGTCGCGGTGAAGGCAAGGCTGCACAGCCCCGAGAGATAAGCGACGAAGGCGGCCGACGCCAAGCCGCCGGTGAAGTTCTCGCCGAAGATCGAGAGTGCCAGCATCGCATCATTGTGGCCCGACACGAGCAGCGCGATGTAGAGCAGGTTCGACAGCATCTGCAGCACGCCGCCGAGCAGCAGCGCGGAAAAAATGCCGACCCGCGCCACCATCGCGCCGCCCAGAGCGACGCCCGAGAGCGAGGCGGCGAAGCTGACGATCTTGCCGATATTGCCGACTTCGAGCTTGGTGAAGCCGAGCTCTTGGTAGAGCGGGTTCGCCATGGTGCCGGCCAGCGCTTCGCCGCATTTGTAGAGGATGATGAAGGCAAGAATCGCGACCCAGCCGCGCCGCGTCATGAAATCGCCGAAGGGCATGAGGATCGCCTGGCGCGACCAGGCGCCGAGCCGCTCGAGCATGCCGGTGCCACGCTGCGCCACAGGCGCCGGCGCCGCGATCTCGGGCTCGCGCGTCAGCAGCACGGTGACGAGACCCACCGCCATCAGCGCCGCCATCACCGTATAGGAGAAGTGCCAGCCGCCGAACGCCGCGGCATCGAAGGCGCCGGCGCTCGACGCCAGCATGCCGATGCGATAGCCCCATTGTGTCGCCGCCGCGCCGGCGCCTTGCTCATCCGCCTGCAGCAGCTCGATGCGGTAGGCGTCGATGACGATGTCCTGGCTCGCCGAGAGGAAGGCGACGACAACCGCCAGCAGCGCGGTGACGGCGAGAGCGGTCTTGGGATCGGTGCGGCCGAGCGCGAAGATCGCTGCCATCAACAGCAATTGGATCACGACCGCCCAGCTGCGCCGCCGGCCGAGCCGGCGCGTCAGATAGGGAATCGGCAAGCGATCGATGAAAGGCGACCAGACGAATTTGTAGTTGTAGGAAAAGCCCACCAGCACGAAGAGGCCGATATCGGTGCGCGACACGCCGGTCTCGGCGAGCCAGTAGGACAAGGTGCCGAAGGTGAGCGGCAGCGGCAGGCCGCTCGAGAAGCCCATGCACAGGATCGCCAGCATGCGCCGGTCGCGATAGACTTCGAGCGCCCGGCGCCAGGAGCTCATGAGCGGCGCCTATCGCCGCGCATCGGCCACGCGTTTATTTCTCGGCGTCGGCGGCAACTTGCAGGCGGACAATGCTGTCGGGATCGTCGACCGCACCGTTGTCGTCATCGTCGCCCTTCTTGATGGCGTCGATATGCTCCATCCCCGACACGACCTGGCCCCAGACGGTGTACTTGCCATCGAGAAACGGCGCCGGCGCGAAGCAGATGAAGAACTGGCTGTCGGCGCTGTCGGGGTTCTGGGCGCGCGCCATGGAGCAGGTGCCGCGCTGATGCTTGCCAGCGTTGAACTCGGCCTTGAGCTTCTGCCCCGAGCCGCCGGTGCCGTCGCCGCGCGGATCTCCGGTCTGCGCCATGAAGCCGTCGATGACGCGATGGAAGACGATGCCGTCATAGAAGCCGTCGCGCACCAGCTCTTTGATGCGCGCGACGTGATTGGGTGCGAGATCCGGCCGCAGCTCGATCACGACCCGGCCGGCGGGCACATCGAGAAAGAGCGTATTCTCCAGGTCTGTGTTGCTCATGCCGCACCTCCGGGACAGGATCGGCGGTTTATTCCACACCGCCTCGCCCGCAGCAAGCCGCGCTCAGCCCTTTTTCTTATCGGCATCCGCGGCGATCTGCATGCGGATGATGTGGTCGGGGTCGGTGACCGTGCCGTTCTGGTTGGGGTCGCCCTTCTTGAGGGCGTCGACCGCCTCCATGCCGGAGACCACCTCACCGAAGATGGTGTACTTGCCGTCGAGGGCGGGGTGAGGCGCGAAGCAGATGAAGAACTGACTGTCGCCGCTGTTGGGATCTTCGGAACGGGCGAGGCCGACGGTGCCGCGCACGAAATGCGCCTGGCTGAACTCGGCCGGCACCGTCTGGCCGGAACCGCCAGTGCCGTCGCCCTTGGGATCGCCGCCCTGCGCCATGAAGCCGTCGATGACGCGGTGGAAGGTGAGCCCGTCATAGAAGCCGCGCCGCACCAGCGTCTTGAAATGCGCCACCGTCTTGGGCGCGAGATCGGGCCGCAGCGCAATCACCACGCGACCTGCCGGCACATCCATGTAGACCGTGTTTTGGGGATCCGCCGCGCGCGCGGGCGCGAGCGCCAGGAGAAAGAAGCAGGCGACGAGGGAAAGAAGTTTCAAACGCATTCCGTTGGTCCGGTTCGGGGTGAAAACGACGGGACCATACCGAAGAAGCTGTCAGCTGTCAGCTATCAGCCGTCAGCTGAGCAAGTCGGCTGCCTGCGACATCGCGTCCGACGTGGCGCCTATCTGACGCGAAGCTGACAGCTGACGGCTGACAGCTTCTCTCACCCCGCTTCCGCCGCGCGCGCCTGGCGCTTGCGCTCGTTGGGATCGAGGAAGCGCTTGCGCAGGCGGATCGATTTCGGCGTCACCTCGACCAGCTCGTCATCGGCGATAT
This sequence comes from Allostellaceae bacterium, assembly GCA_035509275.1. Lineage (GTDB taxonomy): Bacteria > Pseudomonadota > Alphaproteobacteria > ATCC43930 > CGMCC-115725 > DAHUYF01. The sequence goes on along the minus strand of DATJLU010000083.1, from coordinate 20,614 downwards.
AGGCGATCGCCTGCTCCAAGGTCATGACGATCGGCGGCGTCAGCCGCACCGCCTCGTCCTTGGCGGTGGTGCGGATGTTGGTGAGCTGCTTGCCTTTCAGCGGATTGACGTCGAGATCATTGTCGCGCGTATGCGCGCCGATGATCATGCCCTGGTACACCTGGGTTCCCGGCGTGATGAACATCGGACCGCGATCCTCGAGGTTCCAAAGGGCATAGGCGATCGCGGCGCCTTCGCCGGTCGAGATGAGCACGCCGTTGCGCCTGCCTTCGATCGGCCCCTTCCACGGCGCGTAGCCATGGAAAAGCCGGCTCATGATGCCGGTGCCGCGCGTGTCGGTAAGGAATTCGCCCTGATAGCCGATGAGGCCGCGCGTCGGCGCCAGGAAGGTGAGCCGCTGCTTGCCGCCGCCGGAGGGCCGCATATCGGTCATCTCGGCTTTGCGATGCGCCATCTTCTCGACGACGATGCCGGAGAACTCCTCATCGACGTCGATCTGCGCCTCTTCGATCGGCTCGAGGCGCTGGCCGGTGGCGGGATCGGTCTTGAACAGCACGCGCGGGCGCGAGATGGCGAGCTCGTAGCCCTCGCGCCGCATCGTCTCGATGAGCACGCCGAGCTGCAGCTCGCCGCGGCCGGCGACCTCGACCGCATCCTTGTCCTCGGTCTCGCGCACGCGAATCGCGACATTGCCCTCGGCCTCGCGGCGCAAGCGCTCGACGATCATGCGCGAGGTGACCTTGCTGCCCTCGCGGCCGGCGAGCGGGCTGTCATTGACCGAGAAGGTCATGGCCAAGGTCGGCGGATCGACCGGCGTCGCCGGCAGCGCCGCGCCGACCTCCGGCGCTGAGATCGTGTCGGCAACCGTGGTCTCGGTGAGACCGGCGATGGCGATGATGTCGCCGGCCTCGGCCTCGTCGATCGGCTTGCGCTCGAGCCCGCGGAAGGCGAGCAGCTTGGTGAGGCGCGCCTGCTCGATGACGCGGCCGTCGCGCGCCAAGGCCTTCACCGGCATGTTGACCCGCGCCGTGCCGCTATGAATGCGGCCGGTCAGCACGCGGCCGAGATAGGGATCGCTCTCCAGCGTGGTGACCAGCATGGTGAAGGGCGCGTCGAGATAGGCCGTCGGCGCCGGCACGTGGCGCACGATGAGGTCGAAGAGCGCGCTCAGATCCTGCCGCGGCGCATCGAGATCGGCGACCGCCCAGCCGGCGCGGCCCGACGCGTAGAGCGTCGGGAAATCGAGCTGCTCGTCCGTCGCGTCGAGCGCGGCGAAGAGATCGAAGATCTCGTCATGCACCTGATGGACGCGCGCATCCGGGCGGTCGACCTTGTTGATGACGACGATCGGCCGCAACCCTTGGCGCAGCGCCTTGCCGACGACGAACTTGGTTTGCGGCATCGGTCCCTCGGCGGCATCCACCAGCACGACGACGCCGTCGACCATGCTGAGGATGCGCTCGACCTCGCCGCCGAAATCGGCATGGCCCGGCGTATCGACGATGTTGATGCGCGTCCCCTGCCAGAGCACCGAGGTGCATTTGGCGAGGATGGTGATGCCGCGCTCGCGCTCGAGATCGTTGCTATCGAGCGCCCGCTCCATCACCTGCTGGTTGGCACGGAAGGCGCCGCTCTGGCGCAGCAACTGATCGACCAGGGTGGTCTTGCCGTGGTCGACATGCGCGATGATGGCGATGTTGCGGATATCCATGGGCGCGGCACGATGCCGGAAAATGGTTAAAGCGGGATGACGGGATTAAGTGGGGATGGCCATGCCGGGAGGCAATGGCGGCGGTGGTATAGCCGAGATCGCGCCCGCGGTCGATGGTTTTCGGCCAATGCCACCCATGAGCGGCGCCAGGTCCGGGTCGTCCCTGCCTCATAATTGCCAGAGACGCCGGCGTGCCGCCCGTGATACTCACGCGCAATGCGCGAGTTGGAACCACCCGCGAGGCAACCCTGATGCGTCCCTTCCGCCTTCTGCTGCCGCTTTGGCTGGGGCTGGCCGTGCTTGCGGCCCCGGCCGCTTCGTCGGCTCAGGTCGCCGTCGGCGTCTCCATCCGCGTGGCGCCGCCGCCGCTGCCGGTCTACGTCCAGCCGCCGATCCCCGCCCCCGGCTATCTCTGGACGCCGGGCTACTGGGCCTATGGCCCGGCCGGCTATTACTGGGTGCCGGGCACCTGGATCGAGCCGCCGGCGGTGGGCCTACTCTGGACGCCGGGATATTGGGGCTGGAGCAACGGGCTTTATGCCTGGCATGCCGGCTATTGGGGGCCGCATATCGGCTTTTACGGCGGCGTCAATTACGGCTTCGGCTATTTCGGCGCCGGCTTCGCCGGCGGCTTCTGGGCCCATGGCGTGTTCAACTACAACCGCGCCGTGGCCAATGTCGGCGGCATCCATGTCGTCACCTACAACAAGACGGTCGTCGTCAACCACGTGAATATCAGCTTCAACGGCGGCCCGCATGGCCTCCACGCCCGCCCGACCCCGCAAGAAGAGGGCTTCGCGCGCGAAGCCCATCACGGGCCGACGCCGATGCAGGCGCAGCATGAGCACGCCGCGGCCGGCAATCACGCTTTGCTCGCCTCGGTGAACCATGGCCGGCCGCCGATTGCCGCCAGCCGCCATCCCGGCGTGTTCGAGGGCCGTGAGGTCGTTGCCGCGCGCGGCGCGCATCCGCCGGGCCATGGCGGACCGCCGCCGCACCCGCAAGCGCACCCGCATCCCGGGCCCGCGCAGCATAACGACGAGCACCACGAAGAACACCACGAGTAAGGCGCCGCGGCTAGAGCAGCCCGGCCTGCTGCGCCAGTGCCTTGAGCGAGGTTTCGGGCCGCGCGCCGAAATGGCCGATCACCTCGGCGGCGGCGAGGCTGCCGAGGCGGCCGCAGCTGGCGAGATCGCGGCCATGGGTAAGGCCGAAGAGGAAGCCGCTGGCATAGAGATCGCCGGCGCCGGTGGTGTCGACGAGCTTGGCGACCTGGGCAGCGGCGATCCGATGCGTCGCCCCGGCGGCGAGGATGACCGAGCCTTTCTCACTGCGGGTGAGCGCGGCGATCTCGCAATGGCCGCGGACCGCCGCGAGCGCCGCGTCGAAATCCTTCGTGCCGTAAAGCGCGGTGATCTCCGTCTCGTTGGCGAAGAGGATGTCGATATGGCCCTCGATCAGGGCGCGGAACTCGGCGCGGTAGCGCTCGACGCAAAACGCGTCCGAGAGGGTGAGGCTGACCTTGCGGCCCGCGGCATGGGCGAGCTCGGCCGCCTTCTGGAAGGCCGCCTTGGCGCGCGGCGGGTCGAAGAGATAGCCCTCGAGATAGGTCACCTGCGCCGCGGCGACGAGCTCCGCCGGAATGTCCTCGGGGCCAAGCTCGACGCAGGCGCCGAGGAAGGTGTTCATGGTGCGCTGCGCGTCGGGCGTCACCAGGATGAGCGAGCGTGCCGTCGGCGCGCCGCCGCGCAACGGCGCGGCATCGAAGCGCACGCCGATGGCGCGCATGTCATGGGCGAAGACACGGCCGAGCTCGTCCTCGCTCACCTTGCCGATATAGGCGCCGTTGCCGCCGAGCGAGGCGATCCCGGCCATGGTGTTGCCGGCCGACCCGCCCGACATTTCCAGCGCCGGCCCCATGGCGGCGTAGAGCTCTTCGGCGCGCGCCGCGTCGATGAGCTGCATCGACCCTTTGCGCAGCCCTTGCCGCTCGAGAAAGCGGTCGTCGGCCTGGGCGATGACGTCGACGATCGCATTGCCGATACCGACGACATCGAGAGCAGCAGCCATGGGCCTCTTCCGCGCTGAGAAAACCGCGCGCGAGTATAAAGAGGCGGCCCGCCGCGGCAAGCCTGGGACGGCGCGGCGATGCGCGCTAGACTGCGCGCCGTGACAGTGCGATCCGTTGCCGCGCCGGCCGCCGCCCGATGCTGACGGCTTTCAGCCTTGCGGTCGAGGATACGTTCGAGCCGGAGCAGCGCCGCGCCATCGGCATCAGCCTCGCGCTGGCTTTGGCGGCGCTTGCCGCGCTCTGGCTCGGCTTCGGCTGGGTGCTCGACCATGCCCGAGTCGCCGGGATTTGGTGGCTCGACGACCTCGTCAAGCTCGCCGGGAGCCTCGCGGCGCTGTTCCTCGCCTGGATGCTGTTCCCGGCGGTGACCATGCTGGTCCTGGGCTTCTTCCTCGACGGCATCGTCACCGCGGTGGAAAACCGCCGATATCCGGGGGTTGGACCGATTCGAACGCTCGGCGTCGCCGCCGGGCTGTCGAGCGCGGTGCGGTTTTCGCTGCTCGCGCTGGCGCTCAACCTGCTCGCCCTGCCGCTGCACCTCATTCCGGGATTAAATCTCTTTATCTACTACGGATTGAACGGGTATCTTGTGGGGCGCGGGTATTTTGAGCTGGTCGCGCTTCGTCGGGTCGATTTGAGTGCGGCGCGGGCGATGTGGCGGCGGCATCGCGGTCGGCTGGTTCTGGCCGGGATCGTCATCGTCTTTCTGCTGTCGTTGCCTCTTATCAACCTGGTGGCGCCGGTGACGGCGGCGGCGTTCATGCTGCACGTCTTCGAGCGGCTAAGACGGGACGAGGCAGCCGAAACATTCGCGGGCTCGCGGCGGTCAAGGTTAATAGAAGATTAATCACTCGGCGCGAGGCTCATCTGTCCAACAATCCCTTTCAGGTGTCACCGCCCATGTTTGGCCGCAAAAAGCACAGTGACGACGACAAGCTCCTGCCCGAGATCGGGGAGGAGCTGGGTATTCCGGCGAAGCCCGGCGCGCGACCCTCGGGCGCAGCGCCGACGCCAGCGCCGGCTCGCCCGCCCATGCCGGCGGCCGCCCGGCCGCTCGCCGCCGAGCCGCCCAAGCCGATCGAGACCCCGAAGCCCGCCGTGGCCAGCGAAACGCCACGGACGCCGACCGTGCCGACGCCGGTGAAGCGCGACAGCGAGACGCGCAAGCTGATCGTCGGCCGCGAGATCTCGCTCTCCGGCGAGATCACCGCTTGCGACCGGCTGGTGGTGGAAGGCAGCGTCGAGGCGAATCTCGCCAATTGCCGCGACATCGACATCGCCGAGAGCGGCCTGTTCAAGGGCTCGGCCTCGATCGACGACGCCGAGATCCGCGGTCGCTTCGAAGGCACGCTCAATGTGCGCCGGCGTCTCCTGATCCGCGCCACCGGCCGGGTCATCGGCACCGTGCGTTATGGTCAGATCGAGATCGAGTGCGGCGGGCAGATTTCGGGCGATGTCCAGGCGCAGCCGATGGCCGATGTCGGCGACGCGCCGACGCCACTGACGCGGTCGACGATTCTCAGCTTGGCGGACGAGGCGAAGGCGAGCTAACGCGTCGGGGCGCTCCGCGCCCCGGGAGCAGACGATGATGGTCGGGTCGCGGTTTGCGGCCAGGACAGCAAACGGCAAGACGGCGGCCCCGCGGGGCGGTCGTCTCTGCCGTTTTATTTTGCCCGGTCTGCTGATCGCAATCCTCGGCGCCTGCAGCGCCGCCCCGCCGCCCGACGCGGCGCCGACGGCTTCCGCAACGGGACCGTTGGCGATGCCGAGCCTCATCGGGCTCAGCGCCGAGCAAGTGGAGGCGCTGTTGGGCGCGCCCGATTTCCGCCGCGCCGAGCCGCCGGCCGAGCTCTGGCAATATCGCGGCGCCGATTGCGTGCTCGACGTTTTCCTCTATGACGGGGCCAACGGCTTCCATGTCGTCCGCAGCGAGACGCGCGAACGGCGGCTCGTCCAGGCCGCGACCGGCGAATGCGCCGGCGGCGGGGACGCCTTCACCCACCAGACGCTGCAGACGCCGCTCTGAGGCGCAGCCTCGACGCGCGGGTCAGGCTGCTGGCTGCCGGCCCCCCGCTTTCATCTCGCCGGCGAGAACCCCGTAGCAGGTGGTCCAGGCCGCCTTCAGGGCCGGGGTGAAATCGGCGCCGAGGCCTTGCTCGAGCGTCCAGAGCAGAGCGGTCGCGACCGTGTCGTAGTCGCTGTCGCGCACGCCATAGCCGACATGGCGCTTACCGAGCTCGCGCAGCACTGGCACGAGCGCCTCGACCTTGTCGAGCTGCGCCACCGCGGTTGCAATCATGCTCATGAGCTTTCGGCCCTGCTCCTTCATGTCGTGCGTGAACAGCGCGCGGAGCTTGGGATCGAGGGTGAAGAGGCGCTGATAGAACAGCGCCGCCGCATCATCGGCGATCGGCACGAGTTTGGCGAAGCTGTCGCGCACCAGCTGTTTCTGCTCGGGCGTCATGGCTAAACCCGCGCGCCCGACACGGCACCCCACGAGGCGCGCCAGCGCTTGCGCACCAGGGTGAGGCCGGCGAGGCAGAAGAGCGCCAGCACGCTGAACAGGATGAAGCCGCCGGTGAAATCGCCGCTATAGACCTTCGACAGGCCGAGCACCCGCGCCAGCAGGAAGCCGCCGATGCCGCCGGCGCAGCCGACGAGCCCGGTCATGATGCCGATCTCGCGGCGGAAGCGTTGCGGCACGAGCTGGAAGACGGCGCCATTGCCCATGCCGAGCGCCAGCACGCCGGCCGAGAACAGCAGCATCGCAAACCACGCGATGGCGGGCATGGTTGCGATGCCCCAGCCCGATGGCGCCGCCGCCGCCGGGCCGCTCGGCAGGAAGGCGACGGCGAGGTAGGCAAGGCTTACCACGGCGAAGAGCGCGAGCAGGGTGCGGATGCCACCGAGCCGATCGGCGATATGGCCGCCCAGCGGGCGGAACGCCGAGCCGAACAGCACGATCACCGCGACGATGAGGCCGGCGGCGACGCCCGAGACGTGGAACTGCAGCGTGAAATAGAGCGGCAGCGCATTGGCCAGGCCGACGAAGCCGCCGAAGGTGATGAAGTAGAAGAACATGAAACGCCAGCTATCGGGGTCGGCGAGCAAGGCGCGATAGCTGCGCCAACTCGCGCGCTGCCGGATTTCCGGCGCGTCCTTGGCGGCGAGGAGATAGAAGATCAGCGTCGGCACCAGGAACAGCAACACGCAGCCGAGCGCGTTCTGCCAGCCGAAATGCTCGGCGAGCCAGGGCGCCGTCAGCGTCTCCAGCACCACGCCCATATTGCCGGCGCCGGCGATGCCCATCACCAGGCCCTGATAGCGCGGCGGATACCAGCGCCCCGCTTGCGGCAGCGCCACGGCGAAGGACGCGCCGGCAACGCCGAGCGCGAGCGCCAGCAGCTCGAGCTCGAGCTTGCTGTGGAGACCCGCCAGCCAGGCATAAGCGATGGCGATGATGACGACGAGCTGCGCGCCGGCACCGGTCGCTTTGGCGCCGATATGGTCGGCGAGCGCGCCCAGGGGAATGCGAAGGAGGGCGCCGGCGAGGATCGGGATGGCGACGATGGCGAAGCGGTCGTCGACGGAGAGATCGAGGCTCTTGGCGATGTAGAGAATGAGCGGACCGAGCGCGACCCAGACCATGAAGCTGAAGTCGAAATAGAGGAAGGCGGCGAGCAGCGTCGGCCAGTGGCCGACTTTTTTGAAATCGCTGAAGCGTGAGGACATGAGGCTCTCATTCGGCAGGCGCGGCCGGAATGTCCGCAGCCCTCTCGTCGCAAGAGACATGCCATCGCCCGCGACGCCGCTCGCGGCCGGTTCGACGGCGGCAATCCGCGGATTTGCGGGCTCTGCCGAGAATTTGAGCAGGCGCCGAATTTGCACAGTGAAACGGCAGAATTGGCTTTTTTGCGCAAGGATTCGTGCCTTTCGCGCCGGCGCACCTGCCCCGGACGAGGCAATTCAGCGGCGCCGGCGACGAGCCGGGATTGGCATGCGGCTTGCGAGCCAGGGAGGCGTGACGACAGGAGTGTCGCGATGCGTCGGAAGCTGGTGGTGGTCGGCAACGGCATGGCCGGGATGCGCACCGTCGAGGAAGTGCTGCGGATCGCGCCCGACCTCTACGACATCACCATCTTCGGCGCCGAGCCTTACGGCAATTACAACCGCATCCTGCTGTCGCCGCTGCTCGCCGGCGAGCTGCGCATCGACGACATCCTGCTGCATGACGAGGAGTGGTACCGCGCGAAGGGCATCACTTTCTACAAGGGCAAGCCGGTCACCGCGATCGATCGGCTGCGGCGCGAGGTCGTCGCGGCCGACGGCACGGTCGCGCGCTATGACCGGTTGTTGCTGGCGACGGGCTCGCTGCCCTACATGCTGCCGATCCCGGGCGCCGATCTGCCCGGCGTGATCGGCTTTCGCGACGTCGGCGATGTCAACCGCATGCTGACGGCGTCGCGGCACCACGAATACGCGGTGGTGATCGGCGGCGGCTTGCTCGGCCTCGAAGCGGCGAACGGCCTGCGCAAGCGCGGCATGAAGGTGACGCTGGTGCATCTCATGCCGACGCTGATGGAGCAGCAGCTCGATGGCGATGCCGGGCGTCTGCTGCGCGGCTCGCTCGAGCTGCGCGGGCTCGATTTCATCATGCCGGCGGAAACCGTGGAGATCCTCGGCAATGATCGCGTGAGCGACGTGCGGCTCAAGGATGGCCGCGAAATCCCGGCCGATCTCGTGGTGATGAGCGTCGGCATCCGCCCCAACGTCGCGCTGGCGCGCGCCGCCGGCCTGCATTGCCGCCGCGGCATCGTCGTCGACAGCACCATGCTCACCTACGATCCCGCCATTTATGCCGTGGGCGAATGTGCCGAGAGCCATGGCCGCACCTATGGGCTGGTCGCGCCGCTCTACGATCAGGCCAAGGTCTGCGCCAACCATCTCGTCGGCTGGGGCTGCGCGCGTTATCCCGGTTCGCTCGCCGCAGCGAAGCTCAAAGTGACCGGGATCGAGCTGTTCTCCGCCGGCAATGTCTCCGGCGGCGCCGGCGCCGAGAGCATCGTGCTGCATGACCGCTCGAGCGGCGTCTACAAGAAGCTGGTCCTGCGCAACAACCGCATCGACGGCGCGGTGCTTTACGGCGATACCGCCGATGGTCCGTGGTATGTGCGGCTGATGCGCGAGCGCACCGACATCTCAAGCTTCCGCCACGCCGTGATGTTCGGCGAAGCGCAGATCGAGCAGCGCGGCAGCCGCGCCGCGGCGTGATGCAGCGCCAGATCGCGACGACCTGCCCCTATTGCGGCGTCGGCTGCGGCATCCGCGTCGACCGCTCCTTCGACGGCGCGGTCGAGGTCGCCGGCGATCCCGCCCATCCCGCCAATCGCGGCCGGTTGTGCTCGAAGGGGACGGCGCTGGCCGAGACGCTCGGCCTTGCCGGCAGGCTGCTCCATCCGCTGTGGCGGGGCGAGCGCGTCACCTGGGACCGGGCGCTCGATCTGGCAGCCGACGGGATCGCGCGCACCATCGCCGAGCACGGGCCCGATGCCGTCGGCTTCTATGTCTCGGGCCAGCTGCTCACCGAGGATTATTACGTCGCCAACAAGCTGTGCAAAGGCTTTCTCGGCACCGGCAACATCGACACTAATTCGCGGCTCTGCATGGCCTCGAGCGTCGCCGGCCATCGCCGCGCCTTCGGTGCCGACACCGTGCCGGGAAGCTATGACGATCTCGACGACGCCGAGCTCGTCGTGCTCGTCGGCTCGAATGCCGCCTGGTGTCATCCGGTTCTGTTCGACCGCATCCTGCGCGGCCGCGCGGCGCGGCCCGACCGCCGGCTGGTCGTCATCGATCCGCGGCGGACGCGGAGCAGCGACGCCGCCGATCTGCATCTGGCGCTGCGCTCGGGCAGCGACGCCGTGCTCTTCGCCGCGCTGCTCGCCGATCTCGCCGATTCCGGCTGCATCGATGAAGCGTTCGTCGCGCAGCACACCAGCGGCGCGGCCGAGGCATTGGCAGCGGCGCGCGCAGCGGCGCCATCGGTCGAAACCGCCGCCGAGCGCTGCGGCCTTGCCGCCGAGGATGTGCGCCGCTTCTTCGACTGGTTCGCGCGCAGCGAGCGGGTGGTGACGCTCTATTCGCAGGGCGTCAATCAATCGACCAGCGGCACCGACAAGGTCAATGCCATCATCAACTGCCATCTTCTCACCGGGCGCATCGGCAAGCCGGGCGCGGGGCCGCTCTCGCTCACCGGCCAGCCCAACGCGATGGGCGGACGCGAGGTGGGCGGCCTTGCCAACCAGCTCGCCGCGCATCTCGAGATCGACGATCCGGCGCATCGCGACCTGGCGCGGCGCTTCTGGGGCGCACCGGCGGTCGCCGAGCGCGCCGGGCTCAAAGCGGTCGAGATGTTCGACGCGGTCGCCGAAGGCCGCATCCGCGCGCTCTGGATCATGTCGACCAATCCGGTGGTGAGCATGCCCGAGGCCGACCGTGTGCGCGCCGCGCTGGAGCGCTGTCCGCTGGTCATCGTCTCGGACTGCATGCGCGACACGGATACGGCGCGCCTCGCGCATCTGCTGCTGCCGGCGTTGGCGTGGGGCGAGAAGGACGGCACAGTCACCAATTCCGAGCGGCGCATCTCGCGCCAGCGTGCCTTTCTCGAGCCGCCGGGCGAGGCGCGCGCCGATTGGCAGATCGTCGCCGCGGTCGCGCAGCGCCTCGGCTTCGCCGATGCCTTCGCCTTTGGCTCGCCGGCCGATGTGTTTCGCGAGCATGCGCGGCTCTCGGCTTTCGAGAATGCCGGACGCCGCGATTTCGACATCGGCGCGCTCGCCGCGCTCGATGACGCCGGGTATGACGCGCTGCAGCCGGTGCAGTGGCCGGCGCCGCCGGAGCGTCCCGCGGGCACAAAGCGGCTCTTCGGCGATGGCCGGTTCTTTACGCCGGACGGCCGCGCGCGCTTTGTCGCGGTGACGCCGCGGCCGCCGCAGCATCGCCTGTCGGCGGCGTTCCCCGTGCTGCTCAACACCGGGCGGCTGCGCGACCATTGGCACACCCTGACGCGCTCGGGACGCTCGCCGAGCCTTGCCGCGCATGAGCCCGAGCCCTTCGTCGCAGTCAATCCCGCCGACACCGAGATCGCCGATGGCGCGCTCGCGCGCCTGGTCTCGCCGCATGGCGAAGCGGTGCTGCGGCTGCGCCACAGCGCCGAGCAGCCGCGCGGCACCGCATTCGCGCCGATGCATTGGGGCACGACCCATGCGAGCCGCGCGCGCATCGGCGCGGTGGTGAACGCCGCCGTCGATCCGATCTCGGGCCAGCCCGAATTGAAGCACACGCCGGTCCGGATCGAGGCGCTGCGCACGCGCTGGCAAGCCTTTCTCGCCAGCCGGCGCCGCCTCGGCGCGGCGGCGCTCGACGGGCTCGATTGGGCGATGGCGGTGACGCCTTACGGCTTCCGCTACGAGCTCGCCGGCAGCGAGCGGCCGGAGGCGTGGGAAGATTGGGCGCGCCGCAGATTTCCCGAAGCGCGCCGCGCCACGCGCTGGCTCGCCTATGAGGATGCCGGCACCGGCACCTATCGCTATGCGCGCCTCATCGACGATCAGCTCGATGCCTGCCTCTTCATTGCGCGCGAGCGGCCGGCGGTGGCGCGCGACTGGCTCATCGGCCTGTTCGCCGAGCCGAGCGTGCGCGCCCTCCATCTGCGGCTGCTCGCCGGCGAGCCGGCGCCGGGCAGCGCGGAGGGCGGCAAGCTGGTCTGCGTCTGCTGCAGCGTCGGCGAGCGCGCGATCGAAGCGGCGATCCGCGACCAGGGTCTCCACAGCGTCGAGGCCATAACCCAGGCAACGACCGCCGGCAGCAATTGCGGCTCCTGCCGGCCGGAACTCGCGCTGCTGTTGCGCCGCGCCCGGGAGCCGGCGCCTTCGGCGTGAGCGGCGCGGCGCGAGAACGGACGCGCCGCCGGGACTATTCCAAGATTAAATCGGCGTCACATCCGGGGCTGGCCGGCGCGGTTGCCTGCATAGCAAAGGCGACCGGCGCAGCGTGCGCCTTCGGGAGACCCGCGATGAAACGCATGCTCATGCTTGCCCTGCTCGCTTTGCCGCTGCTCACCTCGCTTGGCGGCTGCATCGTTTATGGCGATGGCGGCTATTATCACCCCTACTGGCACGATCACGAGTATTACCGCTGACGCGCCGGTTTCCTGGCCGGCCGGGCCCGGCGCCGCGGCTTCGCCTTGCGCTTCGGCGCGGCGAGCCGCGGCTTCGGCGGCGGGGCGCCGGTCTTGTCGGGATAGGCGCAGAGATCGGCGACGATGCAGGTCTCGCAGCGCGGCTTGCGCGCGATGCAGGTATAGCGGCCGTGCAGGATGAGCCAGTGATGCGCGTTGCGTTTCCACTGGTCGGGAACCACGCGTTCGAGCTCCTGCTCGACCAGCAGCGGCGTCTTGCCCGGCGCCAGGCCGGTGCGGTTGCCGACGCGGAAGATATGCGTGTCGACGGCGATGGTGGGCTGGCCGAACGCGACGTTGAGCACGACATTGGCGGTCTTGCGGCCGACGCCGGGAAGCAGCTCCAGCGCCTCGCGCACCCGCGGCACCGTGCCACCGTGCTCGTCGACGAGCTTGCGGCTCAAGGCGATGACGTTCTTGGCCTTGGTATTGAAGAGGCCGATGGTCTTGATGTAGTCGCGCAGCGCCGCCTCGCCGAGATCGAGCATCTGCTGCGGCGACTGGACATGCTTGAACAGCGCGGCAGTCGCCTTGTTGACGCCGGCATCGGTCGCCTGGGCCGAGAGCACGACGGCGACGAGCAGCGTATAGGGATTGATGTAATCGAGCTCGCTGCGGGGGTCGGGCCGCTGCTGCGCGAGACGGCGAAAGAACTCGTCAACATCCTTGGGGCTCATGGCGGCGAGCTTAGCCAGGGCACCGGCGGGGCGAAAGCGGCGTTTACCTCGGAAAGGGGCTGGCCTATCGTGACGCCATGACCGACAGCGTCGAACCTGCGCCCGGCGTGCAGTACCAGGCGGTGCTGAGGCCGTATCGCAGCCTGCCGCCCAAGGGCTTCACCGTGCTGATGCTCGCCCTGGCGGCGGTGAGCTTCGGCGTCAGCCTGTTCTTCGTGCTGCATGGCGCCTGGCCGGTCAGCCCCTTCTTCGGCGTCGACATCCTCCTCGTCTGGCTCGCCTTCCGCCTCAGCTACCGCCAGGCGCGGCAGAGCGAGGAGCTGAAGCTCACGGAAGAGAGCCTGACGGTCGACCGCATCAGCGTCTATGGCGAGCGCCGGCGCTGGCAGTTCCAGCCCTTCTGGCTGCGCGTCCGATTCGAGGAGGAGGACGAGCACACCAACCGCCTGGTGCTGAGCTCGCATGGCCGCACCCTGGTGGTCGGCAGCTTCCTCGGCCCGGAAGAGCGGCGCCGCGTGGCGCGCGGCCTCACCGAAGCGCTGGCGCGCTGGCGGCAACGGCTCTCCCCCTTCTGACCCGCGGGGAGCAGACTACGCCTCTGGTGTACACCCCCGACATAAAAATCTCCGGCACAAGCCGCGCTGACGCGAGCCGCGACGCGCCAGCCTTATCGTAACCGCGCACCCCTCAGGCGCCGAGGCCGAGCACGGCGCGCGCGTGCTAACATGGGCAAGGGTGTGCGGGGCAATCGGTGTTCCGCTAGCCATGGGGGGAAAGATGGCGATTAAGGTTCTGAGCGCAGCACATCGGGTCGATGGTTTTCTGCGCCACCACCTCGGGCGCTTCTATCACGTCATCCTGGCCGCCGGATGCGTTATCGCGCTGATCCATGGATCGCCCGAACGGCATGCATCGGGCGGCATCCTACACCTGGGTTTTGCGGTCGTCCTCAACGTCGTTCTCGCGGCGAATCAAGCCAGTGCAGTTTACGGATATTTCGAGAGCAGAAGACAGAGCGACGAAGCGTGGTGGCGAAAGATGGTGATTCAAGTTCTGAGCGCAGCACATCGGCTCGATGGGGTTCTGCAGCAGTACATGGGGCGCTTTTATCACGTCATCCTTGCAGCCGGATGCGTTATCGAGCTGATCCATCGGGTGCACGAACGGCGCAGCTTCTTGAACGCATCCGGCAGCGTTGTACCCCAGGGTTTGGCGGTCGTCCTCTACGTCGTTCTCGTGGTCAATCAAGCCAGTGCACTTCACGAATATTTCGAGCGCAGAAGACAACGCAACGCAGCGGGGGCGTGATCTTGGACCACCGACGCCGTATGCTCGGATGACCTGCGTCAGACGTTGCTGATGCCGCCATCGACGACCATGTCGGAGCCGGTCATGAACGAGCTCTCGTCCGAGGCGAGGAAGAGAGCCGCCGCTGCCAGCTCGTCGGGATGCGCCAGTCTCAGCATCGGCGTGTCTGCGGTGTAACCCTGACGAATCGCAGCGGCCTCTTCGGGCGTGGTCGCCTGCGAGTCGAGCATCGGCGTGTCGACGACACCGGGGCTCAGCGTATTCGCGCGGATGCCGCTGTCCTTGAACTCGGCTGCCCAAGTCCGGGAATACGACCGCAGCGCCGCCTTGGTGGCGGCGTAAGTCGAGTGGTTCGCCAGGCCCATGGAGTGCATGGCCGAGGCCACGAGGATGATCGATCCCCCGCGACCCATCATCGGCAGCATCTTCTGCACGAGGAACAAGGGCGCCCTGGCGTTCAGAGCAAAGGTGCGGTCGTAGTGCTCCGGCGTGATGTCGCGCAGCGGCACCTGCTCGACCAAGGCGGCGTTGGACACGACCACGTCCACTTTGCCGTTCGCGCTCCGCACGGCCTCGGCGACGCGGTCGAGGTCCTCAAGCCTGGACGCGTCCGCCTGGATGGCGGTGACGTTGGCGCCGATGCGCTGCGCCGCCGCGTCGAGCGCGTCCCGGCGCCGGCCGAAGATGAACACGTGCGCGCCCTCGGTCACGAACCGCCGGGCGATGGCGAGCCCGATGCCGCTGGTACCGCCGCTGATGACAGCGACCTTGCCTTCCAATCTCGACATGATACGTCCTTCCATGTGCGTCCCAGGCTTGTCCGGGAAACGGTGTTGAGGTTCTTTTCCGTCTGCGAGGTCGTCGCGCTCGCCTCCGGCTCCGCGTTGACTGCGAAATAGGTCCGCTTGCGCCAGGCGGTGAGTGCGGAGTTCCGCATATCGGTGGTGCGAAATCGATCCAGTTGAACCAGTGACGCCAGCCGCGACGAGCGGCGGCCGGCGTTCGTGAGCTCGGAATTGAGCCGCGCTCGCAGCCGTAGGCGAAGGCCATCGGCTATACCATCTACATACGAGAGGCTGTTCGATGGTATGTGACACGGGTTTTGGAAAGCGCACCTCGCGGTGCAGGATTGCACCATATGATCGACTGGGATGACGTTCGCTACTTTCTTGCCGTCGCGCGCGGGGGCTCAGTCCGGGCCGCCGCCGAGCGTCTCGGGGTGAACCACTCCACCGTGCTGCGGCGCATCGCCCAGCTCGAGGAGCGCCTCGGGGCGCACATGTTCGAGAAGCTGCCCTCGGGCTATCGGCTGACAGATGCGGGCGAGGAGGTCCTCGAGTTCGCGGACGAGATGGAAGCGTCGTCGAACCGGCTGGAAACGCGTATCTTCGGCCGCGACCAGAGCGTCGGCGGGAAGCTGCGGGTGACCCTGGCGCCGACCCTCGCGACACACCTGCTCATGCCCGACTTCGCCGATTTCGCCCGTCTACACCGCGAGGTCGAGATCGAGATACTGTCGTCCGACGAGCCGGTGAATCTGACCAACCGAGAGGCGGACATCGCGATCCGCGTCGTCTACGACCGCAACGCGCTGCCGCGCAATCTTCACGGCCTGAAAGGACCGGAGCTGTTTGGCGGTGTCTACATGTCCCGCGGCGTCCTTGCGGCGTGGCGCGCGGGAGGGTCTGATCCTATCCGGTGGATCGTCAAGACCATCGATGGCATCCCGGACTGGGCACGCAAGGGCGAGGTTCGCACCGCGGAGGTTCCGTTCAGGACCTCGGATGCCGAGGCACAGATCGTCGCGGTACGGCAGGGGCTCGGCATGACGACGCTGCCTTGCTTCGTCGGCGATGCCGACCCGCTGCTGGTGAGGGTGCCGGGCACTGACCTGCACATGCACGGAACGCTCTGGCTGCTCACGCAGGGTGAGACGCGCAAGACGAAGCGCGTGCGGCTCTTCACCGATTTCCTGTCCCGCCGGCTCGCCGCGCACATGCCCCTGCTCGCGGGACTGTCGCCGATCTAAGCCCGCGCCCCTCAGGCGCCGAGGCCAAACACAGCGCGCAGGCTGCGGACCCCGGGCTTGCGGCCGGCGACCCAGCGGGCGGAGCGCATCGCGCCGCGGGCGGAAGATTTCGCGCCTCGGCGGCGCCCTATGGTCTTCCTCGAAATCTCGCAGATGTGGTACGCACCCGGTTTAGCCCGTTTAACGACAACAACGACGAGGGAACAATGGCACGCGATCTCTACCGGGAAGGGTTTGCCGCCGGCTGGTTAGCCGCATCGGCGACGTTGATCAAAGCGATGTCGGCGCAACAGGATGCTCCAGCGCCATCGCCGCTCGCATTGGCTGGTGCTTTGCCCGCCACTCCGCGCCGCCGTGGCCGTCCGCCCAAGGCGATGACAGCGGCGGAGCCGGTGAAGCGGCGGAGGGGAAGGCCGCGCAAGACGGAAGCTAAGAAATAATCTTCAGGAAGGGAAAGATGGTGATCCAAGTTCTGAGCGCAGCAAATCGGCTCGACGGAAGGAAGCGACGAAACCGGAGCGGCACCCACTACTGAGTTCTGCGCTGTAGCGCCTGTGGCTCGATATTGCTGTCGATCCAGGTGAAGAAGAACAGCACGGAGAACTGCGTGTGGTCGGAGGAACCGTATTGAGGGCCGGATGAACCCGCCAGCTGACCGGTGCTTTCGCGGTACTCTGTGGCCGCGAGCTTGGCGACGCCGGTCTGCCGGTCGCGCTTGTAGAAAGCGATCTCCGGAAAAGACGCATTCGATGTGAACGGAATCGGGATCGGGAAGCTCGGGATGCCGACGAGGTAAGTGTTGTGATCGATGGATTGACCGCCCGTGCGCAGTTCGACGACGACATCGGCATCTTTCTTGTCGGCGACGAGCCGAACACCGTTGCGGAGAAGCTGATCACGAATGGCGCCGATTTCGTACTTGGGAAAGAGCAAGCCGTCAGCGGGCGTGGTGTCAAGATACGTCGTGTCAACATAAGCCTTGGTGTCCGAGGGCAAGCTCGGTTTGAGTTTCGCAACGGCGTTGTCGATCGCCGTCGAAATCAATAACTGCTCGGTCGCGGTTTGCGACGGTTCGGTCAAACGTGTCGTCGTGCACGCGCCGAGGGCGGCCACCAAAATCATCGCTGCTGGAACGCGAGCCATGCGTGGCTCAACACGAGCGTCGAACGAAAGTTGCGGAAAGCGCAATTATGCCACGGAGGCAGCGCCGTGCCGGACGTGCCAAGCTTAGCGTAACGCGGCACTTCTCACGCGCCGAGGCCGAGCACGTCGCGCATGCCGTAGAGCCCGGGCTTGCGGCCGGCGACCCAGCGGGCGGCGCGCATGGCGCCGCGGGCGAAGAGGCGGCGGCTGGCGGCGCGGTGGGTGAGCTCGAGCCGCTCGCCCTCGCCGGCAAAGACGACGACGTGGTCGCCGACGACGTCGCCGCCGCGCAAACTGGCAAAGCCGATATCGCCCGCCTTGCGTGCACCGGTATGGCCGTCGCGCACGCGCTGGCTATGGCCGGCGAGATCGATGCCGCGGCCTTCGGCGGCGGCGCGGCCGAGCGCCAGCGCCGTGCCGGAGGGGGCGTCGACCTTGTGCTTGTGGTGCATCTCCAGGATCTCGATGTCGTAATCCTCGCCCAGCAGCCGCGCCGTGGTGCGGACGAGATCCTGCAGCAGGGTCACGGCCGGGCTCATATTGGGCGCCCAGACGATCGGCGCCCGCTTGGCAGCGGCCTCGACCGCCGCGGTCTCGGCCGCGCCAAGCCCGGTGGTGCCGAGAACCAGCGCGGTGCCGTGCTCGGCGCAGAGCCGGGCATGCGCCACCGCCGCCGCCGGCGCGGTGAAGTCGATGACGACATCGGCGCCGGCGACCAGCGCCGCCGCATCCGCGCTCGCCAGCAGCCCGACCGGACCGATGCCGGCCAGCTCGCCAATATCGCGGCCGAGCAGCGCGCTGCCCGCCGTCTCGCTGCCGCCGGCGAGCACCAGCCCCGGCGTCTCCCGCACTTCCGCCACCAGCATCCGTCCCATGCGGCCGCCGCTTCCGGTGACGCCGACGCGAATGTCAGCCATGATTTGCCCCTTCGCCTCTTGGGCATGCGCTCATCTCGAGAAGCCGCCGTCCCCGCCCAGAGCACGCGCCCCGGTCATCGCATCTGAGGCTCTGGATGCCCGCTTTCGCGGGCAAAGCGATGGTTGGTAGCTGGTGAGTCGCGAGACAAGATATGTGCATGCCCTCGCCCTTCGCCTGAGCAGCGACCGTTAGCCGCGCCGCGCGCAAATGACAAGCGCCCTTCCGCGGCCGCGCGAATTCCATTACACCCGCACCCCATGGCCCTGCTGCGCTCCGCCGCCACGGTCGGCGGCTATACCATGGTGAGTCGCGTCTTGGGCTTCGTGCGCGAGATGCTGGTGGCGGCCTTTCTCGGCGCCAGCCCGATCTCCGACGCGTTCTTCGTCGCGCTCCGGCTGCCCAACATGTTCCGCAGCCTGTTCGCGGAGGGCGCGTTCAGCGCCGCATTCGTGCCGCTGTTTGCCGGCAAGGTGGCGCGCGAGGGCCATGAGGCGGCGCGGCGCTTTGCCGAGGATGCGCTCGCCGTGCTGCTGGCGGTCCTCCTCGTCTTCCTGCTGCTGGGCGAGATGCTGACGCCGTTCATCCTCGACGTGATCGCGCCCGGCTTCCGCGCCGAGCCGGAGAAATTCAGGCTCGCGGTCCAGCTCACCCGCATCATGTTCCCCTATCTGCTGTTCATCTCGCTGACGGCGCTGCAAGGCGGCGTGCTCAACTCGCTCGAGCGCTTCGCCGCCATGGCGTTCACCCCGGTGCTGCTCAACCTCTTCCTCATCGCCGTGCTGGTCAGCGTGCGGCCGCTCAGGGGCGATGATCTCGCCTGGGCGGTGGCGGCGGCCGGGTTCGCGCAATTCCTCTGGCTCACCTACTCCTGCTGGCAGGCAGGGATGCCGCTGTCGCTGCCCTGGCCGCGGCTGACGCCGGAGGTGAAGCAGCTGCTGCGCATCATGCTGCCCGGCGTGTTCGGCGCCGGCGTGCTGCAGATCAATCTCGTGGTGTCGACGGCGATGGCATCGCTGCTGCCGACCGGCGCCGTGTCTTATCTCAACTATGCCGACCGGCTGAACCAGCTGCCGCTCGCCGTGCTCGGCATCGCCGTCGGCACGGCGATCCTGCCGCCGCTGTCGCGCCAGGTGCGGCTCGGCGATGATGCCGGCGCGATCACGACGCAGAATCGCGGGCTCGAGCTGGCGCTGCTGCTGACCGTGCCGGCGGCGATCGGGCTTGCCATTTCAGCGGAGCCGATCCTCGCGGTGCTGTTCCAGCATGGCCGCTTCACCGCCTTCGACACCGCAGCGACCGCGCCGGCGCTCGGCGCCTATGCCATGGGGCTGCCGGCCTTCGTCATGGTCAAGGTGATGGCGCCCGGCTATTTCGCGCGCCAGGACACGAAGACGCCGGTCAAGATCGGCGCGGTGACGATGGCGGTGAACGTGGCGCTGACCTTGGGCCTCGGCTGGCTGCTGGCGCAGACCGGCATCGCCCTGGCGCTGTCGATCGCCGGCTGGCTCAACGCGCTGCTGCTCATCGCGATCCTCAACCGCCGCGGCCATTTCGCGCTCGACCGGCGGATGCGCCGCGCGCTGCCGCGCATCCTCCTGGCGGGGTTCGGCATGGGGGCGCTGCTGCTGCTGCTGCGCTGGCTGCTCGCCGATGCGCTGGCCGCGCGGTTTGCGGTGAAGCTGGCGGCGCTGGCGGGCCTGGTCGGCGGCGGGCTGCTCGGCTTCGCGCTGCTGGCGCTGCTCTTCGGCGTGGCCGATCTCGGCGAGCTGCGGCGACGCTTCCGGCGGCAAGCGGCTTGACCCAGATCGGCGGCACGGCGATAAACCGCTGCCATGAACCGCATCTTCTCGGGCATTCAGCCCACCGGCAATCTGCATCTGGGCAATTATCTCGGCGCGATCCGCAACTGGGTGGCGCTGCAGCGCGATTATGACTGCATCTTCTGCATCGTCGATCTGCACGCGCTGACCTTGCCGCAGGAGCCGGAGCAGCTGCGCAACGCGACGCGCGAGGTGACCGCCGCCTATATCGCCTCGGGGATCGATCCCGAGCGCTGCATCATCTTCAACCAGAGCACGGTGCCCGCGCATGCCGAGCTCGCCTGGCTCCTGAGCTGCCTCACCCCGCTGGGCTGGCTCAACCGCATGACGCAGTTCAAGGAGAAAGCCGGCAAGCATCGCGAGGAGGCCGGGCTCGGACTCTACGGCTACCCCGTGCTGATGGCGGCCGACATCCTGCTCTACAAGGCAACGCACGTGCCGGTGGGCGAGGACCAGAAGCAGCATCTGGAGCTGGCGCGCGATGTCGCCGGCGCTTTCAACCGGCGCTACAATACCGAGTTCTTCCCGCTGCCGGAGCCGCAGATCCTGGGCCCGGCGACGCGCGTCATGAGCTTGCGCGACGGCACCAAGAAGATGTCGAAATCCGACAGCTCGGATTACTCGCGCATCACCATGACCGACGATGCCGATGCGATCGCGCTCAAGATCCGCAAGGCGAAGACCGATCCGCAGCCGTT
>DATJLU010000082.1:0-35637 GCA_035509275.1 Allostellaceae bacterium | reverse complement strand
CGGCGCACCGCTCACATCGCCTCGGCGACGACCGACTGGCCGCGCAGGCGGAGAGAGAGCTCGGCGATCACCGCACGCAGCTCGATGAGAAAGCGCGCCATCACCCGCGAGACCGGGCGTTGGCGCGCGTAGATGGCGGTGAGGACGAGGGTCACCTCCGGCTCGAACGGCCGTATGGCGAGCCCGTCCGCCATGCCCGACAACAGGATCACCGGGTCGGTGATGAACACGCCGAGCTCCTGCCGGACCAGCGCGACGGCGCCATAGGACAAGTTGGTTTGCAGCATCGCGCCCAGCGCGATCCGGTGTTCGGAGAGCTTCTCCCGCAACACCAGGCCGGGGGTGGTTGCGGGATCAAGCACGACCACCGTATGGCTCGCCAGCTCGCGCGCGCGGATCACCGTGCGTGACGCCAGCGGGTGACCCGGCGACATCAGACAGACCATGCGCGTGCGCAGCAACGGTTCGATGCCGACGCCCGGATCGTCCACCGGCGCGAAGACGATGCCGAGATCGGCGCCCTCATGCCGCACCTGCCGCACCGTTTCCTGCGATTCATAGGCGTTCATCGACAGACGCACCCGCGGCCGCGTCCGCTTGAAGGCCGCCAGCGCCGGCGGCAGCAGCGAGCCGGCCGCCGCCGGAATGGCGGCAATCGACAGGCTGCCGGCACGCGCATCGCGCAACTCGTCGGCGCGCGCTTCCATCGCCGCCAGCTGCAGCAGCAGCCGCTCCGCATCGGGTAGAAGCATCCGCGCTTCGGCCGTCGGGCTGATCCGTCCGCCGTTCCGGATGAAGAGCTGCAAGCCGAGACTGGCCTCGAGATCCTTGAGCGTCTGGCTGGTGGCGGGCTGGGAGACGCGCAGCAGCCGCGACGTCTCGGTGACGTTTCGCGTCTGCATCAGCAGGCGGAAGACCTCGAGATGCCGTAGGTTCAGGGTCATAAGCCAAAGCTTATCATCAAATGAGATTTTTCTATTAGACCTAATAGTGCCCCGTCTCGACAATGGCAATCGAGGGGCCGCTCGCGCCGCCCGCGCACGCGGCGTGCACCGCCTGAAGAACCGGAGAGTGCTATGCGCGTACGCAACCTTGTGACCGTTCTGGCGGCTCTGTCGGCGCTCGTCCTGGCGAGCGAAGCCAGAGCGCAGGACTCGGTCCTGGACAGCGTGAAGAAGACCGGCGTTTTGAAGGTGTGTTTCGCGCAAGGGACGCCGGACAATTACAAAGACCCGAAAACCGGCCAGTGGACCGGCGTGATGGTCGACCTCGTCGACCAGCTGGCGGCGTTGATGAAGGTGAAGGTTCAGCCGGTCGAAGTGAGCTGGGACGTCGCCGTGTTGTCGCTTGAGCAGGGCGCCTGCGATCTCTTCGGCTCGAGCATCGTGTTCACCGTGCCGCGGGCCATGGAAGTCGACTTCATCCGGCCCTTCGGCGCCAAAGGCGACAACGTCGTCATTCCCAAGGACAACCCGAAACACTTCAAGACGCCGAGCGATCTCAACAATCCCGGCGTCACCCTTGTCGCCGTGCTCGGCACGCGCGAGCAGGACACGGCGCAACGCCTCTTCCCGAAAGCCAAGATCCTCGCCGTCAAGCCGCCGTCCGATATCCAGATCGTCGAGCAGGTGAAGAACGGCGATGCCGATGCGGCGGTCCTGCCGGCGATTACCGTGGTCTGGTGGGCGCGGGTGCCGCAGAACGCGGCCTGGGGCAAAGCGGGTTTCCCGGGAAGCGATTTCGGCAATGCGCCCAACGGCTGGGCGATCCGCTACGGCGACCCGCGCTGGAAGGATTTCCTCGACAGCTATTCCGGCTGGGTCGCGTCGAACAATCAATCCGCAAATCTCTACAACGCATACATGGAACGGACGAACCCATTCCAGGCGAAATAGGGCTGCTCATGGTGGGGGTAGCAAATGTCCGTCGACCAGTTGTGGCGGATGGTCTGGGACTATCACGACCAGCTGCTGAGCGGCTTGGCGGTGACGTTCGAGCTCAGCATCGTGTCGATGGCGATCGCGCTGGTCCTCGGCCTCATCGCCTGCTTTGGCTCGCTGTCGCGTCTGCGCCTCGTGCGCGCGCCGGCGATCCTGTTCGTCGAGTTCTGCCGCAACACGCCGGTTCTCGTCCAGCTGGTCTGGGTGCATTTCGCCTGGCCGGCGATCGTCGGCATCAAGTTCACCGCCTGGACCAGCGCCGTGATCGCTTTGGCGCTGCAGTCGAGCGGCTATCTTGCCGAGGAGTTCCGCGCCGGCATCGAAGCGATCGACCGCGGTCAGATCGAGGCCGCCCAGTCGCTCGGCATGACCTCGTTCCGACTGATGCGGCGCATCGTCGTGCCCCAGGCGCTGATCAAGATGATGCCGGGAATCCTCAATCAGTTCGTCACCTGTTTCAAATCGACGAGCATCGTGTCGATCATCGCCGTGCAGGATCTCATGTATCAGGCCGGTCTCATCGCCTCGGCGACGTTCCTGCCGATGCCGATCTATACCCTCGTCGCGTTTCTCTATTTCGTCATGGTGCTCGCCGTATCCTCGGTCGTTCGCGTCGCGACCCGGCGGTTGCCGAATTTCGGCTATTTCCATGAGCGCCGGGAAGCCGCGTAGCGCTCCGGCGGTGGACCAGAAGGGAGACCGATGCTGCCGTGAGCGGCGAACCCGTCGCGATCGAACGCGTACGCAAGCGCTTCGGCAAGAACGAAGTGCTGCGCGGCGTCTCCATCGACGTTCCCAGCGGAAAGACCGTCGCCCTCATCGGGCCCAGCGGCTCGGGGAAAAGCACGATCGTGCGCTGCATCAACCATCTGGAGCCGATCCAGGAAGGCAGGATCGCGGTCGGCGCCCATCACATCACCACCCGCGGCGTGGAGCAGCAGGGGCGCGTCCTCGGCGGCCGGGAGGTCGCGCGCTTCCGCACGCAGATCGGCATGGTGTTCCAGCAGTTCAATCTGTTCCCCCATCTGACGGTGATGGGCAACATCATCGAGGCCCCGGTCGGCGTCTTGAAGTGGCCGCGCAAGGAGGCGACGGAGCGGGCGACGGACCTGCTGGCGAAGGTCAATTTGCGCGACAAAGCCGCGGCCTATCCCGCGCATCTCTCCGGCGGCCAGCAGCAGCGCGTCGCGATCGTGCGCGCGCTGATGATGGAGCCGAAAGTGATGCTCTTCGACGAGCCGACCTCGGCGCTCGACCCGGAACTCATCGGCGAGGTTCTGAAGGTGATCGCCGAGCTGGCGATACGGGGACGAACCAGCATCATCGTCACCCACGAGCTGAGTTTCGCACGCGACGTCGCCGACATGGTGATCTTCATGGAACAAGGCGCCGTCGTGGAAGCAGGACCTCCCACGGAAGTTTTCGATCGCCCGCAGAAGGAGCGGACGAAGGCATTCATCTCCCGCATCCTCAAATGACCAACGCGGAGCGGGTGAGCCGATGAGCCCCTCAAAACGTACCGTCATCGCCAACACCGATCGCCTCCATCGCTTCATGGACGAGCGGCGGCTCGATGCCGTCGTCCTCCGCTCGGGCGTCAATGTCACCTACCTCTCGGGCATCGCCTATCCCGGCACTCTCGCGCGTCATCTCGATCTGCCCGATTCGCCGCGGGGCATCTACCTCGTCTGGCCGCGCGCGGGCGAGCCGGTGATGGTGGTCAACGCGATTGCGGCCCCGCTGACGCGGCGCGATTCCTGGGTCGATCGCATCGCGGTCTATGAGGGTTATGCGGAGCCGCCGGCCGAGCGCCTCTGCCGCGTGCTCCAGGACATGGGGTTGGGCAGCGCGCACCTGGGCTTCGAGAAAAACTACGTGAACGCCCATGACTGGGAGCTGATCGCCCGCAGGCTGCCGCGCCTGTCGATGAGCGACTGCGCGGCGATGATGGACGAGGTGAGGTGGATCAAGACCAAAGGCGAGATCGAGCTCCTCAAGCACGGCGCCGACCTTTTGGACGAGGCCTATGCCGAGGTCTTTCCGACGATACGGCATGGCGAAGCGGAGAGCGCGGTGCACAGTCGCCTCATCGCGTCGTGCCTCCGTCGCGGCGCGAATTGGGCGCATGGCATCCTCAATTCGAGCCGGAACACGATACCCTATGGCGGCGAAAGCGACGCGCCGTTCCTGACCGGCGATGTGGTGCGGACCGACTACGTCGCCTACGTCATGGGATATCCGGGGCATCAATCGCGCAACGCCGTTCTCGGCAAGCCTTCGCCGGAGCAGCGCGACCTGTACCGCAAGGTGCGGGACATCTACCGCAGCGCGATCGACCGTTGCCGGCCCGGCGTCGCCGCGGCCGAGGTGTATGCCTTCGTCGCCGAAGCCTTTGCCGGCATCGGCGTGACCTACGGATCGATGCTGGCCGGACATGGCGTCGGCTGCTGGTGGCATCAGCAGGAGCCGGTGATCGCTCGCGGCAATCGGACGCCGCTCGAAGCAGGCATGGTGATCGCCATGGAGCCGCATGTCGACCACTGGCACATACAGGACATGATCCTGGTGACCGAGGACGGCCCGGTGCTCATTTCCGACAAGTTTCCCACCGACGAGCTCTACGTGATTTGACGATGCCGAAATGGCGCAGCGGCGGAGAGATGGAGTTCGCGCGATGACAGGCACGGAACAGCTTCGGGACCTCGGCGCTCACGTCGATAGCGCGCGCGTGCTGAAGCTCGAGCAGGATCTGATCCGGATTCCGAGCTCGACATTCAAGGAGCACCAGATCGCCGATTATCTCGCGAACCACATGTCGGAGCTCGGGCTCGACGTCGAGATGATGGACGTGCCGCATCCGACGATTCCCAACACATCGAGCCGGCAGCCGATCGGCCGGCTCAAGGGGACCGGCGGCGGCGCGACGCTCATGCTCAACGGCCACATGGACCCCGGCGTCGAGATGAGCGGCTGGACCGTCGACCCCTACGGGGCAAAGTTTGAAGATGGCTGGATCTGGGGCATGGGCGCCCATGACGACAAGGGTGGGCTTGTCGCGGCCATTTCGGGCGTCGAAGCCATCATCCGATCACAGGCACGCCTCAGAGGCGACATCCTGGTTTGCCCGGTGATCGCCCATAAGCTCGGCGGTGCGGGAACGCGGGCGCTGTTGCGAAAGGGCATCCGCGCCGATTTCTGCATCAACATGGAGCATTCGAACAACACCATCGCCAATGTCTGCGTCGGCGTGGTGATGGTGCAGATTCGCGTCCACGCGCCCGAGCTGTTCTTCCGCTACAGTCGCGAGGCGAAGGCCGCATATTTCAATCCGATCGAGCAGCTCGCGGAAATCGTTCGCCGGATCGGACCGAGCCTCGATCCGATTCCGCCAGGGCGTTGGATGACCTTCACCGCGCATCCGGAGCTTCCGGGGTTTCCCACCCATACCTTCGACACGCTTCACAAAGAGCATTACTACCACCGGAACTACACCGGGATGTCGAGCCGCGAAGCGGAGCTGCAGCTGCAGTTCCGCACCGTTCCCGGCCAGACCGTCGAGAGCATCACCGGCGACCTTATTCGCTTGCTTGATGGCATCAAAAAAGATCATCCCGCCTTCAATTACGATATCACGGTTCCCGCCGCCGGCACCGAGAACGGCTGGTGCCAGGATCCCATGGAGTGCCGGGCCGAACACCCCTTGGTGACGGCGCTTGCCGAAGGTCAGTCCTTGGCCTCGGGCGCGCCGGCATCGGTTGGCGGCTGGGGCAGGCTCGGCAATGTCGGTGACGGCAACATCATCGCGGCGCTCGGCATTCCGACGGTCCAATATGGGCCCGGCGACATTCGCGTCTATAAAGAGTGGCCCACGCCGGATGAGCGGGTCCGGCTCAGTGACCTGGTGATTGCGGCAAAGGCCGTCGCTCACGCGTCTGTCCGGCTCTGTGCCTGAGCGGACATCCCTTTCGGCGGCAAGGCGTGAGGGTGCTTTAGCGCCACCCACCCGGTATATAGGTTTCGTCTCGTCATCGGGTACGAGATCGGGAAACATCGGCGATCCCACGCTGAGCTGCTGGGGGTGAGCCATTGGATGCGATGACGATGCTGCGCGGCTTGTATATCGGCTTGCCCGCCCTGATCTTCGCGCTGGGAGTGCCGCTGGCGTTGCGGCTGGTGCCGCCCAACCGCTTCTTTGGGTTCCGGACCTCGACCACCTTCTCGTCGCTCGAGGCGTGGTATCAGCTCAACTACGCCACGGGGCTCGCCATGATGGCCGCGGGTGTCGTGGGCGGGCTCTTCGCTCTCGTGCTCAGTTACGGCGTGACCTCGCTCAAGCCGGAGGCGCGCTATCTCACCGGCGTTTTGCTGACCGCGCTGGTGATGGCGGCGTTTTTCATTCCCGTGGTGATCTACTCGGCGAAATTCGGCTCGGATTGATCACCGGGCGTCACGGCGGCGGCCGCAATCGCGCCGCGGCGCGGCCAATTCACGGGTTGGAAATATATTCGGCCTAGATTGGGGGCATGAACCGTGATCTCTGGCAAGTCGCGCTCTGGCTCGTCAACCGGTTTGGCGCGCGTGCCCCTTACATCCTGCACGGCCAGATCATGGAGCAGCGCCGCAACCTCGCGGATGAGCAGATGATCGCGGCGCTCATCATGGTGGACCACGCTCTCAGCGAATGGGCGAAACCCAGAGCCGCCGACACGATCCATTAGAGCCATCTCTGCTCAAACCGAACCTCTCTCATTCGTCACCCCCGCGAAGGCGGGGGTCCATGGCCGTGGATTCCCGCTTTCGCGGGAATGACGGATAAAAGAGGCAGGCGATTCTCCTGAACCGGCCGCCCCCGGCGGCTGGTGCCTTCCGCCCTCCCCGGCCAGGAGAGCCTGGGGCCGGTCGGTTGATCCCGAGGCGATAAAGTGGAATAACACCCCGCCCCGCGCGGGCCGCGCCGCGATTCCCCGCCACGCCAGCACCGGAAAGACCATCATGACTGCAGCCGTTTCCGCTCCGCTTCAAAGGCAGATCTACAAAGTCGCGCTGGCGAGCATCGTCGGCTCGGTGATCGAGCAATACGACTTCCTCGTCACCGGCGTGATCGCGGCGACGGTCTGGGGCGGCATCTTCTTCAAGCTGCCCAACCTCGCGGCCATTGCCGCGGCGATCGGCGTCTACGGCCTCGGCATCATCATCCGCCCGGTCGGCGCTTTCATCTTCGGCCACATCGCCGACCGGAAGGGGCGCAAGGACGCCATGGTCTATGCGCTGGTGCTGATGGGGGTGAGCTGCCTGCTGATCGGGCTAACGCCGACCTATGACAGCATCGGCGCCGTGGCGCCGGTGCTGCTCATCGTTTTCCGCCTGATGCAGGGCATCAGCTTCGGCGCCGAGTTCGGCACGGCGTCGACCTGGGTGGTCGAGCAGGCGGCGCATTCCAAGCACCGCGCCTTCTGGGGCGCCTGGGTCGGCTTCGCCATCCCGATCGGCCTGCTGCTCGGCTTCGGCTCGGTGATCTTCGTCAAATCGCTGATGACGCCGGAGGATTTCGTCGCCTGGGGCTGGCGCATCTTCTTCTTTATCGGCTTCCTGGTGGCGATCGTCGGCATCGTCATCCGGCAGAGCACCGAGGACAGCTTCGTGTTCGAGGGCCACAAGGCGCGGCAAGCGGTTCTCGATCAGCCGGCACGGCAGGTCTGGCGCGACATGCCGCTCACCATCCTGCGCACCTCGCTGGTGAACGCCATGTTCGGCGGCGCCTTCTTCCTCTACTTCGTCTTCGGCACCGGCTATATGAAGGCGGTCGGCTTTCCCGGCAACGAGCCCGAGACGATCGGCCTCATCGCCGCGGCGTTCATGCTGCTGTTCATGATCATCGGCTCGCTGCTCGCGGATGTCATCAACCGGCGCACCATCCTGCTGATCGCAGCAATCGTGTTCCTGGTCTTCGCCATCCCCTATTTCTATCTCATCAACACCGGCGACTTTTTTCTCGCGGTGATCGCCGAGATCATCGGCTTCGGCTTCGTCTTCGGCTTCGGCTATGGCGCGATCCCGACCTTCTACACCGAGAACTTCCCGACGCGCTATCGCGCCTCGGGCGCCAGCGCCGGCTATCAGGTCGCGCAAGTCTATGGCGGCGGCCTGATCCCGATCATCGCCGGGCAGATCCTGCAGCGGCTCGGCATCCACCAAGCCTATATCTATATCGGGCTGCTCGTCATGGTCTATGCGGCGCTGGCCATCATCGCCATCCTGCGCACGCCGGAGACGAAGGGCGTCAATCTCGAAGTGTGACGGCGCGGGCGGCGCTGCTCCGTCCTCCCGCTCACCCCTGTCGCTGCTTCGCCATCAGCGCGTCGTCGATCTCTTTCGCCCGCGCTGCCGCCGGACGCGCGCTGAGGCGTTCGACATAGTGCTCGAAGGCAGGGCGCTTCTCGATCGTGCCGAACTGCATGCCGAAGCCGAGATGGGAGCCAAGATAGAGATCGGCGGCGCTGAAGCGGTCGCCGACGAGGTATTCGCGGCCGGCGAGCGCCGTCTCGATGGCGTTCATCACCTTGTCGTAGCGGCCATAGCCCATCATGGTCTCGCGCCCTTCCGGCACCACGAAGCCCAGCGCCTTGTTGGTTGCGGCGGCTTCGACGGGACCCGCAGCGAAAAACAGCCAGCGATAATAGGCGCCGCGCAGCTTGTCGCCGGACGGCGGCGCCAGCCCGGCTGCCGGAAACGCATCGGCGAGATAAGCGCAGATCGCGGCCGCTTCGGTCACCACCGTCTCGCCATGCCGGAGCGTGGGCACCTTGCCCATCGGATTGATGGCGAGATAGCTCGGCGCCTTCATCGTCGTGGCGAAATCGAGCAGCTCGGTCCGGTAAGGGCGGCCGACTTCCTCCAGCATCCAGCGGACGATCCGACCGCGCGACATCGGGTGGCTGTAGAAGACGAGCTCGTCGGCCATCTGGCATCCTTCCTGTGCATATTGATTGTGCTTACTTGTCCGTCGCACCCGCGAACGCGGGGACCCAGAGCCATGCGCTCCGTTCATCGGGGCGGAACCTTCTGGATGCCCGCTTTCGCGGGCAGGGCGAAACAGGGGAGATGGCTTCGCCCTGGAATTTGTACGTACCCCAGCGCGCAAGCGGGACGACAAATTCTAAAGCAAAATCAATCTATTCCGTCATTCCCGCGAAAGCGGGAATCGATGCGATCTCAAAGCGCCACCGTCGTCCACTTCGATTCCGTCACACCCTATGTCGCGGGCACGGCGAAACTTGAGGCGTACGTCGCCCCGCCGTACCGACTGTCGAGCAGCGAGCGGCCAGCGCATCCCCGACGCCCCTCGAACGGGCCGGCGCCGTCACCGGTGCGCGGCCGGGCTACTCCTTGTAGTCCGGCTCCTTGCGGTCGAGGATGCGCTTCAGCGCGTCGAAGTGCCATTGCGACGGTTTCTTGCCGCCATAGCTGCGGTTGCCGCGGAACTCCGCTTCCGTCGCCTCGATCACGCTTTGCGGCAACCGCTTCAGCGACCGCCCGGTCCACATCGCATAGAGCTGCACCTGGGCCACGCGCTCGAGGTAATAGAGCCGGTCGTAGGCCTCGGCGATGGTGCGGCCGACGGTAAGGGCGCCGTGATTGGCCATCATCAGCACCGTTTTGTCGCCGATCGCGCCGACGAGCCGCTCGCCTTCGGCGGGATCGAAGGCGGGGCCGGCGTAGCTCTCGTCATAGGCGGTGTGCACCGACGTGCCGAGCTCGGTCTGGCCGATCGGCAGGATTTGCGGGTCCTCGAGCCGCGTCAGCGCGCTGGCGAACGGCATATGGGTGTGGAACACCGCCGCCGCCTGCGGCAGCAGCCGGTGGATCGGCGCATGGATGCAATAGCAGGATTGCTCGATCTCGCCCTTTCCGGCGCGCAACGTGCCGTCATAGCCGACTTCCATGAAGCAGCTGGCGGTCACTTCCGACCAGTGCAGGCCGAAGGGGATCTGGTAATAGCGGTCATCGCTGCCCGGAACGCGATAGGTCAGGTGGTTGAAGATGCCTTCATTGAGGTCATGCATCACCGCCAGCCGGTGTGCCGCGGCCAGATCCACCCGCGCCTGCCAGCGCGCCGCCCCGACATCGATCTCCCGTTCCGCCGTCTGCACCAGCATCGCCGCTCTCCTTCAGTGTCGGATTTTGGAGCTTCCTCCCCGCCGCCGCTGGCGTCAATGACGAGAGGGCGGCTGCATAGCAGGTTCACCACGGAGGCACGGAGGACACGGAGAACGGGTATTCGGCGCGCAAAGCGCGCGATTCTCTCATTTCTCCGTGCTCTCCGTGCCTCGGTGGCGGATCTTCTTATTGAGTATCGGCGGCAGGCGGCCTTTTACTCCGCCGCCATCGGCGCGGCGTCGACGAATTGCGAGACCCATTTCTTGCGGCGCTTGAGGCCCTCGCGATAGAGCGCCTCGAACTCGGCGGGCGGGAAGGAATGCGTCGAGGGGCGCACCAGCAGCGCGGCGGCCCAGGCCTTGAGCCGCGGAAAAGCTTCGATATGGCCGAGCGGCTTCACCCGGTCGAGGAAATAATAGCGCTGCAGGAACGGCGCATAGGCGGCGTCGACGAGCGAATAGGCGGCGCCGTTGAAGAAGGGACCGCTGCCTTGCCCCTCCAGCGCCTTTTCGAGCCGTCCGAGGGGCAGCGGCATTTGTGCCGCCGCCTTCTCAAACTCGGCCTCGCTGTCGGCGTAGGCGGTCGCGGTGATGGCGGCGGCGAAAGTCGGCACGTAATCGGTCCAGGCGCGGTTTACCGCGCGCGCAACCGGGTCCGCCGGGTGGAGGTGCGGCGCGATCGTCTCGTCGAGAAACTCAGCGATGGCGTTCGATTCGAACAGCGATACGCGGTCGTCAAGGCGCAGCACCGGCACCTTCTTATGCGGCGAGATGGCGAGGAACCAGTCGGGCCGGTTGTCGGGGTCGATGTGCCGGAATTCGAAGGCCACCTTCTTCTCGCGCAGCACGATCGCGGCGCGCTGCACCCAGGGACACGTCTTGAAGCTGACCAGCAGATAATTCGCCATGGCTTCCTCGCCTCCTCTTTCCGTCTTTCCGTCCGTTACGCCGCCGCGAGGCCGTAGACGCCTTCGACGCCGTCCGGCAGCTGATAGTCGCGCCAGCTCTTGCCGCCATCCTCGGTGCCGAAGACCTGGCCTTTGCGCGTCGCGCAATAGACCCGGTTCGCATCGCGCGGGCTTTCGGCGATGATCATCAGCGTGCTCTTCATCGCGACGTCGTGATCGAAGCGCTGCCAGGTTTCGCCGAGATCGCGGCTGCGATAGAGCGAGCCTTCATCGCTGACCGCGGCGACGCTCAAGGCGGCGTACATGGTGCGGGGATCGTGGCGCGACACCTTGACGTCGCGCGCATAGGTCAACGGCGAGAAGCGGCCGATGCCCATCTCCTCCCAGGAGGCGCCGCCATCGCCGCTGCGGAAGAGCCCCATGCGGTTGGCGAGGAACACCGTGCCCGGCTTGGCAGAGCTCGCCGCCAGCGCATGCGAATCCATCATGCCCTCGGTCTCGGTGTCGCTGACGATGCGGCTTCTGAGACGCGGCTCCTTGGTGAATTCGAGCAATCCCTCATTGCAGCCGCGCCAGCTGTCGCCGCCATCGCGGCTCGCGAGCACGCCGCCGACTTCGAGCCCGGCATAAACCCGGCGCGGATCGCTCGAATCCTGCGTCAGGCGGATGACGCGGCAGGGGAAGCTCATTCGCACCATGCCCTTGGGCTCGGGCGGCGTCAGCTCGGTCCAGCTCTCGCCGCCATCGCGGCTGCGATACATCGTCGTGCCTTGCGTGCCGACATAGATCATGCGCGGGTCTTCGGCATCGAGCAGGATCGACCAGACCAGCGTCTCTTTGCCCGGCAGCGCCAGCTTCTGCCAGGTATTGCCGGCATCGCGGCTGCGATAGGGGCCGCTCTGCGTTCCGACATAAACGGTGTCGGGCGATTTCGGCGCAATCACGATCGTGCGCGCCTCGACCGCTTCGGGGAGTCCCGAAGTCAGCCGCTCCCATGTCCCGCTCTCCGTATCGAGGCGAAAGAGTCCGCCTGTCGCGGCGCCTGCACTCGCGGCGATCCACGGCGCCGCACCGGCATAGACGTATTTCGGCATTTCCATCCCCGTGCTTGTCCGGGCCCAGGATCGGGCCCCCAGCCCGCGGCTTCGCCGCGCTCTTTGGGATTTACTCTAGCAAGAACGGGCGGCGCTGTCAGTCGAGGCGTCAGCGCGGTAGCGCCACAGTCTGTAACCTTGGCCTAGAGTCGTCCTTCATCGGTCATTCCCGCGTACGCCGGCAGCCCGGTTAAAGATGGACCACAGAGGCAATGAGACGGTGAGAAGACCAAGGCGCGTTGGCGCGCGAAGCGCGCCGGTACTTCTTTTCCTCACTGCCTCACCGCCTCTGTGTTGAATCCCTTCCTGCCGCGACAAATGCGATTACCCTGCGTAGCGTCAGCGCGCCTCGCCGGCGAAGCTGTGTTGCAGCGCTGTGACACGGCGCAGCGCGGCGTCGGGCAGCGGTCCTTTCTCCACCGCGGCCAGGGCCGTATCGAATTGCTGCGGCGTTGCCATGCCGACGAGGATCGTGCCGATCGCCGGCTGCGTGATGGCAAAGCGCGTTGCGGCTTCGGTGAGGTCCGCGGCGAACCCCTCTTCGATCAGCGGCATGAAACGGCGTGCGCGTGCGATATCGCCGGCATAGCTCTCAGCCGAGCCGATCGGCGCCGGTGGCGGGCTCGCGATCGGATGGCGCTCGGCCGAGCCTGAGAGCGCACCGCCCGCCAGCACGCGGATGCCGACGACGCCGACCCCTGCCGCCGCCGTACGCTCGAACAGCCTGCCGTAATCCTGCGCCGGATAGGATGCGGGAAGCGCCGCGCCGGCCGAAGGGTTCAGCAGGTTGTAGACGATTTGCGCGCTGTCAAAGAGCTTCGAGGCGAGAACCTCATGCAGCGCCGCCGTGTCGCCGACCGCGGTGAGGCCGAGGAAGCGCAGCTTGCCGGCGTGGCGCAGCTTGTCGAAGGCCGGCGCGACCTCGTCGAGCACCTGGCGCACGCCGAGGGCCTCGCCGCCGCCCGTCGGCGTGATGGCGTTGTGGAGATGGAGGATGTCGACTTGATCGCGGCCGAGCCGCCGCAAGCTGCCGTCGAGCGATGCCGTTACCGCCGCGGCGATGCGCCCGAATTCGGCGGAGGGCAGCCGCACCTTGGTGCCGACGACGATGTCGGCCGGTTTCAACGTGGCGAGAACGCGGCCGAGATTGGTCTCGGAGGCGCCATTGCCATATTGCACGGCGGTGTCGAAGTAGTTGACGCCGGCCGCCAGCGCCCGCGCGATTGTGCGTTCCTGATCCGCGGGATCGCCGCGCACCATGAGCCCGCCGACTGCGCCGCAGCCGAAGCCCAGGATCGACAGCCGCAACCCGGTGCGGCCAAAGCTGCGTTTCTCCATGATGTTGCTCCTCTCCGACTCACGGGAAGGGTTGCCAGCCTGGCCCCCACCAGCCCGGTCCGCCCCAACCCGGCCCCCAATCGGGCGGCGGGGGCGCATAGCGTCGCGCCAGGCTCTCGCGCTGCAGGCAGGTGGCGAAATCGGGCGTGCCGCGCTGGAAACCATAGCTGACACAGGCCGCCTCGTCTTGCGCGCGCAGCTCTTCGGGCGTCACGCAGGAGGTCAGCGCGACGAGCAGCGCAATGAACAGCGCCGCGCGCGCCACGGATCGTGACATTCGGACCCTCCCTGTTTCGCCGGCGCGGTCGCTCGGTCCGCGGGCTCAATGAAGACGATATAGACCGAAGGTGACGGCCCGCCAATGCCACCGCAGGTTCGCCTCTTGCCGAGGGCGACGCCGCGGCCGAGAATTGCCGCGGGGAGGTGACGCATGCTCATCGTCGATGCGCAAATCCATCTCTGGTCCAAGGGCACGACTTTGCCGCCGCACCGGCCGCTTCCTTACAGCATGGCGGAAGCGCTCGCCGACATGGAGGCGGCCGGCGTCGACCGCGCGCTGATTCACCCGCCGAGCTGGGATCCCGATTCCAACGAGCTTGCCGTCGACGCGGCGCGCGCTCATCCCGAACGCTTCGCCATCCTCGGCAATTTCCCGCTGAACCGGCCGGAAAGCCGCGCACTCATCGATGGCTGGAAGAAGCGCCCGGGAATGCTCGGCTTGCGCTTCACCTTCTTGCGGCCGGAGCAGAAGAGCTGGCCCACCGACGGCACCATCGATTGGCTGTGGCCTGCCGCCGAGCGCGCCGGCCTGCCCGTCGCGTTGCTCGCCGCCGATTTTCTGCCGCTGCTGGCCGGCGTCGCCGAGCGCCATCCCGGGCTCAAGCTGATCGTCGATCACATGGCGGCGGTGCGCAACACCACCGGCGAGACCGCATTCCAGCATCTGCCGGAGCTGCTGGCGCTCGCCAGATATCCGAACATCGCGGTGAAGGCGACAGGCGGCCCCAGCTATGCCACGGACCCCTATCCCTTCAAGAGCCTCCACCCCTATTACCGCCGGCTCTATGACGCCTTCGGTCCGCGCCGCCTGTTCTGGGGCACCGACATCACGCGCATGCCGTGCGCTTGGCGGCAATGCGTCACCGCCTTCACCGAAGCGATGCCGTGGCTCCCCGACGCCGACAAGGCGCTGATCATGGGGCGCGCGGTTTGCGACTGGATCGGCTGGGCTTAGCTCCTTGTGCCGATACGGCAGCGGCGCGCGGCGGTGCCGTGCCCAGCCGCTCGAGCAGCGCGTGCGCCGCGGCCGGCGCGCGCTCCTTGGCGCCGTTGATGAAATAGACGAAGCCGTCGCGCGCGCCGGCCAGATCCCGGAGCCGCATCGCCCAGGCATCGAGGGCGGCGGGCGCATATCCCGTCGCTTCGGCGGCTTCGCTGCGGCGCAGCCGCGCATAGATGAAATCCGCCGTGACCTCGGCGATGAGCGGGTGGCGCTCGGAATCGACCAGCGCTACCGCGACCTCGAAGCGGCGCAGCAGCGCTGCAAACGCCGCGTCGGCGAAGCTGTCATGGCCGATCTCGAGCACATGACGCAGAGCGCGGCCATCGCGGCGCCGCGGCAGCAGCTCGAGAAAGGCGGTGAAATCCGCCGCATCAAAGCGCTTCGTCGGCGGAAACTGCCAGAGGATCGGTCCGAGCTTCGGCCCCAGCTCGAGCACGCCGGTGGCGAAGAAGCGCTCGATCGTGGGCGCGGCTTCCGCCAGCACCCGGCGATGCGTCGCAAAGCGCGGCGCCTTGAGCGAGAACACAAAGTCCTCGGGCGTCTCCGTCCGCCAGCGGCGAAAGCTTTCAGGCCGCTGCGCACCGTAGAAGGTACCGTTGATCTCGATCGAGGTGACGGCGCGGCTCGCATGCGCGAGCTCGCGCGCTTGCGGCAGCCCCTGTGGATAGAAGCTGCCGCGCCAAGGCGCATAAACCCAACCGCCGATGCCGACGCGAATCGTCATGTGTGACCTCTTGCCCACGCTATGCAAAAAAACCACAGGGCTGAGAAATGACACATTGCGCGGAACAATCTTTGGCTAGTAATCGTTAAGCCTACAACCCTTAGTTGGGAGGTGCCGACCCAAGCGAAGTAGCGCCGAAGCATCTCGTCCCCCATCGGGGGACGGAGATCGCCCTTTTGCGGCGCTTGAATGCCATAGCCTTCCCGATTTTTCTCACACCTGACCGAATTCCGCCATGTCGGCGATCTAGCCTTACCAACCTCTCGTCGATCGCTTCCTCGCCGTTTTGACGGCGGGGCGATGACGAGTTTCCCAGGGAGAACAAGCCAGATGCAACAGAGGAACTTTGTCGCCACGTCCTTGGCATTGTTGTGCGCGGGCGCGATGCTTGCCGCCTGCTCGAGCTGGTCTTCATCGCCGCCGATGCGCGGCAACCCCGTGCTTCAACCGCTGAACCTTCCGGCCGCGCAGACCGCCGCGCCCGCCGGCGGAGCGACCTTCGACCAGGCGCTGGCGCACGAATACGCCGGCCTTGCCACACAGCTTTCCTCGCAGTACGGGGACTGGGCCGATTCCGACTACTTCTCGCGCAAGGGCCTCGCCGCCGCCGGCGGTCAAACCGTTCTGCCCGAGCAGAATAGCAACTGGCTGGTCCCGCTCGAGGTGCCGCTGGCGACGCGCACCGAGCTCGCGACCGGCCGCGAGCGCCTGATGAAGGTGCTCGATGGCGGCGCGCGCGACCGCTCGCCCGCGCTCGCGGCGCACACGCAGGAGAGCTACGATTGCTGGGTCGAGCGGATGGAGGATGACTGGCGCACCGCCATCAACGGCCAGTGCCACAAGGATTTCGTCGACGGTCTGGCTCGGCTCGAAGGCGGCGCGCTGCCCGCCGCGGCGCCGGCGGCGGCGCCGGTTGCGACGCGGCAATACAACGTCTATTTCGACTGGAACAAAGCGACGCTGACGCCCGATGCGCACAAGATCATCGATCAGATCGCAAGCCAGGTGAAGGCCAGCAACAGCCACGTCGCCCTCACCGGCAAGGCTGATCTCTCCGGCACCGATGCCTACAACATGACGCTGTCGCATCACCGTGCCGATGCGGTGCGCGCGGCGCTGGTGGCGGCTGGCGTGCCGGCGAATCAGATCGAGGAGCGCTGGGTCGGCATGCGCGAGCCGCCGGTACCGACCGCAGCCGGCGTGCGCGAGCCGAGAAATCGCGTGGTGGAAGTCAACTTCCAGTAAGCAGTGCCAAAGCGGTAACGGATGGCGCCGGGTCACCCCGGCGCCATTCGCGTTTCATCGGCTGAGTTGCGGCTCAGTTGTCGCTGTCCGGCGCCGCTTCCTCGGCCGGCGCGTCGGGCTCGCGGAAGAACCAGGAGAGTGGCAGCCCGAGAAGAACCACCGCCGCGGCGAGTCGTGCCGGCGGCATGCGGCGGGCGCCGGTCTCGTAGCGCTGTAACGTGGCGGCGGTAACGCCGATGGCGCTTGCAAGCGACTGCCGCGTCATGCCGGCCATCACCCGAGCTTGGCGCAGCCGGCTCCCGAGTTCGACGGCGACTCGCCGCGCGCCCGGGCCCGGTCTATAGGGCGGCGGCTTCGGGGCGCGCAGGAAAAGGCGCGATACCGTTGCCGCAAGGCCGTAATCCATCGCCGCTCACCCCTTCTGCGGCTTGGTTTTAGAACAAATAAGGAACAAAGTCCAGCCACGTCCCCGCGGCCAACAGACTCGCCGCGCCCGGGCGGCGCGGGCGCGGAGCCGTGTTCTAAGCGCGCGCGCCAGTCACCGGCGCGTTGCCGAACATGCCGAGCTTGACGCTGCCGGAAAGCGCGTCGCCGTCGGCGGTGACCGAGAATTCGAGCGTCAGCGGCATGGGCTGCGTGATGTCGACCTTGAACGACCCCTGATTGCCGCTGACGCTGCCGTCATAGATATCGGTCGAGCCCGCTTCGCCCGACATCTTGCCGGTGAGCGCGCCGCCGCTGGCTTGCAACTGCAGCGACGCCTCGCGCGTGCCCAGCGGCGTCTCCATCGCGATCTTCCACGTCCCGTCGATAGCCATTGCTCGCTCTCCTCCTTTGGAGCCTGTCTGGGAAATAGCATGGGTCTGCGACATCGTCATTTGTCGGCGGGCTAGGAGCGAGGAGCGCCGCGATGCCTTGCGCATCGTAAGCGACGAGCGACGACGTCCCGGCGGCAAATGACGATGTCCCTCCGGGTTGCACGAGGACGGGGCGCTGCCGCGTCGCTCGGCCTTGACGATGCTTCCAGCATCGCCTGCGGCCTCTCTCCTAACATCGCCCCGTCCTCGTGCAACGCAGACCCATGCTATTTCCCAGACAGGCTCCTCGCGCGATCTCGCGCCGTTGATGCTGTTTCTCAGCCCGCCGCGGCGCGCGCCAGCAGCCGGTCGAGTCGCACGATGGCGCGGCCGTGCCGTCCCTTCATCAGCAACCGCTCGCCCTGCCGCACCTCGACCTCGAAGACGATGCGGCGGCCGTCGACCGCCACCACCTTGGCCTCGGCGACGACGAGGCGGCCGGGCAGCGCGGCTGCCAGATGATCGACCTCGATGCGCGTGCCGACGGTCACCTCGCCGGTTTCGCAAAAGGGCAGGATGGCCTCATGCGCCGCCATCTCGAAATATCCGATGAGAAAGGGCGTGCCGACGACCGCGACGCCGGCATTGCCGACCGCTGCCGCCGTCGCGCTCGCATCGGGCACGAGTTGGCGGCGATTCGCGAGGCCGAGGGGGACGGGCTTCATCGGCGCCGAAGGTAGGAGGGCCGTTGCGCCGATGCAAACGCCGTTGCTTCTCCGCGGGGTTGCGCGCCCCGCTCTCACGCTAACGCAACACGCTGGCGCGGCCAAAAAATCGACGCGTTTACCCCGGATTAACCATATTCGCGTCCAATAGGTCCCAGAGAACTTTTTGCCGATCGCAGCACATTTTTTGTCCCCCCTTGCCCTCTCCAGACAAGCGGAGACGCGTAATGGATTCGTTGCTGCTTATTTTTGCTTGGGCCGCCGGGCTCATGAGCCTCTTCCTGGTGGCCGACATGATCGCCGCCGATTTCGCCACGCGCCGGGCCGAGCGCGTCGCCGAGCGCCAGTTCGAGCCGAGTCTCAACCGACAGCCCAGGCGAGAGCTGCGGTGACGGCGACGATCATCAGCTTCAGCGCGGCGCGCACCGCACGCATGCTGCGCGACAATGCGCCGCCCTCCTGGATCGATTCGTTTCTGGTGCAGATGACGAGCGTTGCCCGCGAGGAGCGCGACATCGGCCGCGAGGCGTTCTGGTGCGAGGTGGCGCGCCTGCTCGACCGCGACGTCGCGCCGCTTGCGGTTTAGTGGCGCGGGTCGCGGGCTGGACGGCGAGCGCGGCGCTCACTGCGCCGCGTTGAACATCGCGTCGATCTGGCTCTGACTGCTTTTTCCCGCGGACGCCTCGGCCGGCGCGGCGGGCGGCGTAGCTGCCGGCGCCGCCGGCGCAGCAGGTGCCGTCTCGGTCGCCTTGCCTAGCTTCTCGAACAGCGCATCGACATCGGCCTGGCTCGGTCCGCCATCGGTGGCGGGGCCGTTGAGGAGATGCGCGTCGGGGCGGCGATCCTCGAGCTCGGGCGGCGGCGCCGCCGGCGTCACGCCCTCGACCCCCCAGATCTCGATCATCGAGTTCACGCGCTGCTCGAGGTAGCGCAGCGTGTTGACGACCTTGGTGGTGCGCTGGCCGGTGATGTCCTGGAACGAGCAGGCGGTGAGCACCTCGGTGACCTGCGCCTGGATCTCATCGACAATCGGCGCAACCTCGCTGGTCTTGGGCAGCTTCAGCGTCAGCTGCTGGATGCGCTCGACGCCGTTCAGGATCTCGGAGGTGGCGCGCTCGGTGGCGGAGACGATGGCGTCAAGTTCGCCGGTCGCGGCCATGATGCGGTTGGAGCCGGCGTCGCTCGGGCGCAGCGCGGCGATCTCGCGCCGGGTCTGGTGGATATAGGCCGACATCTCGCGCAGCTCCTCGCGCAGGATGCGGATATGGGCCTCGTGGCGTTTCTCCTCGGAGCCTTCGTTGTTCGTCGTCTTGACGGTATCCTTGATCTCGCGGGCGAGCTTGCGCATCTCGTTCATCGCGACGAGGCGCGCGCGCTGGTCGCGCATGCGCAGGAAGCTGCGTCCGCGGGCGTTGCTGG
Organism: Allostellaceae bacterium; assembly: GCA_035509275.1. Classification (GTDB taxonomy): domain Bacteria; phylum Pseudomonadota; class Alphaproteobacteria; order ATCC43930; family CGMCC-115725; genus DAHUYF01. The sequence goes on along the minus strand of DATJLU010000082.1, from coordinate 16,009 downwards.
CGAGCGCTTCCTCGATGTCGAGGTATTCTTCCTCGGTCAGCTCAAGCCGACGCTGAGAAGACATGGACTCACAGCTCCCCGAGAACCGCCTCGATCTTCTTCTTCAGCGTGTCGGCGTTGAAGGGCTTGACGATGTAGTTGCTGACCCCCGCCTCTTTCGCCGCAACGACGTTCTCGGTCTTGCTCTCGGCGGTGATCATGATGAAGGGCATGTCCTTGAGCGCGCCGTCGGAGCGCACTTCCTTCAGGAACTCGAGGCCGGACATCGGCGCCATGTTCCAGTCGGAAATGACGAGCCCGAACGGCCGCTCGCGCAGCTTGCGCAAGCCGGTGGAGCCGTCCTCGGCCTCCTCGACATTGCTGAAGCCGATTTGGGACAGCAGGTTGCGCAGAATGCGCCGCATCGTGTTGTAGTCGTCGACCACCAACACATGTTTCTCGATGTTTCGCAAGGCGCTTACTCCAGCTTCGATCTTGGGGGGGCGGGGCGCCGGTCGCTTCCGCCGCAACACGCGCAAAATAGAGCGCATCCGTTGAGCCCTCGTTAACGACGGGATAGAAGCCGCGCGAACGCACGCCGCGATCGGTCGAGCCGATATGGTTAATAACCACCGAAGATGGCGCGTTGTTGAGATTCGCGCGAAGACTGAGAATTGGATTTCTTGTGACGAGGTGCAACGTCGTCAACGCTCCACCTCACCCTCCTCTGCGCGGTAAAGCTCGCACAAATGGATTTCACCACGGAGGCACGGAGGACACAGAGAATTGCATTTGGCGCGCGAAGCGCGCCATTCCTCGTTTCTCCGTGATCTCCGTGCCTCCGTGGTGAATCTTGTCGCAGGCGTGGTGACAGATGCGATTGCCCTGCGCGCGCGGCTAATTCCCGTTATGGCCCGCTGAACCAGTCGATCGGGATCGAGTACATCAGCATCGCCGATTCGACGCCCGGATTCTTTTTGTAGATGCCGGCGTTGGAGATGTGGTCGAAGAGGAATCCGAGGCGCGAATTATCGCTGAAGCGGTAAGCGAACTCGCCGCCGCTCTTGAATTCGAGGGTGCCGCCGAGATCCTTGCCGCCGCCCTGCGACCAACCGCCGACCGCGAGCTCCGGCGTGATGACGAAATGCTCGCCGATCTGGGCGTCGAGGCGAAAGCCGCCATAACCGTAAAAGCTGCCCTTGTTGGTGGCGAGCACGCCGGCGATCGGACGGATGATGTAAAGGAAGCGATAGCCGAAGCGGTATTCGGTGCGCAGCTGCGCTTCCTTCTTGTTGTGCAGCACATTGTAGGCGCCGCCGCCGATCGTGAGCAGATCGCCGTCATCCGCGCGCGCCGCAGCAGCCGACGCGAGGAGCAAGAGCAGGCCGACAGCCGCTCTGATCCCGCCGAGCCGATTGTTCATTTTGGCCTCTCCCCCCACGCGACGCGGTTTATCTATAGGCTTCGCCGCGGGGTGGCAAGCATCGGAACCGTCGTCAGAAGCTGCGCCGCAGCTTCTCCGTGGCGGCGACGAGGCGGGCGCGAATGCCCGGCTCCATCGCCGAATGGCCGGCATCGGCGACCACCGTGTATTCCGCTTCGGGCCAGGCGCGGGCGAGCTCGTCGGCGCTGACCACCGGGCAGACCATGTCGTAGCGGCCCTGGACGATGAAGGCGGGGATGCGGCGGACCCGGTCGACGCGTCTCAGCAGGTCGCGCTCGGGCGGAATGACGTTGTGCAGGAAGTAATGCGCCTCGATGCGGGCGAGGCCGAGCGCCATGCGGTCCTCGCCGAATGCCGCCACCGTGTCCGGACTCGGCAGCAGCGTCGAGCAGGCGCCCTCATAGGTGCTCCAGGCGCGCGCCGCCGGCATGTGCACGGCAGGATCGGGGTGGGTGAGCCGCAGGTAATAGCTTTCCAGCAGATCGCCGCGCTCGCTCTCCGGCAAGAAATTGGCGAAGGCGCGCCAGGCTTCGGGGAACACCGTGCGCATGCCATAGAGAAACCAGTCGACCTCGCTCCGGCGGCAGAGAAAGATGCCGCGCAGCACGAGGCCGGCGCAGTGCGTCGGATGCTCCTCGGCATAGGCGAGGCCGAGCGTCGAGCCCCAGGAGCCGCCGAACACGGCCCAGCGCTCGATGCCGAGATGCTGGCGCAAGCGCTCCATATCGGCGATCAGATGCTGCGTCGTATTGTCGCTGAGTGAGCCAAGCGGGGTCGAGCGCCCGGCGCCGCGCTGATCGAAGACGATGATCCGGTAGGCCTGGGGATCGAAGAAGCGGCGATGGGTCGGTGTCGCGCCGGCGCCGGGGCCGCCATGAAGGAACACGACGGGCAAGCCGCGCGGGTTGCCGGACTGCTCCCAATACATCACATGCGGCCCGTCGAGCCTGAGCATGCCGGTGGCATAGGGCTCGATCGGCGGAAACAGATCCTGGCGGCTCATCCAACGTCCCGACTCGGCGATGGCCGCAGTCTAAAGTCTCGCCGCGACAACGCAACGGGAGATACGGCCGCGCCCGCGGGAGGCGAGGCTCGGCTTGATCCCCCCACGCTTTTGTTTATGGTGGCGCGAAGCGTCGGACGGCTGACAATCCGAGCTAAAAACCTTGTAATGCGGCGTCCGCCGCCGCGCGGGGAGGTCATCGATGAAGCACCCTATGACGCGCCGCGATTTCGGCCTGGGCGCCGCCGCGACGGGCGCCTTGCTCACGGGCACCGGCCTCAGCCGCGCTGCGCGTGCCGCGACGAAGCCGATCAAGATCGGGAGCCTGTTGCCGCGTTCGGGCTATGAAGCGGTGATCGGCCAGGGCTGCCAGCGCTCGGTCGACCTTGCCAAGAAGATGCTGCCCGAGATGGGCTATGCCATCGAGGTCGTCGACGCCGATACCGAATCGAAGCCCGAGGTGGCGCGCACCCAGGCGGAGAAGCTGATCCGCGAAGGCGTCGAGATCCTGGTCGGTGCCTTCGACAGCGGCCAGACCTTCGCCATCGCCCAGGTCGCCGAGCAGAACGGCATTCCCTTCGTCATCAATATCGGCTCCGATCCCGCCATCACCGAGCAGGGCTACAAATTCATCTTCCGCAATTTCCCGACCAGCGTGATGCTCGGCGAGCACGGCCTCGCCCGCTTCAACGATCTCTTCAAGGCGACCGGCACTACGCCCAAGACCGCGGTGCTGATGATCGTCAACGATACCTTCGGCCAGACCATGCTGAAAGGCATCAACATGCTGATGCCGAAGGCCAACCTGCCCTTCCACATCGTCGAGACGATCTCCTACGACCCGCAGGCGAAGGACCTCTCGATCGAGGTGGCGAAGGCCAAGGCGGCCAAGGCCGACATCCACATGGCGGTGACGCGGCTCAACGACGCCATCCTCATGGTGCGCGAGATGGTGAAGCAGAAATACGAGCCGATGGGCATCATCAGCCCCGGCAGCCCCGGCATGTACCAGACGCAGTTCATGAAGGTGCTGGGGAAATACGCCGACTACGCCATCACCAACATTCCCTGGCTCGATCCCAAGCAGAGTTTCGCCCACACCTTCGAGGCGGCGTGGAACAAGGCCTATCCGGACGATGTCTGCACGCTCGATGCCGGCTTCACCTTCGAAGGCTTCCTCATCATCGGCGATGCTTACAAGCGCGCCGGCTCGACCAAGCCGCAGGCGCTCGTCGAGGCGCTCAAGGCGACCAACATCAAGGACCGGATCATGATCGGCGGCCCTATCACCTTCGATGCCAAAGGACAGAACGTCAACCTGCCCTCGGGCGTGCTGCAGATCCTGAAGGGCAAGCCGACGGTCGTGCTGCCGGCGGAGAATGCCGAGGCCAAGCCGGTCTTTCCCGTGCCGGGCTGGTCCCAGCGCAGCTGAGCCAATCGAGGCGATAGCGAGCGGGCAACCCGCGGCCCCATGCTCTACCTCAACATCATCGTCGCGGGGTTGCTCACCGGTCTGGTCTACGGGCTGATGGCGCTCGGCCTCTCCGTGATCTTCGGCGTCATCCGCGTGGTCAATTTCGCCCATGGCGAGATGATGGTGGTGGCGATGTACGCGACCTACCTCTCCAGCACCGTCACCGGCCTCGATCCGCTGCTGATGCTGGCGCCGGTCACCGTGCTGCTCTTCCTCCTCGGCTACGCGCTGCAGCGCCTGCTCATCAACCGCTACATCGCGCGTCCGGATCACGAGCAGTTCCTGCTGCTGCTTGCCCTTGCCACGATCATCACCGCCAGCCTGCTGATGGGCTTCGGCCCCGATGCGCGCAACGTGCAGCTCGATTATGCCTATGACAGCTATCAGATCGGCGGCCTGCTGCTCGACAAGGTGCGCGTCATCGCCGCGGCGGGCGCGGCCCTCGGCGCGGCGGCGCTGTGGGCCTTCTTCCGCTTCACCCGCACGGGGAAAGCGATCCGCGCCTGCGCCGACAACCAGATCGGCGCGCAGGTCGTCGGCCTCGACGTGAAGCGCCTCTACGCCATCACCTTCGGCCTCGGCGCTGCTTGCGTCGGTGCCGCCGGCGCGCTCATGCTGCTGCTCGTCGATGTCGAGCCTTACATCGCCACCGACTATACGCTGCTCGCTTTCATCATCGTCATTCTCGGCGGTCTCGGCAGCATGCCAGGGGCGCTGCTGGGCGGCGTGCTCGTCGGCGTCTCCGAGGCGCTGTCGGGCTTCGTCATCGAGCCCTCCTTCAAAAGCGCCTTCAGCTTCGCGCTCCTCATCCTGGTGTTGCTGGTCCGGCCGCAAGGCTTGCTGGGGCGCGCATGAGAGGCGTGCCCGCGCTCGGCCTGTCGCCGCGCGTCGCGGTGGCGCTCGGCCTCTTCGTCGCCGTCATGCTGGCGCTGCCCTTTTTCGTCAACGACTACATCGTCTCGGTGCTGGTCGTGGTGCTGTTCGCCGCCTATTTCGGCCAGTCCTGGAACATCATGACCGGCTTTGCCGGACAGCTCTCGCTCGGCCACGCGCTCTATGTCGGGCTCGGCGCCTATACCAGCGCCGCGCTCTTCGTCCATTTCGGCATCCCGCCCTGGCTCGGCATGCCGGCCGGCATGGCGGTGGCGGCCGTCGCCGGCAGCCTGATCGCCGCGCTCTCCTTCCGCTTCCGCGTCGGCGGCGTCTATTTCGCGCTGCTGACCATCGCCTTTGCCGAGTTCACCCGCATCCTTTTCGACCATTTCAAGTGGGTCGGCGCCACCGAAGGGCTGTTCCTGCCGGTCGCCAATCTCGCGCATCAGGACCTGCTGCGGCTGCGCGGCTCGCCGCGCATGTTCTACTATTTCCTGCTGGCGCTGACCCTCGGCGCGCTCGGCCTCAGCCATCTCCTGCTCAACCGGCGCATCGGCTATTACTGGCAGGCGATCCGCGAAGACGAGGAGGCGGCGCAGGCGCTCGGCATCAACGTGTTCCGCTGCAAGGTGCTGGCGATGGCGCTGTCGGCGGCGCTGACCGCGCTCGGCGGCGGTTTTCTCGCCTTCTATGACAACAACCTCTATCCCGACACCGTCTTTGCCATCGGCCGCTCGGTCGAGATCATCACCGCGCCGATCATCGGCGGGCTCGGCACCCTCTTCGGCCCGATCCTCGGCGCCTTTCTGCTGACGACGCTGGGCGAGACCATGACCTCGCTCACCAGCGGCGTCGAGATCGACGGGCTGAAGCAATGGCTCTACGGCGCGGCGCTGCTCGCCATCGTCGCCTTGCAGCCGGCGGGGATCTGGCCGTGGCTCCGCCGCGTCATCGGCCTGGAGACACGGCGATGAGCGCGCCGCTGCTCGAGGTGCGCGGCTTGTCGAAGCGCTTCCGCGGCTTGCAGGCGGTGGACGGCGTCAGCTTCGCCGTGCCGCGCGGCGGCATCGTCGCGCTCATCGGTCCCAACGGTGCCGGCAAGACCACCACCTTCAACCTCATCGCCGGCGTCATCGCGCCGGACAGCGGCAGCGTGCTGCTCGACGGCGTCGACATCACCGGGCTGCGGCCCGATCAGGCCTGCCATGCCGGCATCGGCCGGACCTTCCAGCTGGTGCGGCCGTTCGGCGCGCTCTCGGTGCTGGAGAACGTCATGGTCGGCGCGCTGCGCGCGACGGCGGACATGCGGGTGGCGCGCGATGCCGCTTGCGCCATTCTCGAACGGCTCGGCCTTGCCGATAAGGCCGAGGCGCCGGCCAAGAGCCTGACCTTGCCCGAGCGCAAGCGTCTCGAAACCGCGCGCGCGCTGGCGACGCGGCCCAAGATCCTGCTGCTCGACGAGGTCATGGCCGGCCTCCGGCCGACCGAGATCGACCAGATGGTGGCGGCATTTTCCGCGCTGGCGCGCGAGACCGGCATCGCCATCCTGCTGACCGAGCATGTCATGCGCGCGGTGATGGCGCTCTCGCATCACATCGTCGTGCTGCATCACGGCCAGAAGATCTGCGAAGGCACCCCCGAGCAAGTAACCCGCGACCCGCAAGTGCTGGAATGCTATTTCGGCACGTCAATAACCCCCTCCCCCCTTGAGGGGGAGGGAGGGGAGGGGGGTACGCCCAAGCCCCACTAGCCCATGCTCGACCTCACCGACATCGATCTCTTCTATGGCGATGCCCAGGCGCTGGATGGCGTGTCGCTCAGCGTCGCCGAAGGCGAGATCGTCGCCATCATCGGCGCCAACGGTGCCGGCAAGAGCTCGCTGATCCGCACCGTCTTCGGCATGGAGCGGCCGCGGCGCGGCAGCATCCGCTTCGAGGGGCGCGACATCGCCGGCTGGCCGCCGCACCGCATCTGCGATCTCGGCATCGGCCAGGTGGCGGAGGGCCGTCAGATCTTTCCCAACATGAGCGTGCGCGACAATCTCGAGATGGGCGCGGTGGTGCGGCGCGCGCGCGCCGGCGCGGCGGCGGCGATGACGCGGGTCTACGCTCTCTTTCCGCGGCTGGCCGAGCGCCGCCTCCAGCTCGCCGGCACGCTGTCGGGGGGCGAGCAGCAGATGCTGGCGATCGCCCGCTGCCTCATGGGCCAGCCGCGCCTCATCATGCTCGACGAGCCGTCGCTGGGCCTGGCGCCGGTGATCGTCGAGGACGTGTTCCGCGTCGTGCGCGAGCTCAACGAGCGCGACGGGCTCACCATCGTCCTCGTCGAGCAGAACGTGGCGCAGTCGCTGAGCCTCGCCGATCGCGGCTATGTCCTCGAAAACGGCCGCATCGTCATGACCGGCAGCGGCGCCGAGCTGCTCGCCGATGACGGCGTCCGCCGCGCCTATGTCGGGCTCTGAGGCGAGCCTGGGTGGGCAAAGGGTGCAGGTCTATGATCGTCGCATGATCCCACGCGACACGCGGGCGATTCCGGCGCCTCAGACCTCCGAGCGGCGTCGAAAATTTGTGTCGGGGGTGTACACCAGAGGCGTAGTCTGATCCCCGTCAATGCGCGTGCCCCAGCTCTTGCCGCAGCAGCTTCGCGCCGGCGCCGAGCGCCTGGAGCTTGGCATAGGCGATGCCGCGGTCGAGCGGCGCCATGCCGCAATTGGTGCAGGCCTGCAGCTTCTCTGCCGGCACGAAATCGAGGGCGCGGCGCAAGGTCGCCGCCACTTCCTCCGGCGTCTCGATGCGATCATTGGCGACGTCGATGGCGCCGAGCAGCACGTCCTTGCCCTTGAGCAGCTCGACGAGGCGCAGCGGCACCCGCGAATTGATGCATTCGAGCGACACCTGGTCGATGCGGCTCTGCGCGAGCGCCGGGAAGATCTCCTCATATTGCCGCCACTCGCCGCCAAGGCTCGCCTTCCACTCGATATTGGCCTTGATGCCGTAGCCGTAGCAGATATGGACCGCGGTCTTGCAGCGCAGGCCTGCGATCGCGCGATGCAGCGCCGCGATGCCCCACTCCTTGACCTCGGCCATGTAGACGTTGAAGGCCGGCTCGTCGAACTGGATGACATCGACGCCGAGCGCCTCGAGCTCGCGCGCCTCCTCGTTGAGCAGCTCGGCAAAGCGCATCGCCATCGCGACGCGGTCGCCGTAATGCTGGTCGGCGATGGTGTCGACGATGGTCATCGGTCCCGGCAGCGTGAATTTGAGCTTGCGCCGGGTATGCGCGCGCGCCAGCGCCGCTTCGGTGCGATGCACCGGGCGCTTGCGCCGGAGCGGGGCGGTCACCGTCGGCACCTCGGCGGTATAGCGGTTGTTGCGGATGCCCATGGCGACGCGGCGGGCGAAATCGATGCCCTCGATCTGCTCGAGGAAGCCATGGACGAAATGCTGGCGCGACTGCTCGCCCTCGGTGACGATGTCGATGCCGGCATCCTCCTGCTCCTTGAGGACGAGCAGCGTAGCGTCGCGCTTGGCTTCGACCAGCGCCTCGCCGGTCTGCGCCCAGGGCGCCCACAGCATCTTCGGCTGGGCGAGCCAGAAGGGCTTGGGCAGGCTGCCGGCAATGGTGGTTTCGAGCATCTCGTCCTCCCGCGCCGCGACGGCGGCATCCCGTGTTGTGGCGCGATCATAATGCGCGCTAGTCTCGGGCGCGACAGGGAGGAAACCATGGCGCCAGAAGGCGTTTTGCGCCGGCGCTCGCCGCGGCGGCTGTTCGCCCCGGCCGACGTCATCGTCGAGAGCCTGCCCGGCGGCGGCATGATCCTGCGCTCGCCGCACGCTCTGGGAACCTGTCCGCGCTCCATCGGTGCGCTGCTCGAGGGCTGGGCCGGGCGCGCTCCGGACCGCACTTTCCTCGCCCAGCGCGACGCGACCGGCGCCTGGCGCCGCCTCACCTATGGCGAGGCGCTGGCCGCCGCCCGCGCCATCGGCGCGGCGCTGCTCGAGCGCGGCCTCGATGCCGAGCGGCCGGTGATGATCCTGTCCGACAACGGCATCGATCACGCTGTGCTGGCGCTGGGCGCGATGCATGTCGGCGTGCCGGTGGCGCCGGTCTCGACCGCCTATTCGCGCCTGTCGCAGGATTTCGCCAAGCTGCGCTATGTCCGCGACCTCGTCGAACCCGGCCTCATCTTCGCCGATGACGGCGAGCGCTATGGCGCCGCGATCGCGGCGCTCGGCTTGCGCGATGCCGAGCTCGTGGTCTCGGCCAATCCGCCCAAGGGCGTGCGCGCAACCGAGTTCGCCGCGCTGCGCGAGACGCTGCCGGGCGCGGCGGTCGACCGCGCTTTTGCTGCGGTCGGCCCCGACACGGTGGCGAAGATTCTTTTCACCTCGGGCTCGACCGGCGAGCCCAAAGGCGTCGTCAACACGCAGCGCATGCTGACCTCGAACCAGGAGAGCTACGCCCGCGCCTGGCCGTTCCTCGCCGAGCGGCCGCCGGTGCTCCTCGACTGGTTGCCCTGGAACCACACCTTCGGCGGCAATTCCGATTTCAACATGATCCTGCGCAACGGCGGCACGCTCCATATCGACGAGGGCAGGCCGGTGCCCGGTCTCATCGAGAAGAGCATCGCCAATCTGCGCGAGGTCTCGCCGACGCTGTATCTCAACGTGCCGCGCGGCTTTGCGATGGTGCTCGATCATCTCGAGCGCGACACCGTGCTGGCCGAGCGCTTCTTCCGCGAGCTCGATCTCGTGCTCTACGCCGGCGCGGCGTTGCCGCAGAGCCTCTGGGCGCGGCTCGAGGCGCTGTCGCTCGCGACCACCGGCCACAAGGTGCCGATGGTCTCGGCCTGGGGCACGACCGAGACGGCGCCGCTCGCGACGCTCGTCCATTATCCCATCGCCCGCGCCGGCAATATCGGCGTGCCGGCGCCGGGCGTCGAGGTCAAGCTGGTGCCGGAAGGCGACAAGCTCGAGATTCGCGTGCGCGGACCCAACGTCACGCCCGGTTATTGGAAGCGCGCCGATCTCACCGCCGCGGCCTTCGACGAGGACGGGTTCTATCGTCCCGGCGATGCGGCGCGGCTCGAAGATCCCGGCGAGCCGCGCCGCGGCATCGTCTTCGACGGCCGCCTCGGCGAGAATTTCAAGCTCACTTCCGGGACCTGGGTCGGCGTCGGCGCGCTGCGCGTGGCGCTCATCGCCGCTGGCGCGCCGATCATCGAGGATGCCGTTATCACCGGCCATGATCGCGACGAGATCGGCCTGCTGATCTTTCCGAGCCTCGCCGGCTGCCGCGGCCTCTGCCCGCATCTCGCCGACGCGCCGCTCGCCGCGCTCATCGCCGAGGACAGCGTGCGGCGCGCGCTGGCCGCGGCGCTTGCGCGCCACAATGGTGGCGCCGGCGGCAGCTCGCATCGCATCGCCCGCGCGCTGCTGCTCGCCGAGCCGCCCTCGATCGACAAGGGCGAGATCACCGACAAGGGCTACATCAATCAGCGCGCAGTGCTCACCAACCGCGCGGCGCTGGTCGAGCGGCTCTACGCCGATCCTGCCGCTGCCGACATTATCCTGGTCCGCTGACGCGTGCGACGAATTCCGCCATCGCCTCGAGCACGGTTGCATCCTGGTCGCGATGCGGCGAGTGCTTGCAATGGCGCAGCACCAGCGGCTCGAACGGCCCTTTGACGCCGCGCGCGATCGTCTCGAGCTGCGCCGGCGTGCCGTATTCGTCATCGGCACCTTGAATCGCGAGCACCGGGCAAGCGATGCCGGGCAGATACTCCTCGATGGTCCAGTCGCCGAACGCGGCGCTGAGCCAGGCGTCGTTCCAGCCGCGAAAGGCGCTGTCGACATCGGCGTGATAGCGCGCGAGGCGCCGGCGCAGATCGGTGGTGGCATAGGTGCGGCGCGCCGCCTCGATGCTGGCGAGGTTCATCGCTTCGACGAAGACATGCGGCGCTTCGAGGATGAGCGCGCGCACCGGCCACTGTCCGCTGCCGGCATGGATCAGCGCGATCGACGCGCCGTCGCTGTGGCCGACCAGGATGACATCGTCGAGCGCCAGCGCCTGACGCAGCGCCGGCAGGCTCTCGAGCGCTTCGTCATGCATGTAGCGCGGCCCGCGCGGCGCCGCGAGCCTATCCGATTGGCCATAGCCATAGCGCGAATAGACCACGAGCGGCGCGCCCGTCGCTTGCGCCAGCTTCTGCGGGAAGTCGCGCCACAGCGCCACCGAGCCCAGCCCCTCATGCAGCAGGATCAGCGTCGGCGCGCCCGGCCGTCCGGGAAGCCGCTCATACTCCAGCCGATGGCCCGCCGCCGTCAGGAAGGGCATTGCAATCCCCTCCCCCCTTGAGGGGGAGGGTAAGGGTGGGGGGTAAGGAAAGAACGACGAGATCTCACGCGGTCGGCGACACCGTGCTGCGCGCCCTCAGCTTGAAGCGCTGGATCTTGCCGGTCGCGGTCTTGGGCAGCTCGTCGATGAACTCGATCCAGCGCGGATATTTATAGCGCGCGAGCCGGGTCTTCACGTGCTCCTGCAGCGCGAGCACCAGCGCTGAAGAGCCGGCGATGCCGGGCTTCAACACGATATAGGCCTTGGGCTTTACCAGCTTCTCGTCGTCGAGCTGGCCCACCACCGCCGCCTCGAGGACGGCGTCATGCGCCATCAGCGCCGCCTCGACCTCGGCCGGCGAGACATAGATGCCGCCGACCTTGAGCATGTCGTCGGTGCGGCCGCAATAGATGAAGTAGCCCTCGTTATCCCTGAGGTACTTATCGCCGCTCCGCGTCCATTCGCCCACGAAGGTATGGCGCGAGCGCTCGCGCTGGTTCCAATAGCCGACGGAAGCGGTCGGCCCTCTGACGTGAAGCTCGCCGATCTCGCCTTCCGCCACGACATGGCCGTCATCATCGACAAGGCGGATGTCGTAGCCGGGAACCGGCTTCCCCGTGGTGCCGTAGCGCACCTCGCCGGGCCGGTTCGAGAGATAGACATGCAGCATCTCGGTCGAGCCGATGCCGTCGAGAATCTCGACGCCGAAATGCTGCGTCCAGCGGTTGCCGATATTGTCCGGCAGCGGCTCGGCGGCCGAGCTGCAGCGCCGCAACGCCAGCGCCTCGCGCGGCGGCCGATCCGGGCTCGCCAGCAGCGCCGCATAAAGCGTCGGCGCGCCGAAAAAGATCGTCGCCTGGCTCGCTTTCAGCACGCGAAAGACCGCGGCGGGCGTCGCGCGCTCGGCCATCAGCACCGCGGTGGCGCCGACCGCGAGCGGAAAGGTCAGCGAGTTGCCGAGCCCATAGGCGAAGAAGAGCTTCGAGGCGGAGAACACGACATCGCTCTCGGCGATGCCGAGGATCGGCTTGGCGAAGAGCTCGGCGGTCAGGATGAGATGCGAATGGAGATGAACCACGCCTTTGGGCGTGCCGGTCGAGCCCGAGGAGTAGAGCCAGAAGCAGACATCGTCGGCGCAGGTTTCGGCCGCCTTCGCCCGGGGCGGCGCGGCCGCCAGCAGCGCGCCGAGGAAGGGCCGGCCGTCGACGGGCTGCGCGCCGGCGATCACCACCTGCTTCAGCGCCGGCTGCTGCGCCAGGATCGGCGCAAACCGGTCATAGAGCGCCTCGGAGACGATGAGCGCCCGCGCGCGGCTGTCCTTCAGCATGAAATCGTAATCGGCGGTGGTGAGCAGCGTGTTGACCGCGATCGGCACGATTCCCGCCTTGATCGCGCCCAGGAAGACGGTGGGAAAATCGATGCTGTCGAGCAGCGCCAGCATGATGCGCTGCTCGGGCTCGAGCCCCAGGGCGCGCAAGGCGTTGGCGGCGCGATCGACGCGCTCGGCAAGCTCGGCGTAAGTGTAGCGGCCGCGATCGTCGATATAGGCGAGCTTGCCGCCCCGCCCGGCCGTGATATTGCGCTCGACGAGATCGACGGCAGCGTTGTACTCGCGCGGCAGGCTGATCTGCGGCGACTCGCCTGCTGCGCCGTCGGCAGCCATTCTCGTCCTCCCTCGTTCCACGCTCAGGGGTCGTCGCCCTCACGATCTTGCGCCATAGGTGCCGCAGGAGGAAGCCGCGCGTCAAGCACTATCGTGCATGTCCGTGTGGCGCGCAGCGGTATAGTGCCTAAGCATAAGGCCGTCCGGGAGAAAACGAGGGCGGCGGCGCGGGGGGCGCGCCGCCGCCGTCGCCCGGGCGGGGGACGCCGCCCGGGCGAAGGGCCCGTCGGTCGGGGGAAGGCCGCGGGCCGTATGTCGCGGCGGCCGGGGAGGGGGTCGCCGGGGGTGAAGGTGCAAGCGGCTCCCGATGGGAGCGCCGATGTATGGAATACGCTGGGAGGCAAAGGGTCATCCCCTGCCTCACATCGAATTCATCCTGGGCCGCTTTGCGCGCGCTGCGGCGCTAACGGCCGGGATGCGCCGCCTTCCACACCGGCAGATAGTCGTAGGTGGGATAGAACTCGGTGCGGTAGGCGCCCCAGCCTTCCTGCTCGATCAGCCGGTTGACCTCGCGCAGCCGCGCCGGCGGCACGCGCAACGTGACCACCTGGCCGATGCCCATCATGACGTACCACGACACGATCTCGATCCCCGGCGGCGGGAAGTTCTTGTCGAAGCCGGTCGCCTTCAAATGCTGCTGAATCTCGCCCAGCGTCTTCGATTCATCGTGACGCAGGAAGATCGTGAGCATGAAGGTATCCGGCGTGCCGGCCGGGGGCTCGGCCGCGGTTTGCGCGACGGCCGGTCCGGCCGCGCCGAGCAGAATCATGCCAAGGCACAGGGCCGCGGCGAGACCGCAAATCGGTTTCATCGATGCTTCTCCGTCAGGGATGCTCTCTCGGTGCGCGAGCTTAGAAGGAGAAGCCGGTTGACGCCTGTGGCGCCGCGGTCAGCTCCGTCCGACCACCGCGGTCAGCGCGCCGCCGACCAGCGCCACGACGCCGGTGACGATGTAGACCATGGTATCGTGGGTGTAGCGGCCGGTGAGCGTCTCGGACGCTTGATTGACCAGCGAATGCGAGCTGTTGATGCCGAAGTAAAGCAGCACCGCGCCGGTGATCGCGACGATGATGCCGACGACGCGAATACCACTCATGCGACAGCCTCCGCCTTGCCCCTAAAGGGCCAACAGCGGTGCTGTCGGGCGCGTTCCGCCCTTAAGGCCTCAGCCGTCAGTCGGTATGGCGATCACCGCACACGCCCGATCCGCGCCACTCGCGCTCCTCGATCGGGCCCGGCTTCTTCTTTTGCTGCGGTGCACCCTCGGTGCGCCGCTCTTCCTGTGCTTGCAGCGCGCGCCCATGCTCGCGCTGTTCCGTAGGACGTCGCTTGCCCGTGCGATCGTCGTTCATCTGCGTTCCTCCTAGTCGCGCTTTGCGCGCGATCTCGCGCTTTGTGCACTTGCGAACCCGGCTGGCGGCTTGCCGGGTTCACGGCTCGCCGCGCACACCCCTGTCTGGCGCCCGAAAGCGCCCCGCCTCGATGAGGTAAGATCGCGGCTGCGCGATTAACAGAGTATTAAATGCCGCAGTCGCGGACGCAATCCCTCCTTCAGGGGAGGCCGATCGCGCCGGCGAGCTGGGCGTCGGAAAGATCGGTGCCGGCGAGATCGGCGCCGGTGAGATTGGCGGCGGAGAGATCGGCGCAGCGCATCACCGCGCGCGACAGATTGGCGCCGCGCAGATCGACATGGCGCGCCTCGACGCGCTCGAGCATGCTGACGATGAGGCGCCCGCCCGGCAGCACCAGCGGTCCCAGATTGCTGTCGCGCAGATCGGCGTTGGTGAGCCGCGCCGCGGTGAGGTTGACGCCGCGCAGATCGGCGCGCGTCATTCGCGAGGAGCGGAAATCGGCGCCTTCGAGCTGCGCCGCCTGCAAGCCGATGCCCTCGAGCGTGAGGCCGAAGAACACCGCGCCTTTGGCGCGCAGCGCCGAAAGGCTATGCCCTGACAGCGAGGGCAGCGTGCGGAGATCATAGAAGCTGAGATCGAGCGGCTCGCCTTCGGCGCCCTGCGTTGCCGCCCAGCGCTCATGGCGCTGCAGCAGCGTCTCGATCGGCGTGCCGAGCTCGGCGAGCATGCGCCCGGCCGGCTTCTCCGAGAGCACGCCGGCGAAATCCGCGCCGTCGGTCTCGGTGTTGTGGAAGATCGCATCGGTGAGGATGGCGTTGCGCAAACTCGCGCCCTGAAGATTGGCGCCGGAGAGATCGGCGCCTTCGAGATTGGCGCCGTTCAAGGTCGCATGGTGGAGATCGGCGCGCACCAGCTTGCAGCGCCGCATCACCGCATCGGTGAAGTCGGTATGCGCGGCGATCGAGCCCGAGATGCGCGCCTGCGAGAGATCGGCGTTGACGAGGCGCGCGCCTTCGAGATCCGACGACGCGGCGTCAGCGATGGCGACCTCCTCGATGACGCCGATGCGCAAACGGTGGCCGATCCTGCCGTCGCGCAGATCGGCGTCGAAGAGGTCGGCGCCTTCGAGATCGGCGCCGCGCAGCACCGCGCCGCGGAGATCGGCCCGCACCAGAACGGCGCCGCGCAGATCGGCGCGCGTCAGGTTGCAGGCAAACATGGTGGCGTTGGCGAGATTGGTGCCGCACAGGCGCGCGCTTGGCAGAAAGGCGGCGGTGAGATCGGCGTCGCTGAGCCGGCGCCCGGAGAGATCGAGCCCCGTGAGATCGCGATAGGCGAGCAGCGCGCGCTGGCCGCCGAGCCGAGCGGAGAGATACATGTCGTGCCGCCGCACGACCTCGTCGAGCTCGGCTTGCGACATCGGAAGGCGCGGACGGGTGATCTGCCGGGTCTCGTTCGCCATGGCAGGGACCATCCCAAAGCCGCTTTAACAACCGCTTAAGCCAAGGCGAACGCGCGAAGCGCGTTCGTCCGTGGCGGCGTCAGCGATTGCACAGCAATCGCGAGAGCCCAAGGCGAACGCGCCCCGCGCGTTCGTCCTTGGCGGCGTCAGCGATTGCAGAGCAATCGCGAGAGCCGCACCGTAGTCTCCGCGGGCGCTTCTACACCGCCGGATTGCCCCCCGATTGCCAAGCTTGCGGCAATCGAGGAAGCTGGGCCGAGCGCCAGCAGGGAGCCTCCGTATGTCCACGGAACTTCTCGTCGTGATCGGCGTCGTCATCCTCGCCGTCATCATCGCCATTGCCGTTTATAACGGCTTCGTTTCCGGCCGCCAGCAGGTGAAGAACGCCTGGGCGCAAATCGATGTGCAGCTGAAGCGGCGTCA
>DATJLU010000081.1:0-7596 GCA_035509275.1 Allostellaceae bacterium | reverse complement strand
GGAAATAGCTGTCGGTGTGCGCGGCGAGGTCTCGTTCCCGCTCGCCCGCGCCACCGCCGGCCAGATCGTTCGCCACCGTTGCCGACCTATGTGGCCGCCAGCAGGCGGTTGAGGCCAAAGCCCTTGCTGCTTTGCCGTGCCCGCTTCAGCGCCTCGGCGATTTCGAACGCCAGTTCGAGCGCCTGGCTGGCGTTGAGCCGCGGGTCGCAATGCGTCAGATAACGCTCGCCCAGCTCGGCCTCGCTGATGTCATGCGCGCCGCCGACGCATTCGGTGACGTTCTGCCCGGTCAGCTCGAAATGCACGCCGCCGGCATGCGTTCCCTCAGCCGCATGGACCTGGAAGGCGGCATGCAGCTCGTCGAGGATGCGGTCGAAACGGCGGGTCTTGAGCCCGTTCGCCGCGGTGAAGGTGTTGCCGTGCATCGGGTCGATGCACCACACGACCTTTTTGCCCTCGCGCTCGACCGCGCGAATGAGCGACGGCAGCCGGTCGGCGACCTTGTCGGCGCCCATGCGGGTGATCAGCGTCAACCGGCCCGGGATGTTCGCCGGGTTGAGCCGGTCGATCAGCCGCAACAGGTCGTCATGGTCGAGGCTCGGGCCGCATTTCATCCCGATCGGGTTCTTGATGCCGCGCATGAACTCGACATGCGCGCCATCCACCTGCCGCGTGCGGTCGCCGATCCACACCAGGTGCGCCGAGCAGTCGTACCACTGGTCGGTGGTGGAATCGACGCGGGTCAGCGCCTCTTCATAGGAGAGGAACAGCGCCTCATGCGAGGTGTAGAACTCGGTCTCGCGGATTTGCGGCGTGGTGTCCGAGGTGATGCCGCAGGCTTCCATGAAGCCCAGCGTCTCGGTCAGCCGGTCGGCGAGCTCGCGGTAGCGCTCGCCCTGCGGCGAGTCGGCGACAAAATCCTGGTTCCAGGCGTGGACGCGGTGCAGATCGGCATAGCCGCCTTGGGCAAAGGCGCGCAGCAGGTTCAAGGTCGCGGCCGACTGGCTGTACGCCTGGATCATGCGCGACGGGTCGGGCTCGCGCGCCGCGCCATCGAATTCGAGGCCGTTGATGATGTCGCCGCGATAGGAGGGCAGCGTCACCTCGCCCTGCTTTTCGACATCGGACGAGCGCGGCTTGGCGAACTGCCCGGCGAGCCGCCCGACCTTGACCACCGGCACCCCGCCGCCAAAGGTCAGCACCACCGCCATCTGCAGCAGGACCTTGAAGGTGTCCCGGATATTGTTGGGGTGGAACTCGGCGAAGCTCTCGGCGCAATCGCCGCCCTGCAGCAGAAACGCGCGGCCTTCCGCCACGTTGCCCAGACCCTTCTTCAAGCGCCGCGCCTCGCCGGCAAAGACCAGCGGCGGATAGTTGCGCAAGGTCGCTTCGACCGCGGCAACAGCCGCGTCATCGGAATAGCCCGGCAATTGCTTTGCCGGCTTGCCACGCCAGGTCTCGGGGCTCCATCGCTGTGCCATCATCGCCTCACAACGCACGCAAAGAGTGCGGGTAAACCGTAAGCAATATCCGGTTTTCCCGGGAAACGCCAGCGGCCGGCGGAGAGGGGGATGCGGGTGAGCGGGTGCGAAGAAGGGAGCGCAAGGAGATTGACAATCCGTCGGCATCGCGCGGCGGTGAAATGGACCCCCGCTTTCGCGGGGGAGACGGATTTTACTGTAAAATCAAACTATTGCGTCATTCCCGCGAAAGCGGTAATCCATCCGTCACGCCGCCGTCGCCTCCTCGGATCTTTGCCGCTATCCTGGCCGCCGCTCGGCGCGAGGCCGAGCCGGCGCAACCGCAGCCCTTCGAGTGAACCCGTGGCGAGCGACAGAGCCTGCATCTTCCCTTTGGCCCCGGCGATGCTCGCGGTGGCGCTGCTCGCGGCTTGCACCGCGCCTGCACCGCCTGCCGCGCCGACGACGATGGCGGCTCCCGCACCGGCAGCGCCTGCCCCGGCAGCGCCCCCGGCGCCACTGCCGTCAGCAGGCGATGAAGCGCGCACCGCGCAGTACTTCGACGCGATCCGCAACGACCCGCCGCTGCTCGGCGCTTTCCTGCGGCAGATGCCGAAAGGCGGCGATCTGCACAATCATCTCTCGGGCGCGATCTACGCTGAGAACTATATCGCCTGGGCGGCGCATGACGGGCTCTGCGTCGACAAGCAGGCGATGGCGCTGTCCCGGCCGCCTTGCGCCGCGCCGCGGGCGATTCCGGCGGCGCAGGTCTATGGCGACGGCGCGCTTTACTCCGAGCTCATCGACGCGCTGTCGATGCGCAACTACCGCCTCTATCGGCAATCCGGCCACGACCATTTCTTCGCCACCTTCGCCAAGTTCGACGCCGTCGAACAGCGCCGCGGCGGCGACATGCTGGCGGAAGCGGCCGAACGCGCCGCCGAGGACCATGTCTCCTATCTCGAGCTGATGGTCTCGCCGGGCATGGATGCCGCGCGCAAGCTCGGCGCGCTGGTCGGCTGGGACAGCGATCTCACGCGGCTGCAGGACAAGCTGATGGCGGCGGGGCTCGCCGAGATCATCGCACCGGTGCGCGCCGATCTCGATCGGAACGAGGCGACCCTGCGCCAGCGGCTCGGCTGCGACGGCGCGGCGCCGAAGCCGGGCTGCAAGGTCGAGATCCGCTATCTCGCGCAGGTCATCCGCACCTTCCCGCGCGAGCAGGTATTCGCCCAATCGCTGCTCGCCTTCGAACTGGCCAAGGCCGATCCGCGCGTCGTCGGCCTCAACCTCGTCGCGCCGGAGGACGATCCCATCACGTTGCGTGACTACACGCTGCAGATGAGCATGCTGGGATTCCTCGGCAAGGAATGGCCCGAGGTGAAGCTCTCGCTCCATGCCGGCGAGCTCGCGCCGGGGCTGGTGCCGCCGGAGGATCTCCGCTTCCATATCCGCCAGGCGGTCGAGATCGCCGGCGCGCGCCGCATCGGCCACGGCGTCGACATCCTGCATGAGGACGATCCCTGGGGCCTGCTGCAGGAAATGGCGGCGCGCCATGTGCTGGTCGAGATCAACCTCACCAGCAACGCCCAGATCCTCGGCGTCAAAGGCGACCGCCACCCCTTCGAGACCTATCGCCGCTTCGGCGTGCCGCTGGCGCTCTCGACCGATGACGAAGGCGTCTCGCGCATCGATCTCAGCGAAGAATTTCTGCGCGCCGCGCTCACCTATCACCTGAGTTATGGCGATCTCAAAACCCTGGCGCGCAACAGCCTCGACTACGCCTTCCTGCCCGGCGACAGCCTGTGGCAGAGCCCCGCGAGCTTCGTGCCGCGCGCGGCCTGCGCCAACGGCACGCCCGGCGCCGCCGATCCCACGCCGGACTGCACACGCTTCCTCGCCGGCAGCGAGAAGGCGCAAGCGCAGTGGCGGCTCGAAGCGGAATTCGCGCGGTTCGAGGCGCAGCCGTGGGCGGGGCGGTAGGAGCTTGGATCCGAAAAACGCCGCGATCCCACGGTCTTTTCCGCCGTCCCCGCGAAGGCGGGGACCCAGAGCCATAGGCTCCGCTCATCGGGGCAGAGGCTGCTGGATGCCCGCTTTCGCGGGCAAGGCGAAATTTGAGACTTGGCTTCGCGGCGCGAATAAATTCAATGAGCAACCGTCGGCGTGGCGTTGACGCGGGCGACGACGCGCTTGGCGATCTCGCCGGCGGTGTCTTTGACGTTGTTGTCGAGATCGCGGCCGGCGAGGACGAAGCGCGCGGCGACGACGTAAGGATTGAGCTTGACGATCGCTCCGGGCAGCGGGTGGCTCTTGGCGCTGGTGTCGACCGTATAAAGCGGCGCCGGCGGGGCGGCCGAGAGCGCGTCGACTGCCGCTGCGACTTGAAGCTGGGTGTCGCCAGCACCGAAGCCGATCACCGCGCGGCGCAGGCGATTGCCTTCATCGACCTGGAGAAAGGCGCCGCGCACCACCCAGCCCTCGCTGGGGAGCGCCATGCCGGGCGGCACGCGCCGCGCGGCGAGCCCGGCTTTGGCGAGGTCGCTCACCAGCGTATCGGCCATGAGATCGACGAGGTGCCGTGCCTTGCTCGGCGGGTCGCCCTGGCGCAAACGGGTCAAGGGCCCACTCGGCAGGATGCCGAGCGGGCGCGCGCCGATGAGCCCCGGCTCCGAGGTGATCTGCGATGCCTCGATGTCGAAATCGGTGACGTAGACGACGGCGGGGCGCAGCGCAGCGGCGGTGTCCAGCTGGTTGCTCGACGTCACCTTGGCGGTCGAGCAGCCGGCGAGCAGCAGGGCGCCGAGCAGCACGCGACGCGACAAGGCCCGGGCAGCGGTCGAGGGGAGCCGGCGCATCGCTCTTTCCTTTCCCCGGGATCGCGCAGCGCGCGACATTGTGCGGCCGCGCGCGGCGTTTGGCCAGCCTCGTGCCGGCGCCGCGGCTCACCGGGCGGGTGCCGGCTCGATGCGCTCGACGTGATAGGACTTGGCGGTGATGAGCCAGTCGCCCTCGATGCGGTGATAGAGGAGATAGTCGATGAAGGTGGTGGCGTGGATGCGGACGCGCAGCTTCACCAGCGCCTGGGTCTCCGACGCGAGATCCATGAGCAGGATCTCCTCCGCGCGCGGCGCGCCGGCCGAACGCGGCGACGGGCGGCTGGCGAGAAGGTCGCGATAGGCCGCCGCCGGCCACATCGTCATCGCGCCGTCACGGAAGCCGTGCAGCTGCGCGGTCGGGCGAAACACACGGTCGAAGCGCGTGATGTCGGCATCGTACATGAGATCGAAATAGCGCTGCACGGCCTCCGCCAGGCCCGCCAAAGCATGGGACGCGGTCATGGGATGCTCCTCAGGGAGTTGGGGAGCGGAGTATGGCCCGGCAGCGCCAAGCAGGTCCTTGCGAATTACGCTTTTGGAAGGGATATTGCTGCAATAACGTGCTGTCAGAGCAGACAATAATGGTGACTTATGCCAAATCACGACCTGGACGCCATTGATTGCCGGATCCTGGCCGCGCTGCAGGCGGAGGGCCGGCTCAGCAATGTCGAGCTGGCGGAACGCGCCGGCCTGTCGCCCTCGCCTTGCCTGCGCCGGGTGCAGCGGCTGGAGCGCGATGGCTATATCGAGGGCTACCGCGCGGTGCTGGGGCGGCGGCGCATCGGGCTCGGGTTCACGGTCTTCATCGGCATCAAGATCGATGCCCATGCCGATGAACGCGCGGATGAGATGCGCGATACGATCGTCGCCATGCCCGAGGTGGTTGCCTGCCACATGGTCTCGGGCGAGGCGGATTACCTGCTCGAGGTCGTGGTTCCCGATCTCGAGCATTACGAGCGTTTTCTTCTCGATCGGCTGCTGGCCCTGACGATGATCAAGGAGGTGCGCAGCAATATCGCCATCCAGACCGCGAAGGTGGGGGCGCCGCTACCCCTGGGCCACCTCGCCCCCGGTACCCCGCAGGAATAGAGGCCCGCCTACCCCGCATGGCAGCCATTCCGCCCGCTTCCCGCGAGCTGTGGTAGACTTCAAATGGGCAAAAAGGGCGGAAACCCATGGCGGTGATGGCGGAACCGCGGCGCGGCGAGCGCGACGCGACGGTGATCTCGCTTGTCGGGGTGGCGCATTACACCAGCCACATGCTGCAGCTCGCCCTGCCGCCGCTTTTCCCGATCCTGCATGCCGCCTTCGGCGTCAGCTTCATCGAGCTCGGCGCCTTCGTCACCCTGTTCTACGCCGCCTCCGGCCTCGGCCAGTCGGCAGCCGGCGTGCTGGTCGACCGCTATGGCGCCCACCGGCTGCTGGTCGGTGGCCTCGCGGTCCTGTCGGGCTCGATTCTGCTGGCGGGCTTTGCCTCTTCCTATTGGCTGCTGCTCCCGCTGGCGCCGGTCGCCGGGCTGGGCAACAGCGTCTTTCATCCCGCTGACCTCACGATCCTGAGCCACCGGGTGAGCGAAGGGCGGCTCGGCCGCGCCTATGCCGTGCATGGCGTCTCTGGATCGCTGGGCTACGCCACCTCGCCGCTGCTGGTGACCTTCATCGCCAGCATCGCCAATTGGCATGTCGCGCTGATGGCGCTGGGCCTGGGCGGGCTTGCCGTCGCGGCGCTCATCCTGGTCAACCGGCCGGTGCTCGACTATGCCCACATCGTGGCGGCCGAAGGCACGGCCACCCAGCGCCGCACGCCCTATCTCACCGTCATCGGCACGCCGGTGGTGCTGATGGCCTTCGGCTATTTCGCCATGACCTCGTTCGCCGGGTCGGGGATGCAGACCTTCTCGATCACCGCGCTCACCACCGGCTATGGTCTCGATCTGCAGCTGGCGACGCTCGGACTCACGCTCTATCTCGTCGGCGGCGCGCTCGGCATCATCGGCGGCGGCGTGCTTGCCGATCACACGCGCCACCATCACCGGGTCGCAATGAGCGGCATCGCCGTCGCCGCGCTGCTCATGGCGACCATCGCCGCGGGGCCTGGTCTCGGCACATTGATCCTGCCGATCGCAGCCGCCGCCGGCATCGCCAATGGCATCACCGGCCCGTCGCGCGACGTGCTGGTGCGGCGCGCCGCCGCCGGCATCGGCATCGGCAGCGTGTTCGGCTTCGTCTATTCCGGCTTCGATCTCGGCTCCTCGACCGCGCCGCTGCTCTTTGGCTTTCTGCTCGACCACAAAGCGCCGCATGCGGTGTTTCTGGCGATTGCCTGCTCCTTCGCGCTCGGCGTGCCGACGGTGATGCAAGTGAGCCAGCGCATGATCGCGCGCGGGCAGCCGGCAGAGGCCGATTAGGGGTCGTCGAGACCCTGCTCCTGCTAACACCGCCTCGGGCGATTTCGATGCGCGAGCGCCGGCCTTTCAGCGCGACGCGGAGACCGGCGGACCGAGAAGCGCGGCGAGAGCGGCGTCGAGATCGGCGAGCCGGAAAGGCTTGCGCAAGAGCGGGTAATGCGGCCCATCCGCGTCGAGATCGATGGTCCGCGGGTGGCCCGACATCAGCAGCACGCGGACACCCTGCCGCGCCGCCCAAGCAGCGAGCGACAGACCGCCCTCCCCCGGCATCAGCACATCGATGATCGCGACATCGTAGGGCTCGCGCGTCAGCAGCGCGCGGGCGGCGGCGCTGTCGGTCGCGCTGGCGACGGCATGGCCCTGCTCGACGAGATGGCCCTGGACGAGCTCGCAGATGTCGACGCGATCATCGACAACCAGCAGCGTTCCCATCACGCCCCCGCGTTGCCAAATCCGTGCCGCGAGACATCGTCGCATTCTAGACGCGCGATGCGGCCGGACACCAAATCAATGTGCAGCATGAAAGCGCCTCCTTCAACACGTTGTAGGGAGGCGGAGCGGCAACTTGGCCCAAGGACGCATAAGTGACACGGGGTGTAACGCGGTGAAACCGCGTGGCAAATCTCTCGCGCCGTCGCGCGCTCTCGCTCGGCTTCGCCTTGCCCGCGAAAGAGCGTGTGCAGAAATCGAAGTGGACGAAGGTGGTGCTTTGAGACCGTATGGATTCCCGCTTTCGCGGGAATGACGGAATAATTTGATTTTGCTTTAGAATTCGTCGCCCCCGCGAAAGCGGGGGTCCATTTCCGAGCCGCACGATAGTCAGCGAAAGCACCTTGCCCGCGATTCCTT
>DATJLU010000080.1:0-9396 GCA_035509275.1 Allostellaceae bacterium | reverse complement strand
AGAATTCCAGATCCTGCGCGACAACATGCCCTTTGGGAAGGTGGCCGAAGGCGAGTTCGGCACTTACTTCATCGGCTATTGCCGCACGCCGGGGGTCACCGAGCAGATGATCGAGAACATGTTCGTCGGCCGGCCGCCCGGCAATTATGACCGGCTGCTCGACTTCAGCCGCGCGGTGACCGGAACGCTGTTCTTTGTGCCATCCGCATCGTTTCTGGACGCCGTCACTGACGACGCCGTTGCCGCGACACAAGACGCACCGCCAGCCGCCGAGTCTGCGCCATCCCCGACGACGGTATCCGATGGCTCGCTCGGCATCGGGTCCCTCAAAGGAGAAAACTTCAATGAATAATCTTCATCGCGAGCTTGCCCCGATTTCCGACGCGGCGTGGGCGGACATCGAGGAGGAGACGACGCGCACGTTGAAGCGCCATCTCGCGGGGCGGCGCGTGGTCGACGTGCATGGCGCGGGCGGCGTCGGACTTTCCGCCGTCGGCACCGGCCACCTCAAGGCGCTGGCGGCGCCGGCCGACGGGATCCTCGCGCGGCAGCGTGACGTCAAGGCGCTGGTGGAGTTTCGCGTGCCGTTCGAGCTGAATCGCCAGCAGATCGACGACGTGGAACGCGGGGCGAACGACTCCGATTGGCAACCGGCGAAAAACGCCGCACAGAAGATCGCCTATGCCGAGGACCGGGCGATTTTCGAGGGCTACGCCGCGGCGGGGATCGTCGGCATCCGTCAGGGGACCAGCAATCCGGTCATGACCTTGCCGGCCGATGTGCGTCAGTATCCGGACGCCATCGCTCAGGCGTTGAGCCGGCTGCGTCTCGTCGGCGTCAACGGACCCTATTCGGTGCTGCTCGGCGCCGATGCCTATACCGCCCTCGCCGAGACCAGCGACAACGGCTATCCGGTGCTCGATCACATCAAAAAGCTGGTCAAAGATGAAGTCATCTGGGCGCCGGCGATTGCCGGCGCCTGCGTGCTCACCACCCGCGGCGGCGATTTCGATCTGCACCTCGGTCAGGACTTCTCGATCGGGTATCTGAGCCACACCGACAGCGCTGTGCGCCTCTACCTGCAGGAAACGCTGACCTTCCTCCTGCTCACAACGGAAGCCGCCGTCGCGCTGATGCCGCCCACTGGAAAGTAGAAGACGCCCCGGACTAAACCTCGGCCGCCGCTTCCTCGGCAGCGGCATTGCCCGGAAGATAAGAGAGCAGGTCGCCGGGCTGGCAGCCCAGCACGGCGCAAAGCCGCTCGAGCGTTGCAAAGCGCACGCCTTTGACGTGGCCGTTCTTCAGCAGCGACAGGTTCGCCTCGCTGAGCCCGACCTTCTGCGCCAGCTCTTTGGAGCGCATCTTGCGCCGCGCCAGCATGAGGTCGAGATGGACGATGATCGCCATGGGAGATGTCCTAGATGAAATGCGCGTTCTCGTCGGCGAGGCGAACCGCTTCGCGCGCCGCGGCGGCGATCGCGATCAGCACGGCGCCGATGACGGCGACGCCGACGTCATCGGGCGACAGCGGCAAGGCCAGCCGGCGCGGCCCGCCGGCAAAGCTGCTGACCGCGAGGGAAAGCAAGGCGCCGCCCACCGGCTGCAGTGCCGCCGAGGCGACGAGCGCCAGCCCCATGCGGCGCAAGCGCCGCGGCACTTCCGCCGTGAAGATCTGCCCGCCGCTCATCAGCCGGCACAGCAGCAACGCTTCGCGCACGGCGGCGAGCAGCGGCAGCGCCGGAAGGGTGAGGGCGGCGCAGGCGGCCAGGCGACCGCCGAGGCCGAGCATAGCCGGGTCGATGCCGCTGCCGGCAAGGGCAGGCTGGTAGGCGAGGAGCCCCGGCCAGACCAGCGTCGTGCCGAGTCCGAGCAGCAGCACAAGAAGATAGAGTAGGACGAGCCAACGGATATGGCGGCCAAGGCGCGGTAGCGTGGCCGCAGGATCGGCCGGAGAAGCGCGGGACAGCATGTCCGCCACCCAAATTATCTTGTCGCAGTAGTCAATTTAATTTATGTATATCGATAATTCAATATCGAAACCACAAATACCACCCAATGGTCCCGAGGGCGCAGGAGAGATCGGATGTCGCGAGCGGCCGGGCGAAAAACCCTTGAGCGCCGGCTTCTGCCAGACCATGGTGGCGCGGTTTTTTCGCGCGCCGCGCAAGGCGAGGCAGGCATGGGAGAAGCGGTTCCGAGCGCAGTGGACGCCGCGCCGCAGGACGAGGCGGCGCTGGCGGCGGCGGTCGACCGCGCGGCGGCGGCGCTGCTGGCGCGCCAGCAGGCGGACGGGCATTGGGTCTTCGAGCTCGAGGCCGACGCCACCATCCCCGCCGAATACATCCTGCTGCAGCATTATCTCGACGAGATCGACGACGCGCTGCAGCAGCTTCTCGCGCACTACCTCCGCGGCATTCAGGGTGCCGATGGCGGCTGGCCGCTCTTTCATGGCGGCGCCGCGGATCTCTCGGCCAGCGTCAAAGCCTATTTCGCGCTGAAGGCGGTGGGCGACGCGCCCGAGGCGCCGCACATGGCCCGCGCGCGGGCGCTGATCCTGGCGCGCGGCGGCGCCGCGCTCTGCAACGTCTTCACCCGCATCCAGCTCGCGCTGTTCGGCGAGCTGCCCTGGCATGCCGTGCCGGTGATGCCGGTCGAGATCATGCATCTGCCGCTCTGGTTCCCGTTCCATCTCAGCAAGGTCAGCTACTGGTCGCGCACGGTGATCGCGCCGCTCCTGGTGCTGATGGCGAAGAAGCCGCGGGCACGCAATCCGCGCGGCATCACGGTGAAAGAGCTCTTCGCGCCCGGCACGCAGGCAAAGCCGCCCAAGGCCAAAGGCTCGATCTGGGCGGTGCTGTTCAACACTTTGGACAGCGTGCTGCGCGTCGCCGAGCCCTATCTCCCCGAAGGCTCGCGCCAGAGCGCCATCGCCAAGGCGCAGGCCTTCGTCCAGGAGCGCCTCAACGCCGAGGACGGGCTGGGTGGGATCTATCCCGCCATGGCAAATGCCGTGATGATGATGGAGTGCCTCGGCGTTGCCAAGGACGACCCGGCTCTCGTCACCGCCAAGACCGCACTCAGGAAGCTGCTCGTTCTTGCTCCCGACCGCTCCTATTGCCAGCCCTGCGTCTCGCCGATCTGGGATACCGGGCTCGCCGCGCTGGCGCTGATGGAAGCGGGCGGCGGCGAGGCGAACGCGTCCGTGCGGCGCGCCCTCGATTGGCTCGTCGAGCGTCAGGTGCTCGATGTCGCCGGCGATTGGGCGACGTGGCGGCCCGAGGTGCGGCCCGGCGGCTGGGCCTTTCAATACGCCAACCCGCATTACCCCGATGTCGACGACACGGCCGTGGTGGCGATGGCGCTCGACCGCTTCGACCGTCCGGCTTACCGGCCCGCGGTCGAGCGCGCTCATGAATGGATCGCCGGCATGCAGTGCCGCGGCGGCGGTTGGGGCGCTTTCGATGCCGACAACAGCTATTTCTATCTGAACTACATTCCCTTCGCCGATCACGGCGCACTGCTCGACCCGCCGACGGCGGATGTTTCGGCGCGCTGCGTGAGCTTTCTCTATCAGCTCCGCGGCACCGGTGCGGTCGACCGCGTCGCGGCGCAGGGTCTCGACTATCTCTTGCGTGAGCAGGAGAGCGACGGCTCCTGGTTCGGGCGCTGGGGCACCAATTTTATCTACGGCACCTGGTCGGCGCTGTGCGCGCTGCGCATAGCCGGCATCGACCGGCAAGCGCCGGCCATCCGCCGCGCCGTCCAATGGCTGGTGGCGCGGCAGCGGCCGGATGGCGGCTGGGGCGAGGATGGCGGCTCTTATTGGTCGGACCATCGGCGCGGCGAGGGCAAGGAGAGCACGGCCTCGCAGACGGCCTGGGCGCTGCTCGGGCTGATGGCGGCGGGCGAGGTGGATCATCCCGCGGTGGCGCGCGGCGTGCGCTATCTGCTGGCGACGCAGCAGCCGCACGGGCTCTGGGACGAAGCGTGGTACACCGCAGTCGGCTTCCCGCGCGTCTTTTATCTCCGCTATCACGGCTATTGCGCCTATTTCCCGCTTTGGGCGCTGGCGCGCTACCGCAATCTGCGCCGCGGCAACGACACGACGCGCGCCTACGGTATGTGATGCGCGTTGCGGCGGTCACCGGGCTTGCCGCGGAGGCGCGCATCGCCCGCCGCGCCGGGCTCGCCGCCGCAGCCTCCGGCGGCGATGCCGGGCGCACCCGGGCGGTCACCCTGCGCCTCATCGCCGACGGCGCCACCGCTCTCGTCAGCTTCGGCATCTGCGGCGGGCTCGATCCGGCGCTTCAGCCGGGATCCCTGGTGTTGCCCGAGGCCGTGCGCGACGCGGCGGGAGAGCGATGGGCGGCGGAGCGTGCCTGGCACGCGCGCATCGCCGCCGCGCTCGTGGCGCGCGGCATCGCCGCGCGTCAGGGCGACCTGCTCGGCGCCGATGCGATCGTCGCGAGCCCCGCGCGCAAAGCCGTGCTGCGCCGTGAGAGTGGTGCCGTGGCGGCCGATCTCGAGAGCCATCACGTCGCCCGCGCCGCCGTCGCAAGCGGACTGCCTTTCCTGGTGCTGCGCGCCGTCGCCGATCCGGCGGAGCGCGCCCTGCCGCCGGCGGCGCTGATCGAGCTCGACGCCTCCGGCCGGCCGGCGCTCGCCGCGGTCCTGCTGTCGCTCGGCCGCCATCCGCTGCAGCTGCCGGCGCTGCTGCGCGTCGCCGCCGACACGCGCCGGGCGCTCCGCGCGCTCGATCGCGGCATCCTCGCGCTGACGGCGCGGTGATGGCGTTGCTCCAATCGCGGTGTTTCGGCACATAAATTACCGCGGATTTGAGCGATCGGCGAGGAGCGGGGCGTTAGCGAAATGACAATGACTTTGTCCTAAATGAAAGGGGCATACCAAGCCGGAGCGGATGGATGGAATCGGGCGGCGAATTCCAATGGATGTCCTTGCTGCAGCGCCGCGCCGATTTTGCCCGAAAGTCGGCAGCGGGCGCGCGTACGCCCAACATCGCCCGCGAATTCGAAGAGCTCGCCGCGCTCTACAGCGGGGCGATGGAGGCGCGTCACACCTTGCCGAGTGATGCGAAGGACGAGATCGTCCGGCACCTCCATGCGCGGGCGAACCAGTTCTTGAGCGAAGCCCGCAGCCTCACCAGCCGAAGCGACTCTGCCCGCGCCGACGAGCTCAAATTCCTTGCCGGCGCTTTCGGTGCCGAAGCCTCGCGGCTCAAGAACGATACCCGCTGAACCGCGGCGAAGCTCAGCCGCGAGGGTTAGGGAAGGCGGACGCCCGACCGGCTGACGCGGGCGATGAGGCGCCCGCTTTCGTCGCGGAGATACCAGGTCTCGTCCTCGCGATGCGACAGCGCCGGGCTCGGCATCGGCGGCGCCAGGCGAAACAAGCGATCGCTTTCGGTCAGCTTCTTGCGATAGATCCGCGTCGCGTCCTCGTACTCCATCGATACCATCGTCAAAACATCCTCGTGCTACCGGATCCATCGATCCGAGGCGGAGAGTAGACGCTAGGATTGTGGCATTCCCTGGGAAATTGCCGGGCGCGTTTGCGGCGGTGACGTAAATGGCCGGGAATGAAAGCCCCTCGGGGCTGGCCTCCTCGGCGAAATCAGTCGGGAAGTCCGCCGAATCGCCGCTGGGCCGTGCGGCCCCTGAGGGTGGGGAGCAGGGAGTTGCGGCTCGGATCACGCTCAAGTCTCTCGGCCTCTTCCTCGAGATCGGCGATGACCTCACGCAATCGCTCGGGAAGGCGGCCGTCGAACACAGTGCATTCTTTCAAAATCCGGCGAAACTCGCGCGCCAACTCGCGCAGCCTGGCAATGCGCTTCTGCTGATCCGGCGCCGCCGCGCTGTGGACAGGAGCGGCAGCAGGCACCTTCCGTCCATCGTAACGGCCAACGGCGCCGGGCCGCCCCGACGTGAGCATCACAAGCGTACCCCTTGCTGGGAGCGGCGACCCGCAACCGGGCCGCATGCGAGGCGGCGAAGCTAGATGACAGCTTGATGAAGATTAATGGCCGGGGCCGCGAAAAGACTGTTTACGGCAGGCGATGAATTCCTGCGCGAGCATCTGCCCATCGCACCAACGCCCGCGTAACGGCGGTCGCGGCTGCGTCGACCGATCCGCGGGGTATGCCGGGCGTCAGGCGCCCGGGTTCACTTGTCGTCGGGGTGAACCTTTTGCCAGGCCTCGGCCAGATTGTGGCTTGCCTTCTCGTAAGACGCCTTGGCACCTTGCCAGCCTTCGGCGCCGACCGTCTTTAATTTATGCGACGCCGCCTTGGCCTTGACCCAGGCATCGTTCAGGCCGCTCTGGGCGGCGCTGCCGGCCTCTTGTCCTTTCGCTTCTGCCTGCTGGCCGAAATCGTGCAGTTTTTGCTGCCAGTCCTGCATTTCGGCCTGCGCCTTCTGGGTGAAGCTGTCCCGATCCGACGTCGAACTGTCGTCGGCAGCCAATCGGATGGGCGTGCCGGAGCCGAGCGGCGGCATCGACTGTCCGGCCGCAGGCAGTGCACCGATCAGCATGAGCGGCCCGATGATGATCGAGGCGCGGAAAATCCCCATGATGAGCCTCCTTTGCGTCAAGCGTCCCTTCGCCCGATCAGCTGAGCTGAGTCGATGCTGTCAGATGCTCTTGCCGAGTGCCCCGTGAACGTCGAGGAAGCGGCTGCCGATCAGCCCGCCTTGCGCGTCAGCGGCTCAGTCTTGATCCGCTCGACCGCCTCTTCGACATGGCGCGAGAAGACGTATTCCGCGGGGCGTTGCTTATCGAGCGGAATCTCCTCGGCCCATTCGCCTTCAGTGGTGACGCCGCGCATGGCGACGCTGAACGCCTTCAGCGGATGCTTCACCGCGTCGAGGACCGCCGTCGCCTCATAGCCGCTATGCACCATGCAATCGGCGCATTTCTCGTAATTGCCGGTGCCATAGGCGTCCCAATCGGTCTCCTCCATCAGCTCCTTGAAGGTCTTGGCGTAACCTTCGCCGAGGAGATAGCAGGGACGCTGCCAGCCGAAATAGTTGCGCGTCGGATTGCCCCAGGGGGTGCAATGGTAGTTCTGGTTGCCGGCGAGGAAATCGAGGAACAGCGACGACTGGTTGAACGACCATTTGTGGCCGCGGCCCAGGCGGAAGATATCGCGGAAGAGCTGCTTGGTCTTGCGCCGGTTGAGGAAATGCGCCTGGTCGGGGGCGCGCTCATAGGCATAGCCGGGCGAGACGGTGATGCCGTCGAGGCCGATCGCCATCACCTCGTCGAAGAATTTGGCGACGCGCCCGGGCTCGGCGCCGTCGAAGAGCGTGCAGTTGATGTTGACGCGGAAGCCGCGCGACTTCGCCAGCTTGATCGCCGCCGCGGCGCGCTCATAGACGCCGTCCTGGCAGACCGAGCGGTCATGCATCTCGGCGTCACCGTCGAGATGCACCGACCAGACGAAATAGGGGTTCGGCTCGAACAGGTCGATCTTCTTTTCCATCAGCAGCGCGTTGGTGCAGAGATAGACGAATTTCTTGCGCGCGATGATGCCGCGGGCGATCTCGTCGATCTCGCGGTGGAGCAGGGGCTCGCCGCCGGCGATCGATACCACCGGCGCGCCGCATTCGTCGACGGCTTCGAGGCATTGCGCGACCGAGAGCCGCTGATTGAGGATGGCGTCGGGATAATCGATCTTGCCGCAGCCGGCGCAAGCGAGGTTGCAGCGGAACAACGGCTCGAGCATGAGCACGAGCGGATAACGGTCGACGCCCCTGAGGCGCTGCTTGGCGACATAAGCGCCGACGCGGATGATCTGGTGCAAGGGAACGGACAAGGGAGGATCCTCTCGATGGACGCGCCGGAACGGCTCAGACGACCGTGTCGGCGAGCTCGGGCGGCATGCGGAAACGAACATTCTCGGTGATGCCGGGCAAGGTCGAAAGTTCGACCTCGCCGAGCTCGCGCAGCCGGTCGACCAGTTGCTGCACCAGCTCGCTCGGCGCCGAGGCACCGGCGGTGATGCCGACGGAGCTGGCGCCGTTGAGCCAATTCGGGTCGAGCGCGTCGGCATCGGCGATGAGATAGGCGGGCACGCTCTGCTCGGCGGCGATCTCGCGCAGCCGGTTCGAATTCGAGCTGTTGGCGGCGCCGACGACGAGGACGACATCGACCGCCATGGCGAGCTCGCGCGCCGCGCGCTGGCGGTTCTGCGTCGCGTAGCAGATATCCTTGGTGTCGGGTCCGACGATGGTCGGGAAGCGCTCGCGCAGCGCGTCGATCACCGCCCGCGTGTCGTCGACGCTGAGCGTCGTCTGGGTGATGAAGGCGAGCTTGGTCGGGTCGCTGACGGCGAGCGCAGCCACCTCTTCGGCGCGCGAGATCAGATGCACCTTGCCGTTGATCCGGCCCATCGTGCCCTCGATCTCGGGATGGCCGGCATGGCCGATGAGGATGATCTCGCGGTCTTGATTGGCGTAGCGCTGACCCTCGCTATGCACCTTTGAGACCAGCGGGCAGGTGGCGTCGATCACCGGCAGGTCGCGGAGCGCAGCGGCGTCCTCGACCGCGCTCGAGACGCCATGGGCGCTGAAGATGGTGACGCTGCCCGGCGGGATCTCGTCGAGCTCGTCGACGAAATGCGCCCCCTTGGCGCGCAGCCGCTCGACCACATGGCGGTTATGGACGATCTCGTGCCGGACATAGATGGGCGGACCGTACTTCTCGATCGCCCGCTCGACGATCTCGATCGCGCGCTCGACTCCGGCGCAAAAGCCCCGAGGCTGCGCCAGGACGACTCGCAGTCGCTTTTTCATCGAGGGGGAGGCGGCTCGCATATCCGATAATCCCATATTGCTGCCGCATTATACGCGGAATAGGCGGAGGGGCTAGGCCTTGCCGCCATGCCAGCTCTGCGGGCGGCGTCGGGGGCGCCCCTGGCGGCGCGGCGGGCTCTTTCGGCTAACGCCCGAAAGCGGCCGCCCTCTCCGACCCGGCATCGAGCCGGCGGGCGCGACGGCGGGTCCCTTGACGGGCAGTTTGCCAATCCTCTTCATCTGTGGTTAGTCTCACGGAAACAAGCGGGGTAACGTCGCCCCGACAAAGAGGATTTCAGCCGTGGCCCATACCCCCGCAGCAGAGCGCCCCGACGGGAAGGACGAGTCGTTGCAACGCGGCAACTACACGCCGTTGCTGGACGGGATCGTGTACCCCGCGGATTTGCGCCGGCTGCCGGAGAGCGATCTGGCGCAGGTGGCGGACGAGCTGCGGCGCGAGCTGGTGGATGCGGTATCGGTGACGGGGGGTCACCTCGGGGCGGGCCTGGGGGTGGTCGAGCTGACGGTGGCGCTGCATTACGTGTTCGAGACGCCGCGCGACAAGCTGATCTGGGATGTCGGGCAC
>DATJLU010000079.1:0-20955 GCA_035509275.1 Allostellaceae bacterium | reverse complement strand
CAGAGCGGCGTCGCGGCTGACGTGCCGCTCGCCGCCGCCTCCGCGGCGACGCCTGCCGCCGCGGCACCCGCCGTCACGGCGCAACAGCCGGAGCAGGAGATCAACATCATCGCCCAGCGCCTGGAGGCGGCCCGGCTCAGCATCGAGCCGCAGATCGGCGCGTCGACCTATACCATCACCAACCAAGCGGTCCAGGCGCAGCCGGGCGGCGAAAACAACTCGCTCGATACGGTGCTCTTGCAGGCGCCGGGGGTCGATCAGGACAATCTGGCCAATGGCGGCATCCATGTCCGCAACGAGCATCTCGGCGTGCAGTACCGCATCAACGGCGTCGTGCTGCCGGAAGGGGTGAGCTTCTTCGGCCAGGGTCTGGGCCCGCGCTTTGCCAATTCGATGACCCTGATCACCGGCGCCTTGCCGGCGGAATTCGGGCTGCGCACCAGCGGCATCGTCGACATCCAAACCAAGAACGGGCTGTTCGCTCCCGGCGGCTCGATCACGATGTATGGCGGCAGCTACGGCACGGTCCATCCGAGCTTCGAATACGGCACCTCCGCCGAAGGTTACAATCTCTACGTCTCCGGCGATTTCCTGCAGAGCGATCACGGCATCGACGCGGTAACGCCGAAATACAACCAGATCCACGACGACACCGAGCAGACCCGCGCCTTCGCCTATCTCGACAAGATCATCAATTCATCGAGCAAGATCAGCGCCATCGGCGGCTATTTCGACGGTCAGTTCCAGATCCCGAACAATCCCGGTCAGCCGACCACCGTCGCCACGACCGACGGCACCATCAACGGGGTGCCGCTCTCGAACATCAACTCCGCCAATCTCGACGAGCGCCAGACCGAGACCAACCAATTCCTGGTGCTGTCCTATCTGCGCTCGGAGCAGGAGCTCAACTATCAGCTTTCCGCCTTCACCAAATACAGCTCGCTGGACTTCCATCCCGACGCGCTCGGCGACATCGCCTTCAACGGCATCGCCCAGAACACGCAACGCAGCAGCTTCGCCAACGGCCTGCAGGCGGATGGCAGCTACAAGCTCACCCCCGATCACACCGTGCGCGCCGGGCTGCTGCTGACGGGCGAGAAAGTCCAGGCCGATACCAACTCGGCGGTCCTGCCCCTGGTCGATCCCGCCACCAATACCTTCAGCTCGACCCCGATCAACATCATCGACAATACGCAGAAGACCGGCTGGACCTACAGCGCCTATCTGCAGGATGAATGGAAGGTGACGCCGACCTGGACCATCAACTACGGCGGCCGATTCGATGTGGTCAACACCTATGTCATGGGCGATCAGCTCAGTCCGCGGATCAATACCGTCTGGCAGGCGACGCCGACCACCGTCGTCCATGCCGGCTACGCCAATTATTTCACACCGCCCTCCTTCGAGCTGGTGTCGACCGAGACCATCTCCCAATTCAACAACACTTCGGCGCAGCCGGCGGTGACGCAGAACTCGCCGATCAAGCCCGAGCGCTCGCATTATTTCGATCTCGGCGTCACCCAGGACCTGTTCCCGGGCTTCAAGGCGGGCATCGATACCTACTATAAATACGCCCGTGATCTGATCGATGAAGGCCAGTTCGGCGCGCCGGTGCTGCTGACGCCGTTCAACTACCGCTTGGGCATCAACAAGGGTGTCGAGCTCACCACGACCTATGACAAAGGGCCGTTCTCGTATTATGGCAATCTCGCCATCGCGCAGCAGAAGGCCGAGGATATCATCTCGGCGCAGTTCAACTTCACCCAGGAGGATCTCGCGAACGCCGCCGACATGCCGATCAACACCGATCACAGCGAACTGATGGTGGCGTCGGGGGGAATGTCCTATCTCTGGCTGGGGACGCGCTACAGCGTCGACATGATCGCCGGCAGCGGCTTGCGCACCACGCGCAGCGACGGCCCGATCAATGGCGGCACGGTGCCGTCCTATGAGCAGGTCAATCTCGGCGTCTCGCACCGCTTCGCGGATGTGCCGGGCGGCCCGATCACCTTGCGCGCCGATCTCATCAATCTGTTCGACGAGAAATATGTGCTGCGCAGCCAGACCGGCATCGGCGTTTTCGCGCCCGCCTTCGGCCCTCGGCGTAGTATCTATGCCGGGATCACCAAGGAGTTCTGATGGCGTATTCCGAGCCTCAGGCGCCGGTTACGCGGATCGTCGGCATCGCCTTCGTCGTCCTGCTGCATGCGCTTTTGATTTATGCGCTGGTGACGGGTCTCGCCTATCGCGCGATCCAAGTGGTGCGGGCGCCGATCGAGACCAAGATCATCGAGGAGGCGAAGCCGCCGCCCGAGGCGCTGCCGCCGCCGCCACCGCAGCTGGCGCCGCCGCCGGCGGCCTTTGTGCCGCCGCCCGAAGTGCATATCGAGACCCCGCCGCCGCCGCCGCCGAAAAGCACGGCGATCCGGGTGGTGACGCCGACCAAGCCGGTCGCGCCGGCGCCGGTCGCGCCGCCGCCGCCGGTTGCCGTCCCCGTGCGCGTCACGCCGCGGCTCGACATGCAGCGCAGCCAGCAGCCGGAATACCCGGCCGCGTCGCGACGCTTGGGCGAGCAAGGCACGTCGGTGATCGAGGTGCTGGTCGGCGTCGATGGCAGAGTGCTCGAGGCCAAGCTTCTGCAATCGAGCGGCTATGATCGGCTCGATCAGGCCGCGCTCGCCGGCGTCAAAGCGGATTACCACTTCGTTCCCGGCACGGTCGACGGCAAGCCGCAGCCGATGTGGTTCACCTTCAAGTTCAATTGGAAGCTGCAGTGATGATCACGCGTTCGTTGCTCTCCTCCGTTCCTGGAATGGTCATGCGCATGAAAAGGATTCCGACGTCACCTTGCCCGCAGCAGGAAACGATCCACCATGGAGGCACGGAGATCACGGCGAAGCGAAGAATGGCGCGCTTCGCGCGCCAAACTCTTAATCTCCGTGTCCTCCGTGCCTCCGAGGTGAATTCGTACGCGATAGCCCTGGTGGTCGCAGCGCTGGCGCTCGCGCTGCTGTCCGCCGGCGCCGTGGCTCAGACGGCGGCCCCGGCGACACAAACGCCGCCGGCGCCGCAAGTGACCGCCCCGTCCATCGCGCCGGCGGCGACGGAGAGCGCGGCGCCCGCCGCCACGCCGGCGCCGGAGGGCGCGGCGCCTGCCGCTGCGCCGGCGCCGGGTGCGACCAGCGAGGACATTGTCGAGAACCCCTATGGGCTGTCGGCGCTGTGGCAGGGCGGCGATTTCATTGCGCGCGGCACCTTGATCGCGCTCGCTCTCATGTCGATGGGCACCTGGTACATCCTGGTGACCAAGATCATCGATCAGACCCTGTTGTTGCGGCAGGCGAGCGAAGCCAATCGCAGCTTCTGGGCCGCGGCGAGCATGCGCGACGGCGCGGCGGCGCTGAGCCAGCGCAGCGCCTTTCGCAGGCTGGTCGAGGACGGGCTGCGCGCCAGCGAGCATCATGAAGGGACGCTCACCGAGCAGATCGATCTCAACAGCTGGATCACGATGTCGCTGCAGCGCTCGGTCGACGCCGTCGGCAACCGCATGCAGGGCGGGCTCGCCTTTCTCGCCACCGTCGGCTCGACCGCGCCCTTCGTCGGGCTCTTCGGCACGGTCTGGGGCATCTATCACGCGCTCACGGCCATCGGCATTGCCGGCCAGGCGAGCATCGACAAGGTCGCGGGGCCGGTTGGCGAGGCGCTGATCATGACGGCGATGGGCCTCGCCGTCGCGGTGCCGGCGGTGCTGGGATACAACTGGATGGTCCGGCGCAACAAGCTCGCGATGGATCGCGTGCGCAGCTTTGCCGCGGACCTCCACGCGCTGCTCATCGGCGGCGCCCGCACCGAGCTGCGCCACGTCCGGAGCGCTTGAGCCATGGCCATGAGCCTTGGGCCGATCGGCGGCGAGGAGCGGGACGATCTCGTCTCCTCGATCAATACGACGCCGCTCGTCGACGTCATGCTGGTGCTGCTGATCATCTTCCTCATCACCATCCCGGTGGTGACGCATACCGTGCCGGTGGCGCTGCCGCATGAGGTGAACCAGCCGACCCAGACCAAGCCGCAGACCATCATCATCAGCATCTCGAAGGATGGCGACCTCTTCTGGAACGCCGCGAGGCTTGCCGATGCCGGCGTTCTGCTGGCGAAGCTCGAAGAGCGTGCGGTCGCGCAGCCGCAGCCGGAAGTGCAGATCAGAGCCGACCGTGATGCGCGCTATGAATTCGTCGGCCGCGTCGTCACCGCCTGTCAGCGCGCCGGCATCGCCAAGATCGCCTTCATTCTGCAGCCCGAGCACGGTGCGGGGGCGACGCCGTGAGTCTCAGCTTTATTTTGCGCGGGAGCATGCGGTCATGGCGATGACACCCGGCCAGCCCGGCGGCGAGGACGAGGTGATGATCGATATCAACACCACGCCGCTCATCGATGTGATGCTGGTGCTGCTGGTCATGCTGATCATCACCGTTCCGGTGCAGACCCATTCCGTGCGCCTCGATATGCCGCAGGGCAATCCGCCGCCGCCCTTGGTGCAGCCGCAAGTGATCGATCTCGATATCGATTTCGACGGCACCATCACCTGGAACGGCACCGTCCTTCCCGACCGGGCGGCGCTCGAGCAGCGCTTGCGCGCCGCGGCCCAGCAGGAGCCGCAGCCCGAGATTCATCTCCGGCCCAACCAGCTGGTAAAATACGACACGGTCGCCATGGTGCTGGCGGAGAGCCAGCGCCTTGGCGTGGTCAAGATCGGGCTCGTCGGCAATGAGCGGTTCGCGCCGTGATTTGGCCGAAGCGAGAGCTGCTGCCGCTGGCGCTGGCCGGGTTGCTCGGTGGTGCCGCGGTGGCGTTGGCACCGCTGCCCGCGGCGCTAGCGGCAGCGGAAGCGCCGAGCGCGCGCCCGCAGATCGGCCGGCCGGTGGAGCAGGCGGAGCAGCTGCTGAAAGAGCGCAAATTCAAGGAAGCGCTGGCAAAGCTCGCCGAGGCCGACGCCGTCGCGCACAAGACGCCCTATGAGAGCTATCTCATCGAGGCGACGCGTGCGGCGGTGTTGCTGCAGAGCGGCGACGATGCCGGCACCATCAAGGCGCTCGAAGCGGCGCTGGCGACCGGCATCCTGCCGCCGGCCGACGCGTTGAACCGCGTCGAGACCCTGGTGAAGCTCTGCTATCAGACGAAGGACTACCAGCAGCTCAAGGAATATGCCGAGCGCTATTACCGCGACGGCGGCACCGATGAGGAGCCGCATCTGCTGCTGGCCGAGGCCGCCTATCAGCAAGGCGATTTCGCTGCCGCCGCGGCAGCGAGTCGCGCGCTTCTGGCGGCCGGTGAGCGCACCGGCCGGCCGCCGCCGGAGCCGGTGCTGCAGATGCTGGCGAGCAGCGAGTACCGGCAGCAGCACGATGCCGCCTACGAGGCGGCCCTGATGCAGCTCGTCGCGCATTATCCCAA
Organism: Allostellaceae bacterium; assembly: GCA_035509275.1. Lineage (GTDB taxonomy): Bacteria > Pseudomonadota > Alphaproteobacteria > ATCC43930 > CGMCC-115725 > DAHUYF01. The sequence goes on along the minus strand of DATJLU010000079.1, from coordinate 15,504 downwards.
GCGCGACTATTGGGCCGAACTGATCGCGGCGGTGCAGAAAAAACCGGGCTTCGCCGACCGGTTCGCACTCGATGTCGCGCGCTTGAAGGTCGCGACCGGCACCCTGGCGACGCCGGCGGATTATGTCGACGCGGCGCAACGCGCTTTGCTCGCCGGGCTTCCCGGCGACGCCAAGTCGTTCCTCGACAAAGGTTATGCGGCCGGGGTTCTCGGCAAGGGCGCGGATGCGGCGCGCGAGCAGCGCCTTGCGGCGATGGCGGGGCAGCAGGCGAGCGCGGATCAAAAGGGCTTGGTGGCAAAGGCCAAGGAAGCCGAGGCGGCGCCGAGCGGGCTGCCCGCCCTGCGGCTCGGCGAGGCCTATGCCAGCTATGGCCGCTACCCGGAGGCGATCGCGGCGCTGGAGCAGGCGCTCAAGAAGGGTGGTCTCGACCATCCCGAGGAAGCGAAACTCGACCTCGGCATCGCCTACCTCGCCGCGCGCAACAAGGCCAAGGCCGCTTCGGTGTTGAGCAGCGTCACCGGCGAGGATGGCGCGCGCGACCTGGCGCAGCTCTGGCTCATCGCGGGCGGAGCGCCGCTGCCGCATTAGCGCCGGCGCTTGCGCCGCGCCGGGCGATCGGCGCCGCAAAGCGACGATCCGCAAAGCGAGCGGAGATGATCGAAGAAGGATTAGGGGATGAGGGGATAGGTGGGGATGAGTGGGATTAGAGGGTAAGTGATCACCAAGCGATCGGACTTTCTCTTGATCCCCCTATCCCCACTCATCCCCATATCTCCCTTCCGCTTTTGCCGGAGCTTGGTCAAGCATCGCGGTAATTTATTACCTCGTCATAGAAGTGACTGAATTTCGCGGGTTTATACGCTTGACGGATGGCGGTTTGCTGGCATACTGCGCCGCCTTCAGAGGAACCGATGAAAACCTATTCCGCCAAACCGTCCGAGCTGGACAAGAAGTGGCTGTTGATCGACGCCGACGGGCTGGTGCTCGGCCGGCTGGCCGCGATCATCGCCGACCGGCTGCGCGGCAAGCACAAGCCGACCTATACGCCGCATATGGATTGCGGCGACCACATCGTCGTCGTCAACGCCGAGAGGGTGGCGCTCACCGGCAACAAGCGGCGCGACGCCGTCTTGCGCTGGTACACCGGCTTTCCCGGCGGCCTCAAGGAGCGCAGCAAAGGCGCGGTGCTCGAGGGCAAGTATCCCGAGCGCGTCATCGTCAAAGCGGTGGAGCGGATGGTGCCGCGCGGGCCGCTGGGCCGGCGCATCATGGGCCATCTCAAGGTCTATAAAGGGCCGAGCCATCCGCATGAGGCGCAGCAGCCGCAGCGTCTCGACGTCGCGGCGCTGAACCGCAAGAACAAGAGGGCGTGACCGACATGGCCGATCTGCAGCAATCGCTTTCCGGCCTGCGCGAGGCGTTGCAAAGCGCGCAAGCGGGGCAACAGCAGCAGCCGGCACCGGCTCAGGCCGAGGCCAAGCCCCGGCTCGACGCGCAGGGCCGCGCCTATGCTACGGGCAAGCGCAAGAACGCGGTGGCGCGCGTCTGGATCAAACCGGGCAGCGGCAAGATCACCGTCAATGGCCGCGACAGCCCGATCTATTTCGCGCGGCCGGTGCTGCGCATGCTGCTCAACCAGCCCTTCGCCATCGTCGAGCGGGTCGGCCAATACGACGTCGTCTGCACGGTGAATGGCGGCGGCCTTTCGGGCCAGGCCGGCGCGGTGCGCCACGGCATCAGCAAGGCGCTGACCTATTACGAGCCCGGCCTCCGGCCGGCGCTCAAGGCGCAGGGATTTTTGACGCGCGACAGCCGCGTCGTCGAGCGCAAGAAATACGGCAAGGCCAAGGCTCGACGCAGCTTCCAGTTCTCGAAGCGCTGACGCGCGCGAAAAACTCGTTTCGCGGGGGGCGCTTCGGTTCCGATCGAAGCGCCCTTTTCCTATATAGCAATCGCGTAGACGCGGAGGCCGAGATGGCGGCGAAGGTATTCATCGATGGCGAATCCGGCACCACCGGGCTGCAGATCCACCGGCGGCTGGCCGAGCGGCGCGACATCGCGCTGGTCTCGATCGATCCGGCGCGGCGCAAGGAGCTGGCGGCGCGGCGCGACCTGCTCAACAGCGCCGATCTGGTGATCCTCTGCCTGCCCGACGCGGCGGCGCGTCAGGCGGTGAGCCTCATCGAGAGCAATTCGGTGCGGGTGATCGACGCCTCGACCGCGCATCGCACTGAGCCGGGCTGGACGTATGGCTTCCCGGAGATGTCCCGCGAGCAGCGCGCCGCCGTCGCCGGCGCGCGCCGCGTCGCCAATCCCGGCTGCTATCCCACCGGCTTCATCGCGCTGACGCGGCCGCTGGTCGATGCGGGGCTGCTGCCGCGCGATTGGCCGGTCACGGTCAATGCCGTCTCGGGCTATAGCGGCGGCGGCAAGAGCATGATCGCGGAGTTCGAGGACGAGACCTCGCCCAGCTATACGCGCGTCCCCTACCGGATTTACGCCTTGACCCTCGGGCACAAGCATGTGCCGGAGATGCAACGCCATACTGGCCTTGCCCATGCGCCGCTCTTCGCCCCGGCGGTCGGGCGCTATGCCCAGGGAATGATCGTCGAGCTGCCGCTGCAGCTGAAGGCGCTGCCGGCGGCGCCGCGCCTCAACGATCTCCAGGCGGCGCTCAAAGCGGCTTATGAGGGCGAGCGCTTCGTCGAGGTGGCGACCCTGGCGGAGGCCGCGGCGCTGAAAACCCTCGACCCCGAAGGTCTCAACGGCACCAACCGCATGCGGCTCTTTGTTTTCGGCTCGGATGAGACCGGGCAGGCGCGCCTCGTCGCCTTGCTGGACAATCTCGGCAAGGGCGCGTCGGGCGCTGCGGTGCAGAACCTCAACCTGATGCTGGGCCTTCCCGAAGCCTCCGGGTTGGAGGCGACCTTCCGCTCTTAGGAGGTTTGCCTCAGCCCTGCGTGGGACGCAGCCCTGCGCCAAACGCCGGGCGGCTGGACCGTTGCAGCCTCCCGTGGCACGCTCTCGGCCGAAACAAGAGGCCGATGATCGGCCCCCAGGGAGGAAGGAGAGCCAGGGAATGAGCGCACATCGCGCACCTCAGAACTATCTCCAGGGCGTCCGGGTACTCGATCTCACGCAATTCGAAGCGGGCCCGTCCTGCACCGAGGCCCTGGCTTGGCTCGGTGCCGAGGTGGTCAAGGTCGAAAACCCCAATGGCGGCGACCCCGGACGCTCTTCCTTCCGCGGCAAGCCGGGGCAGGATTCCTGGTACTTCCTGCTCTTCAACGCCAACAAGAAATCGGTGGCGATCGACCTGAAATCGCCCAAAGGGCTGGCGCTGGTCACCGATATGGCGAAGCGCGCCGATGTTTTCGTCGAGAATTTCGCGCCGGGCGCGGTGGAGCGGCTGGGGCTCGGCTATGACGCGGTCCGCGCCATCAATCCCGGGATCATCTATGCCCAGGTCAAAGGCTTCGGCACCGGCAGCCGGTTCGAGCGCGGTCTCGCCTTCGACATGATCGCGCAAGCCGCGGGCGGGTCCATGAGCATTACCGGCGATCCGAACGGTCCGCCGATCAAGCCGGGCGCCACGCTCGGCGATACCGGCACCGGCATGCTGCTGGCGATCAGCGTCCTCGGCGCGCTCTACCGGCGCAAGACGACGGGCGAGGGCGAGCGGCTCGAGCTCGCGATGCAGGATGCGATGCTGCAATATATCCGCGTCGCCTTTGCCGCCATGGCGACCACGGGCCAGGCGGCGCCCCGCGCCGGCTCGAAGCTGCTCTCCGGCAAAACCGCGCCGAGCGGGGTCTATCCCTGCAAGCCGGGCGGCCCCAACGATTACGTCTATGTCTATGTCAGCCGCGCCAACCCGGCGCATTGGCGGCGCCTGCTCGAAGTAATCGACCGCGCCGACCTCATCGGCGATCCGCGCTATGAGACGGTGCAGGCGCGCGCCGAGCGTGAAGCGGAAGTCGACGCCATCATCGCCAACTGGACGCGCCAGCACGACAAGCACGAGGCGATGCGCCTCATCAGCGCCGTCGGGGTACCGGCGGGCGCCGTGCTCGACACGATGGAGCTGCACAACGATCCCGATTTCGAGAAGCGCGGCATCATGCAGGTGATGCACCATCCCGCCTGCGGCGATTTCAAGATGCCGACCTGGCCGGTGCGTTTCGGCGGCGGCACTTTGCCGGTCGGGCCGGCGCCGCTGCTTGGCGAGCACAATGCGGCGGTGCTCGGCGAATGGCTGGGCTTGAGCGCGGACGAGCTCGCCAAGCTGCACCAAGACGGCGTCATCTGAGGTAGCGCGCGCGGAGCAAGGTCTCGTCGACGCCGATGAGCCGAGAGCCTTACCTTGCGCTACGCGGCCGCCGCGGCTGCGTCGCCGAGCTTCCGGCGATCGGCCGACTTGGCGCCACGCGGGCAGCGCCAATTGCTCATTCAAAGCAGAGCTATGAAAAGTATGAGGACCAGCAAGCCGCCGATCAGGGCGAGATAGAAGTTGAGGTGGCCCGATTGGATGACGCGCAGCCTCGTTGCGAGCGCGACGATGAGGCGCTCCAGTGGGGCGAAGAGGTAAGGCCCGAAAATCGGCGCGACATCGTGGCTGAAGACCAGGCGCTTGATGAAATAGGGCCGCCCATTTGCTTCGTGGGCGACTTCGCGCTCGGTCTCCAGCCTCGGTCGGTAGATGAAGCTGTAGAAAGTGCGGAGCGCGTTGGAAAAGGTAAGCGCCGTGGTGGCCGCCTGCGTCGGATCCTGCTCCTGCCCGCCATACCAGACGGGAACGCGGCGCGGCGCCGCGCGGCGGCCAAGGACGAAGAGCACTAGGGGCAGCAGCGCAAGTAGCGGCATCACAACCGCGAGCAGCGTCGGCGAGATGAAGGCGAAGGTGCCGTCGAGCCTGATCGGCGCCCCCGTCGCGGGTACGAGGAGCAGGCCGACCTGCATCTTGGCAACGGCGTCGCTCTTGAGGGTCGCCGCTACGGCCGGCCCAAGCGCATGCACGAAGACCGGCATACCGACCGCGAGGGCGAGGGCAAGGCCGCCAAGCACGCCAACCGCCGCGGCGGTCGCCACCGGCACTGCGCGAATTCCTCGCTGGCGGTGGCCGAGGAGGCCGATGCCGAAGGCCTTGAGAAAGGTCGCGAAGGCCACCGCCGCGGTGAGTGCGAGCCCCGCGCCCGCCAGCGCCGCCGTGAGGCGGCTCGCCAGGCTTGCCAGGTGGAACCCCTGAAAGAAAGTCTGGAAGAGATACCATTCGCTGACGAATCCCGCTTGCGGCGGCATCGCCGCCAAGCTCATCGCGGCGAAGAGCGCGCCCAGACCGAAGAACCAGGGACTGCCGGCGATGATGCCGCGTTGCCGGAGGCGGTAGTCGCCGGCGGCGCGGTAAACGCCGTCGGCGGTTAGGAACATGGCGCCTTTCGCTAGCGCATGTCCCGCGAGATGGAGGAGCGCCGCCGTCCAGGCGAGGCCCGCGAGATCGACAAGGCCGTCCTGTCGGAACATCAGCACCGCGCCCAGCAGGCAGACGGCGATCGCGCCGTTCTCCGCCGAGGAGAGGCTCAGCAATTCGCGCCAGGCCTCTTGCTGAAAGGCGTAGAGCGCGGTGAGGATCGCGCTCAGCACGGCAAGCGCCACGACAAATATCCCTGCGACGGAGACCGGGAGGGCAGGGTCGGCCGGCAACCAGGTGATCAGCCCGCGACCGAGGGCGAAGAACGCGGCATTCAGCACGATACCGGAGAGAAAGGCGCCGGTCGCGCCGCTGCCCGCGCCATAGGCGCCGGGGAACCATTCGTAGAACGGCAGCAGGCCGAGCTTGGCGCCGAAGCCGATCAGAAGCAGCAGCCCGACGAGGAGCTGCTCGGCGCGTGGCATGGCGCGTATCCCCGCAGCGAAGTCGTCGAAGGAGAGGCTGCCCGCCTGCGCGGCGATGAGGATGAAGGCGAGCACCAGAGCGACGGCGCCGGCCTCGAGCAACGCCAGCATGAAGAGCACTGGACGCCCCGTCTCCGCCGCCAGGTCCTCGCCCAGGATCATCAGGGCACCCCCCAAGCTCATGATCTCCCAGGCGACGAGGAAACTGACGGCGTCCTGGAGGCCGAAGACGCCGAGCGCGCCGATGAGGCTCGCCGCGGCGCCAAAGGTCCAGGGTGCCCGGCGCGGCGACGGCGTGCCGAGCCAGGCGGCGAGGATGGCGCCGGCGAGCCCGAAGCCGATGAGCCAGAGCGCCGCAGGCGAGAGTTGAAAGATGCTCCCGGTGATGCCGAGACCAAGCATCGTCTGTACCGGCGGCGAGCCTTCGGGAAGCGTCGTCGCGACCATCAACAGAAGGGCAGCGCCGCCCAACCCGACGAGCGCCCGCGCCACGCCGACGGCGCGCCCGACGAGCGCCAGCACTGCCGCGACGAGCCAGGCCGCCAAAGCCAAGGCAAGGAGCTCATTCGACAAGGCGGCCTCCCGCGACGCGCGGCGGGCGACGATCGAGGAACATCAGCAGCGCCTCGATGATGGCGGCGGGATTGGGCGGGCATCCCGGCAGATAGAGATCGACCGGTAACACCCCTTCAAGGCCGTTGCCGCAGGCGTAGCCGCCGCCGGCGATGCCGCCCGAGACGGCGCAGGTGCCGACCGCCATGACCCAGCGCGGGGCAGGCATCGCCTCATAGGCGCGGCGCAGCGGCTCGTGCATCGCGTAAGTCACCGGACCCGTCACCAGGAGCAGGTCGGCGAAGCGGGGCGAAGCCGTGAAGAAGATGCCGAAGCGGTGCAGGTTATAGAAGGGATTGTTGAGCGCCTGCAGCTCCGATTCGCAGCCATTGCACGAGCCGGCATCGACATGGCGGATATGGAGGCTGCGGCGGAAGCCGCGACGCGACGCCGTCCGCTGCGCCGCTGGCGCGGGGACGGCTTCGCCGCTGAGCAGCAAGTCGGAACGCATGCGCGTGCCGAAGGCCCAATCGAAGGATTGGGTCGCGGCGCCGCTGGGACAGGCTTCGACGCAGAGCTGGCAGACGACGCAGCGTCCATAATCGACCGTGAGGCGCTCGGCGCCGGTCTGATCGGTGTGCACGGTGATGGCGGCGGTCGGGCACGCCTCGGCGCAGGCGGCGCAATCGGGCGCGCAGCGCACGGGCGCAAAGCGCGGCATGCCGAGCACGCTCTCCTGGCCCGCATCGGGAGCGCCCTCGGGCCAGGACGTGGTCGCTTTCCCTTGCTGCAATCCGAAGAAGGTCCAGAAGGGCATGCTGACTCCTATCGATCGCAGCCGGCGATGGTGAGGCCGAAGCTCGCCTCGTTGATCGCGTAGTCCATCATGTTGCTGCCGTGGACGGTGAGCGGGAAGACGCGCCAGTTCGAGAAGGACGGGGATTTGATCTTGACGCGCGCCAACCTCCCGTCGCCGCCGATATGGACGGCGTAAAACAGCGAGCCGCGCGGCGATTCCGCCCAGCCGAGGCCTTCCGCGCCGGGCGGCGGCAAGCACTCCGCACGCACCGGCCCCTCCGCCAGGCCATGCCGCGCATGCTCGATGATCTGAAAGCTCGCCTCGAGCTCGGCGATGCGGATTTGCGCACGTGCATGGGCATCGCCGGCCTTCTTGACCGGCACATCGAGGGGCGGCAGATCGGCATAAGCCGCGTAGGGATGATCGCGCCGCAGATCGCGATCGAAGCCGGAGGCGCGCTGGATGGGCCCGGTCGCTCCTTGATCGAAGGCGACCTCGTGCGGCAGAGGGCCGGTGGTGATCAGCCGGTCGAGATGGCTGTTGGTGTTCTCGAGCATGCTCGTATAGGCCGCCGCTTCGCGGCGAAGCCCCGCCAGCGCGCGCTCGAGCCAGGGCACCGGATCAAGATCGCGACGCAACCCGCCGGGGGTCAAGAGGCTGCGCAGAAAGCGGCTGCCGGCGAGACGGCCGTTGATCTGCTTGCCGCGCTCTTCGAGGAGCTTGCCCTGGGCTTCGCCGACCTTGAGGGTCGTCGTGTGCGCAAGATGGCCGAAATAATGCAGGTGGTTGTAGACGCGCTCGAGTTCGGCAAGGAGCGAGCGCAGCATGCGCGCGCGCAGCGGCACGTCACACCCGGCCGCGCGTTCAACCGCTTCACAGAAGGCAAGCGCATGGGCGAAACTGCCGACGCCCGACACCCGCTCCGCCAGCACCACCGCACTGGCCGGCGCTCGCCCCTCGAAGCGCTTCTCCATGCCGCGATGCTTGAAGAAGAGCTGCGGGAGATAGTGCAGGATGTGCTCACCGAGATAGAGGAAGATGAGCTCCGCTGACTCGACCACATCGGCACGGATCGGACCGAAAGGCAGCCGCTGCACGTCGTCCGCCGCGATCTCGGGCAGCGCGGCCGCAACCGGCGCAAACGGCATCAGCGTTTCGGCTGGATAGCGGGGATCGAGCGGCGGCAGCGCCGGACGCGCGCCGCGATGCAGGACCAGGCGATGCGGCTCGGGATGACCGCGAAACTCGATGCCGAAGAGGTCGGTGATCTCGCGCTCGTACCAGCCGAGGAGTGGGCTGATCGGCGCCACGCTCGGCACCGGTCCGTCCGGGACGCAGCGCCACATGAAGAAATCTTCCTTGGGGCCGCGGCCGCCGAGATAGCGGAGTTCGACCCCGCCGCGCGCAGGGTGCCAGGCATAGGCCATCTGCATGCGACCGCCGCCGCGGATCAGCGCGTCGACGGCCGCCGGCAGAGCTTCCGCGCCGATGGTGACGAGCTCGATCCCGGGGGTGAGCGTCGTCGTGTCGCTCATGGTGACCCTGGCGCCAGCGTCGCGGCGATCGAGGTGAGGTAAGTCCAGAGCCCGGCGGGCCACCACAAACCCAGGACCAGGAGCGGCAGTAGCGCCAATCCCATCGGTACGGCGCACCACGCGCTGACTTTGCCGGGTGGCGGCATCTCGGCGGGGGCGGCCGCGGCGTACATGATGCGGAACTGGTTCAGGAACCCGATGAAGATGACGATCAGCAGCAGCGCCATGGCATAGACCGCCCAGGCGTAGGACGGCGTGAGCCCGGCCCGCATGATCGTGAACTCGCTCAGGAACAAGCCGAAGGGTGGGGCCCCGGTGATCGCGACCGCGCCGGCGAGCCACATGCCCGCCTGGACCGGAAAGCGCCGGCCGACGCCGCTGATCTCCGAGATCTCTTTGGTCCCATAGGCACGCATCATGTTGCCGGCGCCGAAGAACATCAGCGATTTGTTCAAGGAGTGATTGAGCATATGGTAGAGCGCCCCGGCGACGCCGAGCGTTCCGCCGAAGCCGAAGCCGAGCGCCACCACGCCCATGTGCTCGACGCTCGAATACGCCATCAGCCGCTTGATGCCGCGCTGGCGGACGATGAAGAGCGCGCCGATCAGCAGCGACAGCACGCCCAAAGCCACCAGCACGAGCTGCGGGGTGTCACCGAGGCGCGCCGCCCGGGTGATCCCGAGAAAGCGCACGATGCCGATCATCGCCGTGTTGAGCAGGGCGCCGGACAGCATCGCCGACACGGGCGCGGGGCTCTCGCTGTGCGCGTCCGGCAGCCAGCTGTGCATCGGCGCCAGCCCCACCTTGGTACCATAGCCGACGAGCACGAGCAGGAAGGCCAGCATGGTGAGCGCCGGATTCATCCGCGGGGCTGCCGCCGCAAGCACATCCCAGGTCATCTGATAGCTGGGACCGAGGACGAAGCTGCCGGCCCAGTAGAAGAGCACGGTGCCAAGGAGCGCGAGGCTGATCCCCGCTGAGACCAGCATGATGTACTTCCAGGCGGCTTCCATGCTCTCGGCGACGCGCTCGAAGGCGACGAGGAAAGTGCTCACCAAGGTCGTGAGCTCGATCGCGATCCAATAGATGCCGATGCTGTTCATCAGCGGCGCGACCAGCGTGGTAAAGCCGAAGCCGGCGAAGAGGGCATAGAACTGCCAGAGCCGGTCCTCCTCCTGCAGGAGGCGCATGTATCCGACCGCATAGATCGAGGCGAGCAGATAGACGATCGCGCTGCACAGCATGACCCAGGCCGAGGCTCGATCGATGACGACATAATCGTGCCAGAAGGTGAGCGCGCGGCCGTCGATGAGGAACGGCAGCGGCAAGCTGCAGCCAAAGGCGATAGCGCTGGCGGCGAGATTGAAGGCTTCGACAAAGCGCGGCTTCCGCGCCGCGACGCACAGCAAGACCGCCGCGAGCGGCGCCAGCGCCAGCGCCAGCAGCAGGCCGCCGATGGCGCTCATCCGACCAGTCTCCTGAGCTCGAGGCTGCTGGTCGTGCCGACATGGGTCAGGAGATAGCCCACGAGCACGCCGAAACAGGCGACGATGACCAGAAGGTCGAACAGGATAACGAGCTCGATGAGGAGCGGCATTCCGGGAACCAGCACCTGCGTCCCGAGAAAAATGCCGTTCTCGAGCACGAGGAGCCCGAGGATCTGGCTGATCGCCTCGTGGCGCACGGCCAGCATCAGGAAGCCGATGAGCTTCATCGACAGCATGACCGTGAGCGCCAGCACCGCGATCGTGAGCTCCAGGTGCAGCGTCGCGGCGATGCGGTACGAGACGGCGAGCGCGAACATGACGAAGAAGCCGCCGATGACGATGCCCGAGCTCGGCTGGAGGATCTCGTGGATCTCGCGGTCGACGTCGAGGCGGCTGATGATCCGCCAGATCAGGTGAGGCAGAATGAGGCCGCGCACCAGGAGCGTCAGCACGGCGACGAAATAAAGCTCGGGATAGCCGCCATAAAACCCGACGGCCGCCGACAGCGCCGCGATCGCCCAGGATTCGGCGGCGAAGGCGTAGAGGTAGTTCTTGAGCCAGCGCGACCCCAGCATAACGAAGGACAGGAGCAGGCTCGCGATCGCCAGCAGGCTCAACAGCGAGGAGGCGAGCGGATCGAGATGCTGGATCAGCATGGCGGACCTCAGCTGAGCTGCGTGCCGATGATCGACAGGACGGCGAGCAGGAAGGAGGCGGCGAGCGGCTCCTGGTAGCGGTAGAAGCGCAGGCGCGACTGGCACGTCTCGACGACGACGACGCAGCCGGCGACGAGCGTGAACTTGACGATGAGACCTGCCGCCGCACCGAGCGCGCCGAGCGCTGTCCCCGCGATCGAGAGGCCCCAGGGCAGGACCAGCACGTTGCAGAAGATGGTGTAAAGGATGAGTTGCTTCATCGCCGACGCCCATTTCAGGAGCGCGAGCAACGGCCCGGAATATTCGAGAATGCGTCCCTCCTCGATCATGTAGACCTCGATATGCGTGCTCGAATGGATCGGCATGCGGTCGGTCTCGACGAGCAGGAGGATGAAAAACGCGGCGACGAGAAAGAGATGCGCCGGACTCCAATAGACTGGCCAATCCGCCACCAGCAGATGGTTGACGACGAAGGGCAGCATGGCCTTCGCCAGGAGCGTGATGCCGACGAACACCAGGATCAGCGTCGGCTCGGCGAGGATCGCCACCATCACCGCGCGGCTCGAGCCGATGCCGCCATAGGCGCTCCCGGTATCGAGCCCGGCAAGAATGATCATGAAGGAGCCCAGCGTCAGGATGAGCCCCCCGCCCAGAATGTCGCCCATGTCCGAGAGCGGCAGCGGGTAGTTGGTGAGTACCGGGATCAGGATCGGAACGGTGAGCATGCAGGTGAAGGCGACGACGGGCGTCGCCCAGAACAGCCAGGAGGCGGTCTCCGGCACAACCAGTTCCTTGTGGAAGAGCTTCCACAGATCGCGATAGGGCTGGAAGATCCCCGGCCCTTGTCCGCGCTGCACCCGCTCCTCGAATTGCAGGATGATGCCTTGAATGAGCGGCGCCAGCAGCAGCACCGTCAGCACTTGGCTGATCTGCAGCAGGATGTCGCGCGCGGTCATCGGGCGACAAACCTTGCCGGCCCGGGGCGGACCGGGAGCGCGCAGCTTTGCTTGGGGGGGCGCTCTGGGCCTCTCATGCAAACTCCTCCTGCCGTCCGAAGACGCCTAGGAGGAGTTATCAGCCCCGAGGGCGGTTATAAGGCGAACCCCATCGCCTGATTAAAACGAGGATGATAATCGCCCGCGATCTTGTCAATAGCGCGGTCCGTGCCCCTCCTCGACATGACACCTGTTGACGCGCGTTCGCAATTGACGGAGGCTTGCGGGTGACGGGGATGGAGCTCCCCGAAACCGCCGCAATGGCTGATGGCTCCTACGGCGTTCGGCGCGCGGTAGGGGCTTTTTTGTTGGCCCGGCGGAATATTGGGAGGAACAGAGGAGACGGGCCATGCACGTCCCGCGCGATGCCATGCTGCTTCGCGTCTTCCTCGGCGAAAACGAGCGCGACCATGGGCGCCCGCGCTACGAGGCGATTGTCCTGAAGGCACGAGAACTGCACCTCGCAGGGGCGACGGTGCTGCGCGGGCCCATGGGCTTTGGCCATTCGAGCCGGCTGCACACGGCGAAAATCCTGCGTCTCTCCGAGGATTTGCCGGTCGTGATCGAGATCGTCGACAGCGAGCAGAAGATCACGGAATTCCTCCCCGTCCTCGACGCGATGATGGGGAGTGGGCTGGTGACGCTGGAGAAGGTGCAGGTGCTCATCTATGGCGAAACCAAGGTCGCCGAGCTGAGAGCCTGAGCGGCCGGGGAAAAGGCGGCGTGCGCAGCCTCAACAGTCGCTCCTTCTTGTGGCAGTGGCGCTCAGTCTACGCCTCCTCCAACCCGAGCCAGATCAGGGATCGTTGGGAGGTGGACGGCGTGAGCTGGACCCGCGACCGTCACAACTATTGGAGTGGGCGATATTCCGTGCAGCTCGAAGTCCATTTGCTGGAGCACGGTCACGGCGACGTCCCCGATTGGAAGCTGATGGTGGTGACCGAACGCTGGTGGGGGCCGGCGCGTGACGCGGGCATCCGCGACACGACATGGTGCAAGCTGCTGAGCGGCAGGGCCGATCAGGTTTGGAATTGGCTGAGGAAGCAGGAAGGCCAAGGACCTCGAGAGGAGCGGACAGGTGTGGTTGCGCAAACGATGCGAAGGCGGTGATGCGAGCTGACGGCGTCCGCTCAAGCGGGCGACCCGGAAACGCCGCCATTATCATGACGGCGCTGAGGACGGCGGCCTCAGCGCACCGCGAGCAACGCGTCCGCGACTTCGACGAAGCCGGCGCCGCCCGGGCCTTGCGTGACGTAGCGCGGCGGCGCTGCAAGCCGGTCGAGATAAGACGCGACGGTGGCGACGCCGATAGAATGCGGAAAGAAGCGGAACATCGGCTCGTCGTTCAGGGAATCACCGACATAGACCACCCTCTCGCGGGCGCCGTCGAAATCGGCGCCGAAGATCTCGTGCGCCAGCCGCAGCGCCATGGCGAGCTTGTCGAAACCGCCGAACCAGCCGAGCGCCCAAAGCGAGTTGATCGTGGCGCGGGCGCCGGCAGCGCGCCACGCCGCTGCCACTGCATCGGCGGCGACAGGATCGGTCGGCTCGATCGCCCAGGTGGTGAGGCGGAAGGGCTGATCGGAGGCCTCGCTGGCTCCGGGAATGGTCGCGAGGATCCGCAGCGCCACTGCGCTGAGCCGTTCCATGCTGCGGGCGCGCTCCTCGTCTGGAAGCCAGAAGGTGCGGCGCAGGGCGCCGGTATCAGGGGCGCGGCTGAAATGAAAGCCCCCATTTTCGCCGATGACAGCTCGCACCGGCCATAGGCGCGCGATCAGATCGCACCAGCCCGCCGGCGCCGCCGTCACCGGCACGACGATGATGCCGGCATGGTCGAGCCGCTCAAGCGCCGCATAGGTCGCGGCCGAAAGCCGGCCGCGGAAGGTCAAGGTATCGTCCATGTCGGTGAGGACGAAGCCGATGCCCCGGCGAGATGAAGCGGGAAGCTCGCTCAGCGGCCGCATGAGCCGATCGATCGGTCATCGGGCATCGGACTATTCTCCATAGCACCGAACCGACTCTAAATCATGGTGCGGCGCGGCGAAACTGCCGCGGACGATGTTCACGAAGGCGCTCCGGTCCAGGATGCCAGCGGCTGCGGGTGAATTTGCTGTAATTCGCGATTTCTTAATCCGGCGGCTCCTAAGCTGAGCGGAGAAGTCAGGCCGATCTCAACGGAGCGCGACTTCGATCCGAAATCTGCCGGCGAACGCCGTGTCTTCGACGACAACTGTCGTCCTGCTCAGGAGCGGGGCATGCGGTTTAGCGACTTTAGGATCAAATTCCGAATCTATGCCGGGTTCGGCGCACCGGTGATGATCGCCGCTGCCGTCGCTCTGTTCGGCGTCTTGGAACTCGGCGGCATCCACCAACAGCTCGGCAAGTTCGTCTCCGTCGCGGGCAACACGACGCGCAATCTCGAGGTAGAGCATATCGCCGAGCGGATGCGCCGGGATGCGCTCAAGTATCAGACCAGCGAGGACGAGACCGTCATCAAGGATTTTGATGCCGATCAAGCACAGGCGACGGCGCTGCTCGCCGCCGCGGCCAAAGCGACGATGTCGCAGGAGCGCAAGCAGCTCTATGGCGATGCTTCAACCACCATCGCCTCGGTCAAGCAGAATTTCGACAAGCTGGTCGTGCTCGGCAAGACCATCACCGCCGCTCGCGCCAAGCTGCTCAGCGGCGGCGAAGATCTGACAGCGGCGACATCGAAGCTGGTCGATGCGTCGCGAGCGCAAAGCAGCTCCGATCTCAAGGTGGAAACGACACGGATCGAAGCGTCCGTGCTCCTCGTCCGCGTCGCCAGCCTGCGTTTCCTGGCCACAAACGAAGCCACCGGTCCCACCGCCTTCGCCACGGCTGCAGACCGGGCGAGCTCGGCACTGGTCGTGCTGCAGACCGACCCCGACGCTGCCGCGTTGAACGGAGTGATCGCGCCGGTCAACGCCTCGCTCGCTGCCTATAGCGCGACCTTCCGCGATGTGGCGCAGGCGGTGCTCGACGCGAATGATCTCTATGAGCAAACCATGGCGCCGGAATTCCAGAAGATCGATGAGGACGGAGCGGCGGCGCAGAAGACGCTCGACCACGATCTCGCCGGCGCGCAGCGGACGACAGACGACATCGTATCGAGCACGTCGATGCTGCAGGCGGTCCTGGGAGGGCTTGCGCTGCTCGTCGGCGGCGCTCTCGCCTGGCTGATCGGCGGGGGCATCGTCAAGCCGGTCTCGGGCATGACGCGCGCGATGAGGAAGCTCGCCGGCGGCGACAAATCCGCCGAGATCCCGGCGAAGGATGCCAAAGACGAGATCGGCGAGATGGCGCAGGCGGTTCAGGTGTTCAAGGAGAGCATGATCGAAGCCGACCGGCTGGCCGCCGAGCAGCGCACCGAGCAGGCGCACAAGGAAGCGCGACAGAAGGCGATCGAAGGCTATATCGGCGAGTTCGACCGCTCGGTGCGCGACGCGCTGGAGGGGCTGGCGTCGGCCGCGACGGAGATGCGCGCGACGGCGACCAGCATGTCGGCGACGGCGGAAGAGACGCAGCGCCAGGCAAGGACGGTGGCGTCGGCCTCGGAGCAGACC
>DATJLU010000078.1:0-78556 GCA_035509275.1 Allostellaceae bacterium | reverse complement strand
CGTCAGCAAAGCGTATCGGGCGCTCGACAACTACACCGCTGTGCGGTTGCGTCGGTGGTTGCGCTTCAAGCACAAGGTCAGGCGACGCAAGGGCGGGACCTATCCACTCTCGCACCTTTACGGGCACTTCGGGCTCGTACGGCTGACCCGACTTGGGCACGACGTGCCGTGGGTGAAGGCGTGATGTCTTGTCCGAGAGCCGGATGCGGTAGCTCTGCATGTCCGGTTCGATGAGCGGGGTGTGGAAACGGCGCCAATGGGCGACCCAGTGAGGCACCGCCAGACGAAAGGGGCGGCAAACAGATATGGTCGACCTACAGCTACCGCGCCACACCTCGACTCTACACCATGAACAGTCGACGATCGGAGCACCTATGCCGTCGAAGACCGTAGCGGTTTGCCTCGATGTTGGCGTCAAAACGCGGTTGGAAAAGTTGGCTAAGAGCACAGCCCGGAGCTGCTCGTGTCTCGCGGCAGAGGCGATCGAAGAATATCTCAAGGTGAACGAGTGGCAGGTGACGGGAATCAGGAATGCCATGGCCTCGCTCGACCGAGCTGAAGGTATTTCGCACCAAGAAGTGAAGGACTGGGTCGCCTCATTGGGGCGATCGCGTCGGAAACGCTGACTTGCGCCTCTCTACTTCGCCGCCCCCGCTAAGGCGCTAGAAAGTGTACAAAACGCTCGACGACTCCATGCCTTAATTGTCGCCTTGCCCGCGAAAGCGGGCATCCAGGAGCTTCAGCCCCGGTCAGCGGAGCCCTTGGCTCTGGTTCCCCGCTTTCGCGGGAATGGGCTCAAGAGGGAGAGCACAGTGGCGAAAGTGAGAGTGGGCCTCATCGGCAGCGGCTTTGCCGCGGAACTCCACATGCATGGCTACAAGCGCGTCTACGGCGTCGATGCCGAAGTGACGGCGGTAGCGGCGCGCGGCGAGCACGTGCTCGATTTTGCCGCGAAGCATAGGATCCCCAAGACCTATCGCGATTTCCGCGCCTTGATCGCCGACAAGGAGATTGACGTCGTCGATATCTGCACGCCGCCGGCACTGCATGCGGACATGATCGTGGCCGCCATGGAGGCGGGAAAGCATGTCATCTGCGAGAAGCCCTTCGCCGGATATTTCGGCCGCGACGGCGACCCGGCGCCGATCGGCAGAGCGGTGGCGAAAGCGCTGATGTATCGGCGCGTCATGGAAGAGATGGACGAGACCCGCGCCGCCATCGCCGCCAGCGGCCGGCTCTTCCTCTATGCGGAAGACTGGGTCTATGCGCCGGCGGTGGCCAAGACCGTCGAGATTCTGCAGGCGACGCGCGACAAGATCCTGTTCATGAAGGCGGATGAGAGCCACAGCGGCTCGCATGCCGCCCACGCCGCGCACTGGTCGATGACCGGCGGCGGCTCGCTCATCCGCATGGGGTGCCATCCGATCTCGGCGGTGCTTTATCTGAAAGCGGTCGAAGCCGCGGCGCGCGGCGAGCGGATCACCGTCGCGGCGGTGACGGCGGATATCGGCAATCTCGCCGCCGGCCTGCCGGCGCGGGATCGCGCCTTCATCAAAGCCAATCCGGTCGATGTCGAGGATTGGGGCATGCTGACGCTCACCTTTTCGGACGGCACCAAGGCGACCGTCTTTTCCGGCGACATGATCCTGGGCGGGGTGCGCAACCTGGTCGAGACCTATACCAGTGGCGGCGCGCTCGCGGCCAACATCACGCCCAACAACCACATGCTCAGTTACTTGACCGACGAGGCCAAGCTCGAGAACGTCTATATCACCGAGAAGGTCGACCGGAAGACCGGTTGGCAATTCGTCTGTCTCGAAGAGGAGTGGACGCGCGGCTATGTCCAGGAAATCCAGGATTTCATGGAATGCGTCGCTTTGGGGCGGCAGCCGCGCGCCGGTCTCGACCTCGCGTATGAGACGATGAGGGTCGTCTATGCCGGCTATTGGTCGGCGGAAGAGGGGCGGCGAGTCGCGCTCTGACGCGAGGTCTCTGGGCTGTTGAACGGCGGCAGCCGACTGCGTCGATGACGAGCCTCGCTCAGCGCCGTTAACCCCTAAGATGTGCTTCGATCCGTCGGCGTTCAGCCGGCATGTGAGATGCGGGGGTGATCATGACCGACAGCAGCGGCGTTATCGATCCTTGGCCGAGCCTCCCTTTCAACGAATGGCGCGAGTCTTGCGCGACGCTGCATCTCTGGATGCAAATCGTGGGCAAGATCCGTCTTGCTGCGGCGCCGCCGGTCAATCACTGGTGGCAAGTGCCGCTCTATGTCACCTGTCGCGGGTTGACGACGTCGCCGATGCCGCATGGCGAGCGCATGTTCCAGATCGATTTCGACTTCCTCGATCATCGCCTGGTGATCGAGGCCAGCGACGGTGCGGGCGACGCGTTTGCGCTGCAGCCGATGAGCGTGGCAACGTTCCATGCCGAGCTGATGCGCCGGCTGCGCGCGCTCGGGCTCGACGTGCGGATCTGGACCATGCCGGTCGAGCTGCCGAATCCGATCCCGTTCGAGCGCGACCAAATGCATGCCAGCTACGATCGCGACTATGCGCAGCGCTTCTGGCGCGTTCTGGTGCAGGCGGATCGCGTCTTCAACGCGTTCCGCGCGCGCTTCGTCGGCAAGGTCAGCCCGGTGCATTTCTTCTGGGGCAGCTTCGATCTGGCGGTGACACGCTTCTCCGGCCGCGTCGCGCCGCCGCATCCCGGCGCGCCCAACGTCGCCGACCGCGTCACGCGCGAGGCCTATCGCGACGAAGTGAGCAGCTGCGGCTTCTGGCCCGGCGGTCCGGGCATGGAGCAACCGGCTTTCTACGCTTACGCCTATCCGGCGCCGCCGGGCTTCGCGGACGCGCCAGTGCGGCCGGGACCCGCTTTCTACAGCCGCGATTTCGGCGAATTCCTGCTGCCCTATGACGAGGTTCGCCGCGCGCCATCGCGCGATGCGTTCCTGCTCGACTTTCTGCAAAGCACCTACGAGGCGGCCGCGCAGCGCGGCGACTGGGATCGCGCGCAGCTCGAGCGCAACGTCACGAAATAGCCGCGCGCGAACCTAACCGGAGCATTGGCGGCTCGCCTCGGCTTGCGCTTCGTGCAGCTTCGCGATTGCCGCCTTGAGCTCGGGCGGATCTTTGAAGACGCCGACGCGCCCGCCGAGCGCGCCGCCTTTCTGCATGGCCAAGGCCGTCTCCGCCTTCTCGTATTCGGAAAACGGCAGACGCTGCGCCACCTGATCGATGCTGCAGGAGCATTTCAACAGCGCCACTCGGGTGTTGCCATCGACCGCCATGCAGCCGATCACATAGTCGACCGTCTCGGATGTGGGATAGGCGTTGCCCGCCTGCGCGGGCATCGTGCCGAGCGGCGCTGCCGCCGCGAGCAGCGCTGCCAGGATGGCAATCTTGCTCGATGTTCCAGTCATTCGTCCCTCCCCATCGGCCGCCTCTTTGATGGCGGCTCTCGATCTTTGCGAATTCACCCCATGATAGGCATTTCGCGACCTCGATCCAAGCAGCGGCGGTACGCGACCTCCGGTTGCCCCGAAAGGGTGCGGCAACTACCAAGGATTAGCCTTTTGCTTTTTTCAAATATTCAGGGTACGCTTTAACCACTTGGACCAGGGGCATCTTGGGCGCGGCTCGCCGCACCCGTTACCGCCGGGCGGCACCATGCAGCCACGGCGCGAAACAGTGTCGACAACATAAAAGGGAGGGAACCGATGAGAAGAGGTTGCCTTTTGCTCGCTCTGGCGGCCATTGCCTTGCCGATGAGCGGCGCGCTGGCGAACGACGATTTGATGAAGCTCGAGAAGCAGCCGGGCCAGTGGGCGATCCCGACCGGTGACTACGCCAATACGCGCTTCAGCAAGCTCGACCAGATCAATGTACAGAACGCGCAGGACCTGCATCCGGTGTGGAGCTTCTCCACTGGCGTGTTGCGCGGCCACGAGGGTAATCCTCTCGTCGTCGGCGATGTGATGTATTTGAGCACGCCGTTCCCGAACAACGTCTTCGCGCTCGACCTCAACAACAGCGGCCGCATTCTCTGGAAGTACGAGCCGCGCCAGGATCCAACGGTGATCCCGGTGATGTGCTGCGATACGGTCAATCGCGGCGTCGCCTATGGCGACGGCAAGATCTTCCTCCACCAGGCGGACAACGCCTTGGTGGCGCTCGATGCGAAGACCGGCAAGGAAGAATGGAAGGTGATGGTCGATGACGCCAAGAAAGGCGCCACCGGGACCAGCGCGCCGCAGGTCGTGAAGGACAAGGTGCTGGTCGGCGTGAGCGGCGGCGAGTTCGGCGTGCAAGGCCATCTCGACGCCTATGACATCAAGACCGGCAAGCTGGTTTGGCGCGCCTATTCGGAAGGGCCGGACAACCAGATCCTGTTCGACGCCAGCACTACCTCGATGGGCAAGCCGGTCGGCAAGGACTCGTCTCTCAAGACCTGGCAAGGCGATCAGTGGAAGATCGGCGGCGGCGATACCTGGGGCTGGATCTCCTACGATCCGGAGCTGAACCTGATCTATTACGGTTCGGGCAATCCCAGCACCTGGAACCCCGTGCAGCGGCCGGGCGACAACAAGTGGTCGATGACCATCTTCGCGCGCGATCCCGACACCGGCATGGCGAAATGGGTCTATCAGATGACGCCCCATGACGAATGGGACTATGACGGCATCAACGAGATGATCCTGGCCGACATCCCGGTCAACGGGAAGATGACCAAAGCGCTCGTGCATTTCGACCGCAACGGCTTCGGCTATACGCTCAACCGCGAGAATGGCGAGCTCCTCGTCGCGCAGAAATACGATCCCAAAGTCAACTGGGCGACGCATGTCGACATGACGACCGGACGGCCGCAGGTGGTAAGCCAGTACAGCACAGGCGCCGGCGGCGAGGATCACAACACGAAGGGGATCTGTCCGGCGGCGCTCGGCTCGAAGGATGAGCAGCCGGCCGCGTTCTCGCCGGTGACCGGGCTCTTCTACGTGCCGACGAACCATGTCTGCATGGATTACGAGCCGTTCAAGGTCTCCTATACCGCCGGCCAGCCCTATGTCGGCGCGACTTTGTCGATGTTCCCGCCCGCGGGCGACGACAACCTCGGCAACTTCATCGCCTGGAATGCCGGGACCGGCAAGATCGTGTGGTCGGATCCGGAGCCCTTCTCGGTGTGGTCGGGTGCGCTCGTCACCGCGGGCGGCGTCGGCTTCTACGGCACGCTCGAAGGCTATCTGAAGGCGGTCGATCTGAAGACGGGCAAGGAGCTCTATCGTTACAAGACTCCCTCCGGCATCATCGGCAACGTCATGACCTATACGCATAACGGCAAGCAGTACATCGCCGTTCTCTCCGGCGTCGGCGGCTGGGCCGGCATCGGCATGGCGGCGGGTCTGACCAAGGACACCGACGGGCTCGGTGCGGTGGGCGCCTATAAATCGCTCGCCGACTACACCCAGCTCGGCGGCGTGCTGACGGTCTTCGCACTGCCCTGATCGCCCCTGAGCGCCCGTCCACGCGACGGGCGCTCGAAGCGTCGAAGTCGAGGCGGTTGGCATCCCGGAACAGCCGGGATGCCAACTCCTCGTTCTCTGCCCTTCGACGGGGCCAAGCCAAGAATGATCGTTTCGGGAGGATGCGGATGACGTGGCGGCTCTGCCTAGCGGCGCTTGCGTCTTTGGGCGTTGTGGTCTCGATCGGCGGCACGGCCGTCGCGGCGGCCGGCGAAGCCGAAAAACCGCCCTACACGATCAAGGACGGCAAGGTCGACGACCACACCTACAATGGTTGGCGGCGCTATACCGAATCCTGCATGCGCTGCCACGGTCCCGACGGCGCCGGCAGCTCCTACGCGCCTGACCTCACCCTCTCGCTGAAGACCATGAGCGAGGACCAATTCAAGGAAATCGTGGTGAATGGCCGCCAGGACGTCAACACCGCGGCCGAGAATGTGATGCCGCCTTTCGGCACAGTCGAGGACGTGATGGACTATCTCGACGACATCTACGCCTATCTGAAGGCGCGCTCGGACGGCGTGCTCGGACGCGGCCGGCCGCAGCGCATCAACGAGCACTAGGAGCGGCCAGAGCTGCCGCCAAGGAGGTGTCGCTTGTCGACCCGCACGTTGCTTCGTCTCGCGCTCTCGGCGGCGCTGGCGCTCGCCCTGGGAAAAGCCGTCTGGGCGGAAGTGCCCGTCGGCGGCCATGCCGCGACGCCGAGCGCGCTGCGCGTCTGCGCCGATCCCCACAATCTGCCGTTCTCCGACGAGAAGGGCGAGGGGTTCGAGAACAAGATCGCCCAGCTCATCGGCCAGGATTTGTCGCTGCCGGTCGAGTATTTCTGGTTTCCGCAGGTGATCGGTTTCGTGCGCGTCGGCCTCAACGGCGGACACTGCGATCTCGTCATCGGCACCGTGGTGGGCGACGAGCTCATGCAGACGACCACCCCCTATTACCGCACCGGCTATGTGCTCGTCTTCCCGCGCGACAAGCCGGTCCCGGCCAATCTCGATGATCCCGCGTTGAAGGCATTGCATATCGGCGTCGTCGGCGGCACGCCGCCGTCCAATCTTCTCGTGCGCCATGGTCTCATGGCGAACGCCAAGCCCTACGACCTGACCGTCGATACGCGCGTCGAGAATCCGGCGCATCAGATGCTGCTCGATGTGGCGAGCGGCGCCATCGACGCCGGCATGGTCTGGGGCCCCTTCGCCGGCTATTACATCAAGCATGACAAGCTGCCGCTTGCCATGGCGCCGCTCCAACAAGAGCCCGGCATTCCGCCGCTCACCTATCAGATCGCGATGGGGACGCGTCATGGCGACGCCGCCTGGCATCAGCGCATCGAGGAGGTGCTGCAGCGGCGCCAGCAGGACATCACGGCAATCCTGCGCGATTATGGCGTCCCGCTGCTCGACAACAAGGGAGAGTCGGCCAAGCCCTAGCGTTGTCCTGGGCCGTTTCAGCGTATCGCCTTGTCGGCGTTGATCGCCTTGTCGAATCCCTTGGCGGCGTCGAGATGCTTGGCGCCGGTGAGGATCGTGCCGTCGAGGTCGGCCTCGGTGAGATTGGCGCCGGCGAGATCGGCGCCGCTGAGATCGGCTCCGGCGAGGTCGGCGCGGAACAGGTTGGTGCCGGAAAGATCGGCGCCGCGCAGCTTCGCGAAGGCGAGCTCGGCGCGGTTGAGATCGGCGCCGGCGAAATTGGCGCCGGTGAGATTGGCGCTGGTGAAGTCATTGCGCATCTGGCCCATCGGCTGGTTCTTCAAATCGACGCCGAGCTCCGCGCCGACGAAGCGCGCGCGTTGCAGGTCGCAACCGGCCAGCCGCGCGATCACGCGTGCGCCCGAGAAATTGGCGCCGGCGAAGCGCGGCGTCTGATCGGGCGGCGGTTGTGCCATGCCGGTCGCGATCACCGGCCCGAAGAGGCTGGCATGGCTGAGATCGGCGCCGGTGAAATCGGCGCGCATGATCCAGGCGAGATCGAGTCGCGCAAAGCGGAGATCGGCACCCGCTAGATCGGCTCCCGCCAGCTTCGCGGCGAAGAGATTGGCATGAGCGAGATCCGCATGCTTGAAGTCGATGCCGCTGAGGTCGAGCTCGCTCAGATTCTTGCCGGCGAAATCGGCCGGCCGCTCCGGTGTCGCCTGCGCGAGAGCGGCGCGCACCTGATCGACCGAGAGGTCCGCTGCCGCGGCGCTTCCCGTCAGCAGCACCGCCAACGCCGCGGCCAGCACACCGCCTGCCGCCGTCCGCGTTAACCATCCGGTTGGTAAATCGAGGCAGAGTTGCCGCGTTTCTGTGCAGTTGGAACGCTCTGGCGTCGTCTGCGCTTCTTGGCTAGAGCTTGCGCCGCGCTTTGGCACGGCTATTGCTGGTGGTTCGCGACGCCGCAGCTGCTGGAAGGGCTCTTTATCCAATGATCACCACTCTTATCCTGGTCGTTTGTCTCTCCGGCACTCCGAGTAACTGCCACGAGGAACGGCCGCCGATCGATGTGGCGAGCCCGATGGCATGCATGATTCAGGGCCAGCAAATGGCCGCGCAATGGCTCGAAGAGCACCCCAAATGGCGGCTCAACGGCTGGCGCTGCCAGTATGGCCCGCCTGAGAAGCAGACCTGATCGGGGCAGCCTCGCGCGGGATCGGCGTCGGCCGCCGATCCCGGCGCGGGCGGCGCCGTCAGGCGCGCAACACTCCCTTCGATTTTGCCACATGCGTCGCGATGGCGTCCATCAGCGGCGGCGACAGGCAGTCATAGGGCTCAAGGCCGAGCTCCTTCAGCCTGCTGCGGACGGCGCCCATCTGCGCCGGCGGCGCGCCGGATTCGATGATCGAGGAGACGAAAGCCGCGAATTCAGGCGCTGACCAGCCCTGATCATCCGACAGCTCGGTGTGGATGAAATCCAGGCCGTAGAAGGGGTGGGCCTTGTTCTCGATGCGGCCATACATGTGGACGCCGCAATCCTTGCACGCGTAGCGCTGAATGACGGCGCTCTCATCGACGATCTTGAGCTTGTTGCCGTTGGCGGCGACTTCCACCTTGTCACGCGGCACGACGGCGACCATCGAGAAGAGCGCGCCCTCCGGCTTCCAGCATTTGGTGCAGCCGCAAACGTGATTGTGCGCCGACTGCGACGCTATTCGCATCGTCACCGGGTTCGTACTGCAGTCGCAGGTCAATGTGCCGCCTGTGAAGTTGGCCGATCCCTTTTTCACGCCGTTGTCAACCGACGGATGGATCGAAATGGCCATGATTGCCCTCCTTCCTCCCTGGGAAAACTCAGTAGACGATCACCGAGCGGATGCTTTCGCCGCGATGCATGAGATCGAAAGCATCGTTGATGCGCTCGAGCGGCAGAACATGCGTAATCATGGGATCGATCTGGATCTTGCCGCCCATATACCAGTCGACGATCTTGGGTACGTCAGTGCGGCCGCGGGCGCCGCCGAACGCGGTGCCGCGCCAGACGCGGCCGGTGACGAGCTGAAACGGCCGGGTGGCGATCTCTTTGCCGGCTTCGGCGACGCCGATGATGATGCTCTCGCCCCAGCCGCGGTGGCAGGCTTCGAGCGCCTGGCGCATCACCGTGGTGTTGCCGGTGCAGTCGAAGGTGTAATCGGCGCCGCCATCGGTAAGGCCGACGAGATGCTGCACGATATCGCCCTGCACCTTTTTCGGGTTGACGAAATGGGTCATGCCGAAGCGGCGGCCCCATTCCTCCTTGCGGTCGTTGATGTCGACGCCGACGATCTTGTCGGCGCCGGCGAGCTTCAGCCCCTGGATCACATTGAGGCCGATGCCGCCCAGCCCGAAGACGATGGCGTTGGCGCCCGGCTTGACCTTCGCCGTGTTGATCACCGCGCCGACGCCGGTGGTGACGCCGCAGCCGATATAGCAGGCCTTGTCGAACGGCGCGTCGTTGCGGATCTTGGCCACCGCGATCTCCGGCAGCACCGTGAAATTCGAGAAAGTCGAGCAGCCCATATAGTGATGGACCATCCGGCCCTTGTAGCTGAAGCGCGAGGTGCCGTCGGGCATCACGCCCTTGCCTTGCGTCGCTCGAATGGCGGTGCAGAGATTGGTCTTGCCGGAGAGGCAGGACTTGCATTGCCGGCATTCCGGCGTGTAGAGCGGGATGACATGATCGCCGGCCTTGACTGTCGTGACGCCGGCGCCGGTCTCGACCACCACGCCGCAGCCTTCATGGCCGAGGATCGAGGGAAACAGCCCCTCTGAATCGAGGCCCGACAAGGTGTAGTCGTCGGTGTGGCAGATGCCGGTCGCTTTGATCTCGACCAGGACCTCGCCGGCTTTCGGCCCGTCAAGGTCGACCTCGACGATCTCGAGCGGCTTCTTCGCCTCGAAGGCGATGGCGGCACGGCTTTTCATCGCTGCGCGGTCCTCCCTCAATTGCTGTTGCCGCATCCGGCATTCCGCTCGCGGCGGCGAACACCGCCGCGACCCGGGCCGTTGCGGGCTACGCTCGTTCCTCATCGCAACGCACCCACCCCCGCTACTCGGCGACGCTCGCGCCGCCTCTGATCGGAGCGAGGCGCGCCTGTCGTTAGGGGCGACGTGGTCAAAGAGCGGTGCGAACAACGCGAAACGGCATAGCGTTTTTCCGCCGGAAAGGCGGCTCGGCCGGGCACAGTGGCAGCCCGCCTTTTCCCAATGAGCTTGGCGCTCGACCCCGATCTTTCAGTGCAGCGAAACTGTCCACCGCCGCGACGCAGGCGGACAGCAATTCGTGGTTTACGATAAACGCTTTCGGCGATGACTGCAAGGAACGCGGCGTTCAACAGGGCTTTACCGCGATCTCCCTTTTCCCGTCAGGCGATCGCGACCTCGACCATGGCGCCGTAATCGGCCTGGCCGACCGTGAAATGGAACATCCCGAGCGCCGCGTGCGGCAGCACCGGCGCGCCGGACGTCACGCGGTTGAGGTCCGGCCAGCCGTCGCGCATCCACACGACGCCCGGCGGCATGCGATCGGTCAGATGCGCCTTTGCCGAGAACTCGCCGCGCTGGTTATGGACGCGGATCGCATCGCCCTCGGAAAGCCGGCGCGCTGCGGCATCGGCGGGCGATATCCACAGCTTTGGCTCCGGGTCGCGTTCGGCCAGCAACGGCAGCGCCTGGCCGTGGTCGTAGAAGGCGTGGAACTGCGTCAATGTCCGGCCGTGGCAGAGAACGAGCGGATAGGCCGTCGCATCTCGCGGCGGTTGCGCATCGTGCATCGGCAGCGCCGGCAGGCCGACCGCCGCGGCGCGCGCCGAGACGAATTCGATCTTCCCCGAGGGGGTATCGAACCGGCGATCGGGATAGGCAATGTGCGATACCTTGAGCGGCAGGATGCCGCCGGCGGCGCGCAAGGTCGCGACGGTCGTCCGGCCGGTCGAGGGGCAATCGAGGATCGTGTCGAGCAGATCTTCGTGCGACGCCCAAGGGTAAAAATCGGCGACCCCGAGCCGCTCGGCGAGGCCGCGCAGCACGTTCTGCATCGGCCGTGCCTCGCCCTCCGGCGCCAGCGCACGTTCGGCAAGATAGAGGTGCGTCTGCGTCGCCTTGCAGCCGACGTCTTCGAGCCAGGCCGTGCCGGGCAGCGCGATATCGGCGAAGCGGCGGATGGTCTCGTTCATGAAGAGATCGTGCGCGACGACGAGGTCGAGCTTGTCGAGCGCCGCCGCGACCTGCCCCGCCTCCGCATAGGAGGACAGCATGTTGCTGCCGAGGATCAGCAGCACGCGAATCCGCCCGTCGCCGAGCGCGGCTGCGATCTCCGACATCTGGTTCGGAACGTAGCGGCCGGGCGGGCGGCGCTCGGCTGCCGCCACGGTGGCAAAGCCGCCGCCATGCGCGAGCGCGCCGTGACGCGGACCGAGGCCGCCGCCGGCGATCCCGTAGGCGCCGACGAGCGCCGGCAGACACGCCACCGCGCGCGCGGCCTGCCAGCCGTTCCGGCCTTTGTGCAGGGAACTGCCGCCGAGCACGATCATCGCCGGCTTTATGCGGGCGTAGTCGCGGGCAAAGGCGGCGATGCGCTCGGCCGCGATCCCGGTTTCGTGCGCCGCCCACTCCGGGGAGAATGGCTGGACGTGGCGCGCAAGCTCGTCGAAGCCGAGCGTGTGCGCGGCGACGAAGGCGGCATCGTAAAGGCCTTCGCCGATGATGACGTGCATCATCGCGAGCGCGAGGGCGGCGTCGCTGCCGGGGCGGATCGCGAAGAATTCGTCCGATTGGGCGGCGGCTTCGGTCTGCCGCACGTCGATCGTCACGATACGGGCGCCGCGCTTTTTGGCGGCGATGAAGTGCCGCGCGGTGTTGGGCTGGCTCGCGAGGTTGGCGCCCCACATGACGACCATCGCGGAATTCGCCGCCATGTCCTCCTTGGTGTTGATCTGGAGTGCGCCGGTGAGGCCGATGCCGAAGCCGCCGAGGCCCCAGCAGACCATCGACGGGCTCCAATACTGGCAGCCCAGGAGATTGGCGAAGCGGGCGCTGAGCTGGCTGCCCACGGACACGCCGTAATTGTTGGCGATGCTGCCATGCCCGATCCACAGCGCGGTTGCTTCGCGGCCGGCTTTGGTTATGCGGTCGGCGATGCGGTCCAACGTCGCGTCCCAATTCGCCGCGTGCCAGGCGTCTTCGCTGCGGCGGTCGCGCATCAGCGGCCGCAGCAGCCGCTTCGGATTGCCGACGATGTCGCGCGCGGCCTGCCCGCGCACGCACAGGAAACCGCGGCTGTCGGGATTGTCCGCGTCGCCCCTGACCGAAATGACATCGCCGTCCCGCACCTCGACGAGCATGCCGCAAAGGGTCGGGTGGCAATTCATCGGGCACATCGTGCGGACGGTTCGGGTCGATTGGGGCATGGCGCTCCTCTCGGCGCTGTCGCCGGATCCCGCGGCGTGACCGTCAGTCTACACGATTTGCTCTTCTCGCACCCACTCGCTGCGCATAGCGCCGCCTCGCTGCGCCCGGCGGCTCCTAGGCCCGAGCGCGCTGTGCCGCCGCGTCCGCGCCGGGGCGCTTGTGGCGCCAGCGCTTGTGCTGGCGGCGGCCCTGCGGCCGTGCGGCGTTGGGGCGCTGCGGCTGCGGTGTCGGCGCCTGCCGATCGCGCCGCGCGAAGGGATGGTCCTCGATCACGGCGAGGCGGCGCCGCGTCAGCCGCTCGATATCGCGTAGCAGCTCGCGCTCCTCGGCGCTGCAGAAGGAGAGCGCGACGCCCGAAGAGCCGGCGCGCGCCGTGCGGCCGATGCGGTGGACATAGCTCTCCGGCACGTTCGGCAGGTCGAAATTGATCACATGCGTGATGCCGTCGATATCGATGCCGCGCGCGGCGATGTCGGTGGCGACGAGGACACGAACCTGACCGCCGCGGAAGCTTTCGAGCGCGCGCTGCCGCGCGCCTTGCGACTTGTTGCCGTGGATGGCGGCGGCGCGCACATTGCCGCGCTCCAGATCGCGGGCAATGCGGTCGGCGCCGTGCTTGGTGCGGGCGAAGACGAGGGCGCGGGCGATCTCGGGGTCGCGCAGCACCGCGGCGAGCAGCGCGCGCTTTTCACCGCCGTCGACGAAGAGGACGCGCTGGTCGATCCGCTCCACGGTGGACGAGACCGGCGTCACCTCGACCTTCACCGGCGCGCGCAGCACGCTCTGGGCAAGCTCGGCGATGTCGCCGGGCATGGTCGCCGAGAACAGCAAGGTCTGGCGCTCGCGCGGCAGCGCCGCGATGATGCGCTTCACATCGCGGATGAAGCCCATGTCGAGCATGCGGTCGGCCTCGTCGAGGACGAGGATGCCGAGGCCGTCGAAGCGCACATGGCGCTGGTTCATGAGATCGAGGAGCCGGCCCGGCGTGGCGACGAGAATGTCGACGCCCCGCGCCATCGCCGCGACCTGCGGCTGCTGGCCGACGCCGCCGAAGATGACCGCCTGGCGCAGCGAGAGATGCCGGCCATAGCGGCGGAAGCTGTCATCGATCTGCACGGCGAGCTCGCGCGTCGGCGTCAGCACCAGAGTGCGCGCCGATTTCGGCGCCGGCGCCACGCGTCGCTCGGCCAGGCGCTGCAGGATCGGCAGCGCGAAAGCCGCGGTCTTGCCGGTGCCGGTCTGCGCCACGCCGAGCAGGTCGCGTCCGGCAAGCAGATGCGGGATGGCCTGGGCCTGAATCGGCGTCGGCGTCCGGTAGTCCTCGGCGGCGAGCGCGCGTTGCAAGGGCTCGCTCAATGCGAGCTCGGAAAAGCTGGAAATCACAGTAAGGGATTCTTTCGTGTTGGCCCCTGTCGCTTGATGCGCGGGGGCTCGTTGGTTGGGATCAAAAGCTGCGGTTATGCGCCTTGAAGCGCGGCGTCGAAGACACCGTGCGGAGCGGCCGCCACTTCACCCTGGAAGGGACCTCGTCCGCGCGACCGGGAGGTTTGGTTGACGTTTGATTAATCTCGAGAGGGGCGCTCGGGGCTCGAAAACCCTCAGCGCGTCGCGCAGTCGCGAGACATCTGCTGCGCGCTAAATGCCCTCGCGATGGGCGAATGTCAAGGGGAGAATAGTTCACCCGCGTAGCAAGCGGCTTGAATAAGAAGTACCACGGAGGCACGGAGAGCACGGAGAAGATAAGTTTCAAGGCCGCTTCGCGGCCTATTTCTTCGTTCTCCGTGTCCTCCGTGTCTCCGTGGTAAATCTTTCTTACGTGCGGTAGGAGGGGTCGTCGCGGTCCAGCTGGCGCAGCATCGCCTCCCACTCCATCTCGCCATAGACCCGCCGGGTGCTGGGCGCATAGAGGTGGGCGGTCTTGGCGGCGACCTCCGGGTCGGGAAGCATGAGCTCGGTATTGGCCGCCATGCAGTCGACCTGCGCCTTGCACGCCATCTCGAGCCAATAAAGGATGTTGAACGCCTCGGCGATGCTGCGGCCGCAGGCGAGGATGCCGTGATTGCGCAGGAACATCACGTCGTTCTCGCCGAGGTCGCGCACCAGGCGCGCGCGCTCGGTGGTGTCGATCGCCGGGCCTTCATAGGCGTGATAGCCGACCTTGCCGTGGAAGCGCATCGCCGTTTGCGTCAGCGGCAGCAGCCCGCATTTCATCGCCGCCACCGCCATCCCGGCGCGGCTATGGGTGTGGATGACGCAGCCGACATCATGCCGTGCGGCGTGAACCGCGCTGTGGATGACATAGCCGGCCTGGTTGATGCCGTAATGCGTGTCGGGCTTCAGCACGACATTGCCGTCAAGATCGATCTTGTAGAGGCTCGACGCGGTGATCTCGGCATAGAGAAAGCCATAGGGGTTGATGAGGATGTGGCCCTCATCGCCGGGCACCCGCGCGGTGATGTGATTGTAGATGAGATCGGTCATGCCATAGCGCGCCACCAGGCGATAGCAGGCGGCGAGATCGACCCGCGTTTGCCATTCCGCATCGCTGACGCGGTCGCGGATCGGCTTCCTCTCCACCACGAAAACCCGGCTCATCGCATCCTCCCCATATTTCCGCTGCAGATCATGCCCAAAACCGTCTGTCGCGTCGAGATAGCGGGATCGTGGCTTGGGAGCAGGCCGGCTCAAGCCTATCGTCGGGTCAAGGGCGACGTGGCATGATCGCGACCAGGCCCCTTCACCGTGGGGAGGGTGATCGTGGCGGAAATCCGCACCGCGCGTCTGTTCACGACGACGCTTGGTGGATTTGAGCGTCAGGGCCGATCGGAGGTGGCTGCATGTCTACAAACGCGACGGTCTACTCGGGCGTCTTTCCAATCGCGCCGACGCCCTTCACCGAATCCGGTGATCTCGATATCGAGGGTCAGAGGCGCGTCCTCGACTGCATGATCGATCAAGGCGTCGATGGCATCTGTATTCTCGCCAACTATTCCGAACAGTTCCTTCTCTCGGACGCTGAACGCGACACGCTGCTTGATCTGTGCATCGACCATATCGCCGGACGCGTTGCCGTGATCGTCACGTGCAGTCATTTCAGCACGCGACTGGCAGCGGCGCGAGCGCATCGAGCCGCGACAGCTGGAGCCAGTATGGTCATGCTCATGCCGCCTTACCATGGCGCGTCGCTGCGTGCGAACGAGGCGATGATCTTGGAGCACTTTTCCCGGGTGGCGGACGCCGCTGCGATTCCAATCGTCGTCCAGGACGCTCCGCTCAGCGGAGTAATATTGACGGTTCCGTTCCTGGTTCGCCTCGCGCGCGAAGTACCTCTCGTACGATATTTCAAGATCGAGGTACCGGAAACCGCAGCCAAGCTTCGCGCGCTCATCGAAACAGGTGGCAGCGCTATAGCTGGGCCGTTCGATGGGGAAGAGGCCATAACCCTCATTGCCGATCTTCAGGCCGGCGCGACTGGAACGATGCCCAGTGCGCTCTGTCCCGATCTCATTAAGCCGATCGTCGTGGACTTTCGCGCGGGCCGGCGCGAAGAGGCCGCTGCCGCTTACGCCAAGGTTCTGCCCCTCATCAACTTCGAGAATCGACAATGCGGACTTCGAGCTACGAAGGTCGTCATGGCGGAAGGCGGCGTGATCCGTTGCGAGGCGACTCGACATCCGATTCCCCCGCTTGATCCTCGCACCCGTCAAGGCCTGCTAGAGCTGGTACGCACAGTCGACCCCTTGGCTATGCGCTGGGCGCGATAGCGCCGAGTGATCGGGATCAGATGTGGACGCGGAACGCGGCGAGAACGCCGTTGTGCCATAGGTGTGACTGTTGTCGGGGCTGGGCGGCGTGGCATGATCGCCCCCACACCGCTGCAACACAGGGAGGATCGTCATGGCGGAAATTCGCACCGCGCATCTCTTCACGATCACGCTCGCCGTCGGCGAGGTGCAGCCGCTCGGCAAGACGCCGTTCGGCGAGCGCCGCGTCGCCGTCGTCGAAGGCGGTCGCTTCGAAGGCGCAAGGCTCAAAGGCACGGTGCTGAAAGGCGGCTCGGATTGGATCCTGCTGCGCAGCGACGGCGTGCTGCAGCTCGATGTGCGCCTGACGCTCAAGACCGATGACGGCGCGATCATCGGCATGACCTATCGCGGCCACCGCCATGGCCCCGCGGCGGTGATCGATCGCCTCAACCGCGGCGAGACGGTCGACGCCTCGGAATACTATTTCCGCACTGCGCCCTTCTTCGAGACCGCCGCGGAGAAATATGCCTGGCTCAACCGCATCATCGCCGTCGCCACCGGCCACCGCCCACCCGCGGGCCCGGTCTACGACGTGTTCGAGGTGCTGTGAGGCGCGCCTACCCGCGCACGGCCGTGCCGTAAACCTCGGGGATTTTCGCGTCCTGGGCGGCGGGGGAGAACAGCTCCCACTCGATGCCGTTGACATCGCGCTCGGAGGAGAAGTCGCCGGCGGTTTCGTCCTCGAAGCCGAGATGGCGGAGCTGGCCGGCGCGCTGCGGCAGCTCGTTGATCGAGAAGTTGAGCTGCGCCGTGCGCCACATCGCGTATTTGCCGGGCACCACCGCGGTGGGCGCCTGGCCGAGCCGGCGGCTGTAATCGCGGATCGAAGCGGCGAGATCGGCGACGGCGAGCGAGATATGGAAACGGCGCATGGGCGTCTCTCCTGATATCAGGCCACTATCGCAGCAGAGGCGGTAAACTGGTACAAGGGAGAATATTATCCTGGTATAAAGACCACCATGACGACGAGCTCGGAAGGGCAAAGAAAGGCGCTCGGCGATTTCCTCCGCGCGCAGCGCGCGCGGCTGACGCCGGCGAGCCTCGGCCTCGGTGCCGGCGGCCGAAGGCGCACGCCCGGGCTGCGCCGCGAGGAGGTGGCGCAGGCCTGCGGTATGAGCGCCACCTGGTACACCTGGCTCGAGCAAGGGCGCGACGTTTCCGCTTCGCCTCAGGCACTGGCGGCGCTCGCGGCGGCGCTGCAGTTGACGCCGGCGGAGCGGGCCTATCTCTTCGAGCTCGCCGGCAAGCGCGATCCGGCGGCGCCGGCCGCGGCCGACAGCGACGGCATGGACGTACCGCCCGCGCTCGCCGCGGCTGTAGCGGCGATCGGCGTTCCCGCTTATGTGCTCGACCGGCGGTGGACGGCGCGCAGCTGGAATGCGCCGGCGCAGCGCCTTTTCCTCGGCTGGCTCGACCGCGGCGCGGACAAGAACCTGCTGCGCTACGTCTTCTTGAATCCGACGGCGCGCAAGGTAATTCCCGACTGGCCGCAGCGCGCGCGCCGCGTCCTTGCCGAATTTCGCGCGGAATCGAGCCGGCATCTCGACGATCCCGCGCTGCTGGCGCTGATCGAGGAGTTGCGGCGGCGCAGCCCGCTCTTCGCCCGCGGCTGGAGCGCGCATGAGGTGGTCGAGCGGGCCGGCGGCGAGCGCAGCTTCGAGCATCCGCGCGCCGGTCGGCTCGCTTACGAGCAGATCGTCTTCACGCTGGCGACCCGTCGCGATTTCAAGCTCGTCGTGCTCACGCCGCGACCGGTGGAGCGGAAGGGCGCGCGCCCGTTGCTCGCACGCCAGCGCTGAGCGCACGCCGGTTTGAGGCGGAGAAACGGCATGCTAACCTTTACGGTTCGTCATGGCGCATGAGGATCCCTGACAATGCCGCAGGCTGACAACGGCCGGCCGGAGGATGAGGCGAAAGCGGCGCCGGTTGCCGAAGCGCCCGCGTCTGGCCCGGAGACGACAGCGCAAGGCGAGGCGCAGCCCGCGCCGGCGGCAGAAGCGCCCGCTTCGGCGCCCGCAGGCGAGCAACCGCGTCGGCGCCGCCGCCGGCGCCGCCGCAGAGGCAAGCGGCCGCCTTCTGTCGCGCCCGAGAACGCTGTTGCCTCAGCCGATGCTGCAGCCCTAGCGCCGTCGTCCGAGAGCGCAACACCGACGGCAGCTCGGGACAACGCCGCAACGTCTGCGCCTGCCGCCGTGCCATCACCGACCGGTGAGCAGCCGCACAAGCGCCGCCGTCGGCGGCGGCGCCGGCGCGGCGGGCCGGAGAAAGCGGGAGCGCCGGGTGCTGCACCGCAAGCTGGAGAGGCCGGCACCGCCGCCTCGGCTGCATCCGCGCCGGAGGCGCCGCGGCAAGGGCGGCCGCCCTATCGTGGCCCACGCCGGCCGCGTCCTGACCGGCCGCGCGAGGGCGATGCCACTGCGCCGCGCGCCGGAGGTGCGCCAGGACCCGGGGCGCGCGATCAGCGCGAGCGTGGTCGCGAGGGGCGCGACGGGCGTGAGCGCCGCCGCGACGACAAGCGGCACGGACCGCGTCGCGGTCCGCCGCACGACAAGCGGCGCGACCGCTTCGACCGCAAGCCCGAGCGCGCGGTGTTTTCCGTCGAAGCGGTGATCGATCGTGGTTTCGAGGATGTCGCCGATCCCGCCGCCGAAGGCGCGACGCGCCGCGTCGATTGGACGATCGTCAAGCGCACCGTGGCGGAGCGGGGCAGCGGGAAGCCGGTCTCTGCCATCTATGTCCTGCGCCGCGGCGACGCCGCGACCGAATTCGCTCAGCTCGGCGCGGCGCGCGCGGCGGTGAACAAGACCATCGTCCATCCGGAAAAGCTGACGCGCCCGAAAGAGGACTACGCCAAGAGCAAGAAATAGCGCTCAGCCGTTGAAGAGCCGCGTCACCAGCCGCCGCGCCAGAACACCGGCGACGCGGCGGCGGTAATGGCCGGGCGTGAAGGTGGTCTTCATCGCCATGATCTGATCGCGCACCAGCGCATCGAGCCCGGCGAAGACGCGCTCGTCGAGCGGGCCGCCGCAGAGCCCGCCGGTGCCGTCGAGCAGCACCGGCCGCGGATTGGTGCCGGTAAAGGCGACGCGGAGATCGGTCAGCAGCCCGCCCTCGCGCTGCAGCGCCGCGGCAACGCCGGCGACGGGATATTCGATCGAGCGGCGGATGCGAATCTTGTCATAGCCGGAGCGCAGCGCCGGATCGCCCGGCGCGCGTACCCGCGTCACGATCTCGCCCGGGCCGAGCGACAGATAGTTCTTGCCGTCGCCGGCGCCCGCGCCATGCCGGGCATAGCCGATATAGAGCGCGTCGAGCGGCAGGCGCCGGGCGCCTTCGGGACCGCTGAGGTCGACCTCGGCGCCCAGCGTCAACAGCGCCGGAGCGAGATCGCCGCTGAAGGTGGCGAAGCACACGCCGCGGCTCTTCGGTGCGACATGGCACATGTCGCCGCTGGTCTTGAGGCAGTGGTCGTTGGCGCTGCGCCACCAGTCGCTCTGGTTGTAGAAGATGCAGCGCGTGTCGAGGCAGAGATTGCCGCCGACCGTGCCCATCTCGCGCTGCGTCGGGCCGGCGATGGAATGCGCGGCTTGGGCCAGCACCGGATAGTGCGCGATGATGCCGGGATGCTCGGCGAGCTGCGCCAAGGTCACGCTCGCGCCGATCTCGAGCCCAGCGGCATCGGCCTTGATCCCCTTGAGCTCGGCGATCCCCGCCATGTCGATGAGCAGCGGCGGCGCCTCGATGCCGCGCCGGATATTGACGACGAGATCGGTGCCGCCGCCGAGAAGGCGCGCGCCGGGATGGTCCGCCCGCGCCGCGACCGCCTCGGCAAGGCTTTGCGGCCGCAGCAGCGTGAATTCCGGCAGCGCTTCCATCACGCGGCCTTGCCGGGCGCGCTCTTTTCGCGCTGGCGCTTCTCGAGCGCGGCGAAGACGCGGTCCGGGGTCACCGGCAGAGCGGAAAAGCGCAGCCCGGTCGCATCGGCGATCGCCGCCGTGAGCGCCGGCAGGAACGCGGCGAGCGAGCCTTCGCCCGCTTCCTTGGCGCCGAAGGGGCCGTAGGGATCGTTGCTCTCGACGATGCCGACGGCAATCGGCGGCGAATCCTGAATCGTCGGCACGCGGTAATCGAGCATGTTGCCGGTGAGCAGCAGGCCGTCGTGATAGCCGGTCTCCTCGCTCATCGCCTGGCCCATGCCCATCCAGACCGAGCCTTGCACCTGGCCTTCGACGGTGAGGCGGTTGAGGGCCTTGCCGCAATCATGCGCGACCCAGACCTGGTCGACGGTGACGACGCCCGTCTCCTCGTCGACGCTGACCTCGACCACCTGGGCGGAATAGCTGTAGCCCATGGTGCCGCCGATCGCCGCGCCGCGATATTTCTTGCCGCCATGCGATTGGGGGATGGTGGAGAAATTGCCGGTGACGGTGATGGTGCCGCTGTCCTTCAGCGCCTCGACCACCACCTCGTCGAAGCTGACGCCCTTGTCCTGCGCCCCGGCGCGGTAAAGCTCGCCCAGGCACTCCACATCCTCCGGCCGGCAATCCAGCTTGCGCGCCGCCGCGGCGAGCAGCAGCGTCTTGAGATTCTGCGCCGCATCGATCGCGGCATTGCCGACCATGAAGGTGACGCGTGAGGAATAGGAGCCGTTATCCTTGGGCACGATGTCGCTGTCGCCGGTGACGATGCGCAGGCGCGAGAGGTCGAGGCCCAGCACTTCGGCGACGCTCTGCACCAGGATGGTGGAGGAACCCTGGCCGATCTCCGCCGCGCCGGTCAGCAGCACGATCGAGCCGTCGAAATCGAGCTTCAGCTTCACCGTCGCATGCGGCTCGCCGGTCCAGTTGACCGGCTTGGAGGCGCCGCTGATGTAGTGCGAGCAGGCCATGCCGAGGCCTTTGCCCTTGGGCAGCGTGCCCTTGCGCCCGCGCCAGCCGCTCTCGCGCTCGACCCAGTCGAGGCATTCCGGCAGACCGTAGCTGTTCACCATCAGGTCGTTGTCGGTGAAGCTCGGAGCGTGGAGATAGTTGACGCGCCGCACGGCGAAGGGATCGAGCCCCATCGCCTCGGCCATTTCGTCGAGCAGCGCCTCGAAGGCAAAGCGGACATCGACCGTGCCATGGCCGCGGAAGGCGCCGCAGGGCGGCGTGTTGGTGAGGACGCGCTTGCCGACATAGCGCACGCGATGGAGATCATAGAGCGCATACAGCATCGATCCCGCATAGAGGATGGTGACGATGCCATAGCCGCTATGCGCGCCGCCGCGCTGCCAGCATTCGCAATCGACCGCGGTGATGCGGCCGTCCTTGGCCAGGCCGATCTTGAGCTTGATCTCGGTCTCCGGCCGGCCGCGATGGGTGATGAAGGTTTCTTCGCGGTTGACGACGATGCGCACGCGGCCGCGCGCCTTGCGCGCCAGCAGCGCGGCGATCAGCTCGACATTGAGCGTCTCGGTGCGGCAGCCGAAGCCGCCGCCGACATGCGGCTTCACCACGCGGATGCGCGACATCTCCATGTCGAGAATCTGCGCCAGCATGAGATGCACGTAATAGGGCACCTGGGTGCTGGCATGGACGGTGAGACGGTCGCGCACCGCATCGTAATCGGCGAGTGCGGCATGCATCTCCATCTGGTTCTGGCACACCTCGGCGCAGTGGAAGCTGCGCTCGCGCACCAGCGCCGCTTCGGCAAAGCCCGCCTCGACCTCGCCCAGCTCGAAGAAGACGTCGCGCTCGATATTGCCCTTGCGGTGGGGATGAAGCTCGACCGCGCCCGGCGCCGCCGCCTCGCGCGCGGTGAAATAGGCGGGCAGCTCCTTCACCCTCATCTTGATGAGCTTCACCGCCCGGGCTGCGGTCGCATCGTCGACCGCCGCCACCGCCGCCACCGGCTCGCCGCGATAGCGCACGCGCTCGCGCGCCAGCGGATGCTCGGTGCGTGCGACCGGCAGCACGCCGAAGGTCTTGTCGCAATCTTCGCCGGTGACGATGGCGATCACGCCGGGCAGAGACGCGGCGGCCGCGACATCGACCTCGAGGATCTCGGCATGGGCGTAGGGGCTGCGGTAAATGCGGCCCGCCAAAGTGCCGGGCTCGATGAAATCGGCGGTGTATTTGGCGCGGCCCGACACCTTCTCCGGCCCGTCGACCATCGGGACATAGCCGCCGATCGTATGAGTTGGGCCGATCTCGCTCATGGCGTCGCTCCTGCGGCGCGGAGCCGAGCCGCGTGCTGCACCGCCTCGATGATTTTGACATAGCCGGTGCAGCGGCAGATGTTGCTGCCGAGCGCCTCGCGG
The DNA here is from genome assembly GCA_035509275.1 of Allostellaceae bacterium. Classification (GTDB taxonomy): domain Bacteria; phylum Pseudomonadota; class Alphaproteobacteria; order ATCC43930; family CGMCC-115725; genus DAHUYF01. Next base: position 56,071 of record DATJLU010000078.1, on the reverse strand, counting down.
ATCGCCGCCTCGTCCGGGCGCGGGTTGTGCCGCAGCAGACCTTCCGAGGCCATGATCAGGCCGGGTGTGCAATAGCCGCATTGCGATCCGAGCTTCTCGTGGAAGCCCTGCTGCACCGGCGAGAGCCGACCATCGGCCGCCAGGGATTCGACGGTGTCGACGCGCTTTCCCTCGCAGCTCGCGGCAAAGGTCAAGCAGGAGAGCCGCGGCCGGTCATCGACCAGCACGGTGCAGGCGCCGCATTCGCCGCCATCGCAGCCGGTCTTGGTGCCGGTGAGGCGCAGCGTCTCGCGGAGATAATCGAGCAACAGCAGATTGTCGCCGACGGCATCGGTCCGGCGGCGGCCGTTAAGGATCAGCGTCAGAAGCCTTGCCATGACCGGAAGCCTGTCGCATTGTTTCTGTCGCTGATTATTGGTGTACCCCTCTATTTGCCCGTAGGCAAGCGCAACTGCGACGGGGTGGGGCACCCTAAAAAAGGGCAGGCGCGTAAAGGGCTTGCCGGTATAGGCTGCCGCTACGGGCGGTAGAGCGAGGGAGGAGGAAATGACGCGGAGCTCGGATCGCGCCGACGCGACGCGGAGGACTTGGCTCGAGACCCTGGAGCGCTTTCGCCAGGACCGCGACGCGCCGGGTTCGGAGCGCTACTGGTCGCCGCGTCTCGACACGGCGTCTCGCGACGAGTTGCACGCCATCCAGCAGGCAAAGCTCGCGGCCGTGGTGCCCTTCCTTTACGAGAACAGCCCCTTCTACCGCCGCCGCTTCGAGCGGCTCGGTCTCCTCCCCTCCGATATCCGCGGCATCGACGATCTCATCGCCAAATGGCCGGTGGTGGACAAGCTCGAGATGGGCGAGGACGCCAAGGCGCATCCGCCCTACGGCACCTACACCACCATCACCGATGAGGTCTGGGCCGAGCGCGGCTGGATGATGTTCTCCTCCTCGGGCAGCACCGGCACGCCGCGCGTCTTTCGCTATTCCCATATCGACCGCGAGCTCTGGGCCTGGTCCAATGCGCGGGCGCTGCACGCCATGGAGTTTCGTCAGGGCGACACCGTCTTCATGATCACCGGCTATGGTCCCCATGTCTGGGCCTGGGGCGTGCAGGTGGCGCTGTTCAAGATGGGGCTGCCCACCATTCCCGGCGGCGGCATGGATGCGAAGGCGCGCGCCCATATCGTGCAGCGCTTCAAGCCGACCATCATCCTCTGCACGCCTTCCTATGCCCTCCATTTGGGCCGCGTCATGCAGGAGATGGGCACCGATCCCGCCGCCAGCGCCGTCCGCCTGCTCTTCATTGCCGGCGAGCCCGGCATCAGCGTGGCCGCGACGCGCGAGCGCATCGAACAGCTTTGGAACGCGCGCACCGTCGAATTCTACGGCTGCACCGAAGCGGCGCCCTCGGCAGGGGGATATTCCTGCCCGGCCTCGCATGCCGACGGCGCGCCGGTGGCGACGCATCTGATGGAGGATGTGCAGCTCTGGGAGACCGTCGATCCGCTGACGCGCGCGCCGACGTCGGATGGGGAGCGCGGCCTCACCGTCTGCACCAATCTCAACTCCGAGGCCTCGCCGCAGCTCCGCTTTCTCGTCGGCGACTATGCCCGGCTCGACCGCACGCCCTGCGCCTGCGGCCGCACGCATCTGCGCGCCATTGGCTCTTTCGCCGGGCGCTCGGACGACCTTATCAATCTGCGCGGCATCAAGATGTTCCCGGTGCAGATCGAAGAGGCGGTGCGCTCGGTCCATGGCACCGGCGACGAGTTTGAGATCGTGCTCGCCGCCGATGCCGGCGGCATGGACGTGATGACGGTGCGCGTCGAGCATGTCGACTTCCACCTGAGCGAGACGCTGTCGGAGCGCATCGCCGGCGAGATCCGTTCGCGCTGCGAAGTGCGCGTCGATGTCGAGGTGCTGCGGCCCGGCAGCCTGCCCAAAACCGAGTTCAAGGCGAAACGGGTCAAGGATTTGCGCCAGAAATAACCGGCGGAGGGGAGAATGTCCGAGCCCGTCATCGAGTTCTTCTTCGATTGCTCGAGTCCCTGGACCTATCTGGCCTTCAGCCAGATCGAAGGCCTGGCCCAGGAATTCGCCGCGCGCCTCGTCTGGCGGCCGATCCTGGTCGGCGGCATCTTCAACACCATCAACCCCAGCGTTTATGCCTCGCGCGACAATCCGGTGCCGGCGAAGCAGGCCTATATGCGCAAGGACCTCGCCGATTGGGCGCGCCTCGCCGGGCTCGCGATCGTGTTCCCGCCGCGCGTCTTTCCCGTCAACAGTGTCAAGGCGATGCGTGGCTGCCTGTGGCTCGAGGGCGAGGGCAAGCTCGTTCCGTTCGCCCGCGCCGTGTTCGAGGCCTATTGGGGCCGCGATCTCGACATCTCTCAGGATGCGGTGCTGAGCGAGCTCTGCCAGCGCCTCGGCATCGACGCCGCGCGCTTCTTCGCCGGCATCGCCGAGCCGCGCATCAAGGAGCAGCTCCGCGCCAATACCGAAGAGCTGATGCGCCGCGGCGGCTTCGGCACGCCGACCCTGTTCCTCGACGGCGACGACATGTATTTCGGCAATGACCGCCTGCCGCTGCTGCGCGCGGCGCTGCAGCGTTGTGCCCTCAGGTGAAGTGCCATCGGTGAATGCTTATTCGCAGACCACGATTTCGCACACCATAATTCTGCCTTTCCCGCGAAAGCGGGAATCCAGTGGCCCAGGGTCCCCGCTTTCGCGGTGAAAGCGAAAAAGGTAATGCTTTCCCTTGTTCGCCCTAGCTTGCCGGCCGCACCGCCGCATTGGCGATGAGCCAATCGCGGAAGAGGGCGATCTTGGGCGTGTCGGCCGTCTCCTCGGGCGCGACGACGTAATAGCCGGCCTCGGCCGGCAGCTTCATCTCGAACGGCACCACCAGCCGCCCGGCGGCGATATCGCCCTCGACGAAGGCGCTGCGGCCGAGCGCGACGCCAAGCCCGTCGATCGCCGCTTGCAGCGCCATCAGGCTGAGATCGAAGCTGAGGCCCGGCCGGAGGGCCAGCGCTTTGGGCAGCCCGGCCGCGGTGAGCCAGACCTGCCAGTCCTCGCGCGAGAGGCTGCCATGGATGAGCGTGTGGTTGACCAGGTCCTGCGGTCGCCGCAGCGGCTTCGCCCCCTTGAGCAGCGCCGGGCTGCACACCGGGAAAATATCCTCCGCCATGAGCCAATGAGCGCGGAGGCCGGGCCAGCTGCCGCGGCCATAGCGGATGGCGAGATCGACCTCCTCGCGGCGGAAATCGACGAGCTGCGAGGAGCTGCTGATGCGCACCTCGATGCTGGGATGCTGCTCCTGGAACGCGGCGAGCCGCGGCAGCAGCCATTTGGCGGCGAGCGAGGCCATGGTGCTGACGATGAGGAGCTGGTCGCGGCCGCCTTTCAGCATGCGGTCGGTGGCGAGCCGCAAATCCTCGAACGCGGCACGCACCGCCGGCAGGTAGTCCTGCGCCTCACGCGTCAGCCTCAAATTGCGGTTCTTGCGCAGGAACAGCCGCAAGCCGAGCTGCGCCTCGAGCCGGCGGATCTGATGGCTGATCGCCGTTTGCGTCACGTTCAGCTCTGCGGCGGCGCGGGTGAAGCTGAGATGCCGCGCCGCCGCTTCGAAGGCGCGCAGCCCGTTGAGCGACGGAAGGCCGTTCATGCGAATGCAGATTAAGATGATATTTTCTCATGTCAAGACTGAGAAACCATCCTTTGTTCTGGCATCGGGATAGCCCTATTTCATAGGCGAAGAAGCCTCTGATCGGGTGCTACCATGGTCGATATCAATTACGGAAGCCTGACAATTTCTCAAGGACCGAGCCTGCTGGCGAGGGCGCGCGCGACACTGCGCAGCTGGCGCCGCCGGATCCGGGACCGCGCCGAGCTGGCGCGTTTCGACGAGCGGTCGTTGCGTGACATCGGCGTTTCGCCGGCGCAAGCTCGCTACGAAATCGACAAGCCGTTCTGGCGCGACTGAACGGCACGGAGGAGGAAGTCCATGGAAGGGAATGCGACGGTGATCGACGGGGTCCGGGCGCCGCTCAACTACATGTTGCCCGGCGAGGGGACGCCTTTCACCTATACCTCTGAGCCGCCTCCGGGCATGCCGGCGCGGAGCGGCGAGCTCGACCCGCACAGGGTGGCGATCGCCAACGGCCGTGGGCTCGAAACGACGCTGGATGGCGAGGGCTTCGAGCTGCGCCGCGTCGCGACGGGGGTGCCTGATTTCTACGACCCAGAGGCGGTCAAGCGCGTCTACTACCCGGAGATCGAGCGGCTGCTCAAAGCCGCGACCGGCGCTACCGAAATTCTGATCTTCGATCACACTGTGCGCAACACCGCGCCCGAGCAGCAGAGCGGCCGGCGCGTACGCGGGCCGGCGGCGCGCGTCCACAACGACTACACCGAGGATTCGGCGCCGCAGCGCGTGCGCGATCTGCTGCCGGCCGAGGCGGCCGAGGCGCGTCTGCGCCGCCGCTTCGCTGAGATCAATGTGTGGCGGCCGATCCAAGGGCCGGTGAAGACGACACCGCTCGCCCTCTGCGATGCGCGCAGCCTCGATCCCGCCGACCTCGTCCGCACCGAGCTGCGCTACCCCGACCGGACCGGCGAGATCTATACGGTCAGCTGGAACCCGCGCCATCGCTGGGTCTATTTCCCCGACATGACCGCCGACGAAGTGCTGCTGATCAAATGCTTCGACAGCGCCCGCGACGGCCGTGCGCGGCTCTCCGTCCACACCGCCTTCGACGATCCCAGCACGGCCGCCGGCGCCCCGCCGCGCGAAAGTATCGAGGTCCGCGCCTTCGCCTTCTTCTGAGGCGGCAAGCAGTTAACCACAGAGCCAGTGAGGCAGTGAGGGGATTGAACGGCGCGCCAAGCGTGCCGATCCGTTCTCTCACTGCCTCGCCGTCTCTGTGGTACCTCTTTTCATGGCTCGACAGAAACTTGCAATTGCAAGTATCATGGTGCACACTTCCGCGCATAAGAATCGCGGGAGGACGCCATGGAGTTCGGTTATTTCACGCTGTCGGACAACCGCTACCCCAACAATCCGCGCACGCCGGAGCAGTTCCTCCAGGAGATCTATCGCCAGGCGCTTTATGCCGAGGAGATCGGTCTCCATTCCGCCTGGATCGGCGAGCATCATTTCAACCTGCTCGGCATCAATCCCTGCCCGAACATCCTGTTGGCGCAGATCGCCGGCGCCACCCAGCGCATCCGCCTTGCCCCCGCGGTCGTGCTGCTGCCCGTGCATCATCCGCTTCACGTCGCCGAGGAATGGGCAACGCTCGACCTGCTCTCCGGCGGCCGCGTCGATTTCGCCGCCGGCCGCGGCTATGACCGGCTCGAATACGCGCCTTTCGGCGCGCCGTTCCAGGATTCCGCCGAGATCTTCGCCGAGGGTCTCGAGATCGTGTGGCGCGCCTGGACCGAGACCGGCAAGTGGTCGCACAAAGGCAAGTACTACGCCTTCGACAATCTCGAAGTGCGGCCGCAGCCGCTGCAAAGGCCGCTCCGCCCCTATGTCGCCTGCTTCTCGCGGCTCTCGATGGAGCTGGCGGCGCGCAACGACTGGAACATCATCTTCGCGCCCTTTGCCGCCGCCATGGTCTATGGCAGCCTGGCGCAAGGCGTCGCCGCTTTCCGCGAGGAGTGCCTGCGGCACCGCCGCGCGCCACGCCGCGCCATGTGCAGTTATTTCATCCACATCGCCGACACCAAGGCCGAAGAGGATTACGGCCGCGCGGCGCTGCTGCGCTACTTCAAGGACGCGCTGATCGCCGCCTTCCCGTCGGATGCCAAGACGGTACCGCCGACGCTCAAATACTTCCTCGAGATCGTCGACATCCTCAAGAACATGAAAGCGGAGAACCTGACCGCGAAATCGATTCTCACCGGCAGCCCGCAAAAGATCATCGACGACCTCAAAGCCGTCGAAGCGGCCGGCATTGCCGAGGTCATCCTCTATTTCAACTATGGGCTCAAGCCTTACGCCATGGTGACGGAGCAAATGGACCGCTTCGCCCGCGAGATCATGCCGGTCTTCGCCGGGAGCCGCATCGCCGCGCAGTAGCGCCCGCACCATGTTCGATCTCGACCAGTTCCTGCCCTATCTCATCAACCGCGCCGGCGTGCGGCTCGCGGTCAGTTTCGCCCGCGACATCGCCGCCACCGGCGTTGCGCTGCAGGAATGGCGCGTGCTGGCGGTGCTTGCCGCCGCCGGCGAGCAGCGGCTTTCCGATCTCGCCAGCCTCACCTCGATCGATCTTTCGACGCTGTCGCGTCTGGTCACCCGCATGGCGCGGCAAGGCCTCGTCGCGCGCCTCAACGGCAATGCCGACCGGCGCGAGCGGCGCATCGCGCTGACCCAGAAAGGCCGCGGCCGGACGCGCGCCATCATCCCGACGGCGCAGCGCTACGAGCGCCTGGCCCTGGCCGGGCTCAGCGCGGCGGAGGAGCAGACGCTGAAACGCCTTCTGCGGCGCGTCTACGCCAATCTCGCCGGGCTCGACCAGGCGCGCTGACCGGCGGCGGCGCGATTTGCCTTGCGCCGGAGCGGGCGCTAATTCCCATCGATAAGGGTCGGGGGAAAGGCGGATGGAACGCGATTCCATGCAATACGACGTCGTGATCGTCGGCGGCGGCCCGGCGGGGCTGGCCGCGGCGATCCGGCTGAAGCAGCTGGCGGCCGAGGGCGGCAGCGAGATCGGCGTTTGCATCATCGAGAAAGGCTCGGAGATCGGCGCCCATATCCTGTCGGGCGCGGTGGTCGATCCGATCGCCCTCAACGAGCTGATGCCGGACTGGAAGGACAAGGGCGCGCCGCTCAATACGCCGGTGACCGACGACCGCTTCTATTATTTGACCGAGCGCCGCGCCCTGCGCTTCCCGGCGGCGCTGATGCCGCCGCTCCTCAGCAACCACGGCTGCTATGCCGTCAGCCTCGGCAATCTCTGCCGTTGGCTGGCGCAGCAGGCGGAAGCGCTCGGCGTCGAGATTTATGCCGGCTTTGCCGGCGCGGAAGTGCTCTTTCACGAGGATGGTTCGGTCAAGGGCGTCGCCACCGGCGATATGGGGCTCGGCAAATCAGGTGAGCATACCGACCGCTACACGCCGGGCGTCGAGCTGCACGGCAAATACACGTTCTTTGCGGAAGGCGCGCGCGGCAGCCTGTCGGAGCAGCTGATGCGCCGCTTCAATCTGCGCGACGGTGTCGATCCGCAGAAATACGGCATCGGCCTCAAGGAGCTGTGGCAGGTCGATCCCGCGAAGCACAAGCCGGGCCTGGTGCTGCACACCATGGGCTGGCCGCTCGACGACCGGACCTTCGGCGGCTCCTTCATGTACCATCTCGAGGACAATCAGGTCTCGCTCGGCTTCGTCGTCAATCTCGACTACTGGAACCCGCATCTCTCGCCCTATGAGGAGTTCCAGCGCTTCAAGCATCATCCGCTGGTGAAGCCCTATCTCGAAGGCGGCAAGCGCATCGCCTATGGTGCGCGCGCCATCAACGAAGGCGGGCTGCAATCGGTGCCGAAACTGGCCTTTCCCGGCGGGGCGCTGATCGGGTGCGCCGCCGGCTTCGTCAATGTGCCGCGCATCAAAGGCAGCCATAACGCGATGAAGACCGGCATGCTCGCCGCCGAGGCCGCGTTCCAGCGCCTCAGCGCCGGCTCCGAGGGCCATGACGTGCTCGACGGCTATGAGAGCGCCTTCCGTCAGAGCTGGGCCTATCAGGATCTGTGGAAGGTGCGGAACGTCAAGCCGGGGCTGCGTTGGGGAGCGAAGCTCGGCACGCTCCACGGCGGGCTGCAGATGTGGCTCCATCACCTCGGCCTGGGCAAGCTGCTGCCCTACACCTTGCACCACAAAAAGACCGATTTCGTCAGCCTCGAGAAAGCCGCGCAAGCGCCGCGCATCGCCTATCCCAAGCCCGATGGCGTCATCAGCTTCGACCGGCTGTCCTCGGTGTTCATCTCCAACACCAATCACCGCGAGGATCAGCCCTGTCATTTGAAGCTCAAGGACCCCGCCATTCCCATCACCTACACGCTGCCGGTCTTCGACGAGCCGGCGCAGCGCTATTGCCCCGCCGGCGTCTATGAAGTCGTGCGCGACGGCGAGGGCGGCAATCCGCGCTTCGTCATCAACTTCCAGAACTGCGTCCACTGCAAGACCTGCGACATCAAGGATCCGCCGCAGAACATCGTCTGGACCGTGCCGGAAGGCGGCGGCGGCCCGAACTATCCGAATATGTGAGGGCCGGCCGCAGGGCCTGGATGATCGCGCATGCTGCTCGACGATCTCTACGCCATGCCGGGCCATCTCGTCCGGCGCAGCCAGCAGATTGCCATCGCGCTCTTCATGGAGGAGACCGCCGCGTTCGGCGTGACGCCGGTGCAATACGCCGCGTTGGTGGCGATCGGCGAGCAGCCGGACATCGATGCGAGCCGGCTGTCGCCGCTCATCGCTTTCGATCGCTCGACCCTCGGCCATGTGCTGGCGCGGCTCGAGGCCAAAGGGCTGATCCGACGCCAGGGCGGCGGCGAGGATCGGCGGGTGAAGCGGCTGCGGACTACCCGGCGCGGCAAGGCTCTGCTGGACCGCATCGACGCGGCGGTCGAACGGGCGCAGCAGCGCATCCTGGCGCCGCTGGCGCCGGCCGAGCGGCGCCACTTCATGGCGCTCCTCACCAAGCTGGTGCAGATCAACAACCGCTACAGCCGCGTACCCTTGCGGGTCGTGTCAACGCCGGGAAAGCGCCCGCTCTGAGCGGGCGCTTCTAGATAGCGGCGACCGAGCAGGTGCGGCCCGCCCGGTGCACGACGGAGCAGAACTTCTCGGCGCGTTCGCGGCTGGCCGCCGGTCCTGCGACGACCCGCCAGATCGTCTTTCCCCGCGCTTCCGCCGGCATGACCTGCAGCGGCATCCCCGCCAGCGCCGGCCCCCACATCCGGCGCAGCCTGACCGCGCCACGGCGCGCCGAAGCTCGATCGGAATAATAGGTGAGCTCCATGAAGGTCTGCGGCGGCTTTGTCCGCGCTGCGGCGGGCGGCGACGGCGGCGGGCTCGGTTTCGCCGCGACGGACGGCGTCGGAGACGGGCTTGCTTGTGCCGCAACCGGCGGCGTCGGCGCGACCGTGGCCGCGATGGGGATGACTGCCGGTGCGGGCGTGGGCGCGTCCATGGCCGGGCTCGTGGCGGCGTTGCTCGCCGTGGCGAGCGGCACGACCTCATCGGCCGGTTTGGGCTCGGAGACCGGCAGCGATACGGGCTGCGCCGGCGCGGCCGGTTGCTCGGGGAGCACCGCGGCGACCGCGTCGCCTTCCGTGGCGGCGCTCCCCGACGCCAGCGTCAGCGGGCCGATGGGTGTCGTCGCAGGTAGCGTTGGAGACAGAAAAACGCCGCTGCCCGCAACCATGGCTGCGAGCCGCATCGCCATCATCCGGCGCGATGCGTGCCTTCCGGAATGGAAAATCCTGCGGCGATAAAGACCGTCGGCAGGAACCAAGCTCATGCGCCACCTCCAAGGTTGGCCGTCGCATCTCCTGTCGAGCTTGTCCCCGGGTGTTAACTTATTGGCTCAAATCTAGCCACTCGCGATCGCGGCGGTTGAGGTATTTCCGTGACCTTTATGAGTCCGCGCGTCGCTGCCAAAGGCTGAGATTCGGCCCGGATTCGCGGGGTAATCGAGCGATCGGCTCAGATCCGATGGCCGTAGAGCCAGTCGAGCAGCGTGTAATCATCGGCGCGGCGGCCCGCCATCATCGTATTGCGCACCGACGCCGCGACGCCGTCGAGGTGGAAGAAGACCCCCATCGCCCGCGCCGTCAGCTGGACGCGCGCGGTGCGCAACAGCCGGGCACGCTCATAGGCGCGCAGCGCGCCGGCGGGATCCTGCGGCGCAGCCGTCAGATGCCGGGCGAGAGCGAGCCCGTCCTCGATCGCCTGACAGGCGCCTTGCGCGATGTATTGGTACATCGGATGCGCGGCATCGCCGAGCAGCGCCAGCCGGTTCTGCGTCCAGCGCTCGATCGGCTTGCGATCGAACATCGGCCAGTGCCGGTCGCGCCACATCAGGCGCACGGCGGCGCGGACATCGTCGCAGGTCTGCGCGTAATGCGCGTCGAGCTCCTCTACGGTTCCCCACGCTTCGGCGCCGGGCGCATAGCGCGGGCTCTTGAACACGGCCACCTGGTTGTAGAGCTCGCCGCGGCGCAGCGGATATTGCACGAAATGCATCTGCGGCCCGACCCACATGAGGACGTTGTCGAGGCCGGCGTGAGTCGAGAGCTGCGCCATCGGGATCGTGCCGCGATAAGCGACGCAGCCGTCGCACACCGGCTCGTCGTTGCTGAGGCTGCGGCGCGCGAGCGAGTGCAGCCCGTCGGCGCCGATGAGAATCTCGGCGTCGTAGACCGCGCCATCGATGCAGCGCACGCTTGCGGCATCGCCGTGATCTTCGATCGCGACCACATCGCGGCCGGCTTCGAGCGTGATGCCTTTCTCTGCGCGGCAGGCTTCGAGCAGCGTTGCCAGCAGATCGCCGCGATGCATGACGATGTAGGGCTGGCCATAGCGCTGGCGAAACGCCGCGCCGAGATCGACGGCGGTGATCGGTTGGGCGGCCAGCGCATCCATCCATTGCAGCCGCGCCGGAAACACCGCCTGTTTGCCGATTTCCGTCACCAGGCCGAGCTCGTCGAGCACATGCATGGCGTTGGGCGCGAGCTGCAGCCCGGCGCCGATCTCGCCGAATTCCGGCGATTTCTCGAGGACGTGGACGCGGCGCCCGCCGCGGCTCAAGGCGAGTGCGGCGGTGAGGCCGCCGATCCCGCCGCCGATGATCAAGGTCGGAAGGCGTTCCATGAGATCGACAGCATACTGTCGAGCCGATTTGCGTCAAATGCCCGGCTCTGGCCGCGCATGTTTCGGCTCGGCGCACGGGATCGCCGAAAATGCGTGATAGCCGGCCCCAAAATTGTCACCTGACAGGGTCCCCTAAGGAACGTTATTGGGGGTATGCAACCGCAACGTTCCGGAGTAATCCCGTGAACAAACGCCTGACGATCATGCTGCTTCTCGCCGGCCTCGCGCTCTCCGGCTGCGGCACCACCACCGGTGATCGCGGCTTGAGCGGCGCGGCGATCGGCGCCAGTGCCGGCGCGGTCGGTGCCGCTCTGCTCGGCGGGCCCGTCGCTCTGGTCGCGCTCGTCGGCGGTGCCGCCGGCGCTGCGACCGGTGTTGCCACCAGCCCGAGCACGGTCGATCTCGGCAAGCCGGTTTGGGAGCACTGACCTTCCGCGCGGCAGGCTGAGCCGTCAGCGGCGCCCGGGACTTCCCTCCTCCCGGGCGCCGCTGACGCATGACCGCGGGCTTGTGCGCCGCGGCAGCGCGAGCTGCTACACTGCCCGATCCCGCCACCCTCCGGGGGCCGGCCGGGGGTCAGAGGAGGGATCATGAGCTCGCGTTCGCTTCCGGCCGTCTTCATGCGCGGCGGCACCAGCAAGGCGGTGATGTTCCATGCGCGCGATCTGCCTGCCGACCGCGCCGCCTGGGATCCGATCTTCCTCGCCGCGATGGGCAGCCCCGACCCCTATGGCCGGCAGCTCGACGGCATGGGCGGCGGCATTTCCTCGCTCTCCAAGATCTGCGTGCTGGCGCCGTCGGCGCGCAACGATGCCGATATCGACTACACCTTCGCCCAGGTGCAGATCCGCGAGCCGACGGTCGATTTCAAAGGCAATTGCGGCAACATGTCATCGGCGGTGGGGCCTTTCGCCGTCGATGAGGGGCTGGTGCAGCCCGTCAGCGGCGACGCCATGGTGCGCATCTTCAACACCAATACAGCGAAGCTGATTCATGCCAGCTTTCCGCTGCGCGGCGGCCGGACGCGGTACGACGGCGATCTCGCCATTCCCGGCGTTGCCGGCACTGGCGCGCCGGTCAAGCTCGACTTTCTCTCCCCGGGCGGCGCGACCACAGGCAAGCTGCTGCCGACGGGACAGCCGCTCGACCGGCTCGAGGTGCCGGGTATCGGCACGATCGATGCCTCGATGGTCGATGCCGCCAATGCTGCGGTGTTCGTGCGCGCGCGCGATCTCGGCTTCACCGGCATGGAGCTTCCCGGCGAGCTCGAGGCGCGACCCGAGCTGCTCGAGCGCTTGGCCGCGATCCGCGTCGCTGCTTCGCTTGCCATGGGCATTGCCGGCTCGGCCGAAGCGGCGCGCGCCATCCGCACCGTGCCGTTCATCGGCTTCGTCGCGCCGCCTGCCGAAGCGCGCACGCTCTCCGGCGAGGTCCTCGCGGCGGCGAGCTACGAGCTGGCGGCGCGCATGATCTCGAACGGACAGCCGCATCGCGCATTGCCGCTCACCGGTTCGCTCTGCACTGCGATCGCGGCGCGCATCGAAGGCACCGTGGTGGCGGAAGCGCTGTCGCCCGCCGCGCCGGCCTCGGGGCCGCTTCGCCTCGGCATGCCGTCCGGCGTGCTCACCGTTGCCGCCGAGGTGACGCGCGATGCCGCGGGGCAATGGCAGGCGCTGAGCGGCTCTTTCTACCGCACCTGCCGCCGCCTCTTCGACGGCCGTATCTATCTGCCGTAGGATTTGCACTCAAGAAATCTAGCCGCTTCGCTAACCGGACCGTCCAATGATGTTCCCATAGCCGAACCGTCAGGCTCGTGGCCCGGCATCGAAGCAATTCCTTAACCTCGAGATAACTTAAATTAGGTATGGCCATCGTGTCGATGTCCACCGGCCGAATACGAGGTTGGGCAAGCTCTTGGAGGTGCGACGTTGCTGGCGTTTGCCTATGCGAACTTGCCCCATGTTCTCTGTGCGCTGCTGCTGATCGCGCGCATCGGCGACGTGGGGACCACCTTTCTCGTCACGCCAAGCCTTGAATTGGAGGCCAATCCGATCATGAGGAAGCTTGGCTGGCGCTTTGCACTCCTCACGCTTGCTGCGTGCGCCTTACCGTACCTCAGTCTCCCGGTTGCCGTGATCGTTTTGATCGGATCCCTTTTCGTTTCCGCGTCTAACGCGGCAAAGATCTGGGTAGCCCGAGCGATCGGCGAAAAGGCTTATGCTGCATTACTCGTCGACGCCGCGCGCAGGAGCAAGCTTTCTCACGCTCTGCTGGGCGTCGCGGCGTGTTCGTTCTTCATCGCTCTGGCGGGAGGAACAATTCTTCTCTTCTACCCACGCCCAACTGCGGACTGGGGATTCTGGCTCGGAATTGGCGTGTTGTCGTATGCTGCGGCCGTTTGCGTCCATCAAACGCTTTGGACAATGCGTCTATTTCGTCGGGCAGCGCTGCCTCGAGAAGTAGCGGGTACGGCGCAGACGTCGGCTTGAAGAGCAGCAGACGTTCCTCTCCTTGGGACAAAATCTTCACCGGCTGTACGACATCACCCAGCTCAAAGAGACTCTCCGCACGATCGGCCTTTGTGAAGGCGCGCCCCAGCGCTCGTGGGACTGAGACGCGCGACATGATCCGCGCACTTACGCGGGCGGTGCGGCTGCGAGCGAGAAGCGCGGATCGGCGGCAAGGCAGGGCGCTTCCGGCAGGCCGAGCTCGCGGCGCACGATGTTAGTGCCGAGCACCATCGCCACCATCTTGTGCTGCGCGTGGCGGCGGCTCATGCCCTCGCGGCCCATGCCGCAATCGGAGGAGATGACGAGGCGCTCCGGCGGGATGTGCTTCAGCGCCGTGCGGATGAGCGTCGCGACCTCGTCCGGCCGCTCCACCTGCAGCGTGTGGTGATCGATCACGCCGATGACGATCTTCTTGTCGGTGATCGTCTTGCCGATCGCTTCGAGATCGCCCGGTCCCGAGGAGCAGGTCTCGAAGGTGATGGCGTCGACGTCGAGCGTGTTGAGCACCTCAAGCATCGGGCGATAGCTCTGCACCTCTTTGAAGATGCGCTGCTGCGCCGGATTGCCCCAGCAGGTATGGCACCAGATCTCGGTCTTGTCGCGCAGCCCCTTCACCGTGTTGTTGAAGAGCGAAGCCAGATCCTTGGCGTCGAGCTTGCCGAAGGTCTTGCCGCGCGCCGGCACCATGTGAATCTGCGGCTCTTCGAGCTGGATCACCGGGCAGCCGGCCATGGCGAGGTCTTGCAACTCGTCGCGCAGCGCGTCGGAAATTGCCCAGCTGCGCTCGACCGGGTCCTTGTAGTACTCGTCCGCGACCGAGGCCGCGAGCAGCTCCGGCAGGATGGTGCCGAACTTGACCGGCTTCGGCGTGAGCCGCTGCGCCACTTTCCACATCGCCGCGTATTGCAGCGTGCCGCGCCCGACCGGCCCGACGATGCGCGGCAGCACCCGCGCTTCGAGGAAATCATGCAGGATATGGCCGCGCGGATGCGCCGCCTGCGCGACGTTGTAGGCGGTCATCTCGCCCGCCGGCGCGAAGCCCGCCATGTGCCGCGGCGGATAGCTCTGCCAGCTCATGCCGGCGACTTCATCGTCGAAATGCGCATCGCCGTCGGTGCAGATGTCGAGCCCGGCGGTCGCTTGCGCGGTGAGATGCACCGCCACCGCGTCCTCGTACTGCTCGCGATAGCGCGCATGCATCATCGCTTCGAGGAAGCTGCGCGAGCCCAGCACCGCGTCATACCAGGAAGGCCGCGGCAGTGAGCCGGTGATGGAGGTCGGCAAGACGAGATGGGCGGAGGCTTTGAACATGAGCGGCTCCCTCGGTCATGTCGGCGCGCCGTCGGCCGCGCCACGGCTGGCGCCATCCTAGCCCGGATTTCTCACAGGGACACTCGGCGGCGCATCATCGACGAAGCGACGCGCGCCTGCCTCCCGCTCACTGAGCCGAGGCGGCCGGGGCAGGGGTAGAAGAAGTCGTAGAACTGGAAGCGGGAGCAGCGGGCGCTGTGGCGGTGTCGGTGCCGCCGGCGCTCGGCGCTGCGGTGAGCGGCGTCGGCGGTGCTTGCGCGGGCGGGTCGGTTGCGACAGGCGGCGCATTCGGTGCCGGCGTCGCCGCGGCGCTTGCCGGCGTCGGCGGCGAAGCGGGAGCGCCGGCAGCGCTCGTGCTCGCGGGCGCCGGTTGCGAAGCGTTCGCCGGCGTCGGCTGCGCAGAAGCGGTGGGCGCAGCGGTCGCAGCGGCCGGCGTTGCCGGGCTCGGCGATGCCGCGGTGGCATTCGGAGCGCTCGTGCTCGCCGGTGTGGTCGTGGCGGCCGGTGTGCTCGCCGCGCTTGCCGCTGCCGCGGGCGGCGCCGGCGACGCGGCGTTCGTCGTCGCGTTCTTCTGATCCTTGTCCTTGTCCGCGGCGGTCGTGTCCTTCTTCTCCTCCGCTTTCTTGTCCTTCGTGTCGTCCTGCACATCCACCGAATAATCCGGCACGATGCGCGCCTGGTTGCCGGTGATCACCAGCACCTTCTGCCCGAGCGGGAGCGGCTTCGGCTGGCGCTGGGTCACCGATACCAGGTCGCCCTTGCTCTCGCGGACGATGTACTCCCAACCAGTGGTGTCGTCGGTGGCATGCTCGATCGTTGTGCCGATGATGCCGCCGACGAGGGTGCCGCCGACGCCGCCCAGCGCGGTCGAGATGCCGGTCCCGGGAGTGGCCTCTGCGCCGAGAATGCCGCCCGCGGCGCCGCCGGTGACGGCGCCGATCGTGCCGTCTGCCGAAATTTTCACCTGGCGGAAACCGACGATGATGCCGCGGTCCACCTTGTTCGCGTGCTGCAGCGCCGCGGCGGAGTAGGTATTGGGCGAGTAATCCGGCGCGCAGGCGGCAAGCGCCGCGGCCGTCAGGCTGAACGCGATGAGGCGTGAGACGGCGAGCATCGTTCAGGTTCCAAAGGTTCGCTTGCGTGATAAACCAGCGCGCCGCCGGAGTCACGGGGCATTTTGGTGGAAGAATTGTGGGTTGCGGCCACAGTCTCGCCGCAATGTTGTAGCTTAGCCGCCGCGCTGCGCGCTCCGGTTCAGCCGCTCAGCGGCGCACCTGACGCAACAAGGAAATGATGGCGTCGCGCGCCGCGGCTTCGTCGGCGCCGAGCTCGGCGAGCTCGCCTTCGGCGACCGCGTCGCAGAGGCGCTCCATCTGCAGCACCAGCGCGGCGATTTCCGCCGGCGGTCGCGCGCCCGGCCCGGCCCAGCGCCGCGTCGCCTCGATCTGGCGCAGCCGGCTCTCCGCCCGCGCCTTGCGCACGGCGTCGTTCACCAGCGCGAGCTCGCGCAAGCTGCGGCGGAAGAGGCGATGGGCGCGGTGATGCGCGAGGACGGCGTCCACCAGCTTGCGCATCGGCGCGTGCTCGGCGAGCATCGTGCCGATGACGCGCTCCTCCTCGTCTTCCCAGGCGCGGTAGACGGCGAGGAAGATCGCAGTCTTGTCGCGGAACCAGCGGTAAAAGGTCTGCGGTGCAAAGCCGGCGCGGCGCGCGATCTTGTTGCTGTCGGTGCCGTCGAAGCCGTGCTGGTTGAACTCGCGCGCTGCCGCGGCGACGAGCCGCGCCGCGGTGTCGGCCGCCGGCGCCTTCCGCTTCGGTGTCGCGCGCTTTGCCATGGCGCCGTGATAGCCGCGCTGGAGAAGCGCGGCAACTCGCGGGCGAGCCTGCATCGTACTTGACATCCGGACCAGAAGTGATACTGATATCACCTGGAAGTGATATGGATATCACCGAAATGAGGAGGTCGCTATGGGTGAAGTCGTCACCGGCGGGCTGGAGCGGAGCCGCTGGATCGCAACCGGGATCGCAGGGATCGACTACGCCGTGCTGCGCGAAGAAAACGGCGGCGCCACGATCTTCGTGCGCATGGCCAAGGGCACGCATGGCCCGATGCACCGGCATCCCGCCGGCGAGGAGCTCTATGTCGTTGCCGGCGAGGTCACCTGCGGCGGCCAGCGCCTCACGGCCGGCGACTATCTCTATACGCCGCCCGGGGCGTCGCACGACATCGACGCGCACGCGGATTCGATGCTCTTCGTCTCGCTGCCGCAGCACGCGGTGTTTCTCTGAGGCCAGACCACATTCTGCTCGGTGCGGCTCTCGCGGTTGCTGTGCAACCGCTGTCGCCGCCGCGGACGAAGGCGCTTTGCGCCTTCGCCGCTAGAACTGGTACCGCCTTAACCCGCCATCGACCGGGATTACCGTGCCGGTGATGTAGCGCGCGAGCGGCGAGGCGAGGAACACGGCGAGCACGGCGAGATCTTCGGGCTGGCCGTATTCGCCAACCGGGATCTCGGTTTCGGAGAAGCGCTTGCGGTCCTCGGGCGGATAGTTGCGCAGGATCTGCTCGCTGATGATGCGCCCCGGCGCGATCGAGTTGACGGTGATGCCATGCCGGCCGACATCGCGCGACAGCCCCTTCGCCCAGGAATGGATCGCCGCTTTGGCGGCGAAAGCGGCGTTGAGCTTGTCGGGCTCGGATTTGCCGGTGATGTTGATGATGCGGCCCCATTGGCGCGCCATCATCTGCGGCAGCAGCGCGTGGGTGAGCTGGCGCTGGCGGGTGAAGTTGAGCGTCAGCGCCTCTTCCCAGCGCTCTTCCGGCGCGTCGAGCGGCATTGGCCGGCTGCCGCCGGCGCAGTTGACGAGGATTTCGACCTGACCCAGCGCCTCGAGCGCCGCGGCCGCGATGCGCGGGGCGGCGTCTGGCGCCATGAAGTCCTGAACGATGATCGCCGGACGTGTGCCGTCCGCCGTCTCGATCTCCGTCGCCAGCGTCTCGAGCAGCTCGCGTCGCCGCGCCACCACCGCGAGCCGCGCGCCTTCCGCGGCCAGCCCGCGCGCGATGGCGCGGCCGATCCCCATGCTGGCGCCGGTGACCAGCGCCGTTCTCCCCGTCAGCTTCAGCTCCATGGCTCCCTCCCTGGCGCGCTGATTGCGGGGGTATCCGGCCGCTCCGTCAATGTTTTTCCCGAAGACCCTTGAACCCGATATAGGTTCGATATATCTTAGTTTCGATATATCGAAACTCTATCGAGGTTCTCATGTTTCATCGACACGACAAAATGGGCGGCTGGGGCGAGCGCCGCTTCGCCCGGGGCTTTGGCGGCGGTTTTGGCCGGCACGGGCGCCATGGCATGCGCCGCCGCTTCTTCGACCAGGGCGATCTCCGCTACCTCCTGCTGCATCTCATCGCCGAGAAGCCGCGCCACGGCTATGAGCTGATCAAGGCGATCGAGGAGCAGCTCGGCGGCATGTACAGCCCGAGCCCCGGCGTGATCTATCCGACGCTGACCTTGCTCGAGGAGCTCGGCTATATCCGTGCCGCCGATGGCGATGGCAGCAAGAAGGCCTATGCCATCACCGAAGCCGGCACCGCCTTCCTGGCCGAGCATCGCGCCGAACTTGAGCAGGTGCTGGCGCGCCTTGCCGAGGCATCGCAAGCCTTCGGCGGCGGCCCGGCGCCGGAGATCTTGCGCGCCATGCACAATCTCCGCCTGGCGCTGCGCATTCGGCTCGGCCGCGGCCCGCTTGCCGCCGAAGAGGTCCGCCATGTCACCGAGATCCTCGACCGCGCCGCGGGCGAGGTCGAGCGCAGCTGACGGCAAGCGTCATCGCTTCGTGGGCGTCGGCGGCGCGCTGCCAAAGCTGCTAAGCTCTTTGCCGGAGGCGCCCATGATGCGATGGCGGATCGGCGAGGTCACGGTCACCAAGATCGTCGAGCTCGAAGCGGTCGGCGGCAGCCGCTTCATCCTGCCCCAGGCGACGCGCGAGGCGGTGCTGCCGATCGCATGGCTGAGGCCGCATTTCGCCGATGCCGAGGGCCGGCTCAAGATGAGCGTGCACGCCCTCGTCGTTGAAACGCCGAGCCGCCGCGTCATCGTCGATACCTGCATCGGCAATGACAAGCAGCAGCGCGCCATTCCCGGCTGGAACGGACTGCGCACTGCCTTTCTCGAGGACCTCGCCGCTGCCGGCTATCCACGCGAGTCGATCGACACCGTTCTCTGCACCCATCTTCATGTCGACCATGTCGGCTGGAATACGATGCTGGTCGACGGGCGGTGGGTCCCGACTTTCCCCCGGGCGCGCTATCTCATGGGGCGGATCGAGTTCGAGCATTGGCGTGCCGCGCGCGAGACGGTCGCGGCGGCCGTCTTCGCCGATTCGGTCGCGCCGGTCTTCGATGCCGGGCTCGTCGATCTCGTCGACACCGATCATCGGATCGGCGACGAGCTGAGCCTGGTGCCGACGCTCGGCCACACGCCGGGCCATGTCAGCCTGCGCATCCGCTCGCGCGGCGAAGAGGCGCTCATCACCGGCGATTTCCTCCACCATCCCTGCCAGATGGCGCGGCTCGACTGGTCGTCGGCGGTGGATCACGACCCGGTACGCGCCGCCGCGACGCGGCGCCACGTGTTCGCCGGGCTCGTCGGCACCCCGACCCTGGTCATCGGCACGCATTTCGCCGGTGCGACCGCGGGCCGCGTACAGCGCGACGGCGCGGCCTATCGGCTTGCGGTGGCCTAGAACGCGTCGTTTGCGCGTCGTGGTTATTGCGCCGATTTAATTTGAGGCGGCGACGTCACGCACCTACGGTACTGTCGCTCTGTTCCGGAGGCTTCGTGGCCAACCTTTGGCGCATCCTGGCGATTGCGTGGCTCGGCGGCTTTGCGTCGCCTGTCCTCGCCGAGGAGCCTCCCGACCTCGATGCCGCGCCGCCCGCGGTGGCGGACGACTACGGGTCTACCGCTTCAATGCCGCAAAGCGGCGAGACCGGCATCGAGCAAACCGTCGACGATATCGAGGACCGCGCACCGGACGTGCCGCGCGAGTAGCGCAACCCGCGGCCTGACGCCGCCGAAACAATGCCGCTCGGTCGTGCGTTTCCCAAGTAGGGCAATGCTTCGGGAAGGCGCAGATGTGTCGCGAGATCCTATGGGCGAGTGCCGTGCTGGCTTTGATCGTGCCCGGCCTCGGCGCCCCGCCGGCTTTCGCCGCACAGGCGATCCACCAGGTCGGCGTGGCAAGCTGGTACGGGCCGGGATTCCAGGGACGCCGCACCGCCAGCGGCGCCCGCTTCGACATGCATGCGATGACCGCCGCGTCGCGACATTTACCGCTCGATCACTGGGCGAAGGTGACGGATCTCGCAACCCGGCGCTCGGCCTGGGTGTGGGTGAATGATCGCGGCCCTTATATCCGCGGCCGGATCATCGATCTGTCGAAGGCCGCCGCCACCCGGCTCGGCTATCGCCGGCAGGGGCTCGCCGAGGTGGCGGTCAAGTGTCCGCTCATCGGCTGATCTCGCCGCGCCGCCGCTACCACGCCAGTTCGAGAATCTCGAGAATGTCCTCCGGCGTCTTGATCGGCCGCGGATTGGCACGGATCGGCGGGTCGTGCAGGGTGTGCTCGGCGATGGCGCGGAGATCCTCGCGCTTGATGCCGACATCGCGCAGCCGCGCGGGAAGGCCGAGGCTGGCGACGAGCTCTGCGACCAGATCGGCCGCCGGCCGGTCGGGCGCCCCCATCAGGGCGCTCACGCGGCGCTGCCGCTCGGCATTGACGGGGCGGTTCCAGCGCAGCACCGACGGCAAGGTGAGGCATGAGGTAATGCCGTGCGGCACGCCATAGGAGCCGCCGAGCGTGTGGCCGATGGCATGGCTCGCCGCGGTGCCGACGCCCGAAGCGGCGCCGGTGATCGAGAGCCACATGCCGAGCTGTCCCTCGAGCCGCGGCTCGAGCGCGTCCGGTGAGCGCCGGATCGCCGGCAGCGCCTTGGTCAGCAGGCTCAACGCCTCGGCGGCGGTTGCGTCGGAATAGGGGTTGGTGGCGAGCATGGAGAGGCGCTCGACGGCATGATCGACCGCCTTCATGCCGGTGGACAGCAACAGCTCCAACGGCGTTTTCAGCGTCGCCGCCGGATCGAGCACCACGACTTGCGGCGTGAACAGGGCATGCCCGTACAGCTCCTTGACGCGCCGCCGGGTATCGCTGACGCCGGCCATATAGGTGAATTCGGCGGCGGAATAGGTCGTCGGCACGGCGAGCATGCGGATCGCGCCGTCGAGGCCCGGAGGGCGCCGGCTCGGATCGATGCCGCGCGCGCCGCGATAGTCATCGAGCGCGTCGACCGATTGCAGCCCGTGCCAGAGGCAGAGCAGCATCACTTTGGTCGCGTCGATGACCGAGCCGCCGCCCACGGCGACGAGCAGATCGGCGCGGGCCTCACGCGCAAGGCCGGCGCCGGCGATGACGGCGTCGCGCGGCGAATGCGCGCTGATGCCGGCGAAGCTGCCGGCATGGCGCTCGCCCAAGCCGCGGGCGATGGCGGCGGCAAGCCCGTCCTCGCCGGCGAGCGAGCGTGTGGTGGTCAGAAAGACGCGACGGGCGCCCAGCGCCGCCACTTCCGCGGCGACCGCCTCGGCGGCGGGCCGGCCATAGATCACCCGCTCCTGCAGGAAATAGCGATGCGTGCCTTCGAGCATGACGGCGTTCCTCCCGCCTCCATGGTGGCCCAGTTCCGGGAAAAGTCGAGCGCAACGCAGCGCATGACGGTGTGCGAAATCCGCGCTAAGATTTGCCCGCCAGGCGTGAGAAGGGTCGCGACAGGCCACCCGCCGGCGAGGAGGAGGTCATGCGGGGAGGAGCCTCCAGCTCGGTCAGGTCGCTTGCCGAGACGCATGGGCTTGTGACGCGGGCGGGAACGCGCATCTGGGCATCGAGCGACGCCCTCGGTTGGCGCTCGGTGTTTGCCTCGACCCAGCGCGAGGCGCCCTTCGAGGGGCTGTTCCAACCGGTCGCCGATCACCTCGTCGTCGTGCATCTGAGCGGGCCGGTCCGAGTCTGCCGCACGCTCGACGGGCGGCAGGAAACTCGCCTCATCCCGCCGGGCGGCGCCTTCATCATGCCCGGCGGCGTCAGCTTCGGGGTCAGGCTCGAGGCGGAGCTGGACACCATCCATTTCTATCTGAGCCGCGCCGTCGTCGACGAGATGGCAGCGGCGTTCGCGGGCAGCGGCGAGGTGCCGCGCATCGTCCCCGGACTGGGCACCCTCGATCCCTTGCTCGAGCAGATCGCCATCGCGCTGCGCGACCAGCTCTGCGAAGGGAGCGCGGCGACCGCGCTTTATGTCGACCATCTCGCCCGCGCGGCCGCGGCCCGGCTGATCCGCTCGCATTCGACCGCAGGGGCCATCGGCACGCCCGCCGCGCGCCCGCGCGGGCTCAGTCAGCGGCAACTGCGGCGCGCCGTCGAGTACATCGAGGCCCATCTTGGCGACGATCCGAGCCTTGCCGAGCTGGCCGCCGCCACCGCCCTCAGCCCGGTCTATTTTGCACGGCAGTTCAAGCTCGCCACCGGTCTCCCGCCGCACCAGTATCTGCTGCGGCAGCGCCTCGAGCGCGCCAAGCGGCTGTTGTCGGCGGATGAGCTGCCGATCTCGGCCATCGCCATCGATTGCGGCTTCTGCCACCAGGAGCACTTCACCCGGCGGTTCCGGCGCTATTGCGGCACGACGCCCGCCGCCTACCGCGCCGCCCTCCGGCACTAGGACTCTCCGCCGCAATTTTGTGCTGGCTTTTCTTCCTATTCGTGCAGGAAAGGGCGGCGCCGGCGCGCCTAGCATGCTCCTTAGACACGCTCGCAAGAGGAGTGGTCGGCATGACCGACGTGAAGACCGTCTTCGGCTCGTTGCGCAACTATCAGAAAGGTGGCGTCGAGGTGATCGACGACGACCCCCGGAACTATGTCTTCTCCAACGTCTTCGAGGTGGCGGAGAAGTCGCCGCCCTATGAGCGGGTCGCCGTCGGCAAGAATTTCGACTACGTCATCGAAGCCTTGCGCGCCGAGGGAACCTCGTCCTGGTACGCCTGCGCCCATGACGAGTTCGCCCTGGTGATGGATGGCCGGGTCGAGGTGCGGCTGATGAAACCGGAGGCGCCGCTGGTGGCAGCCGACAGGAGCGGCGCGATCCGCCTCGCCGCGGCGCCCGCTGGCCGGAAGATGGGCCGCGTCGTCGCCGGCCGCGGACATATGACGCTGCTGCCCCAGGGCTCTGCCTATCAATTCCACGCCGATCAACCCTCGGTGCTGACGATCCAGACCATGGCGGGCGATGTCACCGTCGAGCGCTGGGCCGAGATCTGCCAGACGAAATAGGGGAGATCGCCATGTCCACAGCGTTCGCCGTGCAGGCTTCCGAGCCCGACAATTACTATGGCTATCGCCGCTTCAAGAAGGGCGCGTTCGAGTTCCATCGCGACGAGTACTTCGTCCATATCCGCTGGCCCAAGGGCACGCATACGATGGCGGCGGATATCTTCCTGCGCGCGCTGCAGCGCGACATCGCTTGGAACTTCTTCTACGGCACGGTCAATTTCGACGGCGTCTTCGGCACGCTCAATCACTACGGCACCGTCGACATGTTCGCCGGCCGTTTCAACGACGCGTATCGCAAGGCCGGACGCGATTACAACGAGACCTATAAGTCCGAAGACCTGATGGCAACCTTCAAGGCGATCCTCGAGGACTGGACCAACCGCGGCTACGATCCCTTCGCCGCGCCCGAGGAGACCAAGCAGCCTTATGGGCGCAAGGACGGCGACAACAAGCGGGCGATCGAGCGGCAGCGCGTCACCGCCAGGCGCATGGTGGGTCTGCCCGGCGACACGCCGTTGCGCAGCGACACCAGCGGCTACCCCGTCAATCGCCATTTCGCCGACGTGCCGCAAGATCAGCCGGAAGTCTATCCCGAGCCGGGCTTCGAGGGCGAGGTCTCGGCCTTCAACCTCTTCGCCTATCTCTCGCGCTCCGACGTCACCTGGAATCCGTCGGTCTGCTCGGTGGTGAAGGACAGCCTCTACTGCCCCACCTCCGAGGAGTTCATCCTGCCGGTCGAGCATGGCAATGACCGCGTCGAGTGGTTCATGCAGCTCTCCGACGAGATCATCTGGGAGATCAAGCACAAGGAGACCGGCGCGCCGCGCGCCCGCGTCATCTGCCGCGCCGGCGATATCTGCGCCATGCCGGCGGATATCCGCCATCAGGGCTTCTCGCCCAAGCGCTCGATGCTGCTGGTCTGGGAGAACAATTCGAACGCGATCCCGGCTCTCATCGAGAGCGGAAAGGCGCCGGTCGTGCCGGTCGTCTTCTAACGTCGCCCCGAGAGACCGCGCTGGTATCTGCGCTGAGCATGATCGGGAGGAGCCCATGGCGCTGACGCGCACGACGATGACGGACGAGCAGAGGAAATCGGTCGCGCTCGAATACTTGAAGGCCTTCGACAAAGGCGGCGTGACCCCGGATGGCGGCAGCATCCTCGATCTCTTTGCCGATGACGCCCAGGTCTATTTCCCGAAATGGGGGCTGGCCTCGGGCAGGGACCAGATCGGCAAGCTCTTCGCCGATGTCGGCGGTACCGTCAAGTCGATCGAGCACGACTATGCGCATTTCAACTGGGTCTTCTCCGGCGGCGACGTCCTCGCCTGTGAAGGCACCAGCCATGGCGAACACCGCGACGGACCCTGGCGTGCGGGTGTGCCGGAATGGGGCGCGGGTCGCTGGTGCGACGTGTTCGAGATCCGCGATTGGAAGATTCAGCGCTGTTTCATCTATCTCGATCCCGATTACGCCGGCGCCGATACGGCGCGCTACCCCTGGCTGAAGCGCCGCTGACGCGAACGGAACTTTCGAGGGAGGAAAGCATGGCCAAGACGCTGCGACGAGCGCCGCCGGTCACGCGGCGCCGGTTGATCCAGGGAGGCAGCGCCATCGCTGCCGCGGCGGCGCTGGGGTTCCCGGCGATCGCCGCCGGGAAGAGCTTCAAGCTCGGCTATGTCAGCCCGCAGACCGGGCCGCTCGCGCCCTTCGGCGAAGCCGACAGCTTCGTCCTGGCGCAAGTCCGCGAGACCTTCAAGCACGGCGTCACGATCGGCGGCACCACGGTGCCGGTGGAGATCATTGTCAAGGACAGCCAATCCAACCCCAACCGCGCTGCCGAGGTCGCGGCCGATCTCATCAACAATGATCGGATCGACTTGATGCTCGTCGCCTCGACGCCGGAGACCACCAACCCCGTCTCCGACCAATGCGAAGTGAACGAGGTGCCGTGCGTTTCGTCGGTGGCGCCGTGGCAGCCCTGGTTCTTCGCCCGCGGCGGCAAGCCCGGCACCGGGTTCAAATACACCTACCATTTCTTCTGGGGATTGGAGGATGTCATCGCCGTCTACACCGACATGTGGAAGCAGCTCCCTACCAACAAGGTGGTGGGCGGGCTCTTCCCCAATGACGGCGACGGCAATGCCTGGGGCGACAAGAAGCTCGGCTTTCCGCCGGTGCTCGACAAGGAAGGCTACACGCTCATCGATCCCGGCCGATTCCAGGATCTCACCGACAATTTCTCGGCGCAGATCGCGGCCTTCCGCGACGGCAAGGCCGAGATCGTCACCGGCGTGGTCATTCCGCCCGACTGGACGACCTTCTGGACGCAGGCGATCCAGCAGGGGTTCAAGCCGAAGATCGCCTCGGTCGGCAAGGCGCTGCTCTTTCCCTCGGCGATCGAGGCGCTCGGCGACAACGGGCACAATCTCTCGACCGAAATCTGGTGGACGCCCAGCCACCCGTTCAAATCTTCTCTCACCGGCCAGAGCGCAAAGCAGCTCGCCGACGCTTACACCGCGGCCACCAAGCGGCAATGGACGCAGCCGATCGGCTTCGCTCACGCGCTCTTCGAGGTCGCCGCCGACGTCATGAAGCGCGCGAAAGCACCGGGCGAGCGCGCAGCGACGCTGGACGCGCTGGTCAAGACCGATCTCCATACCATTGTCGGGCCGATCGCCTGGGGCAAGGGTCCGGTCAAGAATGTCGCCAAGACGCCGCTGGTCGGCGGCCAGTGGCGGCACGGCGGCGCCTTCAAGTACGATCTCGTCATCACCTCCAACGCGACCGCAGCGATGATCCCGGCCGGCGGCAAGATGGAGGCGATCGTCTGAAGCGCGGGTTTCGCCGCCCGGGCCCGGTCTGATGACGATGCCACTGCTTCGCCTGGAAAGGCTCGCCAAGAGCTTCGGCGCACTCAAGGTGATCGACGGTTTGTCGCTCGCCTTGGACGAAGGCCAGGCGCTCGGCATTCTCGGGCCCAACGGCGCCGGCAAGAGCACGATGTTCAACCTGATCAGCGGCGATCTGCGCCCCTCGGCCGGGCGCGTTCATTTCGCCGGGCGCGACATCACCGCGCTTCCGGCCTATCGCCGCTGCCGCCTCGGGATCGGCCGCTCCTACCAGATCCCGCATCCCTTCGCCGGCATGACCGTGCTCGAGAACCTTCTGGTCGCCGCCGCTTTCGGCGGCAGCCGTGCGGAAGCGGCCTGCTATGAGAGCTGCGTTGCCGTGCTCGAGCGGACCGGGCTGCTGCCCAAGGCCAATGTGGCTGCCGGCAGTCTGACGCTGCTCGAGCGCAAGCGGCTCGAGCTCGCCCGCGCACTGGCCGGCGATCCCAAGGTGCTGCTGCTCGACGAGATCGCCGGCGGCCTCACCGAGGGCGAATGCCAGGTGCTGATCGCGACCATCAAGGAGATCCATGCGGCGGGCCTGTCGATCATCTGGATCGAGCATATCGTTCATGCGCTGGTCGCGGTGGTGCAGCGACTGGTCGTGATCAATTTCGGCCGTGTCATCGCCGAAGGCGAGCCCGCCACCGTCATGGCCGATCCCGCGGTACAGGAAATCTATCTCGGCATCGAGGCGGCATGAGCTTGCTCGAGATCCGCGGGCTCACCGCCGCCTATGGCGATTTCCAGGCGCTTTACGGCATCGATCTCAAGGTCGAGGAAGGCGAGACGGTGGCCATCATCGGCGCCAACGGCGCCGGCAAGACGACGCTGTTGCGCGCGATCACCGGTCTTCTGCGCACGCCGCCCGATTGCATCCGCTTCGCCGGCGCGCCGATCGGCTCGCTCGCGCCCAGTCGGATCGTGCGCCGCGGCATCGCCTTGGTACCCGAGGGCCGGCGTCTCTTCCCCTCGCTCACGGTCGAGGAGAATCTGCGCATGGGGGCGCAATGTGGTCGCGGCGGGCCGTGGACGCTGTCGCGCGTCTACGGCTTGTTTCCCGCGCTCGCCGCGCGTCGGCGCGCGGCGGCAACCGCGCTCTCCGGCGGCGAGCAGCAGATGGCCGCGATCGGCCGTGCGCTCATGGCCAATCCGCGGCTGCTGCTTTGCGACGAGATCAGCCTCGGTTTGGCGCCGCGGGTCATCCGCGACGTCTACGCCGCGCTTCCCGGCATCCGCGCCGAGGGAACGACAGTTCTGATCGTGGAGCAGGACACCAGCCGCGCGCTCGCCGAAGCCGACCGCATCTACTGCCTGCAGGAGGGCCGGGTGACGCTCGAAGGCGCGCCCGCCGCGCTGACGCGCGCGCGGATCAGGCTCGCTTATTTCGGCCTCTGACGGCGACGCCGCATGGCCTGGCTCAACATCATCCTGCAAGGCGCGCTGCTCGGCGGGCTCTACGCGCTCTTTGCCGCCGGCCTGTCGCTGATGTTCGGTGTCATGCGCCTCGTCAACATCGCGCATGGCGACCTTATCGTCCTCTCGGCTTATTGCGCGCTCGTCATCGTGCAGGCGACGGGCATGCATCCCCTGGCGAGCCTGGTTCTGGTCGTGCCGTTGATGTTCGCCTTCGGCTATGCGCTGCAGCGCGGCCTGCTCAATTTCACTCTGAGCGGCGGTCTCCTGCCGCCGCTGCTGGTCACCTTCGGCCTGTCGGTCATCATCCAGAATGCGCTGCTCGAGGCCTTCAGCGCCGATAGCCGCCGGCTTCAGGCCGGCGCGCTCGAGACAGCGAGCCTCAGGCTCGGCGACCAGCTCGCCATCGGCTGGCTGCCCGCCATCGTCTTCATCGTCGCGGTTGTCGTGATTGCCCTGCTGGAGCAGCTGCTCTATCGCACTGCGCTCGGTCGCGCCTTCCGCGCGGTTTCCGACGATGCGGACACGGCGCAACTTTCCGGGGTCGAGATTCGTCACGTTTTTGCGCTCGCCACCGCGCTCGCCCTCGCCGTCGTCTCTCTCGCCGGCGTATTGCTCGCGATCCGCACCAATTTCGATCCGAGCATCGGGCCGGCGCGGCTGCTCTATGCCTTCGAGGCGGTGATCATTGGCGGCCTTGGGAGCCTCTGGGGAACGCTGGCCGGCGGCGTCTTGCTCGGTATCGCCCAGTCGCTGGGCGCGGCGCTCGACCCGGGTTGGGAGATCCTCGCCGGCCATATCGCTTTCCTGCTCGTTCTCGTGCTGCGGCCGCGCGGCCTGTTTCCCAAGCAGGCCGAGTGATGCTCCGCGCCGGCGCCTATCGCATCGACCGCTCCACCAGAGCCAGTCGCGTCGCGCTGGCGGCTGCCGCCCTGATCGTCGCGGCGCTGCTGAGCTTGCCCCTCTGGGGCGACAGCGGCGACATGCGGCTTGCCGTCGAGATCTTCTATTACCTTGCGTTGGCCCAGGCGTGGAACCTGCTCGCCGGCTATACCGGTCTGGTTTCCGTCGGTCAGCAGGCCTATGTCGGCCTTGGCGGCTACGGTTTCTTCGCGCTCGCCGTGCTGCTGGGCGTTCCGCCGGTGCCGGCGATCGCTCTTGCCGGCATCGCTGCGGCCGTCATCGCGCTGCCCACCGCTTTCGTCGTCTTTCGTCTGCGCGGTGCCTATTTTGCCATCGGCAGCTGGGTCGTTGCCGAGGTCTTCCGCCTCCTGCTGGCGCTGGTGAAGCCGCTCGGCGGTGGCACCGGCATGAGCCTTCCCGTCGCTGTCGTGCTGAGCCTTGCCCAGAGCCGCGCGGCCCGCGACATCGTCGTCTACTACCTCGGCCTTGCGCTTGGCGCGGGGGCGGTGTTGCTGGTCTTCCTTTGGCTGCGCTCGCGTCAGGGCCTGGCGCTGACGGCGATCCGCGACTCCGAGAGGGCCGCGGCGAGCGTCGGCGTCGACAATCGCGGCACCAAGCTCGCCGTCCATATCATCGCCGCCGGCATCGCCGGCCTCGTCGGCGCCCTCGCGTTTCTCGAGAAGCTGCGCATCTCCCCCGACGCCGCCTTCAGCGTCGGCGACTGGACGGCGAACGTCATCTTCATCGTCGTCATCGGCGGCATCGGCAGCATCGAAGGGCCGATCCTCGGCACCATCGTGTTCTTCGGGCTGCGCGCGCTGCTCGTGGATTACGGCGCTTGGTATCTGATTACGCTGGGTGCGCTGGCCGTCGCCGTCATGCTGCTGGCGCCGCAGGGTCTGTGGGGCCTTCTCGCGCGCGCCCTCGGCTGGCAATTCTTTCCCGTGCAACGCCGCTTGCGGCTGCTAGAATTACGGCAAGCGCCGCCCAAGCCCCCGAGGCTCTCATAGAGGCGGCCGACAGGGAGGATTGACGATGCGCGTTTCCAGACGTCGCCTGCTGGCCGGTGCCGGCGCTCTGCCGCTGCTCGGCAGCCCCCTCGCGCGCGCTGCCGCCGAGCCGCTCAAGATCCGCATGTCCTGGGTCGTCGCCGGCGCCAACCTCGCGTCGATCCTGTTCGACAAGCCGGGGATCGCCGCCTATCAGGGGAAGAGCTATGAGATGGAGGGCATGCATTTCTCCGGCACGCCGGAGATGATCAGCGCGCTGGCGACCGGCGATCTCGACATCGCCACGCTCGCCTATTCGTCCTTCGCGCTGGCGATCGAGAACGCCAAGATGTCGGATCTGCGCATCATCGCCGACGAGTTCCAGGACGGCGTCCCCGGCTACTACACCGACGAATACATGGTGCTGAAGGACAGTCCGATCAAAACCGTTGCCGATCTCAAGGGCAAGGTGGTCGCGACCAACGGCGCCGGCAGCGCGGTCGACATGTCCTTGCGCGCGATGTTGCGCAAGCACGGGCTCGATGACCGCAAGGACGTCACCTTCATCGAAATCGGCCTGCCCAACATGAAGGCGGTGTTGAGCGAGAAGAAGGCCGATCTCATCTGCGCCGTGACGCCCTTCTCGTGGGATCCGGGCTTGCGCGCGATAGCGCGCACGCTGTTTACGCAGAAGGACGCGGTCGGCCGGACGCAGATGATTCTCTGGGCGGCGCGCGCGAGCTTTCTCGACAAGAACCGCGCAGCGCTGGCCGATTTCATGGAGGATGCGTTGCGCGCGCGGCGTTTCTATCTCGATCCCGCCAACCACGCCGAAGCGGTGGCGATCGTCGCTAAGGCCACCAAGCTGCCGCCGGAGCGCTTCGAGGGCTGGCTCTTCACCAAGAAAGACTACTACCGCGATCCCAACGCGCTGCCCGATCTCGAAGCGCTGCAGGCCAATGTCAATCTGCAGCACGACTTGGGATTCCTCGCCACCGCCTTCGATGTCGACAAATACGCCGCGCTCGACTTGGCGAAGGAAGCGGTACAACGGGTCAAGTAGCGGCGCGGCTTGCACGCGTCGCGGCCGAAGGTCTAGGCTCGCCTGGGGATCGGGAGGCCCGCCATGTCGGACAACACTGTCACCGTCGCCTGTGCGCAATTCACCGCGGTTGACGGCGAGAAAGAAGCGACCATACGCAAAGCCCTGACCCTGGTGCGCCAGGCAGGCGAGCGCGGCGCGCGGCTGGTGGTTCTGCCGGAAGTGTGGACTGGTCTCGGCTACAGCACCAAGAATGCTTATCGCGAGATCGCCGAGCCGATCCCTGGGCCGACCACCGAGCGCCTCTCGGAGCTGGCGCGCCGCTATCGCCTCCACATCACCGGTTCCATGTACGAAGATGCCGGCGGCGGCGTCTACTACAATACCTGCGCGCTGCTGGGGCCGGATGGCCAGGTCGTCGGCGCCTATCGCAAGACGCATCTCTTCGACGCGCCCGATCGCGAAGACATCAAGGGCGGCATTCGCGAGAGCGACAAGGTGAAAGCCGGCGATGCCTTGCCGGTGTTCGAGACGGAGCTCGGCCCAATCGGTCTTTCCGTGTGCTCGGATTTGCGTTTTCCCGAGGTCTATCGCGAGCTGGCGCTGAAAGGCGCGCGGCTCATCGTCTGCGCCTCGGCCTTTTTGAGCCCGCGCTACGATCATTGGGAATTCTTCCTGCGCGCCCGCGCCGCGGAGAATCAGGTGTGGGTGGTGGCCTCGGGTCAGTACGGCACGGAACCCCGATCGGGGATCGCTTTCGTCGGCCGCAGCATGGTGGTCGATCCCTGGGGCGTCATCACCGCCACCGCCTCGGATGACGAGACCTGCCTCTGCGCCGCGATCAATCCGGGCTTCGTCGATGAGATCCGCCGCCGCTACCCGCTGCTGACGCAGCGCCGGCCCGAGCTCTACGGAAGTTTGACGGAATTGCCAACGCAGCCAAGGCAGCGGGTGGCGTAAGCGAACGCGCTGCCGTAGCGGTCGCGAGGCGCGCAGTGCTCATCGGAAGCACCGGCGCGGAGCCGTCATGACGTTTTCTTGACGCTCCCTTAAATCTTTGATTAACAACAACTTGCTATCGCTGCGGCCGCTGCGTCTCCCGGGAGTCCTGCTCGACAATGCCGTCCCTCGTGCCGAAGGCCGTGCGGTGGCCACGCCTCAGCTTGCGTTGGCGGCTTGTGTTGCTCGTGTTGCTAGCGTTGCTCCCTGCACTGCTGTTTTTTGTCCAGCATGTGCAGGAGGAGCGTGCGGAGCTCATCGCCGCGGCCGAGGCGCGCGCGCTGCGCCTCGCCCGCGCCTGGGCGCAGAATCATGACGCGTTGGTGCGCGAAGCGCAGCTTGTTCTCGAAGCCGCCGAACGCGATCCCGCTTTGGCGCAAGCCGCGCCGGCCGGCTGCGCCGCGAGCCTCACGCGGCTCGTCGCCGACACCCATTGGTCATCGGCGGTCGAGATCGTCGATCGCAACGGCATCGTTCTCTGCGCCAGCCAATCGGGCAGCGAGCGGTTGCTGCCGCCGATCGCCTTTCTCGACGACCTCTTTGCCGATCGCGGTCCCGAAGTCAGCGAGTTCGTGCTCGACGCCAGCGGGCGTTCGGTCGCCTTCGCCGGACGGCTGCTGCCCGGCGCGCCGTCGCGCGCCGTCGTCGCCGTCATCGATCTCGCGGAAATCCAGCGCCGCACCGCGGTCGAGGCGGCGGGCGCGCAATACAACATCATGGTGATCGGCCGCACCGGTCTCATTCTGGCGCGCGATCCTGAAGAGCCGGGTTTCGTCGGCACGGCGCTCGGCGCTCATCCGCTGATGCCGGACCTGATGGTGAAGACCGAGGGCACGGCGTTCGGTCGGGGCCGCGACGGCGTCGACCGCATCTTCGCCTTCACGCAACTGCCGGCGACCGGCGCGAAGATTTCGGTCGGCCTCGCCCGCGAGGACGTGCTCGGCGCCCAGGAGCGCAGCGCGGACCGCCAGCTCATGCTCCTCGCCGCGGTCGCCGTCGCCGCGCTCGCCGGCGCCTGGCTCGTGAGCGAGTTCTCGCTGGTGCGCTGGGTCCGCACCCTCCGCCGCGCCGCCGACGGCTTCGCCCGTGGTGATCTCGCGCACCGCGTCGAGATCACGCCGACGGCCGGCGAGTTCGCCGCGCTCGGCGAGGCGTTCAACCGCATGGCGGCCACCATCGAAGCGCGCACGGCCGCGCTCGCCGCGAGCGAGCATCGCTTTCGCGACATCGCCGATGTCGCCGGCGATTTCTTTTGGGAGCGCGACGCCGAGGGACGCTTCACCTTTCTCTCGGACCGCTTCACCGAGGTCACCGGCCTCGCCGCGGCCGAGATCATCGGCCGGCGCGCCGAGGATTTGGCCGGCCCCGCGCCGACCGGCGGCTCCGATCTATCGCGGCTGCTGGGCGCGCTGGCGCGGCGCCAGTCCTTCCACAATCTGACGCTCGCGATCGTGCCGGGCCGCGGCGAGAGCCATTGGTGGCGGGTGAGCGGCAGACCCTTCTTCGATCCGGCGACGGGCGCATTCCTGGGGTTCCGCGGCGCCGGCAGCGAGGTGACCGAGGCGATGCAGGCCGAGCAGGAGCTGCGTTGCGCCAAGGACGCGGCGGAGGCGGCGAATATCGCAAAGTCGGAATTCCTGGCGACGATGAGCCACGAGCTGCGCACGCCGCTCAACGCCGTCATCGGCTTTTCCGAGATCATGCACAACGAGCTGCTGGGTCCGATCGGCATCGACACCTATCGCCAATATGCCGGCGACATCATGCAGAGCGGCATGCATCTGCTCGGCATGATCAACGACATCCTGGATTTCGCCAAGATCGATGCGGGCCGCCTGCATCTCAGCGAGGCCGAGGTCGATCTCGTCAACGTCGCCGAGCGCGCGGTGCGTGCCGTAGCGCCGCAGGCACAGGCCGCCGGCGTGACGGTTTCGGTCGTGCCCGCAACGCCGGCGCTGATCGCCTGGGGCGACGAGCGCCGGCTGATGCAGGTGCTGCTCAACCTCGTCAGCAATGCGGTGAAGTTCACGCCGCGCGGCGGCTCGGTCGAGCTCCGCCTCGGCCGCACCGCCGCCGGTGAGGTCGAGGTGAGCGTGCGTGACACCGGCATCGGCATTGCGGCCGAGGATCTGCCGCGCGTGATCGAGCCTTTCCGTCAGGTGGATTCGGGCCACGCCCGGCGCCACGAGGGGACGGGCCTCGGCCTTGCCATCTGCGATCGCCTGGTGCGGCTGCATGGCGGCACGCTGTCGCTTGCCAGCACGGTCGGCCAAGGCACGGTCGCTACCGTGACGCTGCCGGCGGCGCGCAGCCTGCCCGCCCGCTTCGGCGAAGCGGCGATCATGCGGCTTCAGGCAGGGTCCAGAACGGCTTCGCCTTGAGGAATCCCGAGACGCGCTTGTCGAGCTTCGCTTCGCGCTCGGCGGCGACGCGGCCGAACCACCCTCGGATCATGGCCGCGCCTTGGTGCAGGCGCGCGCCTTCGGGCATCTGCTCCAGCTCCGCGAGGAGCCGGTCGATGGTCGCGATGTCGTTGAGGAGGCCGAGATCGTCCTGCAACGCCGCCAATCGCTGCAGCTGCCGCTTGACCAGTTTGCGCTCGTAGATTCCGGCGAGCGCGTCCATGGCGTAGCGCAATTCCTTGAGCGCGATGCGAAAGCGGTGGCGCTGCGCCACGTCGAGCCCCTCGAATTTCTTGGCGAGCTTGCGCGCTTTGCGGAAGCGCCGGTCGAGCAGCGGCGAAGCGAGCTGGCGGATCGGCGCGGCGAGCAGCATCGACGTGCCGGCGGGACGCGCCTCGCAGCGATGGCGGGTCAGCGCGCCCAGCATCTGCAGCACGAAATCCGTGTAGCGGGCGGACGCGACCGTGTCGCGTGCCGCGACATGCGCGCTTTTCTGCCGTTCGGCCGTTACCTCGACCACGGCTTCGAGCGCCGCATTGCCGGGAAATGCCGCGACGACCTCGGTGACATGCTCGGCGAACACGTCCCAGTTCCGCGCGATGCCCAGCGTCCCCGAGATCCATTTCATTTCGCCGACGGCGTGCGCCCGCTCCTCCTCGGGAATGATCGCCTTGAACAGCTTGAACATCGCTCTGAGGCGGCGCAGCGCGACGCGCATCTGGTGCACGCCTTCGACCTCGCTGCGCCGCGCCGCACGGTCATTGGCGACCATGTGGTTGATGCAATGCTCGACGATCGCCGCGAAGGCGTGGTCGACCGCCATCTCCGGGGTCAGTCGGACTTTCGCCTGGCGGCGCGCCGCCTCGACATCGTCGCCGCGCAGCAGCGCATAGCCGCGCGCCGCCTTGCTGAACGGCTCGACATGGAGCGGCAGGCTGCGGTTCAAGGCGCGGGCGAGATCGAACAGCGCCTCGGCGTCGCCCTCTTTCAGCTCCAATTCCAGCTCGCAGACCGGAAGGCTTGCGCCGGCCGGCGTCTCGATCTCGCCGCGGTCGTAGGACAGCTCGATCGTCGCGCCGGATTCGAGGCGGACAAGCCGCGTGCTGCGCCGGATGCGGCTGATGAAGACCGGTTGCAACGCGCTGGCATCGAGGCCGTCAAGCCGTTCGCGCAGTTCGGCCCGCGCCAGCTCCGGCCGCGACAAATCCGGCGCCGCCACGGTCAACGGCGCCTGAATTTCCCCGCGCTCGATTGGCGCCGTCGCCTCCTCGCCCGCCTTCACCGTCTGGACGTAATGCCGCCCGTCGCGGCGGATGCGCAGGCTGAGCGCGCGCTCGCGCAGCGCCAGCTCCGGCGTGTCGAAATAGGTGCTGGCGATGACGCGGCTCTTGGCGCGCGCGCCGGCGAGCAGCGGGTGGCGGAGCACGCGCCGCAGCTCCTCCGCCGAGAGCGCGAACTTCAGTTCCAGCTCGATCGGTCGATCGGGCTCGGGCAGCGCCATGTCATCGTCCATTCCGGATCATCCTCAGCGCTGCCGGCCGGCGCAAGTGCGGAGTGACGGCATCGCGGTCCCTATAGCTTCCCGGGTTTCAGGCGGGAATTGCCGGGCACGGCAAAACATTGTTTGCTCGGGCTAAGCAATACGGGGGATCATGGACCGCTTCACCGCTCTCGCTGTCTTCGTCAAGGTCGTGGACGGTCAAAGCTTTGCCGCGGCGGCGCGCGACTTCGGCTTGTCGCCGGCGATGGTGAGCAAGCATGTCCGGGCGCTCGAGGAACGACTCGGCGTCCGGCTGCTCAACCGGACGACGCGGCGCTTGAGCCTTACCGAGGTCGGCCGCGGCTACTACGAGCGGGCGCGGCAGATCCTTGCCGATCTCGAGGATGCCGATCGCTCGGCCAGCGACCTGCATGCGGCACCGCGCGGCACCCTCAAGCTGAACGCGCCCTTTTCCTTCGGCATCCGCCATGTCGGGCCGGCGATCGCCGGCTATCTCGCGTCATATCCCGAGGTCACGGTCGAGGTCACGCTCAGCGATCGCTACATCGATCTCCTCGCCGAGGGCGTCGATGTGGCGCTGCGCATCGGCCGCCTCGCCGATTCCAGCCTGGTCGCCCGGCGACTGGCGCCGATGCGCCTCGTCGCCTGCACCTCGGCCGAGTATCTCGCGCGCCGCGGCACGCCGCGCACGCCGCGCGACCTCGCCGCGCATGATTGTCTGCTCTACACCTATGCGGCGAGCGCGGAAGAATGGCACTTCATCGGGCCTGGCGGGGCCGACGAGGTGGTGCGCGTCTCGGGCCGGCTGCTTGCCGATAACGGCGATATCCTCGTTTCTGCGGCCCTGGCCGGGCTCGGCATTGCGTTATTGCCGACGTTCATCGCCGGCGAGCATGTGCAGGCGGGGCGGCTCGTGACCTTGCTGCCGGGTTTTGCCGCGCCGGAGGTCGCGCTCTAC
The DNA here is from genome assembly GCA_035509275.1 of Allostellaceae bacterium. GTDB lineage: Bacteria > Pseudomonadota > Alphaproteobacteria > ATCC43930 > CGMCC-115725 > DAHUYF01. The sequence continues at coordinate 19,898 of DATJLU010000078.1, read as the reverse complement.
GCCGTCTACCCGCCGGGCCGCCATCTCTCGGCGAAGCTGCGCAGCGTCATCGATTTCCTGGCGGCACGCTTCGGCGAAGAGCCGGAATGGGATCGCTGGTGCCGCGAGGAGAGCGTGCGGGGTTAGCGCCAGTCCCGATCTGGGAATCGCGCGCGGCGAAGGTGTTTTTGCTGACGTCGTGCGGCTCAGAAATGGACCCCCGCTTTCGCGGGGGCGACTAATTCTAAAGCAAAATCAAATTATTTCGTCATTCCCGCGAAAGCGGGAATCCATACGATCTGAAAGCGCCACCTTGGTCCACTTCGATTTCTTCACACGCTTAAAAGCGGGCGTCCGGAGCTTCAGATGCGATCACCGGCCCGATCGCGCTTCGACTGGTTCGCGCTCCAGTCAGCCCTGCCGGTACCCCATGCGGAACGCGCCCCAGTGCCGGCCGCGGATCCAGATTGGCGACGAGCAATCCTTCATCAGCACGAAATTGCCGGCGCCCATGTCGCGCCGATAGGTCTGCAGCAGGAACGGCTTCGTATTCCCCGCGACCTTCTGCACGGCGCGGTCATTGAACAGCCGCCGATTGCGGCAATGGGCGGCGTTCCACGCCGGGTCCTTGCCTTGCGGTTGGCGGTAGTTGGGATTGTGCGTCGGCAGATAGCCGCCGCGCGCCCAGGCGACGCAGAAGACGATGCGCGGATCCATTTTCTGCAAGGGGTCCTGGATGGGCGGAAGCAGGCGATCGGTGAGCTCGACATAGCGGGTGAGATATTGCTGCGGGTTGGTTCCCGGGATCTCGACATAGGTCTCGTCGAAGAGCGCGTCTTCCGTGATCTCGTTGCGCTCGATCGCCGCTTCGAACGCCGCGCCAATCTGGCGGGCGGTGCCGGTGACAGCGGCGATCATCGGTGTGTCCGCCGTCTCGACGCCGCTTTCGGCGATCAACTCGACCAGCGCTTCGCTGAAGCCGAGCAGCCCCTCGACGCGCTTGTCGGCCTGCTTCAAATTGGCGGAAGACAGCTCGACGCCGGCGGCGAGATCGCCAAGGCCGCCCAGCATAGTGTCGCAATGCGCGAGATTTCCGGCGGCGGTCCGCACGATCGCGTCGATCTGCTGACCCATCGAAGTGAAGCCGTCATGGACACGCTGCATCACGGTCTGCATCCGCTCGGCGCCGGTTTTCGCTTCTCCGGCGTGACCCGCGGCCGTGCTGCTGTCATCGACGAGGCTGCCGATCTGGCTCGTCAAATTGTCGACGATCGTGGCAATGCGGGTGGTGGCCTGGCGGGTCTCGCCGGCAAGGGTCTTGACCTCGCTGGCGACGACGGCAAAGCCGCGGCCCGCATCGCCGGCGCGCGCCGCTTCGATCGTCGCGTTCAGCGCCAGCAGGTTGGTCTGCTTCGCGATCGCTTCGATCGCGGCCGCAACGTTTCTGATCTGGTCGAGCACCGGCTTGAAGGAGCCGAGGCGCTCCTCGACGCGCCCGACCGCCGCCGTCAGCTCGCTGACATGGCGGGCGGCGCCGAGCACGTCGGAGCGCGAGGCTGCCACCTCGGCGTTCGCGGCTTGAACTGCGCTCTGCGCGCTGCGCGCCGCATCGTCGATGCCACGGTTGCCGGCCACCATTGTCTCGGCGGCGTTGCGCAAGCACCGAAACTGGTCGGCCTGCTGCGCCACGCGCGCCGACACCTCCTCGACATTGGCGGCGATATCCGCGACCTCGATGCCGAAGCTGCCGAGCCGGCTCGCCAGCTCGGCAACAATACGATCGGCCTCGCCGCTTTCCGATCCGGACCGCGGCGCGGCCCTCTCGCTCGACGTTGCCCCCATCTAATACCTACTAGCATGCCAACTGCGTTAGACACGCCAGAGTAGAGGGACAAGGTAAACAGCTTGTGAACGAAACGCACGCTCGACCCGACCGCAGGCGCCGCGGCGGGAGGCGCCTCCTCCCGCGTCTAAACCATTGAAATAGCATGACGATGGCCGATCGACGCGTTCCTAGCGCGGGGTGACGCGCGAAAATAACGGCCCGGGCTGGAAGCCGGGCTCGAAATGGCACCCTCCTTCACCCTCGCGGTCGAAGCTCGGGCAGCGCGCCGCGACCTCGGCCGCGCTGGGGCGCCGACCGCTGTCGATCCAGCGGCCGAGGGCGTCGAGCAAGGTCGCGTATTCCGCATCGGCCAGCTTGCTGTGCTCATGCTCGTCGGTGAAGGTCTGAACCAGCAGCGCCGACCGGCCGGCAGCGGCCACGGTGTCGTGATAGACGGCTTCGTATTCGACCATCGCCGTCGGATCGTCGATCGCGTGCATGGTGATCACCGGGACCGCAATCTTTCCGGTCAGATCGCCATCCTCCGCCAGCGCCGCCACGGCGCGGGGATCGGCGTCGAAACGCACGACGTCGCGATTCAAGGCGGCATCGTCGGACGAGCCGTAATAGAGCGCCTTGCGGTTGGAGAACGGGTTCTGGGACGCCAGCGTGCGCTGGACCATGTCGCGGAAGAGGAAGGTCGCCCAGGCCATGTCGGCGGTGAGCGAACGCCTCGGAATGCGGATCACGTCGAGAATGTTCTTGAGGTTCTGTTTTTGCGTCGCGCTGCGCTGCTCGGCGGGCAGCTCGACGCCGGTGCAGTCATTCACCCGTTCGGCGAGATCCTTGCGGGTCAGGCGGGAATCGGCGGGCAGGCCCATCCACAGCGGATATTGCGGCTCGTCCGGGCGCGGCCAGTTGCGGCAGTAATATTGGTAGACGGCGCGCAGATCGGCGCGGAAGAGATAGGCCTTCGTCGCGCCCGCGATCACGCCGCTGGTCAGCATGACGCCGTCATAGTTGCGCCCGCCGCCGGGACCTTTGGCATAGAGCTCGATTGCCTTGGCCGCGACATTGCCGCCCCAGGATTGGCCGTGCAGGATGATGCGCTTCGGCTTGCCGAACCGCGCGATGAAGAGGCGGCGCAGATTGTCGACATCGGCGGCCGCCAGGCGCACACCCCAGCCGGGATGCCGATAGCTGGTGCCTGCCCAGGCATAGCCCTGCCGCACGACGACCGAGAAGCGCTCGAGATCCTCGAGGCTGATCTTGGCGCTCACCGGTTCGAGCCGCGGTCCGCCATGGGCATGCACGACGAGCGCGTTGTTCCAGTTCTGCGGGATCGCAATCCAGTACCAGGCGCCGTTCTCGTCCTGTCCGGAATAGCAGCGCGTGCCGGCGGGCAGCGTATCGGGGCAGGGCGCCGTATCCTCCGCTCGCGCCGCCGCGCTTGCCAGCATCAGCGCGCCGCCGATCAGCGCGGGGAGGAACCGTCGAACTGTCTTCATCGGATGGGGCGCCGGAGAGCAGAGGGGCCGATTGCTGCGATGGATGCGGCAGAACGGGGTCTCTGTCAACCGGCGACCGCCGGCATGATCTCGCTGGCGAAAGCCGCCAGCGTCGCCGGCGAAGGGGCGGGATCGACGAGCAGCACATAGCCGACGCCGCCGGCCTTGAGCCGCTGCAGCCGCGCGATGATCTGGTCGGGCGTGCCGAGGAGCGGCGCATCATCGGTCTCGGGGTCGAAATTGGGATCGGCATAGCGCTCGGCGCCGGGGCCGCGCGCCAGCGACCCGATGTTGCGGATCACCTGCACGCGCGTCTGCAGCGCCTTTTGCCGGTCCTCGCCCGTCCGCGCGATCTGCAGGCCGCGCGTCACGCCCACCATCGTCGGCTCATAGGCGCGGCCGATCTTGGCGCATTCCTCGCGGAAAATGCCGACGCGCTCGATGACGAGGTCGGTGGCGGCGATCTGATCGAGCAGCAGATTGTAGCCCTCGCGCGCCGCGCGGCGGATCGATTCCGCGCTGCCGGCGCCAAGCCAGAAGGGCGGGTGCGGGTGCTGCACCGGCGTCGGCTCGACCACGACATTCTCGAAATGCCAGCGCTTGCCGTGATGCGAGAAGCGGCCGCTCGCCGTCCAGGATTTGCGGATGACCTCGATCGCCTCGTCGAAGCGCTCGGTCGCTTCCTCGATCGGCACGCAGAAGCCGCTGAACTCGTAGTCGCGATAGCCTTTGCCGACGCCGAAATCGAGACGCCCGCCGGAGAGCAGATCGAGCGTCGCCGCTTCTTCCGCGACCAGGACCGGATTGTGCCAGGGCAGCACCACCACCGCCGTGCCAAGCCGGATGGTCCGGGTGCGCGCGGCGATGTAGCTGAGCAGCGCCAGCGAGGCGGAGACCTGGGCATAGCCGGTGAAATGATGCTCGACCAGGAAGATGCTGCGATAGCCAAGCCGCTCGGCGGCCACCACGTAGTCGATGAAATCGCCATAACCTTGGCTGTCGCCGCTGGGACCGCCGCGCTTAGCCCGGGCACCGCCGAAGAGACCGAATTGCATGGATGTCCTCGCTGTTGGGGAAGTGCCGCCTAGGCCAGGAACTCGCGCACGAGACGGCGGAATTCCTCGGGCTGTTCCAGAATCGAGCAATGCCGTGCCGGCCCGAGCAGCCGATGACGCGCGCCGGGGATGGCGGCGGCGAGCCAGCGCGCCGCTTCCTGGAAGGGCGGCAGCTCTTGATCGCCGCAGAGCACCAGCGTCGGGCTCTTGATCGTCGGCGCCAGAGATCGCAGATCGGCGGCGCCGAGCGCTTCGCAGGCGCGCGCATAACCTTCGCCGGAGCAGCGGCTCAGCGTGTCGCGAACATAACGCACCGCTGGCGGATCGGCGGCGATGAAGGCGTCGGTGAACCAGATCTTCAAGAGATTGTCGGCCAGGGCGGCGACGCCCTGCTGGCGCGCCGCGGCGGCGCGCTCGACCCACATACGGCGCGCTTCGTCGGTGTAACGCGGCGTCGTGTCGAGCAGCAGCAGCCGATTCACCCGCTCCGGCGCGGCGGCGGCGAAATGCTGCGCCACCAGACCGCCCAGCGAGATGCCGGCGAGATGGGCGCGATCGATGCCCGCGCGCGTCAGCACCGCGCCGAGCTGGGCGGAGAGATCCTCGATGCCATAGCCGCCGCGGGGCAGGGGTGTCTCGTGATGCCCCGGAAAGTCGTAGCTCAGCAGCGTCAGCTGGCCGTCGAGCCCGGCGGCAGCGATGTCCCAGAGGTGGTGATCGACCCCGAGGCAGTGCAGCAGCACCAAGGCCGGCCCGCTGCCGCGGCGATGCAGCGTGATCGCATCAGGATCGAGACGGCTGGTCATCTGAGGCTCTCCTCCGTTCAGGCCTCGTTGCGCGCCGTTGCGGCGCCGGGCCCGTTGCCGGAGAGCTTATCAAGAGATCAGCAGGGTCGTCGATGGCTGTTGCGGTCAGCCCTCGGCCGCAGCGGCGAGCCGCGCCGCCACGACCTGCTGCCATTCCGCCATCGGCCGGAAGCCCGGGCGGCCCCGGCAAAACGCCTCGGTCTCGGCGAGGATCGCCGCTTCGCTGCGGTCGAGATCGATCGGCTCGCGCACGGGTTGCGTCACGTGCCAGGGGGTGTCGGCGAAGACTTCGAGCCGGTTGCCCTCGGGGTCGCGGAAATAGATCGACCAGGCATTGCCATGGGTGACCGACACGAGGTCGCGGGGCGCTGCGTGCCGGACCCGGCGCCAAAAGGCGAGGAGGCCGCCGAGCGTATCGACGCGGAAAGAGACCTGGTTGACGATGCGGTCGGGAAGGCCGGGCGGGCGTCCTTCGACCAGAACGAGCTGGTGATGTTCCCGCGGATCGCGGCTCAGGAAGGTGAGGGTGGCGTCGCCGAGCCGGCCCGCATCGGTAACGACGAAGCCGAGGCCGTCGCGATAGAACGCGACCATCGGCGCCATGTCGGCGACGAACAGGCCGACATGGCTGAAGCGCAGCGCGATCGGTGCGTCGCCCATCGGCAGCTCAGCAGGTTGGCTCCATCACGTAATCCTCGCGCCGCTCGAGCCAGCCGATCATCTCCGCATCATTGGGCTCGCGCGCCTCGAGCGCCTCGCGGTCGACATCGCTCGGAATGAGCTCGAGCGCGGTTTCGATCGCGTCGCTGCTATCAGCCGCCCGGACAACGGCCAGCGGCTGCTCCCCCTTGGTTACGGTGTAGATCCGCATATTCCGTCCTCCGCCCTTTGGCCACATTTTAATGCAAACACCAGGCATCGGCAGCAAGTGCCTTTGTCGGGCCATTCCTGAACTGGCGAGAGCGAAGACTGATCTATCCCTGAACACGGGATATTTTGTCCAGAAGCGCTGGCGCGGCTTGGGCCGCCTCTCCTCCGGCGCGAGGCGCTGACGGCCGGGCTCCGGGGGTTTCCCTGAGAAACGCCGTCAGACTTTCCCGGAGAAAAAGCCGTGCAGCTCGGCCGCGGTCTCGGCCGGGCGCTCTTCGCTGAGGTAGTGGCCGCACGGCAGCGCCGCGGCGCGACGGATGTCGCTGGCATAGCGCGGCCAGATCTCGGCCGGCCGGTGGTGGCGGCCGACGCCGCCGCTGGCGCCCCAGAGCAGCAGCACCGGGCAGTCGACCTTGCGCCCGGCGGCAACATCGGCCGTGTCCGTCTCCAGATCGATGCCGATGGTGGCGCGGTAATCCTCGCACATGGCGTGTATCGTGGCCGGGTTTTTGATGCAGCGGATATATTCGGCGAGCGCCTCGGGCTTGAAGAAGCTCAACCCCGCCGGCGTCTTTGCCAGCTTTCGGCGGATGAAGTACTCGGGATCGGCGCCCATCAGCCGTTCCGGAAAATCGTAAGGCTGCACCATGAAGAACCAGTGATAGGAGAAGACGGCGAAGCCGAGATTGAGGTTATTGAGCAGATAGTGCTGCGGCAGAATGTCGAGGAAGGCGGCGCGCTCGACCTTGTCGGAATGGTCGAGGCACATGCGGTGCAGCACCCGGGCGCCGCGGTCGTGTCCCGCCGCGGCAAAGCGCGTGAAGCCGAGCTCGGCCATGACCTCGACCTGATCCTGCGCCATCGCGCGGAAGGAATAGTTCTCGTGGCGCTCGCCGCCCGGCGGCTTGGAGCTGTCGCCATAGCCGCGCAGATCGGGGCAGACGACGGTGAAGTCGCGGGCGAGCGCCGGCGCCACCGCATGCCAGGACAGATGGGTGAAGGGATTGCCATGCATCAGCAGCAGCGGCGGCCCCTTGCCGCCGGTGACGGTAACGATGCTGGCGCCGCTGGTGCGGATCTCGCGACGGGTGAAGCCTTCGAGCATGGGACATCCTTGTGGGGGTAATGGCGGTGCGAGCGCAGGCGATCGGGGCGCCATCTTGGCCGCACCTTGATGCCTGGTCAAAGTGCGGTCTCATTGATTGCGGCGCGGACCTCTGCCCGGCGGTCGGTGCAGCCTTGAGCGCGGCGCGAATTGAGAGTCGTCCCTGGCGGCAGTAGCATGACCGCCTCGGATCGAGGGGAGGATGCCATGTCGCTGATGGAAGAGCGCCGCGCGGCGATCGATGAGACTCTGGAGCGCGTCCGGCGCATCGAGGCCGAGCACGGCGTGACGGACGCGGCGCTCGATGCGATAAGGCCGGTGCTGATCGAGCTGGCGGCGCGGCGCGAGCTCTTCCCGCCGCAGCATTTCCCGCTGTCGCCCGAAGGCCATCCCCGCGTCTATCGCCTTGCCGAGGACCCCGACCAGCGCTTTGCGCTCTACGCCTCGGCGGGAACGCCCGGCAAAGCGCAGCCGCCGCACAATCACACCACCTGGGCGGTGATCGCGGGTGTCTTCGGCGACGAGCACAACGTCTTCTACGACCGCGTCGACAATCGCCTCGAGCCCGGGCAAGGGCGGCTGCGCAAGACCGGCGAGCTCACCGTCCGCCGCGGCAATGCCTGCGCCTTTCTGCCCGATGATTTCCATACCATCGAGGTGACCGGCGACGCGCCGTCGCTCCATCTCCATCTCTACGGCATGAGCCTCGAGAACCTCCCCGAGCGCATTTTCTTTGCCGCCGCGAGCGGCGGTGCCTACCGCGTCTTCGACGCACCGCCAAACATCCGCGCTCCGCTGGTGCCGCCGGCCGAGCTGAAGGCGATGCTGGGCGACGGCGAGGAGCTCGCCATCCTCGATCTGCGCGAAGAGGGCGTCTTCGCCGAGGGCCACTTGCTCTTCGCCGCCTCGCTGCCGCTGAGCCGGCTCGAGCTGCGCATCGACCAGCTCGTGCCGCGCCGCGCCACGCGCCTCGTGCTCTGCGACGGAGATGACGGCCTCGCGCTTCGTGCCGCGCGCAAGCTCATGCATTGGGGATATCGCAACCTCGCGGTGTTGGCGGGCGGCGTCAAGGCGTGGCAAGACGCCGGCTATGAGCTCTTCAGCGGCGTGCATGTGCCGAGCAAGGCATTCGGCGAGTTCGTCGAGCATGCCGCCGCGACGCCGCGGCTCGCCGCGGCGGAGGTGAAGGCGCTGATGGACAAGGGCACCGACATGGTGGTGCTCGACAGCCGGCCGATGGACGAGTTCCACAAGATGAGCATTCCCGGCGCGCTCGACTGTCCCGGCGCCGAGCTGGTCTATCGCTTCCACGAGGTGGTGCCCTCGCCCGAGACGCTGGTCATCGTCAATTGCGCCGGGCGCACGCGCAGCATCATCGGCGCGCAGTCGCTGATCAATGCCGGCGTCCCCAACCGCGTCGCGGCGCTGAAGAACGGCACGATGGGCTGGCATCTCGCCGGCCTTGCGCTCGACCACGGCAAGACGCGCCATGCGCCGGCGCCATCGGAAGCGAGCGCGACCCTGGCGCGCGCCGCGGCGGCGCGGCTTGCCGAGCGTGCCGGCGTCAGGATCATCGGTGCCGACACGCTGCAGCGCTTCCGCCGCGACGGCGAGAAGCGCACGCTCTATCTCTTCGATGTGCGCACCCCCGAGGAATACGCCGCCGGCCATCTCGCCGGGACGCGTTCGGCGCCGGGCGGGCAGCTCGTGCAGGCGACGGACGGGTACCGGGCGACGCTCAATGCACGCGTCGTGCTCGTCGACAGCGACGGCGTCAGGGCGCGGATGACCGCCTCCTGGCTCGTACAGATGGGCCAGGACGAGGTCTATGTGCTCGACCGGGCCGAGGGTCCCACCGAAACCGGGCCCGAGCCGGTGCGCATTCTCGGCATCGGCGCGGGCGTCGCGTCGCTCGCCGCGCATGAGCTGGCGCAGCTTCAGGGGCGTGGCGAGGCGGTGGTGATCGATCTCGATACCAGCCTCGCCTATCGCGAGCAGCATATTCCCGGCGCCTGGTTCGCCATCCGCTCCCGCCTCGCCGCGGCGCTGCCGCTTCTGCCGCCGCACGGCACGCTGGTGCTGACCTCGCGCGACGGCACTCTCGCCGCGCTCGCCGCGCCGGAGCTGCAGGCGCTGACGCCGCGGCCGGTGCAGGTGTTGGCCGGCGGCACCGCCGCCTGGCGCGCCGCCGGCTTTCCGCTCGCCGGCGGCGACGAGCATCTCGCCGACGCGCCCGTCGATGCCTGGTATCGCCCCTACGACAAGGCCGCGGGGGTCGAGGCGGCGATGAACGCTTATCTCACTTGGGAAGTGGCGCTGGTCGAACAGATTGCGCGCGACGGCGACGCCAGATTCCGCGCGCTCGACGACATCGGCGGCGCGCGTTCCTGAGCGACGCGCGCCGCCGATCCCGAGCTAGACTTCTTCGTAGCGGCGCTCGAACTCCGCGACCTGCTTTTCCGCTTCGTCGCGCGCGATGCCGTAGCGCTCCTGCACCTTGCCGATGAGCTGGTCGCGTTTGCCCGCGATCACCGACCAGTCGCTGTCGGTAAGCTTGCCCCATTTCTCCTTGGCCTTGCCGGTGAACTGCTTCCAATTGCCGGCAATGCGATCCCAATTCATGCGCTGGCTCCGCTGTCGGTTTCGATGTCTCCTGGGACAACAGCGGCGCGACAGACGCGGTTCCGCTCACCAGCTGCGCACCGGTCCGACATCGACATGGACGAATTGCCAGCGCGCGTAGCTGCCGACCCCGCCGGCGCGGAGCGACAGCGCGGCGCGACGCAGATGCGCGAGGCTGACGCCTTCGATCGAAATGTCGGCGGCCTTGGCGAGGAGATGCTCGCTATGCGCGGCCGGCCCCCAGCCTTCGACGCGCAGCAGCCGATTGGTTGCCGCCGTGCGATAGCCCGAGAGGATGTGGATGGGCCGTCCCGTCCCCAGCGTCAGGCGAATGCGGTGCAGCAGATCGATGAGCTCGGGATCGATCGGCACCACCTTGTCCTGGTGGTAGTCGCGCATCAGCCAGTCGACCCGGTGTAACGAGCTCGAGACATAGCGCCCGTCGCACCAATAGACGTCGTCGAAGCGTTCGTCGGTATTGGGGTTGTAGAGCGCGAGCTTGCGGTCGCCGCGCGGCGCGGCGAAAGCGGTGCCGGCGACCGATGCGGCGAGGACCGCGCCTGCCGCAGCGCCGAGGAGCGCGCGCCGCGCGATGCGATGGGCGATCCCGGCTTCCCCCTCCCGCATCCCCTTCGCCGCCAGTCTGGCCACGGCGTTTTTCGACATGCGTGGTCTCCGTTGCTCATGCGAGCTCGTTGCCGGGTAGAACCAAACCGGCGCGCGACTTGTTCCCTTATTCGCGCATTCGCCGCATAAACGGGCCGAATTTCGCGCATTCCGTGAGGCCGACGCGCCGGGATGGCGCCGAGGAATGGCTCGTTTCCGACAATCGTGGCGACCTGGCGACGGTTCTGGCGGCCGATTCTACCGATGCGATAGCAGAGCCTGATAGAACACTAGTCTTTCTGCGGTTAGCATCCCGCCGCGGCGTCTGGGGGCGTCGGCCGAGGGGGGAGCGATGCCCGGCATTTTGCAAGGCGAGCCTCTGCTCAGTGCCGTCTACGATTTCTGTGCAGAGCGCCGCGGCGCTCGGCCGATGCCGACGCGCGCCGACATCGACCCGGTCGACCTGCCACGTTTCGTCTTGCCCCATCTGGCGCTGCTCGAGGTATTCGATGCCGGCGCGCGCTATCGCTGGCGGCTCACCGGTACCGAGGTGGTCAGCCGCTTCGGGCGCGACGCCACCGGGCGCTTCGGCGACGAGGTGTTGAGCGGCGACTACCTTGCATTTTTCACATCGCTCATCAGCCAAGTCTGCCGTCGACAGGTGCCGGTTTATTCGCTCACTCTCTTCCGCTGGGAGGATGGGCGCACGATGACGACCAGCCGGCTCTGTGTACCGCTCGGCGATGCGGATGCCGGCGTCACGCAGGTGCTGGGCGCGTATGATTTCCGCGCCAAGGCGAGCCCGCGCCACCCGGCCGCCCTGCTGTGCGATGCGCGGCAGATCGAGGAGCTGGTGCGCCAGGAGCTGCCTTTCGAGCCGCCCCCATGAATCGGTTCTTCCAGCTTGGCGGCGATGCCGCTTGTCTTTATCGTAGAGGTTGCCCAGAGGCTCTAAAGCAGTGAGGTCCGCTATGCCGGTCAGCGTCAAATCCGCCACTTCCGGGGTCGGCGTCACGCCTACTGGCGGCGGCGTCGGTGCGGAAATTACCGGGGTCGATCTCCGCCGTCTCGATGACGGTCGGTTCGCCGCAATTCGTCGCGCCTTTGTCGAAAATTCCGTGCTGCTGATCCGCGGCCAGCAGCTCAGCGATGACGACCTCATCGCCTTCTCGCGCCGCTTCGGTGCGCTCGACTGGGCGCCGATCCAGGAGAACGGACGGCGCTTCGTCGACGGCAAGCCCGAAATCTACGTCGTCTCCAACGTCGTCGAGAAGGGCGTCGCCATCGGCAGCCTCGGCGCGGGCGAAGCGGTGTGGCACACCGACATGTCCTACCTCGATGACCCGCCGATGGCGAGCATGCTCTATGCCATCGAAGTTCCCCCCAAGGGCGGCAATACCGGCTTCTGCAACATGTACAGCGCCTATGAGGCGTTGCCCGACGCGCTGAAGCGCCGCGCCGCCGGGCTGCGCATCAAGCATGACGGCACCTACAACAGCGGCGGCTATCTGCGCGAAGGCGTCACCGCCACCGACGATCCGCGCAGCTCGCCCGGCGCCGTTCATCCGCTGGTCTGCACGCATCCCGAATCCGGCCGCCGCTGTCTCTATCTCGGCCGCCGCCGCAACGCCTATCTCCTCGACCTCGACCTCGCGGAATCGGAAGCGCTGCTCGACCAGCTCTGGTCCTGCGCCACGCACGACGAGTTCACCTGGTACAACAACTGGCGCCCGGGCGATCTCGTGCTCTGGGACAATCGCTGCACCATGCATCGGCGCGATCCCTTCGATCCCGCGGCGCGCCGCGTCATGCACCGCACGCAGATAAAAGGCACAGTGCGGCCGGCCGCGTAAACTCGGCACGCACATTCGGCGCAGGGGGGCAAGATGGCAGAGCCGCGACGGCGGGGCTGGACGCGCTATCTCCGGCCGACGGCAAGCAATCAGATGCTCTGGCTGCTCTGCCTCATGTACCTCATCTATTACATGGACCGCGTCAACGTCTCCACCGCGGCGCCGCTGGTGCAGCGTGATCTCGGCCTCACGCATGCGCAGCTCGGCATCGCCTTCGGCGCCTTCGCGCTGCCTTACACGATCTTCCAGGTCATCGGCGGCTGGCTCGGCGACCGCTTCGGCGCCCGGCGCACACTCGGGATCGGCGGCATTATCGTCTGCGGCGCCACCGCGCTCACCGGCGCGGTGACCGGCTTCACCTCGCTGCGTCTGGTGCGGCTGCTGCTCGGCATCGGCGAGGGCGCCGCGTTTCCGACCGCGACGCGCGCCATGGCGACCTGGCTGCCGGAAGCGGATTGGGGTTATGCCCAGGGCATCACGCACAGCTTCTCGCGCGTCGGCAACGCGCTGACGCCGAGCATCGTCGTCGGCCTGATCGCGCTCAGCTCCTGGCGCGGCTCCTTCATCGTCGTCGGCGTGGCGAGCTTCATCTGGGTGCTGCTCTGGGTGTGGTTTTTCCGCGACGATCCGCGCCAGCATCCGCGCTTGACCGCGGCGGAGCGCGCCGCGCTGCCACCGCCGCGGCCGGCGGCACCTCGCCTGCCGCTGCGCGAGCGCGCGCGGCAATGGCTGCGGCTCGGGCGCCGCATCCTGCCGGTGACCGCGGTCGATTTCTGCTATGGCTGGACGCTCTGGCTCTTCCTGAGCTGGATCCCCTCCTATTTCTACGGCAACTTCCATGTGCAGCTCAGCTCGGCCGCTTTCCTCTCCACGGCGGTCTTCCTCTCCGGCGTCGTCGGCGATACCGTCGGCGGGCTCATCAGCGACCGCATCCTCGCCCGCACCGGCGATCTGCGCCGCGCCCGCTGCACCGTCATCGCCGGCGGGCTCTTCGGCGCGGCGGTGTTCCTGATCCCGGTGGCGCTGTCGAACGACCTCACCGTGGTCACGGTCGCGCTGTCGATCTGCTTCTTCTCGGCCGAGCTGGTGGTGGCGCCGATCTGGTCGGTGCCGATGGATATCGCGCCCACCCGTGCCGCCACGGCGAGCGGCATCATGAATCTCGGCTTCGGCTTCGCCGGCATGATCTCGCCCTGGTTCTTCGGCCGCATGATCGACGCGACCGGCAGCTGGGCCTATCCCTTCATCGCCTCGCTGGCGCTGCTCTTCCTGGGCTCGCTCCTGGCGCTGCGCCTCCGGCCCGACATTCCCTTCACCGCCGAGGAACCGAAGCTGGCGCTCGCGGTATAGGTAGCTCTCAGTCGTCAGCCATCAGCTGTCAGCCGCAAAAGGAAAACCCCTCCGCCCTTGAGCCAGCAGCTCTCCCGGGACATTTCGGGATCACGCCGTTCGACATCAGTTCCGGCGGCTTATGGCCGCGCGTGAGATAGGCGCCATGGGGTGAAGCACATGCGGTCAAGCTGGCTATGTCTTCTGACAATTATCGCCATGTCGACCGGCCTTTCGGGCTGCGACCCGGTGTATGGGATTTATGCCCGCCAGATTGCGCCCGAGCCGCCGGATGAGGATTGCATTGCGGCCGCGCTCCGAAAAACCCCTGGCGTCACAGAGGTTCAAATAAAAACCATTACCAATGAGGGCTGGCTGCTCGTCGGCGAGGGCCCTCGGCATGGAAGTCAGATCCACTACTTTACGTACAAGGTTGGGAGGACGTACGCGCCCACGCTGATGGTTGAGGATTTCGGGGACGGGAAATTCGAATATTCGGACACGATGCTGAGGATGGGAGAGAAAATTCCCCAGCCAGACATCGACTACACCCTTCCAATTATGCGGGATGCCGAGAGGCGTGTCGCGCAGCTCTGCGGGATCCAGATTGGCGCAGGCATGGTCCACCGTTGCACCGGTGCCCGCTGTGATCCCGAAGACCCGTCACGCTGATTGGCGGCCGCGAGGGAAGGGACCTATGAGCTGCCCCAAACTTGATATGTCACTAAAAATCCCGTCTACCTAAGTAAACGGCTTGCCCTCGAGGGGAAGGGAGGGGTGGGGGTAGCCGCATGGACCAAAGCGAGGAAAGGGCAGTCTTCACGGCCGGGTAAAGGTTTGTCGCTAGGCTCTCTCGCGCCGGCTCGTCAGGGCCGGTTGTGGAGGAGCGGCGGGTGCGGCGCATTCTGACCATCGATGGCGGCGGGATTAAGGGGGTATTCCCGGCTGCGTTTCTCGCCGAGATCGAGGATCGGCTGGGTGCGCCGATCCATGACTATTTCGACCTCATCGCCGGCACTTCGACCGGCGGCATCATCGCCATCGGGCTGGCGCTCGGCCAGACCGCGGGCGAGCTGCTGCAGCTCTACAAGGAGCATGGCCCCGCCATCTTCCCCGCGCGCCCGGTGACGAGCAGTCTGCGGCGGCTGTTGCGCGCGAAATACAGCCTCGCGCCGCTGCGCCAGGCGCTCGACAAAGCCTTCGGCGACCGCCGTGTCGGCCATTGCCGCCGGCGGCTGCTGGTGCCGGCGCTCGACGTCGCGTCCGAGCGCGTTTACATCTACAAGACGGCGCATCATCCGAGCCTGGTGCGCGATTACACGGTGTCCGCCATCGATGTCGCTCTGGCGACGGTGGCCGCGCCGACCTATTTCCCCATCCATCTGTCCGACGAAGGCGCGTATGTCGATGGCAGCCTCTGGGCGCGCAATCCGCTGGCGCTGGCGGTGGTGGAAGCGATCGGCGTGCTCGGTTGGGCGCGCGA
This sequence comes from Allostellaceae bacterium, assembly GCA_035509275.1. GTDB lineage: Bacteria > Pseudomonadota > Alphaproteobacteria > ATCC43930 > CGMCC-115725 > DAHUYF01. Next base: position 4,857 of record DATJLU010000078.1, on the reverse strand, counting down.
GGATATTCGCGTGCTGAGCCTCGGCTGCACCTCGCGACCGCTTGGCATCGCCTGGCACAAGCGCGTCTCTCTCGGCGCTTCCTATTGGGGCGGGCGCATCGCCGATGTTTTCATGAAGGCGCAGTCCTCCTCGGCCATCGCCATGGCGCACACGCTTGTCGGTTCGCACAACGTGTTCCGGATCAGCCCCGACACTTCGGCGCAGCATTTCACCCTCGATGGCGTCCACCACATGCCGGAGCTCGAAGCGCTCGGCCGCGACGAGGCTCAGCGCGCCCTCGGCGATCTCGGCGAGGTGTTCTTTGCGGCGCCCGCGGCGCCCTTCAATCCGTGCCACGCCCTCGGCGAGCCACAACCGCTCGCCGGCAACGTCGCCGCCTGAGCTTGGCTCGCGTCGGCTCTCTTCAGGAGCCTACGCGCCCGCTTGGAAGGGCTCGCGATAATGATAGGCGTCGGATCCGCCCGGCATCGGCCTGAAGCCTAACGGCGCACAGCCGGCGAGGGTCAGCGTCAAGGCGGCGAGAAGGAGCGCTAAGTGCCGCCTTCTGCGATGTTCATGGCGATGGATCATATGCGACAGCAGAGGCGCGCATCGTCCTCAGCGGGCGGCTCGGCGCGCGGCCAACGCCGGAAAATTCTCATTGGCGGCACGAAGCGCGGGCCTCGCGCTGCGGCGACCACGCCAATCGCGAATCTCGTCCCGGCAGAGGCCGATGAAGACGATGATATCCGTCAGGAACACGACGCTCACCAGAGCGACACGCCACACCATATCCTCCATCACGATACCTACTCCTTGTCCCCCGGACCTGACGGTCCTTTTGTTTATCATGCTGCGAAATAGATAGGCGGCTGCGGCACATATCGCTGTGATCGGCTTCACAGCCTCGCCATCGCCGGATCGGCGCTATGGCTGAAAAGCGAAAGCAGGGCAGGATCGGCTCCAGCAGCGATTGCGCCGGCCGCAGCGCATGCCAATGGATGATGAGCTTTCGCGGGGCCGCCTTTCGTGCAACGCTGGCATGCATGGCTCTGCGACGGCGCTCGTCGATGCGCGCAGCGGTTCTGATCGCGATGCTGCTGTGGGCTCAGCCCGCGGCGGCGCAGCCCGCGAAGTTGCCTGCTTTGGGCGCAGACCCGGCCAGAATTTCGACCTCGGGCTTATCGTCCGGCGGCTTCATGGCCATGCAGTACGCGGTGGCCTTCTCAGCCAGCACGATGGGTGTCGGCGTTGTCGCGGGCGGACCCTACAATTGCGCCTACCTCAATCCCGGGGGCGTCCTCGTCGGCATCGCGGTTTGCACACGAGGGGCGCCCTCGGGCGCAGCCTCCTACGAAGCCGCTGCAGCCTTCGCGGCGCTCGGCCAGATCGATCCGGTCGACCGGTTGAAGTCCCAGAAGGTCTATCTCTTCAGCGGCACCGAGGATAAGACGGTGAGGCGCATGGTGGTCGATGCTGTGCGCGATTTCTTCTCGGTCGCGGGCACCCCGAACGTTCACTATGTTCATGACGTACCCGCCGGCCATGCCTTCATCTCGGCCAATTTCGGCGCCCCCTGCGGCACGACGGCGACGCCTTACGTCGACCAGTGCACCGTCGACGGCGCGCTCTACGACCAGCCCCGAGCGATATTGACCACGATTTATGGGACGCTGTTGCCGAAGGCGACGAGCCCGTCGGCATCGCCGACGCCGTTCGACCAAACCGAGTTCGCCGCGCCGGACGCCGGCATGTCCAAGATCGGCTACGTCTATGTACCCGCATCCTGCGCGAAGACCGGCGCCAAGTGCGCGGTGCACATCGTGTTCCACGGCTGCCGGCAGGGCGCCGGCGTGGTTGGGGACGCCATCTATGGCCGTGTCGGCTACAACCAGTCGGCTGACGCCAACGGCATCATCGTGCTCTACCCGCAGATCGACCCCGGCACGACGCCCAACAACCCGGATGGCTGCTGGGATTGGTGGGGCTATACCGGATCAAATTTCCAGACCCGATCGGGTCCCCAGCTCGCCGCCCTGCGCGCCATGGTGCTGCGCCTGGTCGCCCCGCCGGGCCGGTGAGCGTCGAAGCGCCGAGCTTCAGTTACAGAGCCAAGCCCGCATCGGCCGGTTCAGGATGGTTAGACCGGACGAGCTCGGCCGCTTGAGGGCCCTGCGCCGACGGAAGCGCGTAGGTCACGCGCCTTTCACTCGCCCACTCGACAAGGCACAGCGGATCGATCTCTTCCGTGTAGATCGTGCGTTCTCTGTCAATTCGGTTGACGACGCGCACATAGACCCGCTCGTCGCCGATGTTGACCCGCCGCTCATCCCCCTCCCGCCACAACGGGATGTTGATGTAGCCGGAGGCCACGTGCTCGGCCTGCCCCTTGCGTTTCAACATGTGGTGGAAGTTTGCCATTCGGGTCCCCCGGCAGCCTTTGACGCGGCTGCGCCGTTGTCGTGCCGGGGATGATCGCCGCAAGATGGTTAACAGACGGTATAGAAGCGCCCGGTTGCGTCTACGCCCCCTCCCGCACGATCTGCTCGTAGGCGGGGAGAGTCAGGAATTCGACGAAGCGCTCGGCGTCGATGAGCTCGCGGAAGAGCTTTGCCGCGTCGTCGAAGCGATTGCCCTCGGGCGCCGCCTGCCGCAGCTTCTCGAGCTCTTCCTCGAGCGTCTGATGGGCGAGGGCGCGGGTCACTTTGCGGCCGTCGGCGAGGCTGGCGCCGTGGCGGATCCACTGCCAGACCTGGCTGCGGCTGATCTCGGCCGTGGCCGCGTCCTCCATCAGATTGTAGAGCGGCACGCAGCCGGTGCCGCGCAGCCAGGATTCGACATAGCCCAGCCCCACATTGATGTTGGCGCGCAACCCCGCCTCGGTGATGGTGCCGCTCGGCACCTTCAGCAGATCGGCGGCGGCGACGTGCACGTCCTGGCGCTTGCGGGCGATCTGGTTCGCTTCGGGCATGCCCTTGTCGAAGACTTCCTTGGCGATGGCGACGAGACCGGGATGCGCCACCCAGGTGCCGTCATGGCCCTCGCTCACCTCGCGCTCCTTGTCGGCGCGTACCTTGGCCATCGCCGCGGCGTTGGCCTCGGGATCGTTCTTGATCGGGATCTGCGCCGCCATGCCGCCCATGGCATGGACGTTGCGCCGGTGGCAGGTCTTGATCAGCAGCCGCACATAGCTTTGCAGGAACGGCGTCGTCATCATCACCTGGGCGCGGTCCGGCAGCACCATGGCCGGGTCCTCGGCGAATTTCTTGATGACGCTGTAGATGTAGTCCCAGCGGCCGCAATTGAGGCCGCCCATATGCTCGCGCAGCTCGTAGATGATCTCGTCCATCTCGAAGGCGGCCATGATCGTCTCGATCAGCACCGTCGCCTTGATCGCACCGCGGCCGAGGCCGAGCTTTGCCTCGCTATGGACGAAGATCTCGTTCCACAGCCGCGCCTCGAGATGGCTCTCGAGCTTCGGCAGATAGAAATAGGCGCCGGTGCCGCGCTGCGCCAGCTCCTTGGCATTGTGGAAGACATAGAGGCCGAAATCGAACAGCGCGCCCGCCATCGGCTCGCCATCGACGAGGCAATGCGCTTCCGGCAGGTGCCAGCCGCGCGGCCGCACCAGCAAGGTCGCGGTCTTGGCGTCGAGCTGATAATGCCGGCCGCTGGCGGGATCCGCGAAGGTGATCGCGCGGCGCACGGCGTCGCCGAGGTTGATCTGCCCCTCGATGAGGTTGTCCCAGGACGGGGTGCTCGCATCCTCGAAATCGGCCATGTAGACATTGGCGCCGCAATTGAGCGCGTTGATCACCATCTTGCGATCGACGGGACCCGTGATCTCGACCCGGCGGTCGAGCAGATCCTTCGGGATCGCCGCCACGGTCCAGTCGCTGTCGCGCACCGTCTTGGTCTCGGCGAGAAAGTCGGGCTTCCAGCCGGCATCGAGCTTGGCCTGGACCTCGGCACGGCGCGCCAGCAGCCGCTTGCGCTCGCCGCCGAAGCGCCGCTCCAGCTCGGCGATGAAGGCGAGCGCCTCCGGCGTCAGAATCCGCTCATAGCCGGGGCGGATGGCGCCGCGAATGTCCATGCCCTTGGGCAGGGCCGATTTTTCCAATGCCATGCAAATCCTCTCGACAGAAACGGTTTTGGGCCGATCTCGGCGCCGCCGGGCCGCCGCTCTTAGCACGAAATCCGGCCCCTGTTCAGGGGGTCAGAACTCCAAACGCCCGATCATCATCGGCTCGTTCCGAGCGGCCTCGACCCATTCCTGCAGCGCCGGCAGCGCCCAGACCGCGTCGCAATAGCGCTGCGCTTCGGCTTCGAGCGCGACCCTATAGGTGCGGAAACGGCTGACCACCGGCGCGAACATGGCGTCGGCGATGGTAAGAGAACCGAACAGGAACGGGCCGTCCGCGCCGAAGCGTTCGCGGCAATTGCGCCAGAGCGCGGCGATCCGCTCGATATCGGCCTCGACCGCCGGGGTGAGGCCGCGATCGGGGAAGGAGGCGCGCATGTTCATCGGCAAATGGCTTCTCAGCGCGGCGAAGCCGGCATGCATCTCGGCGCTGGCGGCGCGCGCGACCGCACGCGCTGTCGGCGCTTCCGGCCAGAGCCGCGCCGCCGGGTACAGCTCGGCGAGATACTCGCCGATCGCCAGCGACTCCCAAACGACCAGCTCGCCATGCCGCAAGGCCGGCACCTTGCCCGACGGGGAGCGGCGCAGAATGCTGGGCCGCGTCGCGGCCTGGTCGAGCGCGATCATCTCTTCGGTGAAGGCAACCCCCGTCTGCTTCAGCATGAGCCAGCCGCGCAGCGACCAGGAAGAGTAGTTCTTGTTGCCGATATAGATGGTGAAGTCGGCCATGGGCTAT
>DATJLU010000077.1:0-2268 GCA_035509275.1 Allostellaceae bacterium | reverse complement strand
CACCTGGGCAAGCCCGGGGGTGGGGTCCGGGGAGGGGGTGGTTCAGGCGCGGTTTTTGAAGCGCCAGCTTTCGTTGCCGGTCTCGACGATGTCGCAGTGATGGGTGAGGCGGTCGAGGAGCGCGGCGGTCATCTTGGCGTCGCCAAAGACGGATGGCCATTCGCCGAAGGCGAGGTTGGTGGTAACGATCACGGAGGTCTGCTCGTAAAGCCGGCTGACGAGGTGGAACAGGAGCTGGCCGCCGGAATGGGCGAAGGGAAGATAGCCGAGCTCGTCGAGGATGATGAAGTCCATGCGGGTAAGGTAATCGGCGATGCGGCCGGGGCGGCCGGCACGGTTTTCGGCCTCGAGCTTGTTGACGAGGTCGACGACATTGAAGAAGCGGCCGCGCGCACCGCCGCGGATACAGGCGCGGGCGATTGCAATGGCGAGATGGGTTTTGCCGGTGCCGGTTCCGCCGATCAGCACGACGTTGCGCTGGTGGGCGAGGAACTCGCCGCCGGCGAGATCGCGCACCAGGGTCTCGTTGATCGGCGCGTCGCCGAAGATGAAGTCGTCGATGTCCTTGGCGAGCGGCAGCTTGGCGATGGTGATCTGGTACTTGATCGAGCGGGCCTGCTTCTCGATGATCTCAGCGGTGAGCAGGTCGCCGATGACGTACTGCGGCTCGTGCTGTCGCTTGACGGCGGTGGCGATGATCTCATCGAACGCTGCCTTCATGCCGTAGAGCTTGAGCTCGCCCATGGCGGCGAGAATCTCCGAACGCTCCATCACAAGGTTCTCCTCAGGCTGTCATAGCGGGCGCAATCGGCCGCCGGTTCGTGTCTCAGGCGCAGCGCATCCGGTGTCATGATGGTGACCGGCGCGGCGGGCTCGCGGCGGCGGGCGAGGATATTGAGAATGACTCCGGCGGAGTGGACGCCGTCGCGCAAAGCCTCGCTGCAGGCCGCCTCGACGGCCGGCAACCCATCGCTCAGCACGGTGGTGAGGATGTCGACCATCTGCCGGTCGCCGTCCCCGGCGCCGGCGAGCTTGCGCCGGACGCGCTCCAGGCTCGCCGGTAGGACCCAGTCCTTGAACGGCGCGCCGTTCCGTAGCGCACCGGGCTTGCGCGCCAGAACCGGGACGTAGTGCCAGGGGTCGAAGACCGTCTGATCGCGCCCGAAGCAGCGGCGATGCTCGCCGACGATCCGGCCGTCCTGGCGCAGCTCGATGCGATCGGCATAGGCGCGGATCTCGACCGGCCGCCCGACCGCGCTGGCCTGGACCGAGTACTTGTTGTTGTCGAAGCGCACGAGGCAGGTCTTGGAGACCGAGGCCGGGACCGCGTGGAACCCGTCGAAAGGGCCGGCATGGCGCACGAGGCTCGGCCGCTCGGCCTCGAACGCCTCCCAGATCGTCTGCTCGCGCAGCTCGGGATGGCGGTGCGCCTTGGCATAGGCGATGCACTGGTCGAGAAGCCAGGCGTTCAGCTCGTCATAACTCTTCACCCGCAGCCGCGGCGTGAAGAAGCGCTCGCGCACCAGCCCGACCTGATTCTCGACCTGGCCCTTCTCCCAGCCAGAGGCCGGGGTGCAGGCCACCGGTTCGACCAGGTAATGGCCGCACATCTGGAGAAAGCGGCGGTTGTAGGCGCGCTCCTTGCCGACGAAGATGGTCTCCACTGCCGTCTTCATGTTGTCGTAGATGCCGCGCGTGCAGGCGCCCTTGAAGAAGGCGAACGCCCGGTCGTGAGCGTCGAACACCATCTCCTGCGTCTCGCGCGGATAGGCGCGCACGAACAGCATGCGGCTGTGGCAGAGCCGGACATGCGCTACCTTAACGGTGACCGTCGCGCCGTTGATCAGCACGACCTCGTGGCTCCAGTCGAACTGGTATGCCTCGCCGGGCGCGAAGCTCAGCGGCACATAAGCCGCCGCCGTCGCGGCGCCACGCGCCTTGTGCCACACCCTCGCGTACCGCCGAACGGCATCGTAGCTGCCGTCATAGCCGGCATCCCGCAACGCCTCGAACACGCGAATCAGCGTTAGCCGCTCGCGCGGCGCTTTGGACTCATTGGCGAGCAGCAGCGCGTCCAGCGTCTCGCGCCACGGGCCGATCTTCGGGAGAGGCTGGGTCCGGCGCGAGTAGTGGAACTCCGTCGCCCCGGTGCGCAGAACCTTCCTCACCACCTTCCGCGACAACCCAAGCTCGCGGCAGATCGCCTTGATCGGCTTCTTCTGCACGAAATACGCCCGGCGAATCTTCGCAATCGTCTCCACCACCAGC
>DATJLU010000076.1:0-4715 GCA_035509275.1 Allostellaceae bacterium | reverse complement strand
GCAAAGGCGAACGCCGCCGCAGCCGCCATCATGCCGGGTACCGTGGGAGCCCAGAACCGCGCCGCCAGCGCTGGCAGCATCATCAGCCCGACCGCCATGAGCGTCCCCAGCGCCTCGAAGCCCGCGACGAGATTGAGGACCACCAGCACGAGAAAGACGAGATGGTAGAGGGAGCCGCGGCCGCCGACCGCGCGCAGGAAGCCGGGATCGAAGCATTCGAGAATCAGCGGACGATAGATCGCCGCCAGCGCCACGGCGCTGACCGATGTGATGACGCCCATTAGATCGAGCGCGTTGTCGTCGATCGCGAGGATCGTGCCGAACAGCACGCAGGAGATCGATGTTCGAGCCGTGCGTCGAGACGATCAGCACGCCCAGCGCGAGGGAGGCGAGATACGAGCCGGCGAAGGTCGCATCCTCCCGCAAATTGGTTGCCCGGCTCACCAGCCCGGACAGGAGGGCGACCGCGAGCCCCGCGACGAGGCCGCCGAGGCCCATCGCCCAGAGCGACAGCCCGGCGATCAGAAAGCCGACGGCTGCGCCGGGCAAGACCGCGTGGCTGAGGGCGTCACCGATGAGGCTCATGCGGCGCAGCATGAGAAGGACGCCGATCGGTCCCGATCCGATGCTGAGCGCGAGACAGGCAACGAGCGCGCGGCGCATGAAGCCGTATTCGACGAAGGGGGCGACCGTCGCCTGGTAGAGTCCCGCGATCATGCCGCCGTTCCCCGAGCGCGGTCGCAGACCGGCGCGTCTTCGTCCCAGCTTTCGGCCAGCGCCCGCGCCGAGAGAAGGTTCTCGGGCGTCAAGACCCGGTCGGTATCGCCCCAGGCGATCGGTGCGCGCGCCAGCAGCAGCGCGTGCGGAAAATGCGCGCGGACCTGATCGAAGTCATGCAGCACCGCGATGACCGTCCGTCCCTCCTGTCGGTGCCAGCGCACGACGAGATCGAGGAGGTCGCGCGTGGTCCGCGCGTCGATGGCGGTGAACGGCTCGTCGAGCAGGACGACGCGCGCATCCTGGAGCAGCGAACAGGACACGCTGGAACTGTCCGGCCGAGAGCGAGCCGACCGGACGCCGGCCGAAGCCGTTGAGGCCGACGGCCGAAAGCGCCTGGCCGGCGCGGACCGCCGTCGCCCGGTCGACGCCGAGGCCGACGCCGATGCGGGTCCACGCCCCCATGACGACGGTGTCGGCAACGGTGATCGGAAAGGCCCGGTCGATTTCGGCCTGCTGGGGCAGATAGGCGAGATCCGAGCGCGACAGCCCGTTCAGATCGACCGTCCCGGCCGCGGGGCGCAGCGCCCCGGTAATCGCCTTGAGCAGCGTCGACTTGCCCGCACCGTTGGGACCGACGATGGCCGTTAGGCTGCCGGGAGCGAAATTGCCGGTGAGGTGATGCACGGCGGGATGGCGGTCATACGCGATTGTGAGATCGCGTAGCATGATTGCCGCCCCGCGCATCACGGCAGAGCCTCGGCCCAGAAGACGGCGAGCCAAAGCAGGACCAACCCCACCATGATCACAGCGACGCGCCGGCCGAGGGCCCGAGCGAGGACGGATCTACGGAACTCTTCGTCGGCAGGGGCGTCGATCAGCATCGCGGTGGGGAATGCTCATCCAACATGAAATGATATAATGTAGCACATCATAAGTGATACAAAGTATCAATCTGTTTGTTGATGCTCAGCTCCGCTCACGCCGCGCTACTGTGCTGGCTCGGTCAACCGATCATCGCTGGGGTGCTCAGTCCTGGCAGGTCGCGCAGAGTCCGGTCAACTCGACCGTGCGTCGGTCCAGCGCAAAGCCGAGCCGGCGACCGAGCTTCTCGGCGGCCGACGCAACACGAGGATCTTCGGCCTCGACCGCCGTCCCGCAGCGGCGGCAGATCAGCATCTGGCTTGGATGCGCATGGTCCGGCATGGCGCATGCGACAAACGTCTTGGTGCTCTCGAGGCGGTGCACCAAGCCGCGATCGGCGAGGAACTCGAGGCTGCGATAGACCCCCGCCGGCGTCGCCGAGGCGTCCAAGGGGCGCAGCCGGTCGAGAATCTCGTAGGCGCTCGGCGGCCGTGAGGAGGTCAGGACGAGTTCGAGGACGCGCCGACGAAGGAGCGTCAGGCGAGCGCCCGCGCGCCGGCAGATCTCTTCCGCCGATCGGATCGCCTTTTCCTGATCCTTGCGCGTTGCCATCGGCGATAGTTTACGCCTTTCCACCAGCCTTTACAGGCATCGCCGTGAGCTTCAAGTGACGAAATGCACCGTCGCCGCAGTGCCGTCAAGCCGCCGCCATCGAGAGGTCGAACAGCGAAACCGCGCCGGACTCCGCGCCTGCCGCGAGCCGCGCGCCGTTCCGCGACCAGGCCAGGGCCGAGATGCGACCGCTATCGCCTGACTGGAGCCGGACGATGCGCTCGCCGAAGAGCTCGCACAGCGCGAGGCATCCGTCATCGAAGCCAGCAGCGACCAGCGGTCGCTTTGGGTGCACGGCCACCGCCGTGACAAGCCGGCCAATGCCGCGGCCGGCCTCGACCGGCGGCTTACCCATCGGTCCGCCACCGGTGAACCTCCACGCCGTCACGCAGTCTCCGCCGGCGGTCGCAAGCGTCATCGGTTTAGCCAGCCAGTCCATCGAGCGGACTTTTGCGGCATATCCGGTCATCTGAAGATGCTGCCCGTCGGTGAGTCGCCAGCCGTGCAGCGTGGCTTCCTGTGTGGCGGTCATGACCGTCGAGCCATCCGGGCTCCAGCTCACCTGGATATGCGAGCCTTGCCAGCCGAGCCGGCTCGGGCTCTGCCCGAGCGTGCCCGTCCACCACAGCGTCACGCCGCCATAGTGCGATGCGGCAAGACGCTTGCCCTTGGGATTAAAGGCGAGCCCGGTCACGCTGCTCGGATGGTAGGCGGTGGCGTGGGTCACCGCCCCAGCGCGATCGATCAGGCGGAGCTCCCTGCCGAACGCGGCGGCGCGGAGCCCGCCCGGGCCGCTCACGGCGACGACATCGATCTGCCGGCCCGGCGCTTCCATGAGCGTGTGCGATGCGCCGTCGGCGCTCGTCCGCACCAGGCGGCCATCGTCGCCACCGGTCAGCACGCCAGCGCCATCGATGTCGAGGGCGAGGGTAAGCGCAGCAGCGCCATTCTCGTGCGCCTGCACCGAAATCGGCGTGTCCCCTGCCGGAACGAACCGCACGGCGCCGTCGCCGCAGGCGATCGCCAGCAGCCCGCCGTCCAAGAACGCCATGCCCGTCACGGCGGCATCGAATGTCAGGTCATATCTCTCGGGCGCGAGGATGTGGCGCTCTTCGGTCAGCATGCTCATGCGGCGACACAAGCTCCGAAACCCATGCGCAATTCCGCCTCGTCAAGACCCCGGCCGATGAACACCAGTTTGGAATCGCGGGCCTCGCCTTGCTCCCAGCGCTTTCCGTCATCGCCTTCGATCAGCATGTGCACGGCCTGGAAGACGAAGCGGCTCGGGCTTCCCTTGATGTTGAGAATGCCCTTCGATCGCAGAATGTCCTGTCCGCGCGTGCGGAGAAGACTGCCGATCCAGGCATTGAACTTGTTGACGTCGATCGGCCGCTCCTCCTTCAAGGCGACGCTGGTGATCGCATCGTCATGTTGGTGATCGTCTTCCCCAAGGAAGTTCGGTTCGATCTCGAGGATACGATCGAGGTCGAAGGCGCGGCGGCCGAGGACGGCGTCGGTCGGCAGAGCGCAACGTTCGGTGCGATGAATCGCCGCGGTGGGATTTATCGCGCGGATGCGCGCCTCGACCCGGGCGAGCTCGTCGCTCGGCACGAGATCCGTCTTGTTGAGCAGGATGGTGTCTGCGAAGGCGATCTGCTCGGCGGCTTCGTGGCTGTCGTCGAGACGAGCCATCAGGTTCTTCGCGTCGACGACCGTGACGATGCTGTCGAGCCTGGCGCGCTCACGGACCTCATCGTCGACGAAGAAGGTCTGCGCCACCGGCGCCGGGTCAGCAAGGCCGGTCGTCTCGATCAGGATTGCGTCGAATTGGTCCTTCCGCTTGAGCAAATTGCCGATGATCCGGATGAGATCGCCTCGCACAGTGCAGCAGATGCACCCGTTGTTCATCTCGAACACCTCCTCGTCGGCGTTCACGACGAGCTCGTTGTCGATGCCGATCTCGCCGAACTCGTTGACGATCACCGCATAGCGCTTGCCGTGCTCCTCGGTGAGCACGCGGTTGAGGAGCGTCGTCTTGCCGGCGCCGAGATAGCCGGTCAGCACGGTTACAGGAATCGGCGACATTGCGGGCATGGGGGACCTCCGGTCGGTCAGTCTTCGTCGCGGTTGTCGATGGTGAGCAGGATGCGGGCAGCATTCCGCTTGCGCGCTATCGACGGCGAGCGATGGACGCAGCCCCGGCTGGAGCAATCGCGGTCCAGGTCGCCCTTGAACAAGCCGACCCAGAACGGCGCCAGGCGCCGGATCTGGCGCGGGTCGGGAACGATCGCCGCATTGTCCCCACTGCACAGGGCCGAGCGGTCCGCGAACTCATCAGGCACCCACTCGGTGCCCGGGCCGAGATAGGTGCAGAGCAGCCGTAGGCCGACGCGATCGGTGTGAAAGTATCGACAGCGGTCCTCACGCTCGACTTCGAGCTTGACGCGGACGGCCATCGTATCGGCGACGGCGGCAAAGAGCCTGATCAGGCGACGAAGCTCTTCCGCGAAGGCGCTGCGCGC
>DATJLU010000075.1:0-21171 GCA_035509275.1 Allostellaceae bacterium | reverse complement strand
CGCCGAGACCGCCGCGGCGATGGCCGCAGGCGCGCTCGGCGCGGCACCGGTCGACCTCGCCGTCGCCATCACCGGCATTGCCGGCCCCGGCGGCGCCACGCCGACCAAGCCGGTGGGGCTGGTCTGGTTCGGCTGCGCCCGGCGCGGCGGGCCGGTCACCACCGAGCAACACGTCTTTCCCGGCGACCGCGCCGCAGTGCGCCTCGCCGCCACAAAGCGCGCCCTCGAGCTGCTCCTCGCGGCGGCGCAGAAATAAGCCTTCAGCTGTCAGCAGGAGTTCGATCCCACTCACGCTAATGGCTGATAGCTGACAGCTTCTCGCGGCTGGCGCTAGGATAGAAACAAAAGATCAGGGAGGACGCGAATGGCGAAACTCACGCAAAGCTATGTCCACGGCGTCTCTGATGTGCCGCTGATCGGCGAGACCATCGGCGTCCATTTCGACAAGGCGGCGGCGCGCTGGCCGGAGCAGGACGCGCTCGTCGTGCGCCACCAGAAGGTCCGCCTGAGCTATCGCGAGATGCAGCGCCAAGTGGACGCCCTCGCGGCGGGGCTTCTGGCCCTCGGCCTCGAGCCCGGCGACCGCGTTGGCATCTGGTCGCCCAACAATGCGGAATGGGCGCTGACCCAGTTCGCTACCGCCAAGGCCGGCCTCATCCTGGTCAATATCAACCCCGCCTATCGCCTGGCCGAGCTCGACTACGCCCTCAACAAGGTCGGCTGCAAGGCGCTCATCACCGCCGATCATTTCAAGACATCGGACTATGTCGGCATGTTGCGCGAGTTGGCGCCCGAGATCGACCACAGCGCGCCGGGCCGGCTGCAGGCGAAGCGGCTGCCGTCGCTCGCCGCACTCATCCGCATCGGCGCGGGCGAGAAGCGCGGCTTCTTCCGCTTCGAGGATGTGCTCGCCGCCGGCGGCGAGCGGCACCACGCGCGGCTCCAAGAGCTGGCGCCCAAGCTGCAGTTCGACGATCCCATCAACATTCAGTTCACCAGCGGCACCACCGGCGCGCCCAAAGGCGCCACCCTCACCCACCACAACATCCTCAACAACGGTTTCTTCATCGGCGAGGCGATGAAGCTCACCGAGGCCGATCGCGTTTGCATTCCGGTGCCGCTCTATCACTGCTTCGGCATGGTGCTGGGCAATCTCGCCTGCATCACCCATGGCGCCGCGATGATCTATCCGGGCGAAGGCTTCGAGCCGCTGGCGGCGCTCGACGCGGTCGAGGCCGAGCGCTGCACCGCGCTTTACGGCGTTCCCACCATGTTCATCGCCGAGCTCTCCCATCCCGAGTTCAAGCGCTTCGATCTGAAATCGCTGCGCACCGGCATCATGGCGGGCTCGCCCTGCCCGATCGAGGTGATGAAGCGCTGCGTCAGCGAGATGCACATGTCGGAAGTCACCATCGCCTATGGCATGACCGAGACCAGCCCGGTGAGCACGCAAACCTCGGCCGACGACCCGCTCGAGCGCCGCGTCGCCACGGTGGGCCGCGTCCATCCTCATGTCGAGGTCAAGATCGTCGATGCCGAAGGGCGCATCGTGCCCCCGGGGATATCCGGCGAGCTCTGCACCCGCGGCTATTCGGTGATGCTGGGCTATTGGGGCGACGAAGAGAGGACGGCCGAGGCCATCGATCGCGCCGGCTGGATGCATACCGGCGACCTCGCCACGCTCGATGAGGACGGCTATTGCAACATCGTCGGCCGCATCAAGGACATGGTGATCCGCGGCGGCGAGAACGTTTATCCGCGCGAGATCGAGGAGTTTCTCTTCCGCCATCCCAAGGTGGAAGCGGTGCAGGTGGTGGGCCTGCCCGACCCGAAATATGGCGAAGAGCTCTGCGCCTGGATCCAGCTGAAGCCGGGCGAGACCGCGACCGCCGAGGAGATCCAGGGTTTCTGCCGCGGCCAGATCGCGCACTACAAGATCCCGCGCTACATCAAATTCGTCGACGTCTTCCCGATGACCGTTACCGGCAAGGTGCAGAAATTCATGATGCGCGAGCACATGGTGAAAGAGCTCGGTCTCGTGGAGCAGAAGACGGCGTGAGCGGGCGAGGCCATGCCCTCATGAATCAGCTTGGCTCGAACCGATAGGGCGACGTCCGACTGCGAGCGTTACCGCGGACGCGTTGACAATAACCGTCAGGCTGGTGATCAAACCCTGTTTGGCGCAATATTGGCGGCTCGAATGGCGAGAGCACCTTCAAACGGGGCGCCGCCCCACGAAAGCGAAGAGCGGGCTCCTGCTCAAGAGCGGTCGACGTTCTTGCAGGCGGCGCTCGAACCAGATCCCATTTCGGACCGCTGGCTATTCCTATTGTCGCTGGGGGTCGGCGCGGCGACCGGAATTTATACCGGGAATTGGGGTCTCGCCGCCTTGGCTTGGGTCGGCGCTTATTTCGCGTCCGCATTAATCTACACCGGCTTAAGCTATTTTACCGGGTGTCGGCGGCTCCGGTGGTTTGCCTTCCTTCACAATATTGTCGACGCGCTTTGGGTATTGGGCCCGTTCTAAACCCCGATCGCGACGAAGGAGCAAACCCCACGCGGCCGATCACCGCTCTGAGGAATAGCTAAAGCGCGGGCGCCAGTCGGCGCTGCCTTCGGGCAGCAGGGCGAAGAAATGCCAGAGCGAGCAGAAATCGTCGCCCGGGCCGAGGCCGGTGTCGCTGACGCGGATGATATTGTCGTCACGCCGCTTGAACACCGAGACCCCCGGCAGCCAACCGCGCTCGCCGCGATAGCCCATATCGGCGGCGAAGCTGGTGCCCTGATGCGAGACCATGCGAAAGCGCCAGCCGCGCGACGCCTTGAATTTCTCCTGGGTTTCGGGCGCGTCGGGTGAGGCGATGACGAAGGCCGCGCGGTTCTCGAGATGCGGCAGTATGCCGTTGAAGCCATCGGCCCACAGCGTGCAATAGGGGCAGGACGCGCCCATGTTGTGAATGACGAAGAGGCTGTCCTTATCGCCGAACAGCGCTGCGAGCGAGACCTTGCCCTGAACCGTCGCGAACTCGTAGCTGGCGACCTCCTCCGGTTCGATCGCCTGCTGCAGCGTGCGCATCTGCTTGCGCAGCTCGGCGATTTCGCCGCGATAGCGCGCCAGGCGCTGCGAGGTCTCGCGATAGGTCATGACTCTCTCCCTTCCCATGATCAGCGCTTGCGCGGCCGCCGGCGCTTCCTCGTCTTCTCGCGCTCGATCCGGTCGAGCCAGACGGCCAAGGTGTCGAACTGCCCCTGCCAATACTTGCTGTAGCGGTTGATCCAGAGCGCCGCTTCGAGGATCGGACCGGCATCGAGCCGGCAGCGGCTGATCCGGCCGCTGCGCTCCTGCTTGACGAGGCCGGCGCGGACCAGAACCTGGATGTGGCGCGACACTGCCTGCAGCGAAATCTCGAAGGGCGCGGCCAGCTCGGACACGAGCAGCTCCGCACCATCGAGCCGGGTCAGGATCTTGCGTCGCACGGGATCGGCGAGCGCCGCAAACACCTTGTCGAGCGAGCCCGGCGCATCCTCGAGAGCGGCTGCGGCAGGGAGTATCGTCAAAGACATGGTTGATAGTCAACATAGCTGTTGATCTTTTGTCAAGCCTTCGGCGCGGCTCCCACCCGGTTCTCGCCGCAAGCGGCCTGATGCCCGCGCATGACTCTCCCGCGGTGCGCGCGGGATGATGTGATCGCGTGCAGTTCAGGGTTGCCTGCCAGTGAAAATCCTCGGCAGTTCGTACGACGACTCTCCGCATCCTGTCGGTAGTTCCGCGTATCCATCGGCAGCCGGACCGCGCCTATCCTCGAAAGATAGAGCCGGGAATCCCCGATCTGCCGACGCTTGCAAGCAGGAGTTCGCCGATGGCCCAGGATCTCGTCAGTCAAATTCTGCAAGGGCTCGGGTCCGACACGATGGATCGCATGTCCGCCGCCACCGGCGTCGATGGCGAGACAACGCGCAAGGCGGTAGGCGGCGCGGTGCCGGCCATCCTGGCGGGTCTCGTCGGCGTCGTATCGCGACCCGGCGGGGCCGATCGCCTGTCCTCGATGGTCGGCCAGCTCGGCAAGCTCGGCATTTCCGACGGCACGCTTCGACCAATGGACGCGGCCGGGCAGCGTACCCTGATGGAGCAGGGCTCCTCCCTGTTGTCCTCGCTGTTCGGCAGTCAGGGGGGCGATGGCCTTACCGGAGCATTTGCCCATTACACCGGGCTGGACCAGGGTGTCATGGGTCGATTGCTCGGCTTCCTGACCCCGCTGGTGCTGGGCCTGCTCGGACGCAGCGCCCAGACCGCCGGCGGCGGCGCCGGCGGTCTCGCGAGCCTGCTGCTCGATCAGAAGGACGCGATCGCCACGGCGCTGCCGGCGGCCTTGGCGAACCGGCTGCAAGGCAGCGGTATTCTCTCCGGCATGACCGACCGTCTGACGCAACCGGCGGCGAGCGCGGCCGCTGCGGCGCGATCCTCCGCCGCGGCGATGGGCCAAAGCGTCAGCGACGCCAAGGCGGCGGTTTCGGACATGGGCACGAAAATCGCTCAAACCGCGACGAGTTACGCAAAGGCACCACCGCCTTCGGCCGGGCTGGCACGCTGGCTGTGGGCCTTGGCGGCCGTGATCATCGTCGCGATCGCGGCCTATTGGATCTGGGGTCGCGGGCAGGTTCAGGAGGCCAGCCGCCTCCCCGTCACCCCCCCAGCACAGACCACCGGTTCCGGCACCAGCACGCCGGCCGGCCCGATCGATCTCGGAAAGCAGCTGACCGGTGCCTTCGACAACACCCGCACGGCGCTGCAGCAGGTGAGCGATCCGGCGTCGGCCAAAGCCGCTCTGCCGCAGCTCAACGACGCCGTCGCGCAACTCGGTAAGCTGCAGGTCGCTGCGGGACAAGCGTCGGATCAGGAAAGGAAGACCATCGCCGCCATGATCGACAAGGCGCAACCCGGCCTGCAGAACGCCATCGACAAAGCGCTGGCGACACCGGGCGTCGCGGATGTCCTGAAACCGACGCTCGATGCGTTCAAGGCGAAGCTGGCGGCGTTGGGCTCTGCGACGTGACAGGAGCGACGAGCAGGAACGGTCCCATCTGACCCGATACGGCTCTAGACCGGCTTCACCGCTGCGCCGGCGCCGCCGGACGTGCCGTAGAGGTGCCGTGCGCGCGCCTCGAAGGCGCCGACCATGCGCTTCACCGCCTCGTTGAACAGCAGCCCGATCAGCTTCTGCAGCATGCGCGAGCGGAACTCGAAATCGACATAGAAGTCGATGACGCAGCTGCCGCCGGGCTGCGGGATGAATTCCCAGTGATTGTTGAGATAGCGGAACGGCCCGTGGGTGTAGCTCACATCGATGCGGCGCGGCCGGTCGAGCTGGACGCGCGAGGTGAAGCGCTCGCGCACCATGCGGAAGCCGATCAGGAGATCGGCGGTGATGGTATGGGCGTCGCGTTCGCGTACGCGCGCGCCCAGGCACCAGGGCAGGAACTCGGGATAGCGCTCGACATCGGCGACGAGATCGAAGATCTGGTCGGCGGTATAGGGAACCAGCCGCTTCTCGGCATGGGTCGGCATTCGCTTAGGACGCCGCGAGCTTCTCGGCGCGCGCCGCGCGCAGCTTGGCGAAATCCTCGCCGGCGAAATAGGAGGAGCGCGTCAGGGGCGAAGCCGACACCATGAGGAAGCCCTTGCCATAGGCCATCTTGCGATAGCTCTCGAACTCTTCCGGCGGAACGAAGCGATGCACGGCGCGATGCTTGGGCGTCGGCTGCAGATATTGCCCGATGGTGAGGAAATCGACGTCGGCGGCGCGCAGATCGTCCATCACCTGAAGCACTTCGGCCCGGTCTTCGCCCAGTCCCACCATGATCCCCGATTTGGTGAACGTCGCGGGATCGAGCGCCTTCACTCGGTCGAGGAGGCGCAGCGACTGGAAGTAGCGCGCGCCCGGCCGCACCTCCGCATAAAGCCGCGGCACGGTCTCGAGATTGTGGTTGTAGATGTCGGGGCGCGCCGCCACCACCGCGTCGATCGCGCCCTCTTTCTTGAGGAAATCCGGCGTCAGCACTTCGATCGTGGTGCCGGGCGCCAGCGCGCGGATCGCTTCGATGGTGCGGACGAAATGCCCGGCGCCGCCATCCTCGAGATCGTCGCGATCGACGGAGGTGACGACGATGTGGCTGAGACCGAGGCGCGCGACGGCTTCGGCGACGTGCTGCGGCTCGTGCGGATCGAGCTGATCGGGCTTTCCCGTCGCGACATTGCAGAAGGTGCAGGCGCGGGTGCAGACGCTGCCGAGGATCATCACCGTGGCGTGCTTCTGCTTCCAGCATTCGCCGATATTGGGGCAGGCCGCCTCCTCGCAGACGGTGTTGAGGCGAAGCTCGCGCATGAGTCGGCGCGTCTCATGGTATTCCGGCGAGACCGGCGCCTTGACTCGAATCCAAGCCGGCTTGCGCGCGACGGGATTGTCGGGCTTGTGCGCCTTCTCGGGGTGGCGGAGTTCCGGCTCGCTCATAATCGGCGCCTGCGATTCAATCGAGGCTAGATGTGGAGGACCTGCCCATACGCGTCAAGCACGCTCTCATGCATCATCTCGGAGAGCGTGGGATGCGGGAAGACGGTGCGCATCAGCTCCTGCTCCGTCGTCTCCAGCGTCTTGGCGATGGTGTAGCCCTGGATCAGCTCCGTCACCTCGGCGCCGATCATATGCGCGCCGAGCAGCTCGCCGGTCTTGGCGTCGAACACCGTCTTCACCAGCCCCTCGGGCTCGCCCAGCGCGATGGCCTTGCCATTGCCGATGAAGGGAAAGCGGCCGACGCGCACCTCGCGCCCCGCTTCCTTCGCCTTGCGCTCGCTCAAGCCGACGCTCGCCACTTGCGGCCGGCAATAGGTGCAACCCGGGATGTTGTTGGTATCGAGCGGATGCGCCGTGTTGAGCCCGGCGATGCGCTCCATGCAGATCACGCCCTCATGCATCGCCTTGTGCGCGAGCCAGGGTGCCCCCACCACATCGCCGATGGCGTACACTCCGGGCTCGTCGGTGGCGAGCCACTCATTCACCAGGATGTGGCCTTTCTCGACCCGCACCCGTGTCTTGTCGAGGCCGATATTCTCGACATTGCCGGTAATGCCGATGGCGAGCACGACGCGCTCGGCGGTGATTTGCGCCGTCTTGTCGCCCGATGCCAAGGTTGCCGACACGGCCTCGGCATTTTTCTTCAGCTCCTTCACCGTGGTCGAGGTGTGGATCTTCATCCCCTGCTTCTCGAAGGCCTTGCGCGCAAAGGCGGAGATCTCTTCATCCTCAACCGGCAGCACGCGGTCGAGCACCTCGACCACCGTGACCTCGGCGCCCATGTCGCGATAGAAGCTCGCGAACTCGATGCCGATGGCGCCCGAGCCGATCACCAGCACCGATTTCGGCATCGCCGGCGGCACCATCGCCTCCTTATAGGTCCAAACGAGCTTGCCGTCGGGCTCGAGCCCCGGCAGCGTGCGCGCCCGGGCGCCGGTGGCGATGACGATATGCTTGGCGCTGAACTCACCCACCGCCTTGCCCTCCTTGGCGACGCCGAGCTTGCCCTTGCCGAGCAGCGTGCCCTCGCCGTCGATGACGGTGATCTTGTGCTTCTTCATGAGGTAGCCGACGCCGTTCGAGAGCTGCTTGGCGACCTTGCGCGAGCGCTCCACCACCTTCTTGGTATCGTAGCCGATGTCCTTGGCGCTGAAGCCGTAAGCGTCGAGATTGTGCAGCAGATGGTTGATCTCGGAGCTGCGCAGCAGCGCCTTGGTCGGAATGCAGCCCCAATTGAGGCAGATGCCGCCCAAATGCTCGCGCTCGACCACAGCCGTCTTCATGCCAAGCTGCGCCGCGCGGATCGCTGCGACATAGCCCCCCGGCCCGCCGCCGATGATGATGGTGTCGAAAGTGGTGTCGGGCATCTCGTTGTCTCTCCTAACGGCGACGATCGAATCCTGCGCTACCCCCCTCCCTTCCCTCCCCCTCAAGGGGGGAGGGGTTTTCACTCTGGCCTAAGCAGAACCCCATCCCCCCTTGAGGGGGAGGGTTGGGGTGGGGGGTAAGCCGCACTCCCGCTACAGCGCCAGCATGCCCGGCGCTTCGATGATCTTCTTGAAGGCCTGGATCCATTCGGCGCCGACGGCGCCGTCGATGACGCGGTGGTCGCAGGCGAGTGTGCAGCTCATCACCGTGGCGACCGCGAGTGCGCCGTTCTTCACCACCGGACGTTGCTCGCCCGTGCCGACGGCGAGAATGGCGCTGTGCGGCGGGTTGATCACCGCGGTGAAATCCTTGATGCCGAACATGCCGAGATTGGAGATCGAGAAGGTGCCGCCCTGGAATTCCTGCAGCTTGAGCTTGCCGGCCCGCGCGCGCGTGCCGAGATCGCGCATCTCGGTCGAGATCTGCTGCAGGCCTTTGCGCTCGGCCGCCTTGATGATCGGCGTGATCAGCCCCTGCTCGATGGCGACGGCGACCGCGATGTCGGCGGTCTCCCACTGCAGGATGGCATCCTCGCTCCAGGAGGAATTGACCGCCGGCACCTTCTTCAAGGTCAGCGCCGCCGCCTTGATGACGAAGTCGTTGACCGAAAGCTTCAGCCCCGCCGCGGCGTTGATCTGCTCGCGCATGCGCAAGAGCGCATCGATCTCGCAATCGACGGTGAGATAGTAATGCGGGACGGTGAGTTTCGATTCCACCATGCGCCGCGCGATCACGCGCCGCATGCTGGTGATCGGCACTTCGGTGAAAGCGGGGTTGCCGGCCAGCGCCACCACCTGGTCGCGGTTGTAGCTCGGCGGCGCGATCGCGCCCGGCGCGGCCGGAGCCGCCGGCGCGCGTGCTGGCGCCGGCGCACGCAGCGCGGCCGGGCCCTTGGCGAGAGCGGCGTCAATGTCGTGCTTGACGATGCGGCCATGGGGGCCCGAGCCGGTGAGCCGCGACAGGTCGATACCAGCCTGCTCCGCCATGCGCCGCGCCAAGGGGCTGGCAAAGAGCCGTCCCGCCTCGGCATGGCCGTTGCCGCGCGGCGCGGGCGGCTTGGGCGCGGGCGCCGGCGGCGCGGCCTTAGGCGGTTCGGGCGCGGGCGCCGGCTTGGCGGCGGCGGGCGGCGGCGCGGCCGCCGGCTTTGCCGCGGGCGGGGCCGCTGGCGCTCTGCTCAAGGCGGCTTTGTCCTCGCCCTCTTCGAGCAGCAGCGCGATCGGCTGGTTCACCTTGACGCCCTCGGTGCCTTCGGGCACCAGGATCTTGCCGAGCGTGCCTTCATCGACCGCTTCGAATTCCATCGTCGCCTTGTCGGTCTCGATCTCGGCGATGACGTCGCCCGCCTTCACCGCGTCGCCTTCCTTCTTCAGCCATTTCGCGAGGTTGCCCTCGGTCATCGTCGGCGACAGCGCGGGCATGAGGAGCTCGATCGGCATCGGTCTTTCCCTCGCTCAGCGATAGCTCACGGCTTTCGCCGCATCGACGACCTCCGCGGATTGCGGCAGCGCCAGGCGCTCGAGATTGGCGGCATAAGGCAGCGGCACATCCTTGCCGCAAACGCGCTTCACCGGCGCGTCGAGATAGTCGAAGGCGTGCTCCATGACCAGCGCCGCGATCTCGGCGCCGATGCCGGCGAAGGACCAGCCCTCTTCGATCGAGACGACGCGGTTGGTCTTCTTCGCCGAAGCGATGATGCTGTCGAGATCAAGCGGCCTCAGGCTGCGCAGATCGATCACCTCGGCGGAAATGCCGTCGGCGGCGAGCGCCTCGGCGGCCTCGAGCGCCACCTGCACCATGCGCGAGAAGGCGAGGATGGTGACGCCGTCGCCCGGCCGCGCGATGCGGGCGCGGCCGAGCGGCACGAGATGCTCGCCTTCGGCCGGCACTTCGAAGCTATGGCCATAGACCAGCTCGTTCTCGAGGAAGATCACCGGATTGGGATCGCGGATCGCGGATTTGAGCAGGCCTTTATGGTCGGCGGCGGTAAAGGGCGCCACCACCTTCAGCCCCGGCACATGGGCGTACCAGCTCGTATAGTCCTGCGAGTGCTGCGCCGCGACGCGGGCGGCGGCGCCGTTGGGGCCGCGGAAGACGATTGGGCAATGCATCTGCCCGCCCGACATGTAGCGCGTCTTGGCGGCGGAGTTGATGAGCTGATCCATCGCCTGCATGGCGAAGTTCCAGGTCATGAACTCGACGATCGGTCGCAGCCCGGCAAAGGCGGCGCCGACACCGATGCCGGCGATCGCATGCTCGGAGATCGGCGTGTCGATGACGCGGCGCGCGCCGAACTCCTGCAGCAGGCCCTGGCTCACCTTGTAGGCGCCCTGGTATTCCGCCACTTCCTCGCCCATGAGGAAGACGTTGTCGTCGCGGCGCATCTCCTCGGCCATGGCGTCGCGCAGCGCCTCGCGCACGGTGAGGGTGGCGGTCGGGCCGGTATAGTCGCGCTCTTCGCCGACGGTCGGACGCTTCGGCTCGGCGGCCGCGCGCGGCGCCGGCTGCGGCGGCCGCGCTTCGGCCGCCGACGCGGCCGGCGCTTCCGGCGCCGGCGTGGACGGCCGCGGCGCGGGCTTTGCTTCGGCTTTGGCGACGTCGTCCACCGCTTCGCCCTCGCCGGCGATGAGGGCGATGGGCAAATTGACGGCGACGTTCTCGCTGCCTTCGGGGACGAGGATCTTGGCCATGGTGCCCTCGTCCACCGCCTCCATCTCCATCGTCGCCTTGTCGGTCTCGATCTCGGCGAGGATATCGCCGGACTTCACCGCGTCGCCGGGCTGCTTGTGCCACTTGGCGATCTTGCCCTCGGTCATCGTCGGCGAGAGCGCCGGCATCAGCACCTCGATCGGCATGGCGTACTCCTCACGCCTCGCCGTAGACGTCGGTCCACAGCTCCGCCGGATCGGGCTCCGGGCTCTGCTGTGCGAAATCGGCGGCGGCGGTGATGATGTCCTTGATCTCCTTGTCGATCTCCTTGAGCCGCGCCTCGTCCGCCATGCCGCCATCGATGAGGCGCTTCTTGACCTGATCGATCGGGTCGTGCTCCTGGCGCATGCGGCTCACCTCGTCCTTGCTGCGGTATTTCGCCGGATCGGACATGGAATGGCCGCGATAGCGGTAGGTGAGCATCTCGACGATGTAGGGCCCCTTGCCCGAGCGCGCATGCTCGAACGCCTCGGCCGCGGCTTCGCGCACCGCGACCACGTTCATGCCGTCGACCTGGTGGCCGGGGATTTCGAAAGGCGCGCCGCGGCTCACCAGATCGTGCGAAGCCGAGCTGCGCGTGATCGAGGTGCCCATGCCGTATTTGTTGTTTTCGATGACATAGACCACCGGCAGCTTCCACAGCGCCGCCATGTTGAAGCTCTCATAGACCTGGCCCTGGTTCATCGCGCCGTCACCGAGGAAGGTGATGCTGACCTTGCCGTTGTCGCGATATTTGTGCGCGAAGCCGAGGCCGGTGCCGATCGGCACCTGGGCGCCGACGATGCCATGCCCGCCGAAGAAGTTCTTCTCGCGGGAGAACATGTGCATCGAGCCGCCTTTGCCCTTGGAATAGCCGCCGCGCCGGCCGGTCAGCTCGGCCATGACGCCCTTCGGGTCCATGCCGGTCGCCAGCATATGGCCGTGGTCGCGATAGGAGGTGATGATGGTGTCGCCCTCCTCGGCCGCGGCGAGCACGCCGACGACCACCGCCTCCTCGCCGATATAGAGATGGCAGAAGCCGCCGATGAGCCCCATGCCGTACATCTGACCGGCCTTCTCCTCGAAGCGCCGGATCAGCAACATGTCGCGATAGAGCTGCAAGAGTTCGGCCGCCGATACTTCCGGCTCCTCGACCCTCGCCGGTCTCGGCTTGCGCTTCACCACTGCCATGGGGCCACCCTTTGTCGGCTGCATCTGCCCCGCTCGCCGGGTCGGGAGCGGAGCGCTGAGGTCACGCGGGTAACATACGCCGCACCCGACCGAATGCAAGCCGATTGCCTTTAAATTATTGTTTTGCAATGCAAAATGAAACTTAACTGCATTCTCGTTAATCGGGTTGAAATGGCGCGGCAAGGCCGGGTTGGGGGCGGCCCGCAGGGGCGCGATGCCGGCTATGTGCTATCATGCGCCGGTCGAGCCGCTATCGCCGGAGGTCTTATTTGCCGCGCCTGCACCTTGTCTTCGCCGCCTTCCTCCTGCTGTCCGCCCCGGCGGCGGCGCAAGCGCCGGGCGCAGCGCTATCGCCGGAGCTGTCGCGCTATCTCGCCAGCTTCGCTCATCGCGACGCCGTCATCGCCGCGGCGCGCCAGAGCAACGCGCAGCTGCCCGATGGCTGTGGCACCGTGGAGCTCGAGCCCACGCTCCCGCTGCAGGTCGAGCGCGCGCCGCGCTTCGATGCCTTTGGCCGGCTCCTCGACGGGGTGTGGTCGGAGCCGGTGACCGTCACCGGCTGCGGTCGGACCCGGCGCTTCAACGTCGAGACCATTGCCCTGCCCCATCAGCAGCCGCAGTTTTTCGGGCTGCTGCCGGGAACGACCAGGGCCGACGCGGCGGCGCAGCATGACGGGGTGCGCCATGTGTTCATGGCGACGGCGGGGCTCGTCAAGGACTGCCGGCGTCTTGCCGTCACCGATACGCGGTTTGAGGATTACGACGGTGGGCCGGTACTGAAGCTGAAGCCGGGCCAAGAAGCGCGGCCGTGGCGCGAGCTTTGGACGGTCTGGCGCTGCGGCAAGATCATCGAGGTGGAGCTGCATTTCATCCCCGACGCGAAGGGGACGACGATCAAGGTCAAGCCCGAGGCAGCAAAGCTGCGCGGCTGAGCCGGCGCTCAGCGCGACTTCGTGTCGAAGATGACGATGTCGTTGGGGGCGGCGAGATTGAGCTGGCTGCGCGCACGCTCGTCGAGCATGTCGCGGTCGAGGTGGTCGGGGCGCAGCAAGTCGACCCGCCGCTCGAGCGTTGATCGCTCGGCCTCCACAGCGGCAAGGGTCGTCTTGGCCTCGCGGACTTCCTGATTGAGGCGCATCCACGCCGTCAGGCCCCGATCGCCCTGCACCAGGTGATACGCGAAATACGCGCAGAGGCTGATCCCCAGGATGGGCCCGATGATCAGTCGCGCACGCCGGCGTATCTCGAGGACAATCGACACACCCAGGAGGGAATCACGGCCGAGTCGCGCCGTCAACGACGCCGAGTCGCGGCCTCCGATCCCGAGTCAATTTGTCGCATCCGAGCGCGGCCCGGCGGCACCAACCACCATAGCAGCAGCACATAAACGCAGACCGCGATGTAGATCACCGTGAAAACCCAGAGCGGGAGCGGCCAGTAGATCAGCCGGTTGACGAAGCCGGCGATGAGCGGCTCGCGCGCAGCTTCGGTGCCGGCCGCGTCGAGCGCCGCGCTCTGCCAGTCCGTCAGGAAGCAGAGGCGGCCCAGCGCCGCCTGCAGCGCCACCACCGCCAGAATGCCGACATGAAGCGCCCGCCACCACAACACGCGCACGAAGCGCCAGCCGAGCCAGCCGCCGAGCGGGATGGCGACGAGACCGAAGAGGTTGAAGGCAATGATCGCGAGATGGACGAAGAGAACGGCGTCGGCGAGCAGAAGATAGCGGTCGGGCGTCATGGCCCGCGGAGATTCAACCCGGAGTTTGGCAAGAATGAGGAGAGATCAGCGCTTTAGTATGGATTTTCCGGCATAGCGCGCCGACGGGCCCAGCCGCTCCTCGATACGGATGAGCTGGTTGTACTTGGCGAGCCGGTCCGAGCGCGACAGCGAGCCGGTCTTGATCTGGCCGCAATTGGTGGCGACGGCGAGGTCGGCAATCGTGGTGTCCTCGGTCTCGCCCGAGCGATGCGACATGACCGCGCCATAGGCGGCGCGATGCGCCATTTCCACCGCCTCGAGTGTCTCGCTCAAGGTGCCGATCTGGTTCACCTTGATAAGGATGGCGTTGGCGACGCCGCGCTTGATGCCATCGGCAAGGCGCTTGGGATTGGTGACGAAGAGGTCGTCGCCGACGAGCTGCAGCTTCCGGCCCAGCGCCTCGGTGATGGCCCGCCAGCCTTCCCAGTCATCCTCCGCCATCCCGTCCTCGATCGAAACAATGGGATAGCGCGCCGCAAGATCCTCGTAGTAACGCACCATGCCGCCGGCATCGAGCGTCTTGCCCTCGCCCTCGAGGACGTATTTGCCGTTCTTGTAGAACTCGCTCGCCGCTGGATCGAGCGCCAGCACGACGTCCTCGCCGGGCTTGTAGCCGGCCGCAACGATCGCCTTCATGATGAAGCCGAGCGCCTCGTCAGCCGAGGCGAGATTGGGCGCGAAGCCGCCCTCGTCGCCGACATTGGTGTTGTGGCCGGCATCGTTGAGCTGTTTCTTCAGCGCGTGGAACACTTCCGAACCCATGCGCACGGCGTCGGCGAGGCTCGGCGCCGCCACCGGCATGATCATGAATTCCTGCAGGTCGATAGGATTGTCGGCGTGAACGCCGCCATTGACGATGTTCATCAGCGGCACCGGCAGGATACGGGCGTGGGTCCCGCCGACATAGCGGAAGAGCGGCTCGCCCAGTTCCGCCGCCACCGCCTTCGCCACGGCGAGGCTCACGCCGAGAATGGCGTTGGCGCCGAGCCGCGACTTGTTGGGCGTGCCGTCGAGCTCGATGAGCCGCTGGTCGAGCGCTTCCTGCGCTTCCGCCTCGGTGCCCGAGAGCGCGTCGAAGATCTCGCCATTGACGGCCTCGACCGCGCGCCGCACGCCCTTGCCGCCATAGCGCTGGGTGTCGCCGTCGCGCAGTTCGACCGCCTCATGCGCGCCGGTGGAAGCGCCGGAGGGCACGGCGGCGCGACCGATGGCGCCGCTGTCCAGCGTCACCTCGACCTCGACCGTCGGGTTGCCGCGGCTGTCGAGGATCTCGCGGCCGTGGATGTCGGTGATGGCGCTCATGCTGTCTCCCGATCTAGCCCGTATTTCTCCCACGGGCACGTGCTGCGTTGCACAGGGTTGGCGCGAAGTTAGGAGCGAGGCCGTAGGCGATGCTGGAAGCATCGTCAAGGCCGAGCGACGCGGCAGCGCGCCAACCCTGTGCAACCCGAAGGGACGGCGCTCTTTGGCGCCAGGGGGCGTCGTCGCGACACTTACGATGCCGGCATCGCTGCGCGTCGCGCCTCCTACCCTGGCGCCAAAGATCGCCGTCGCAGCGCGCGCCCGTGGGAGAAATACGGGCTTTGGGCGGGAGATAGCCTGCAAGTCCAGGCGAGGCAAGAGAGCGGCTTACGCCGATTGGCCCTGCTGCTGCTCCCGCAAGCGCCGCTCGCGCAGCGCCAGCATATAGCGCCGCGTCCAGGCGATGAGCGCGATCAGCACCGTGAATGCCATCACCGGTGAGATCGCCACAACCTGCGCCGGCGCCAGGAACAGCGCAAAGCCGACCCGGATCAGCGCCTCGGTGAGGTAGACGCCGCCCCAAATCGCGGTCACGAACCGCAGCGCCCGACGAAAATCGGGAATTTGCCAGAGCCCGTTCCACCATTCGATCCGCGCGGGATCGTCGCCGGCGACGAATTGCCGGATGATGTAGAAGAGCAGCGGCCGGGCGGCGAAGAGCGAGCCGAGACAGATGATGCCAAAGGTCGCGGTCAGAAACGATTCCTTGATCAGCACCAGGAACACGCTGCCCGAGATCAGCGACACCGCCGTTCCGACCGCGAGGAACGTCATGACGATGATGCCGAGCGGCTCGAGCCGGCGCGACTTCACCCAGATGCGAATATTGTTCAGCGCCGGCGAGAGCCCGCCCGCCGCCAGCGCCCAGAGCGTCGAAACGCCCGCTCGCGTCAGCAGATTGAACAGAATGATCGGCATCGCCACGTCGAAGACGAGCGTCGGCAGCATCTGCTTGAAGCTGAAATTGCCGCGAGGCTCCCCTGCCGACGGATCGGACATGCGCCCCTCTTAGACTGCGAGCGGTTTCGCCTTCGCCAGCCGGTCGAACGCCTGGAGATCCGCCATCAGCGCCGGCATGTCCTGCAGCCGCACCATGTTGGGCCCGTCGGAGGGGGCGCGATCGGGATCCTGATGCGTCTCCATGAACACCGCCGCGACCCCCACGGCAACGGCGGCGCGCGCCAGCATCGGAACGAAGCGGCGCTCGCCGCCGGTGGCATCGCCCTTGCCGCCGGGCTGCTGCACCGAGTGCGTCGCGTCGAAGACGATGGGGTAGCCCGTCTCCGCCATGATCGGCAGCGCGCGCATGTCGTTGACCAGCGTGTTGTAGCCGAAGGAGACGCCGCGCTCGCAGAGCAGGATGTTGTCATTGCCGGCGGCCGAGACCTTCTTCGCCACGTTCTTCATATCCCAGGGCGCGAGGAACTGACCCTTCTTGATGTTGATCGGCCGTCCGGTCTTCGCCGCGGCGACGAGGAGATCGGTCTGGCGGCAGAGGAAGGCCGGGATCTGCAGCACATCGACGGCTTCGGCGACGGCGGCGCATTGCTCCGGCGCATGCACATCGGTCAACACCGGGCAGCCATAGGTCTCGCGCACCTCGGCCAGGATCGGCAGGCTCGCCTCGAGCCCGAGGCCGCGCTCGGCCGCGATCGAGGTGCGGTTCGCCTTGTCGAACGAGGTCTTGTAGATGAGGCCGAGGCCGAGCCGCGCCGTCATCTCGCTGAGCGCGTGGCTCATCTCTAGCGCATGAGCGCGGCTTTCGAGCGCACAAGGCCCGGCAATGATCGCCAGCGGACGGTCATTGCCGAGGGTGAGATTGCCGATATGGACGTGGTGGGGGTGGGTCATCGTGCTGTTATAGGTCGGCGGCGAGCTCTGCATCACCCCCCTCCCTTCCCTCCCCCTCAAGGGGGGAGCGGCGATTTAATTTGCAACCTAACCTGCAAAAAGTTTCCCCCTCCCCCCTTGAGGGGGAGGGTTGGGGTGGGGGGTAGATGCAACGCACGTTCTACACCAGCCGGCTCTGATCGAGCGCGGCCTTGATGAACGAGGTGAAAAGCGGGTGCGGCTCGAAGGGCTTCGATTTGAGCTCGGGATGATACTGCACGCCGACGAACCAGGGGTGATCGGGGAACTCGATCGTCTCCGGCAGCTCGCCATCGGGTGACATGCCGGCAAAAACCAGCCCGGCATCTTCGAGCTTGCCCTTGTAGTTGATGTTGACCTCGTAACGGTGGCGGTGGCGCTCGCTGATATGCGTCGTGTTATAGATCTGGCTGATCCGGCTTCCCGGCGCCAGCACGGCATGATAGGCGCCGAGCCGCATCGTGCCGCCGAGATCGCCGCCGGCCGCGCGCCGCTCGAGCATATTGCCGCGCGTCCACTCGGTCATCAGCCCCACCACCGGATGCTCGCAGGGTCCGAACTCGGTCGAGCCCGCGCCCTTCAAGCCGGCGAGATGGCGCGCGGCTTCGATCACCGCCATCTGCATGCCGAAGCAGAT
This sequence comes from Allostellaceae bacterium, assembly GCA_035509275.1. Classification (GTDB taxonomy): domain Bacteria; phylum Pseudomonadota; class Alphaproteobacteria; order ATCC43930; family CGMCC-115725; genus DAHUYF01. The sequence continues at coordinate 3,732 of DATJLU010000075.1, read as the reverse complement.
GCCGAAATAGGGCACTCGCCGCTCGCGCGCGAAACGCGCCGCGGCGATCTTGCCTTCACTGCCGCGCTCGCCGAAGCCGCCGGGGACCAGGATGCCGTGCACGGCCTCGAGATGCTGGACTGCGTCCTGCTGCTCGAAGATCTCGCTGTCGAGCCAGTTGAGCTTCACCCGCACGTGATTGGCGATGCCGCCATGGGTGAGCGCTTCGGCCAGCGATTTGTAGCTGTCGAGCAGATGCGTGTATTTGCCGACGACGGCGATGTTCACCTCGCCCTCGGGCCGGCGGATGCGGGTGACTACCTCCTCCCAGCGCCCGAGATCGGGCGCGCTGCCGCTGACGGCGAAATGGGCGCAGACCTCGCGGTCGAAGCCTTGCAGATGATAGGCGTTGGGCACGTCGTAGATGGTGTCGACGTCGAGCGCGGGAATGACGCGGCTTTCGCGCACATTACAGAAGAGCGCGATCTTCTTGCGCTGGCTTTCGGGGATCGGGCGGTCGGAGCGGCAGAGCAGGATGTCGGGCTGGATGCCGAGGCCGAGCAGCTCCTTGACCGAATGCTGCGTCGGCTTCGTCTTGAGCTCGCCGGCCGACGGGATCCACGGCACCAAGGTCAGGTGAACGAACATCGAGCGGTCTCGGCCGAGCTCGTTGCCAAGCTGGCGGATCGCCTCGAGGAAGGGCAGGCTCTCGATGTCGCCCACCGTGCCGCCGATCTCGCACAACACGAAATCCTCGTCGCCGTCGAGATCGGCCTGGATGAACTCCTTGATCGCGTCGGTGACGTGCGGGATGACCTGCACGGTGGCGCCGAGATACTCGCCGCGCCGCTCGCGGCCGATCACCGTCGAATAGACGCGGCCGGTGGTGACGCTGTCGCTGCGCCGCGCGGCGACCCCGGTGTAGCGCTCGTAGTGGCCGAGATCGAGATCGGTCTCGGCGCCGTCATCGGTGACGTAGACCTCGCCATGCTGATAGGGACTCATCGTCCCCGGATCGACATTGAGATAGGGATCGAGCTTGCGCTGCCGCACCCGGAAGCCACGCGCCTGCAGCAGCGCGCCGAGTGCCGCCGATGCGATGCCTTTGCCGAGGGAGGAGACCACGCCGCCGGTGATGAAGACGAACCGCGTCATGGGCCCCCACCCTACAACGGCATCAGCGGCGCCGTGAACCCGCTACCTCGCAGATCAGCCCGGGCTGGCACGCCCGGGCGTTGCTCAGTTCGTCGGCACCTTGGGGGGCGGCGTCGCGGGGGTGGTGCCGGGGGGAGCGCCGGCCGCCTTGCCGGTCACCGGCTGGGCGGGCGGGAGCTTGGGATTGGCGGTCGGGGCGGCGCGCGGGGTGCCAGGCCCGCCGGAGACCGCGCCGGCACCCTCCGAACCCGGCCTGGTGGGCGGCCCGGGCGGGAGAGCGGGTAAAGCCTGCCGGGTTGCCGGGACGTCCAGGATCGAGCGCCCGACGCCCGACGTGCCGCGGTTCAGCAGCGCCAGCGTCAGCGACAGCGCCATGAAGATCGTCGCCAGGATGGCGGTCGTGCGGGTCAGGAGATTGGCGGTGCCGCGCCCGGACATGAACGACCCCATGCCCTGGGAGGAGCCGATGCCGAGCCCCCCGCCCTCGCTGCGCTGGATCAGCACCACGCCGATCAGGGCAAGCGTCACGAACAGGTGCACGATCAGCAGAACGGTGGTCATGGGGCGAAGGCTTCTAGTCGGGGCCGGCGGCTGGGACAAGGGCGGCGGCATGACAGCGCCGCCGCGATCCGGTGGATCATTCGGGGCAGGCCGCCCGCGCGATTACGAGAAAATCCGCGGGGATCAGGCTGGCGCCACCGACCAGCGCGCCGCCCACCTCGGCCACGCCCAGAATCTCGGCCGCGTTCCCCGGCTTCACCGAGCCGCCATACAGGATCGGGATCGCCCGGCCAGGCTGCATGAACTGCCGCACCAGCTCCTCGCGGATGAAGGCGTGCATGGTGCCGATATCGGCCAGCGTCGCCGTCCGGCCGGTGCCGATCGCCCAGATCGGCTCATAGGCGATCAGGCCGCGAAAGCCATGCGGCAGGCTGCCGGAGAGCTGCCAGCCGACCGTCTCGGTCTCCCGCCCGGCGGTGCGCTGCGCCTCGGTCTCGCCCACGCAGACGATCGGCACCAGCCCGGCTTCCAGCGCCGCGGCCACCTTCTGCCTCACCTCCTCATCCGTCTCGCCGTGGTCCTGCCGGCGTTCCGAGTGGCCCAGGATGACGTGGCTCGCGCCGGCATCGCGCAGCATGACGGCGGCGATGTCGCCGGTATGCGCGCCCGGCGGTGCCGCATGGCAGTCCTGGCCGCCGATCCCGACCGCCGTGCCGCGCAGGGCTTCGGCGAACTGGCTGATCAGCGTCGCCGGGGGGCAGACCAGCAGGTCGCAGGCGAGCCCGGCCGCCTCCTGGCGCAGGGCTGTCGCGCAGTCGGCGGCGGCCGCGCGCGTGCCGTGCATTTTCCAGTTGGCGGCGATCACCTGGCGCATTCCACCCCCTGCCGGTCAGTCGGTGCGAGCCCACGCCATGCCGCCCGCTCCCTGTCAAGCCGCGTCGGCGCTCCAGACTCGACCCGGCGGAGGCTCCGGCCGCGCTCGCCGGGCCCGCAATGCCGCATCCCTACACCGTCTCCCCGGCATCCATGGCAGCCAGGAAAGCCGCCGCGCGGGCGCGCAGCGCCTGCTGCCGGGCCAGCGCCATCCGTGCCCAGTTCCTGAGCGGCATCGCCATGCGCGGGTTGTCGGCGAACCGCGCAGCATGCCGGGCGATGAAATCCCAGTAGAGCGCATTGAACGGACAGGCGCGCGGCCCGGTCGCGTCGCGCACGTCATAGGCGCAGGCGCGGCAGTAATCGCTCATCCGGTTGATGTAGGCGCCCGAGGCCGCATAGGGCTTCGAGCCGACGATGCCGCCATCGGCGAACAGCGCCATGCCGCGCGTGTTCGGCATCTCCACCCACTGATACGCATCGGCATAGACGACCATGTACCATTCATCGACCTGATCGGGGTCGATGCCGGCGAGCAGCGCGAAATTGCCGGTGATCATCAGGCGTTGGATGTGATGCGCGTAGGCGTGTGCGCGGGTGTCGCCGATCGCCTGCGCCAGGCAGTTCATCCGCGTCTCGCCGCTCCAGTAGAACCAGGGCAGCGGCCGCGCGGCCCCGAGCGCGTTCAGCCGCCCGTATTCCGGCATGTGCAGCCAGTAGACGCCGCGGACGAACTCGCGCCAGCCGATCACCTGGCGGATGAAGCCCTCGGCCGCGTTCAGGCCGACGGCGCCGTCGCGCCAGGCTGCCTCCACCTGCCGGCAGACCGCGAGCGGGTCGAGCAGGCCGAGATTGAGCGCGCTGGAGAGTAGGCTGTGGAACAGCACCGGCGATCCGGTCAGCATCGCGTCCTGCCAGGTGCCGAAACCGGGCAGCCGATGGGCGATGAAATCGGCGAGCGCGGATTCGGCCTCGCCCCGCGTCACCGGCAGCGCGAAATCGTCGACCGCGCCGAAATGCTCGCCGAACCGCGCCGCGACCAGCGCCATCACCGCTCGCGTCGTTTCGTCCGGCGGGACGTGCGGCACCGGCGGCGCGGCGAGACCACGCCCGGGGCCGCGGCGGTTCGCCGCGTCGAAGTTCCAGCGCCCGTCGGCGGGCTCGCCGTCCTGCATCAACCGACCGGTGCGGCGACGCATGTCGCGATAGAAGAACTCCATGCGC
>DATJLU010000074.1:0-12855 GCA_035509275.1 Allostellaceae bacterium | reverse complement strand
CCCAGCACGGTGAAATTTCCGGCGAGCGTCGCCGCCATCGCCACCGTCAGCCATCCGCGACCCTGATCTGGCAGGCTCGGGATGAACGGCTTCAGCACCAGCACCGCCGGCACATTGCTGACGAGGTTGGAGAGCACCGCCGCCACCACGCCGAGCACCGATACGCGATCCAGGTGCCAGCCGGCCACCGTCGCAATCACGTCCGGTGTCAGCAGTGCACGCTGCGCGCCCGCGACGATGATGAACAGCCCGGCAAACATCAGCAGCAGCGACCAGTCGATCTCGGCATACACGCGCTCGCTGCGCACGCGACGCGTCAGCAGCAATAGGCCGCCGATGATCACCGCCGCCTTCGCCGGCGGCTGGCCCATGAAGAACAACGCGACCATCGCCGTCGCTCCAAGCAGCGCGCGCAGCATCAGTGCACGGTTGGCGCGCACGCGCGGGATCTGCGCCTTGAGCCGCGCGCCGGCGGCGAATTCCCGCCGGTGCAGCGCCCAAACCAGCAACACCGTGAGCACGAGCCCGGCCAGCGCAACCGGCGCAAGCGCCGCCGCGAACGCCGTGTAGGGAATGTGCGAGACGCTGCCGATCATGATGTTCTGCGGATTGCCGGTGATCGTGGCGGTGCTGCCGATATTGGACGCCATGGCGAGCGCCAGCAGGTAGGGGACGGGATTGCGGCGCAGCTGGAGCGTGAGCTCGGCGACCAGCGGCGTCAGCATCAGGCAGACGGTGTCGTTGACGAGGAAAGCGGAAAGCCCGCCGGAGACGAAGGTGATGCCGAGCAGCAGCGCCAGCGGGTGGCGCGCATGGCGGGCGATCCAGGCCGCGGCAAGATGGAAGAAACCGGCAAAGCGCAGATTGGCGACGACGATCATCATGCCGAGCAGCAGCGCGATTGTGTCGAGATCGATGGCGCGATAGGCCTCGTCCGGCGACAGGACGCCGCTCGCCACCATCAGACTGGCGCCGACCAGCGCGGCGCCGCTGCGGTCGAGTCGAAGCCCCGGCAGCCGGCCAAGCGCGATGACGGCATAGGTTGCGGCGAAGATCAGCGCAGCGAGCACGAAAACCTCGGTCGGCGACGACGGCGGTCCCCTTCCTAACCCCTTCAACAGCCGGAAAAAAGCCATAGTCGCATCCTTTTTGGGGCGGGCGCGGCTTCTGTCCCGCCGCGCCCTGCTTTTGTGGTAGAAGCCGCGGCGGCGGGCAGCGCGGAACGGACGGAACCTTCAGGGGTCATGGCGTCGAAACGACGTGGCGAGTTGCGTGTCGATCCCGACGACCGGCCGCGCGGCAGCGAGCCGCGCGAGCGCGGCCCGTCATCCGGCCGGCGGCGGCGCGGCGGCTGGGGCTTGCGCCTGTTGCGCTGGGGCGTGCTGCTGGGGCTGTGGGGGGTGATCCTCGGTGCCGGCGTCGTCGGCTGGTTCTGGCTCACCTTGCCGCCGACCAATGATCTCAGCGCGGCTCAGCGCCGGCCCAGCGTCAGCGTGCTCGGCGCCGATGGCTCGCTGATCGCGACCTATGGCGATCTCTTCGGCGAGGCGTTGAAGCTCAAGGATCTGCCGCCTTACCTGCCCGAGGCGGTGATCGCCACCGAGGATCGCCGCTTCTACCACCACTGGGGCGTCGATCCCATCGGCATGGTGCGTGCGCTCTATGCCGATTTCCGCGCCGGCCATGTCGTCCAGGGCGGCAGCACCATCACGCAGCAGCTCGCCAAGAACCTCTTCCTGACGCCCGACCGCACGGTGAAGCGCAAGATCCAGGAGGCGCTGCTGGCGATCTGGCTCGAGCACAAATTCACCAAGGACCAGCTGCTCGAGATCTATCTCAACCGCATCTATCTCGGCGCCGGAACTTATGGCGTCGATGCCGCGGCGCATCGCTATTTCGACAAATCGGCGCGCCAGGTGAGCCTCTACGAGGCGGCGGTGATCGCCGGCCTGTTGAAGGCGCCGACGCGCTTCAGCCCGGCGCACGATCCCGATGAAGCGGCCAAGCGCACCGCCCAGGTGCTCGCCAACATGGTCGATGCCGGCTACATCACGCAGGCGCAGGCTGCCGCCGCCGAGCAGCAGCGCGCGCAGCTGGCGCTGGCGGGCCGCGTGCGGCCGGGCAACCACTATTTCGCCGATTGGGTCTACGAGCTCACCAGCGGCTACGTTCAAGCCGATGGGCGCGACCTGGTCGTCCGAACGACGCTCGATCCCCGCATGCAGGCGGCAGCCGAAGCGGCGGTCGAGGGCACGCTCGACAAGGACGGCGCCAAGGAGCGCATATCGCAAGGCGCGCTCGTCGCCATGTCGCCCGACGGCGCGGTGCGCGCCATGGTCGGCGGCCGCGACTATGCCGAGAGCCAGTTCAATCGCGCGACTCAGGCGCTGCGTCAGCCCGGCTCGGCGTTCAAGCCCTTCGTCTATCTCGCCGCGCTCGAGCATGGCATGTCGCCCAACGACACCTTCGTCGACAAGCCGATCCGCATCGGCAATTGGGAGCCGCGCGATTACGAGAACAGATACCGCGGCACGGTGACCGCGTCGGAGGCGCTCGCCGACAGCATCAACACCGTGGCGGCACAGGTGCTGGAGCGCGCCGGCATCGACAATGTCATCGCCGCCGCCCACCGCCTCGGCATCACCAGCGAGCTGAGCCATGATGCGAGCCTCGCGCTCGGCACCTCCGAGGTGACGCTCCTCGACCTCACCAGCGCCTATTGCGCCTTTGCCAGCGGCGGTCGCGCCGCGCTGCCCTACGCCATTCTCGATATCCACGACAGCGCCGGCCATGTGCTCTACCGGCGTCAAGGCGATGGCGGCGCGCAGGTGATCGCGCCGGCGATCGTCGGCGAGCTCGATCAGATGCTGGTCGGCGTCATCGCCCACGGCACCGGCCGCGCCGCCAAGCTCGACCGGCCCGCGGCGGGCAAGACCGGCACGACGCAGGATTTCCACGACGCCTGGTTCGTCGGCTTCACCGCCGACCTCGTCGCCGGCGTCTGGCTCGGCAATGACGACAACGAAGCGATGAACCATGTCAGCGGCGGCAGCTTCCCGGCAAAGACCTGGCACGCCTTCATGGTCGAGGCGACGGCGGGCATGCCGGTCCGGCCGCTGCCGGCGGCGCCCGAAACGCTCGGCACGCAGGTCGCTTCGGCGACGAGCCGCGGCGAAGGCTGGCTCAGCCACCTCATCCACAACATCTTCGGCGGCGGCAGCGGCAGCAGCGCGCCGCATCCGGCCCCGGTCGAGCAACGCCCGGTCTATCGGCCGCCCAACGGATGGTGAGCTGAGCGGCTGAGCTTGCCGAAGCCCGGGCTTGCGCCGCACCAACGGCCCGGCACAATGGCATGCCCGCCCGCCCCCGCGCCGCAGGGATGCCGCATGTCGGTCCGCAATCTCGACAAGCTGTTCAAGCCGCGCTCGGTGGCGCTCATCGGTGCGACGACGCGCGACGGCGCGATGGGCGCGGTGGTGTTGCGCAATCTGCGCCGTGCCGGACTCAAGGCGCCGCTGGCGCTGGTCAATCCGCGCCATCGCGAGATCGACGGCATGCCGTGTTATGCCGATGTCGCGCAGCTGCCCGAGGTGCCTGATCTCGCCGTCATCGCCACGCCGCCCGAGACCGTGCCGGGACTCGTCGCCGCGCTCGGCACGCGCGGCACCAAGGCGGCGGTGGTGATCAGCGCCGGCTTTGGCGAGCTGGGCGAGCGCGGCCGGGCGCTGCAGCAACAGGCGCTCGACGCGGCCGCACCCCATCTGCTGCGTCTCCTCGGGCCCAACTGCGTCGAGCTGGCGGTGCCCGACATCGGCCTCGATGCCAGCTTCTCGCATATCGCGCCGCTGCCGGGCGATCTTGCTTTCGTCAGCCAATCCGGCGCGATGATCACCGCCGTGCTCGACTGGGCGGCGCCGCGGCGCATCGGCTTCTCGCATGTCGTCTCGCTCGGCGACATGGCCGATGTCGATTTCGGCGACACGATCGATTATCTCGCCGCCGATTCCGGCACCCGCGCCATTCTGCTCTATGTCGAAGCGGTGACGGCGGCGCGGAAATTCATGTCGGCCGCCCGCGCCGCCTCGCGCGGCAAGCCGGTGCTCGCGGTGAAGGTCGGACGCTTCGCCGAAAGCGCGCGCGCGGCGCGGTCGCATACCGGCGCGCTCGCCGGCGCCTTCGAGGTCTACGACGCCGCCTTCCGCCGCGCCGGCATGCTGCGCGTCGACACCATGACCGAGCTGTTCGAGGCGGTCGAGACCTTGGCGCTGACCCGGCCGCAATACGGCGATCGCCTCGCCATCCTCACCAATGGCGGCGGCCCCGGCGGGCTCGCGGCCGACGCGCTCATCGCGCAGGGCGGGCGGCTCGCGCCGCTCGCGCCGGCAACGATCCAAAAGCTGGACGCGGTCTTGCCGCGGAGCTGGAGCCGCCGCAATCCCGTCGATATCGGCGGCGACGCGCCGGGCGAGCGCTATGCCAAGGCGCTCGCGATTCTGCTCGAGGAGGCGGAGCTCGACGCCGTTCTGGTGCTGAACGCGCCGACGGCGCTGGCGCGGCCGAGCGCAGCGGCGCGCGCCGTCATCGAGGCCTGGGCGGCGCAGCCGGCCTCGAGCCTGATCGGCCGGAACCTCCTGACGGCATGGCTCGGCGGGCGCGCCGCGGCACCGGCGCGCCGCCGCCTCGCCGCAGCGCGCATCGCCACGTACGAGACGCCCGACGGCGCGGTGCGCGGCTTCATGCATCGCGTGCACTATCGCCGCAACCAGGAATTGCTGATGGAGACGCCGGCGGCCCGGCCCGATACGTTCGAGCCCGACACCGCCGCGGCGCGGGCCGCAATCGCGCCGGCGCTCGCCGGGGCGCCCGCCTGTCTCGCGGCCGAGCAGGTCTCGGCCGTGCTCGGCGCTTACGGCATCCCGCTGCCGCAAAGCCGCCTCGCCGCCGACGCCGAGAGCGCGGCGGCGGCGGCGCGCGCGATCGGCTTCCCGGTCGCGCTCAAGCTGCGCTCGCCCGACATCACCCATAAAAGCGATGTCGGCGGCGTCGCGCTCAATCTCGGCACGGCGGAGCGCGTGCGCGCCGAGGCGGCGGCGATGGTGGCGCGGGTCAAGGCGGCCGCGCCGGCGGCGCGGCTCGAAGGCTTTCTCGTCCAGGAGATGGTGTGGCGTCCGGGCGCGCGCGAGCTGATCGTCGGCCTGCTCGACGACGCGGTTTTTGGTCCGGTGGTGATGTTCGGTGAAGGCGGCATCGCCGCCGAGCTGCTGCGCGACACCACGCTCGAGCTGCCGCCGCTCAACGACACGCTCGCCCGGGCGCAGATGGCGCGCACCCGCGTCTTCCGCCTGCTGCAAGGCTATCGCGGCCAGCCCGCGGCGAATCTGGCGGCGATCCAGAGCGTTCTCATCCGCGTGGCGCAGCTCGCCGCCGATTGCCCGGAAATCCGCGAGCTCGACATCAACCCATTGCTGGCGGATGCGTACGGCGTCGTCGCCGTCGATGCGCGCATCCAAGTGGCGCCGGCGGCGAGGCCCGGTGCCGCGCGGCTCGCCATCTCGCCCTATCCGCGCGAGCTCGAAATGACGGCGGCGCTCGACGGCACGGCGCTGCTGCTGCGGCCGCTGCGGCCGGAGGACGAGCGGGCGCTGCAAGACCTCGCGCAGCACATGAAACCGGAGGATTTGCGGTTGCGCTTCTTCACCCCGATGAAGGGCCTCTCGCACGCGCTCGCGGCGCGGCTGTCACAGATCGATTACGACCGCGAGATGGCGGTGATGGCGCGGCGCATCGATGACGGCGCGGTGCTCGGCGTCGCGCGTTTTTCCGCCGATCCCGACAATCGCCGCGCCGAGTTCGCGGTCGCGCTGCGCAGCGATTGGAAGGGGCGAGGGCTCGGCTCTCTCCTCATGACCCGCGTCATCGACATTGCCCGCAGCCGCGGCATCGGCGAGATCATCGGCGACGTGCTGCACGAGAACGAGCCGATGCTGCGCCTGGCGAAGAGTCTCGGCTTCCAGCTCACCAGCCACCCCGAAGACCCCGAGCTGGTGCGGGTGGTGAAGCCGCTGGGGTAAGGGGAGTCGTCAGTTTTCAGTGGTCAGTTCTCAGCCGCTCTCTGCCCGCGCCCGTAAAACACTCCGATCTCAAAGTCTTTTCCGCCGTCCCCGCGAAAGCGGGGACCCAGAGCCCTGCACTCCGCCTATCGGGGCTGAAGCTCCTGGATGCCCGCTTTCGCGGGCAAGGCGAAACTTGAGACGCGGCGCCGCGGCGCGATTTGTACACTCTGTCGCGCGAAACCGGGGACGACGAAGGACTTCGGAGATTCGACTCTATCGGGACGCTCTAATCCCGTTTCGCCGAGCGTGCGAAGGCGGCGATGGCGGCGAGGTCGCCTTTGTCCGGCGCTGCGGCGCCGTCGGCGAGCCGGGCATAGAGCTGCGCTGCGCCGTGATAGATCTGCTGTCCCGCCGCATCCCCGGCGAGGAATTGGGCGATCTCCTCCATCTCCGCGACCCAGCGATAGGCCTTGGGAAACATCGTCGGCAGGCGCGCCAGATAGGGCAGCAGCGCGGGCTGGCTTTCGCGCAGCTCCTGGATCAGCGCTTCCGTCGTGCCGCCGCGCGCCGCGCCCAGCGCCATCGCCGATCCCAGCGCGGTGATTCCCTTGGTGAGGCCGGCATAGGACATTTTCAGCGCCGAGGCGGCGCCGATCGGCGCCTCGAGCACGCGCACCTCGAGGCCAAGCGGCGTGAGACGCGCGAACTCGGCCGCCGCATCGCCCGACGCATAAAAGATGGTGCGCCCCGACGGCGACGGCGGCGGCCCGATGATGCCGGCATCGACATAAGGGCAATCGGCGGGCGCCAGGACCGCGCCGATACGCCGGGCGGTCTCGGGCGAGACCGCGTTGCAATCGACATAGACCGGCTTCTCGCGCGCGGCGGCGAGTGCCGGAACGAAGCTTTCGGCAAGTGCCACCGCCTCGCCCGGCGGCACGATCGACAGGATGAGCTGCGCTTGCGCGACCAGCCGCGCGCGCTCGTCGATGCTGCTGAAGCCGGCGCGCTCGGCGCGCGCGGCGCTGGCGGCGCTGCGCCCGGCCAGCGTGGTGACGATGCGGGCGCCGCGCTCCTTGAGGCGCCGGCCGACGGCGCTGCCCATCTCGCCGGGGGCGATGATGGCGACGGTCAGGGTCATGACGTGCTCTCCTTTCGCTGCCAAAGGATGCGGCGATAGAAATCCGACAGGATCGAGGCGCCGAGCGCCATCAGGATGAGGCGCAGCACCACCTCCAGGACCCCGCTGAGCAGCACGAAGCCGAGCGGCGGATCGCCGCTCAGCGCGTCGGCCGCGTCGAGATGCACCACCGCGAGCAGCTGTCCCAAGAGAACCCCGGTCGCGAGCACGATCGGCAGCGCCGCCGCGACGCTGGCGAGGAGCAGCCGCCAGGTATTGCCGCGCATCGCCCGCCACGCGGTGCCGAGGGCGAGCGGTACGCCCAACGCCGCGGCCGGGAAGAGCAGTGATGCCCGTGCCATGGCGAGGAGCAGTGCCGCCGCCGCGGCCGCCGCTGCGGCATTGGCGCTCGCGGCGAGCGTGCCGGTGGCATCGAGATCGGCGATGCCGGAATACCAGACGGCCGCGGCAAAGCCGATGCCGGCGGCGTAGAAGGCGAGCGAATAGAGGATGAAGCGCAGCCACGCGCCGGCGAACAGGCGCCGCGGCATGGTGCGGCCGCTACCGGTCAGCATCAGCCGGTGCCAACGCACGGCAAAAGCGTTGAGCGCAAGGAGCGCCACCGCGGCATCGAGGATCGCTTCGCCCGCCGCGAGGCCCGGCCCGTTGGCTGCCACAATATCTGCCGGCGCCAGATACCGTAGGGCGAGAACCGGCAGCAGCAGCGCCGCCAGCATCAGCAGCAGCGCCAGCCAGCCCAGCTCCAGCACCATGCCAAGCCGGCCGAACACGGCGCGCCAGGCGGCGACAACCACCGCCCCCACAGGCACCTTTATGTGTGTCGCGCCAGGCTCCATGAAAGGGCGAGGCTAGCCCTCGCCGCCGGGCGGATCAACCTTCGCCGGCGTCGAGCGCGTAGCCGGCGGCGCGCACCGTGCGGATGACGTCGGCGTTGCTGGTGCCGTTGAGCGCCTTGCGCAGGCGGCGGATGTGAACGTCGACGGTGCGCAGCTCGACCTCGGCCTCGCGCCCCCACACGCCGTCGAGCAGCTGCTCGCGCGAGAAGACGCGGCCCGGCCGCTCCAGAAAAAAGCGCAGCAGGCGGAATTCGGTCGGCCCGAGATGGACGGGCGTATTGGCACGCGAGACGCGATGGGCGGAAAGGTCCATGACGATGTCGCCGAAGCGCAGCGTCTCCGCCGTCGTCACCGGCCGTACGCGGCGGATGACGGCGCGCAGGCGCGCGATCAGCTCGCCCGGCGAGAACGGCTTCACCACGTAATCATCGGCGCCGCTGTCGAGGCCGCGCACGCGGTCGCCCTCTTCGCCGCGCGCCGTGAGCATGATCACCGGCAGGTCGCGCCAGGCGGGGGCGCGGCGGATCTGGCGGCAGATCTCGAGGCCGGAAATGCGCGGCAGCATCCAATCGAGCAGCACCGCATCAGGCTTGCTCTCGCGCAGCTGCAGCAGCGCTTCCTCGCCGTCATGCGCCTCGTTGACGGCGAAGCCCTCGCGCTCGAGGTTGTAGCGCAGCAGCGTGACCAGCGCCGGCTCGTCCTCGACGACCAGGACCAGCGGCCGCATCAGACCGTCTCCTCATCGTCGTCGACCTCGCCACGCGGCGGTCCGCCGCGGACGATGGCGAGGCTCGAGCGGTCGCCTTTGGGCCGCGCCTGGGCGAGCGGCGTGCCGTGCACGAGAAAATAGAGCGTCTCGGCGACGTTGGTGGTGTGATCGCCGATGCGCTCCAGGTTCTTGGCGATGAACAGCAGATGGGTGCAGGCGGTGATGTTGCGCGGATCCTCGATCATATAGGTCAGGAGCTCGCGGAAGAGGCTGGTATACATCTCGTCGAGCTCTTCGTCGCGCAGCCAGACCGCCAGCGCCTTGTCAGCGTCGCGCTCGACATAGGCGTCGAGGATGTCCTTGATCATCGCCTGGCAGAGCCGGCCCATGCGCGGCACGGCGTAGACCGGCCGCACCGGCGGCGTCTGGTTCAGCGCGATCGAGCGCTTGGCGACGTTGGCGGCGTAGTCGCCGATGCGCTCGAGGTCGCTGGCGATCTTGAGCGCGGCGATGCTTTGCCGCAGGTCGCGGGCCATGGGTTGGCGCAGCGCCAGCAGCCGGACGACCAGGCTCTCGATGTCGCGCTCGAGATTGTCGACCTGGACATCGCCCTCGATCACGTGGGTCGCAACGTCGCTGTCGCGCTTCACCACGGCCTCGATCGCCGCGCCGAGCTGGCTTTCAGCGAGGCCGCCCATCTGCGTGATCGTGTTGTCGAGCCGCTGCAGCTCTTCGTCGTAGCTTTTGATGATGTGCTCTGAGGCCATGGCGCCAGTGCCCTTTTCAGCCGAAGCGGCCGGTGATGTAGTCCTCGGTCCGCTTCTCCCGGGGATGGGTGAAAATCGCTTCGGTGTCGCCGAACTCGACAAGTTCGCCGAGATACATGAACGCGGTGTAGTCGGAGCTCCGCGCGGCCTGCTGCATATTGTGCGTCACGATGGCAATGCAGTAGTCCGATTTCAACTCGGCGATCAGCTCCTCGACGCGCTGGGTCGAGATCGGGTCAAGCGCCGAGGCCGGCTCGTCCAGCAGCAGGATCTCCGGCTTCACCGCAACGGCGCGGGCGATGCAGAGGCGCTGCTGCTGCCCGCCCGAGAGCGACAACCCGCTCTGGCGCAGCTTGTCCTTGACCTCGTCCCAGAGCGCGGCGCGGCGCAGCGCGTGCTCGACGCGCTCGTCGAGCTCGCTCGCCGACAACCGCTCATAGAGGCGGATGCCGAAGGCGATGTTGTCATAGATCGACATCGGAAACGGCGTCGGCTTCTGGAACACCATGCCGATCTTGGCCCGCAGCAGGTTCAGATCCTGGCCGGCATCGAGGATGTTGCGGCCGTCCACCAGCACCTCGCCGGTGGCGCGCTGCCCGGGATAAAGCTCGTAGATGCGGTTGAGGACGCGCAGCAGGGTCGACTTGCCGCAGCCCGACGGACCGATGAAGGCGGTGACGCGCTTGTCCTGCAGCGCCAGGTTGATGCCCTTCAGCGCCTCATAGCCCTTGTAATAGAAGCGCACGTCCTTGATCACGACCTTGGGCGAGGTTTGCGCCACGACAGCGGGTTCCTGCGGCCGCACGATCGGCCGGCCGAGCGTGGGGGCGCGCGGCGTTTCGGCGGTGATGGTGATGTCGGCGCTCATGGTGTGCGATTGCTCCAGCTGGCAAGGAAGCGGGCGAGGATGTTGAGCAGCAGGATGGTGACGGTGATGAGGAGCGCGCCACCCCAGGCGAGCGTCTGCCAATCGGCATAGGGGCTCAAGGCGAACTGGAAGATGACCACCGGTAGATTGGCCATCGGCGCGTTCATGTTGACGGACCAGAACTGGTTGTTGAGGGCGGTGAACAGCAGCGGCGCGGTCTCGCCGGCGATCCGCGCCACCGCCAGCATGACGCCGGTGAGCATGCCCTGCACCGCCGCGCGGTAGATCACCATGACGATGACCTTCCATTGCGGCGTGCCGAGCGCGATCGCGGCCTCGCGCAGGCTGCCGGGCACGAGGCGCAGCATGTCCTCGGTGGTGCGCACGACGACGGGGATGACGATGATGGCGAGCGCCGCCGCGCCGGCCCAGGCCGAGAACTTGCCCATCGGCACCACCAGCAGCTCATAGACGAAGAGGCCGATGATGATCGATGGCGCGCTCAGCAGGATGTCGTTGACGAAGCGCACCACGGGCGCGACGCGGCTGCCGGCGCCGAATTCGGCGAGATAGGTGCCGGTGAGCACGCCGATCGGGGTTCCGACCAAGGTTGCGACCGCGGTCATGACGACGCTGCCGTAGATCGCATTGGCAAGGCCGCCGCTGGCGCCCGGCGGCGGCGTCATCTCGGTGAAGAGTCGGGTCGATAGCGCGGCGAGCCCGTTGGCGGTCAGCGTCCACAGAATGAGGAACAGCACGAGGAGGCCGATCAGGGTCGCCGTGATCGACAGCGTAAGATAAACGCCATTGACGGCGCGGCGGCGATTGTAGAGGCCGGCAACGCCCATCACTTGGCCCCTTGCTTTTCCAAGCGCAGCAGCAGCAGCTTGGCCGCGGCGAGGACGATGAAGGTGATGACGAAGAGGATGGCGCCGAGCGCGAAGAGCGAGGAGGGATAGAGCCGTCCCACCGCTTCGCTGAACTCGTTGGCGAGCGTTGCCGAGATGGTGGTGCCCGGCGCCAGCAGCGATGCCCGGATGTGATGCGCATTGCCGACGACGAAGGTGACCGCCATGGTCTCGCCGAGCGCGCGGCCGAGCCCCAGCATGATGGCGCCGACGACGCCGGCGCGGGTGTAGGGCAGGACGATGTGGCTGATCACCTCGGACGTGGTGGCGCCGACGCCATAGGCGCTCTCGCGCAGCATGGGCGGCACGGTAAGGAAGACGTCCCGCGTCACCGCCGCGATGAAGGGCAACACCATGACGCCGAGAATGATGCCGGCGGTGAGGATGCCGAGGCCCAAGGGCGGGCCGTCGAAGAGCGGCCCGATGATCGGCACCTCGCCCAAGGTGTCGATCAGGAAGGGCTGGACGTGCAGCTGCAGGAAGGGCGCCAGAACGAACAGGCCCCAGATGCCGTAAATGATGCTGGGGATGGCCGCCAGCAGCTCGATCAAGGTGCCGATCGGGCGGCGCAGCGCCGGCGGGCAGAGCTCGGTCAGGAAAACCGCGATGCCGATCGCCAGCGGAATGCCGATCAGCATGGCGATGAGCGAGGTCATCAGTGTCCCGTAAATCGCAGGCAACGCACCGAAATCGTCCTTCACCGGGTTCCAGGCGACGCTGGTCAGAAAGCCCCAGCCGAAGGTACCGAAGGCAGCCGTCGCGCCGAGCACCAGCGAGAGGACGATCCCACCCAGGAGCACGAGCACGCCGATCGCGAAAGCGCGTGTCGCGCCGCGGAACAAGGCATCCTGGAGGTGCTGGCGAACGGGCCGCCGCGGCGAGGCGACAGTCAGTGTGCTGGCCATGCGGTCGCTCGCGGCGAAAACGGAATGACGGACGCCACAATCGCCTGTCCGGAGCGGGAAAGGCGGGCGAGCCAAGGCATCGTCCTCTGGGCTGCCTGCACGGGGGCTTTTCTCCTGGGCTCTGGGACGAAGGTGTCGTTCCCCGGTCATCGGGGTCCAAAGCGGGTCTTGCCCCTTTGGCTACAGTGTGTTCGTTGCGTTAGTACGTCAGTTAGGTTGCAGTTTTATGACATTTCGGTTTAGAAGCCCGCCGCTTCGGGGTGTCCGCTACCCGGATTGCGGGAACTCCAGCCTTCCTGCGGGTTTGCGGGAAGCCTCAGACGGGCGCCAGGGTGAGGTGCACGGTGAAGACCGAGCCTTCGCCCAGCTCGCTTTCGATATCGAGCGCGCCGCGGTGGCGGTTGACGATGTGCTTGACGATGGCCAGGCCCAGGCCCGTGCCCAGGCGCTCGCCGCTCTTCTGACCCTCGACGCGGTAGAAGCGCTCGGTCAGGCGCGGCAGGTGCTGGCGGGAGATGCCGGGGCCGTGGTCGCGCACGCGCAGCAGCGCATAGCGCGCGGCGTCGGCGCGGTCGGGGGTGAGCAGCGACAGCTTGGCGGACCCGGCGCGGCGCGCGGCGACCGCCTGCTCCAGGCTGAGGTCGGCGATCAGCTCGATCTCCACCGAG
>DATJLU010000073.1:0-18816 GCA_035509275.1 Allostellaceae bacterium | reverse complement strand
GAGGCGGTGAGGCGGTGAGGAAAAGGATTGGCGCGCTTCGCGCGCCGTGAATCTTCTCACCGCCTCACTGCCTCCGTGGTGAATCCATTGACGTCGCAGTTACCGCCTCACTTCCTTGCGACCAGCGCGGCGAGCTGGTCGGCGCATTGTCCCCAGCCCTGGTGGAAGCCCATCTTTTCATGCGTTTCGCGATCAGCGACGGTCCAGTGGCGGACGCGGGCCATGTAGCGCGTCTTCCCGTCTTCCTCAGCGAAGGTGAGGATCACCGTCATGAACGGCTTTGGCGCCGGCTCCCACGCGCTCGTATAGGCGTCGGTGAAGACGATCCGCTCGTTCTCGACGATCTCGAGATAGACGCCGCGACACGGAATGTCGTTGCCGCGGGGGTCGCGCATGACGACGAGGCTCACGCCGCCCGGCCGGACATCGAGCTCGGCGACGGGCGTGGTGTAGGGCAGCGGCGCGAACCACTGCTTCAGCAGTGCGGGTTCCGTCCAGGCGCGAAACAGCGTCGCGCGCGGCGCGTCGATAAGCCGGGTCAAGACGAGCTCGCGATCGGAGCTCGATGTCGCATCGGTGGGGCGGGGCATCCATCATCTCCTCTTGGGTGCCCCTAGGACGCGGCGACAAGCTTCGCGCCGACATCGGCCGGCGAAAATTTTTAGACTTTATGCAAGGCCGGCAGCAACGTGTCCGAGATCAGCCGCATGCTCGCCAGTGCCGAAGACAGCGGCATGCCTGCCCAGTGCGTGCGGATGATGATGTGGTTGACGCCGAGCTCTTCCCAGTACGGCTTCATCTGCTCGTAACACTCGTCGGGTGAGCCGAGGATGAACCGGCCCTTGACCAGATCCTCGAAGGAACGCGTGAAGTCCTCATCGTCGGGCATGACCTTGTCCTGCCCCCAGGTCGCATAGTCCCGGTACTTGGCCAGAAGATAGGGTGCGGCCAGTTCGAGCGCGGCCGCTCGATTGCGGGCGCAATAGACCTCTTTGATCAACGGCATCTCGCGCGGCGCTGCCTTGCCGTTCGCTTTGAGCTCGGCGCGGTAGACGCCGATCTGGCGGCGGATCGTCTCGATGGTCGCATGCGGGTTGATGAGCCAGGCATCGGCCATGCGCGCGGCGCGCTTCACCGCGGGCTCGTTATTGGCCGCCATCCAGATCGGCGGCCGCGGTTTCTGGACCGGGCGAATATTCATGCGAACCTGGTCGAGCCGGCACGACGCGCCTTCGTAGGAGACGCTCTCCTCGGTCCAGAGGCGCTGCACGAGCGCAAGATATTCCTCGAAGCGTCTGACACGCTCGCCTTTGGGCACGCCGAAAGCGTCGAACTCGACGTCGCGATAGCCGAGGCCGACGCCGAAGACGAAGTTGCCGCGCGCAATGACGTCGAGCGTCGCCACCGTCTCGGCGGTGTAAACCGGGTTGTGCAGATTGAGGAGGAGAATGCCCAGCCCGATGGTCATCTCGCCGGCTTCCGCCGCGAGCCGGGCCAGAAAGGGGACGGATTGAAGCTGCTTGTTGTTGCCTTCGTTGAGATAGTGCTGACCGGTCAGAAGCGAGTTCCAGCCGCGGTCGCGCGCCGCGTGCACCATGGCGATCTGATCGCCCAGCGCGCCGACCATGTCGGTATCCAGCGTTTGCTGGTTGGTGACGAAGAGGCCGACTTTCATGAGACCGCTCCCACGGCGTATGTTCCGGCCAGCGACCCGGTGACGCGGCCGCGCCCTCCCTAGGCGTCGCGCATCATGATTCCGCGTCTCTCCACGAAAAGCCAGGATGATGGTCGATGATGCCAGAGCGATGCCGGCGTGAGCGAGGTTGCACGCCGCTCGTGGGCTGGAGCTGCGCGCGGCGACCAGTCGGTTTCAATGCGACGCGCTCTGCTGTCCGGCGCTGTAGCCCTGCTGGTAGGAGGATTGCTGCGATTTCTTGTATTGGTCGTAAAGATAGCCGCCGATCAGACCAGCGCCTGCACCCGCGACGGCGCCGAGGCCGGCATTGCCGCCGATTGCGCCCAGGATGGCTCCGGCCGCCGCACCGCCGGCACCGCCGGTCAGCGTGCGTTGTTGCGTGGAGTTCAAATCGGAGCAAGCCGTCAGGGCGAGCGGCGCCGCCACGCACAGTGCCATCACATGTCTCATCGCGTCCCTCCGTCGCGTGGTCGTCCTCGTTCCGCGCCAAAGGCGAAGTCTCGCACCGGGTGACGCCGCGCGATCTACTTTTTGCACGGCCAGGTCGTCACGGCGAAGCGCATCAGCGAATTGACCGGAAGATCGCTCATGTATTGCGGATTGCTCCGCGCCCATGCAACGAACATGCTGATGGCTTGGTCGCGCGTCGGTGACGGATTGGGGAGGCAATACATTGGCGGCGTCCCGGTCCCTCCACGCTCGGCGATATAGAATTGATAGGTGCCGGCGACAAAGCCATGGCAGAAATGGATCGCCGCCGTGTGCATCTCGTCGGATGCGGTGACCGAGCAAAGATCGACCAGATCCGCCGTCGTTGTGACGAGGAAGTCGTTCGGGCTGACCGCTTGCGCCGCGAGCGGCTGCAGGGCGAGGAGCGCAGCAAGCGACAGGGTCCTCCAAGCCATGGCCACCTCGCGGAAACGAAAAGCCGATTTTTCGATGCAGACCTCTCATCCTACATTTTGATCTCCCGGGTCCATCGGGCGATCGCCTGAGATCGCCGCAGGAATTTCCTGACGTCCAGACCGTTCCGCGGGCTCGCCTGACGACATTACTCTGGTTCGAGATCGACGACTTCGATGCCGCTGTTGCCCGTGCCGTGGCGATGAAGGCGGACATCGTCATGCCGCGGCACCGCAACCCGCCGGTTGGCGAAGGCGAGCCGAACCATTGGGAGTGCTGGCTGCACGATCCCGACGGCTACGTTGTTGTGCTGGCGAGCCCGGACGGTACGGCGGGATAGCGCTGCGCGTACCGCGCCGCAATCGGAACGCCCGCTATTGAATCCGCACCCCGGTCACCGGAGCGCCACAGCGGGTTGCGGTCCTTTGACGGTGATGCGGACCGGAACGCCGCTGCGATCCCTCTCGGCGCGCTCGACGGTTTCCCAATCGATATCCGCCGCACGATCGCCTGCCGCGGCCGCCACGCGCTGCTTGAGGTGAGGGGACAGGATCGGCGTCATCTTCTCATCGACGTCGATCTGCTCCTCCTGCTCTTTGGTCGGAAAGATGGCGAGATAGAGATCGCCGTTGATCCACGCGGTCTGCGCCCCGTCGTTCACGACGCGCACCGGCGTGCCGATCGCGACTTCGCCAAAGAGCCGCTCGACATCCTCGGGATAGAGCTGGATGCAGCCGTGACTGACATTGCGGCCGATCCCGTCGGGCTTGTTGGTGCCGTGAATGAGGTAGCTCGGCCAGCCCAGCTGGAAGGCATAGTCGCCGAGCGGATTGTCGGGGCCCGGCGGCACGACGGCCGGCAATTCCGGCTTTTCCCGGCGGATCGACGCCGGCACGACCCAGCGCGGATGCGTGCGCTTGGCGACGACATGGGTGGTGCCGATCGGCGTCGAGCGTCCCTGCACCCCGACGCCGATCGGATAGGTCTCGACCGTGCCGCCGCCCGGCGGGAAGTAGTACAGCCGGTTCTGGGCGAGATTGATCACGATGCCGCGACGCGGGCCATCCGGCAGAAGGTAGAGGCCGGGCAGCGTAATGCGGCGGCCGACACCCGGCTGCCAGGGATCGACGCCCGGATTTGCGGTCATCAGCTGCGTGAAGCCGAGATCGAACCGGCGCGCGACGTCGAGCAGCGTGTCGTCTTTGCGCGTCACGTAAACGCCGACCGCGCCAACCTCGATCTGGTCTGACGTCAGCGCGAACCGGTTGGTGAGGACCGGCTCCTGGACCTTGCTGGCGGCGCAAGCTCCGAGCAACACGGGAACGCCCAGCATGACAAGCCCCGCGACGTTGCGCAGAGCTTGTTTCAGCCGATGCTGCCGATTTCCCAGAGGTTTTGCGCCCTGCATCGCGGCCTTCACAACATGTCCGCCCGTCTCAATCTCGCGAACCGAAAAGCATAGTGATGCCTCATTGGCGGGACGAGGGGCAACAAAGCGTCTTCGCGGCTCATCCGGGTGAGACCTCGCACCTCCGAGCCGTGCTGGTCGCTCGCAAGATCGTGTCGACTCCATGGGCCTGCGCCGCGGCGCCTCAGCCGGACCTTATCGCCTTGGCCAATTCCCTTATGCCGGCGTCGATCCGATCCGCTTCGATCAGCCCGAGCCCGAACGCCAAGCCGTTGGCGGCGCCCTTCTTCCTCTCGGCATAGCCCTGCAGCGCCTGAAGCTTGATGCCGCGCGCCGCAGCGGCGGCAACGACAGCGCCGGCTTCGACCGGGCCCAGCAGCCGTGCCGCGAGATGGAGACCCGCTTCGCCCGGGATCGGCACGAGCCGGTTGCGACAGTGGCGGCCGAGCGCTTCGAGCAAAATCGAACGCCGCTCGCCATAGACCTGGCGCATGCGCCGGATGTGCCGCGTCAAATGACCTTCGGCGATAAACGCCGTGAGCGTGTCCTGCGCCAGGATCGGGCCGTGCCAATCGGCGATCTGCTTTGCCGCGAGCAAAGCTGGCCGGGCCCAGGCGGGTGGCACGACGAAGCCGAGGCGGAGCCCCGGAAACAGGCTCTTCGAAAACGTGCCGACATAGAAGACCGACCGGCCACGGTCGAGCGTCTGCAGCGCGTCGAGCGGCCGTCCGCCATAACGGAAGTCGCCGTCATAATCGTCTTCGATCACCACCGCCCGATGCGCCGCGGCAAACTCGAGCAATGCTTGCCGACGGGGTGACGACATCACGGTGCCGAGCGGGAACTGGTGCGACGGCGTCGTCAGGATAACGCCCGCGCGCGCGGGAAGCCGCTCCACGGCGAGACCCTCTCCGTCAACTGGTACCGGCACAATTCGCGCGCCCGCGGCCGCGAAAGCGGCCCGCGACGGCGGATAGCCGGGCTCCTCGGTCGCGACCACCGTCTGCCCCGGCGCCACCAGGATGCGGGCGAGCAAGTCGAAGCCTTGTTGCGCGCCGACCGTCACGACCACGTCCTCGGCCTGGCAAGCGACCGCGCGGCTGAGCGAAATGTGACGCGCGATCGCTTCGCGCAAATCGGCTTGCCCGGCCGGATCGGCATAAGCAACGGGCGTCCGGGAGATGCCGCGCAGCGCCCTCGCCGAAAGCCGTCGCCAGACGCGGTAAGGAAAATGCGTCTTGTCCGAGAGACCGATACGGAAATCGAACGGGAAGGCGATGGCCTCCCCCGGCTCCGGAAGTGCGGGAGGCGATCGCCAGAAGGGGTTCAGCCGGCTGAGACGGCTCTCCGCGCCGGCATCGTCGGTTGCGATCGTGCGGCGGGCTTGTGGCAGCACATTCGCTACATAGGTCCCCGCACCGGGTCGAGCCGAAACGTAGCCTTCGCTTAGGAGCTGCTCATAGGCGGCGATGACGATGTTGCGCGACACGCCCATAGTTGCGGCGAGCTCGCGCGTCGCCGGGAGGCGCAGCTCCGGCTTCAGCCTTCCGTCGAGAATGGCGGCGCGCAGCTGCTGATGCAGCGTTCTCAGCAGCTTGCGCGAGCCGCGCGGCGGCAGCTCGAGCGTGAGCGGAAGAAGAATTGGCTCCATAATCTTTGTCTTAAGCGGACCTTGTTTGGTACCGCGAAAGCCCCGATGATGCCAGGGCAAATGCGCGGGTGGGAGGAAGCATGCTGACGGCCGAGACGAACGAGCGCTTGACGCGCGTGGGGCCCGGGACGCGGGGCGGTGCGCTGCTCCGCCTTTATTGGCAGCCGGCGGCGCTCGCCGAAGAGCTTGCCGGGAACCGGCCAGTGAAGGCGGTCCGCCTGCTCGGCGAGGATTTCGTGCTCTTCAAGGACGAACGGGGCCGCTACGGAATGCTCGATCGCCACTGCGCCCATCGCGGTGCCGATCTCGCTTTCGGCCGCCGCGAGGATGGCGGGCTGCGTTGCGCGTTTCACGGCTGGCTCTATGACGTCGAGGGCAAGTGCCTCGAGACGCCAGCCGAGCCCGAGCCGAAATTCTGTCAGCGCGTTCGCCAACGTGCCTATCCCGTTGTCGAGCGCGGCGGCATCGTCTTCGCCTATCTCGGTCCGGGCGCGCCGCCGGCTTTTCCCGATTTCGACTGCTTCGTCGCGCCCGACGCTTACACCTTCGCCTTCAAAGGCCATGTCGACTGCAATTGGCTTCAGGTTCTCGAGATCGGCATCGACCCGGCACATACGTCATTCCTCCATCGCTTCTTCGACGATGCGGATCCCGCCGCCAATTACGGCCGACCGTTCCGCGCCAACTCGGCCGATTCCGACCTGCCGATCACCAAAGTGATGCGCGACTACACGCGCCCGACGATCGAGACGGCATCGACCGAGTATGGGCTGCAGATCTGCACACGCCGCGCGATCGACGCGGCCAAGGCGCATATCCGGGTAACCCATCTCGTCTTCCCCCAGGCTTTCGTCATTCCGCTCTCGGCCGATATGACGATCAGCCAGTGGCACGTGCCGATCGATGATGTGAGCTCATACTGGTATGCCATCTTCACCAGCTTCGGCGCGCCGGTGAACAAGCAAGAGATGCGCGACACGCGCCTCGAGCTCTATGCGCTGCCCGACTACAAGCCGCGGCGGAACAAGGCGAACGATTACGGCTTCGATCCCGAGGAGCAGGCTCGTCACACCTTTACCGGCATGGGCGCGGACATAAACGTCCACGACCAGTGGGCCGTGGAATCCCAGGGCCCGATCCACGACCGCACCCGCGAGTTCCTGGGCCAGAGCGACATCGTCATTGTCAAATATCGGCGCCTGCTGCTGCAGGCGATCGAGGAAGCTGCCGGCGGCGGACGCCCGCCGATGGTGCTTGATGCGGAGGCGGCGAAGCAGCTGCGGGGACCGATGACGGTCGACGGCGTCGGGCCGGCCGAAGGCTGGGAAGCCTATTGGCGCGAGAGCTACGCGAAATGCCTGCGCGACGCCCCCTGGGCCAAGCAACCGAACCAGGCGGCATGAGCGGCGCCGCGGCCATCGGGCGACGCCCGAGACGAGACAGCTGAGGAGTATCGGCGCGACCGATGGCAGATTTCATCTTACGCCACGATTGCTGGACCGAGGCGCAGCGGGCGGCTTCCGTCGAGGTCGTGCGCCAGGCGCGCGATCGGTCGCTGGGGGTCATCCGGCTCTCCGCCGTCGACCAGCATGGCGTGCTGCGGGGCAAAACCATCCTCGCCGCCGAGCTCGAGGGCGCGCTCCGAAACGGCCGCAGCTTCGTTTCCTCGCTCCTGGCGAAGGACACGTCCTGCCGGTCGGTGTTCCCGGTCTTCACGCCGGGCGCCGGGCTCGGCATGCCGGCGCTGCAGGGCGCGGCGGACATCCTGATGATCCCCGATCCCTGCAGCTTCAAGATCCTGCCCTGGGCGCCGCATAGCGGCTGGATGCTGTGCGATCTCTACTTCGCCACGGGCGAGCCGGTGCCGTTTTCGACGCGCCAGCTCTATCGGCGCGTGCTCGACCGGCTTCACGAAAAGGGCTTCGCGTACGTTGCCGGGCTGGAGGTCGAGTTCCACGTCTTCAAGCTCGACAATCCGCGCTTGTCGCCGGGCGATGCCGGTCAACCCGGCGCAGCCCCGGAGGTCAGCCTGATCACCCGAGGCTATCAGCTTCTTGCCGAGCAGCTTTACGACCAGTACGACGAAATCTTCGAGCGGCTCCGCGTGAATCTCGAGGCGCTGGACCTGCCGCTGCGGTCGTTCGAGGTCGAGCTCGGACCGAGCCAATGCGAAGTGACATTGCGCCCCGGGGTCGATCTCGAGCCCGCGGATGCGATGATCCTGCTGCGCAGCGCCGTGAAACAGGTCTGCCGACGGCACGGCTATCACGCGACCTTCATGTGCCGCCCGCAGCTGCCGAATATCTGCTCCAGCGGCTGGCATCTCCATCAATCGCTGCGCCGGCGTGGCACTGAGGAGAACGCGTTTGCGCCGGCTGAGCCCGGTGCGGCGGCGCTTTCGCCGCTCGGCCTGCAGTATGTCGCGGGGCTGCTCGCCCATGCGGCGGCGAGCGCCGCCTTCGCCACGCCGACCATCAACGGCTATCGGCGCTACAAACCCCTCACCTTGGCGCCCGATCGGATCGTCTGGGGCCAGGACAATCGCGGCGCAATGATTCGCGTTGTCGGCGCCGCCGGCGACCCGGCGAGCTACCGCGTCGAGAACCGCATCGGCGAACCGGCGGCCAATCCCTATCTCTACCTGGGCTCGCAAATCCTGGCCGGGCTGGACGGCATCGAGAAGCGGCTCGACCCTGGCGCGCCCGCCGACGCGCCGTACGAAGCGGCGGCGCCGAGCCTGCCGCGTGCGCTCGAGGAGGCGCTCGCGGCGCTCCGGTGCGACGAATGCTATCGCGCCGGCTTCGGCAAGAGCTTCGTCGAAGACTATTTCATCCGCATCAAGGAGGCGGAAATCGCCCGCTACCGAGGGGGCAACGGTGGCGACACTCAACACGATCCCGCCGCCGTCAGCACCTGGGAACAACGCGAGTATTTCGACTTGTTCTAGGCGGAGAATGTTGGGTATCGAAGCCGCGTCCGGGCGCTGACGTTGATACGCAACATATCGCTTCTCAACGCCCGTACCGGCGCTATAGTGCAGAAAAGGCGATGCTCCTCGTTTGCGGAGCGGATCCAGGGGGAGGATGGGATGAAAAGCACCATTGCTGTCGCGGCGGCGCTGAGCCTGCTGGTCGCTCCGGCCTTTGCCGAGCAAAGCGTCAAAATCGGTTTCGTCACCACGCTCAGCGGACCGGCCGGCGTCATCGGCAAACATATGAAGGATGCCAGCACGCTGGCCCTCGAGATGCTTGGCGGCAAGATCGGCGGCCTTCCGGCGACCATCGTTTACGGCGACGACCAGTTCAAACCCGATGTCGGGCGCCAAATCTCCGAGGAGATGCTGCAGCGCGACAAGGTCGATTTCATGACCGGCTTCATCTGGTCGAACGTGCTGCTCGCCTCGTACCAGCCGATCATCCGCTCGGGCGTCATCCTGATCGGCGCAAACGCCGGCCCGCATGAGCTCGCCGGTGCGATGTGCGCGCCCAACTACTTCTCCGCCTCCTGGCAGAACGACCAGACGCCCGAGGCGATGGGCAAGTTCATGAACGATCAGAAGATGAACGATGTCTATCTGATCGCGCCGGACTACGCCGCCGGCAAGGACATGGTCAACGGCTTCAAGCGCTACTTCAAAGGCAAGGTTGCGGCCGAGGTCTACACCAAACCCGGCCAGTCCGACTACCAGGTCGAGATCAGCCAGATCCGCCAGGCGGCGCCGAAGGCGCTCTTCATCTTCCTGCCCGGCGGCATGGGCATCCAGTTCGTCAAGCAATATGCGCAGTCCGGCCTGCGCGACCAGATCCCGCTCTACTCGGCCTTCACCGTCGACGAGACCACGCTGCCGGCGATCGGCGACGCGGCGGCGGGAAATTACGAGGTGAGCTTCTGGTCGCCCGATCTCGACAATCCGCGCAACCGGCAATTCGTCGCCGCGTTTCGCGCCAAGTACCACTACATGCCGTCCTACTACGCCGCCCAAAGCTTCGACGCGATCAACATGATCGATGCCGCGGTGACCGCGGTGAAGGGCAACCTCGCCGACAAGCAGGGCATGATCGCGGCGATCGACAAGGCGGATTTCCCCTCGGTCCGTGGCGCCTTCAAATACGGGCCCAATCACTTCCCGATCGAGAATTTCTACCTGCTCAAGATCGTCAAGGACGCCGACGGCGAGTATGTTCGCAAGATCCAGAGCACCATCTTCGCCGACCATGCCGATGCCTATGCGTCGGAATGCAAGATGAAGTAGCCTTCGGCGGGGGCTGTTCGAGCAGTCCTCGCCATGCGAAGGACGCGTTCGTGGATCCTGATGCAACCTCCTCCCGAGGCCGATTGGCGCGGCGATGACAGCGGTTCTCGAGCAGCTCCTGAACGGCGCGCAGTTCGGCGTCATGCTCTTCCTCATGGCCGCCGGGCTGACGCTGATCTTCGGCATCATGAATCTGATCAATCTCGCCCATGGCTCGCTCTACATGGCGGGCGCCTATGTCGCCGCCGCCACCTTTGCCGCCTTCGGCTCCTTTCTCCTCGCGCTGCTCGCCGCGCTCGCCGCCGCGGTGGCGCTCGGCGCGGCGATCGAGATCGTCGTCTTCCGCACCCTCTATGATCGCGAGCATCTGGATCAGGTGCTCGCCACCTTCGGCCTCATCCTCTTCTTCAACGAGCTGGTGCGCATGATCTGGGGTGCAACCGCGCTTTACATGCAGGTGCCGGCGTTCCTCGCCGGCCATGTCGAACTGCTCTCCGGCAGCCCCTATCCGACCTACCGCCTGGCGGTGATCGGCGCCGGGCTGGCGGTGGCGCTGCTGCTCCATCTGCTGATCGCGCGCACGCGGATCGGCATGCTGATTCGCGCCGGCGCCTCCAACCGCGCCATGGTCGATGCGCTCGGCGTCAACGTGACCCTGCTGTACACCCTGGTTTTCGCCCTGGGCGCGGCGCTCGCCGCCTTTGCCGGCGCCATGGCCGGGCCGATCTTCACGGTCGAGTCCGGTATGGGCGAGAGCGTGTTGATCCTGGCTTTCGTCGTCATCGTCATCGGCGGCATCGGCTCGCTGCGCGGTGCCTTCGTCGCCGCGCTGCTGGTCGGCATCGTCGATGCCATGGGACGCGCCTTCCTGCGGCCGCTCCTCGCCAGCTTCATGAGCCATGCCGCGGCGGACAATGCCGGCCCGGCCCTCGCCTCGATGCTGATCTACATCCTCATGGCGGCGATCCTGCTCATCCGCCCGCAGGGTCTCTTTCCGCCGCGCGGACGCTGACCCCCGTGTCGGTTGCCCGCCGGAGCCTCGTCATCGGGGTCTCGCTCGCCGCGCTCGCCATCACCCCGGCGATCGCCCTGGCCGCCGGCGAGCCGTTCTATGTGACGCTGCTGACGCGCATCATGATCTTCGCCATCGCCGCGCTCAGCCTCGATCTGATCCTGGGCTATGGCGGAATGGTGAGCTTCGGCCATGCCGCCTATCTCGGCATCGGCGCCTATGCCGTTGGCATTCTCGCCTTCTACGGCATCACCAGCGGTCCCTTGCAGTTCGCTGTCGCCATCCTCGCTTCGGCGGCGGCGGCGGCGATGATCGGCGCCGTCTCGCTGCGCACCAGCGGCGTCTATTTCATCATGATCACGCTCGCCTTCGCACAGATGCTCTATTTCCTCGCCGAGAGCCTGAACATCTATGGCGGCGATGACGGGCTCAACATCGCTCAGCCGAGCGATTTCGGCCGGCTGGTCGATCTCGGCGATCCCCCCACGCTCTATTACGTCGTTCTCGCCGTACTTCTCGTCCTGCTGCTTCTCAGCCGGCAGCTGATCAATTCGCGCTTCGGCCTGCTGGTGCAGGGCGTCAAGTCCAATGAGCGGCGCATGGCGGCGCTGGGCTTTCCGACCTTCCGCTACAAGCTGGTGGCCTTCATCCTGTCCGGCACCATCTGCGGCCTGGCCGGCGCGCTGTTCGCAAATCTGACCCTCTTCTGCTCGCCCTCGATCATGCATTGGACGCGCTCGGGAGAGATCATGATGATGGTGATCCTCGGCGGCATGGGCTCGCTGTTCGGCCCGGTGCTCGGCGCCGCCCTCTATCTGCTGCTCGAGACGGTGCTGTCCGGCGCCACCGAGCACTGGCAGGCGATCCTGGGGCCGCTCCTCGTGCTGGTGGTGCTGTTCTCGCGCAGCGGCTTCTTTGGCATGCTGATCGGCGAGCGCACGGCCCGGGGGCGCGCCGATGGCTGAGGCTCTGCTCGAGACGCGCGACCTCTGCAAGAGCTTCGGCGGCCTCGTCGTCACCGATGCCGTCTCACTCCTCGTTGCGCCGGGCGAGATCCACGCGATCATCGGTCCGAACGGTGCCGGGAAAACCACGCTGATCGCCGAACTCGCCGGCGAGCTGAAGCCCGATTCCGGCAGCATCCGCTTCGCCGGCGCCGACATCACGCGGCTCGCCATGGCGCGGCGCGCCGCCCTCGGCATTGCCCGCTCGTTCCAGATCACCAGCATCTTCCGCGAGTTCAGCGTCCTCGACAATGTCGCCATGGCGGTACAGGCGCATGCCGGCCACAGCTTCCGCTTCTGGCGGTCGGCGCGGCGCGATGCGCGGCTGCGTGATCCCGCGCGGCAGGTCCTGGCGCAGGTCGGGCTGGCGGAGCGCGCCGAGAGCCGTGCCGCGGCGCTGTCGCACGGCGAGAAGCGCGCGCTCGAAATCGCCATGGTGCTGGCGACCAGGCCGCGTCTCTTGCTGCTCGACGAGCCGATGGCGGGAATGGGTCCGCAGGACGCCGCCGGCATGGTGCGGCTGCTCGCGGCGCTGAAGCGCCAAGTCACCATGGTACTGGTCGAGCACGACATGGACGCGGTCTTCGCGCTTGCCGATCGCATCACCGTCATGGTCTATGGCCGCATCATCGCCAGCGGCACACCCGACGCCATTCGCGGCGATGCCGAGGTGCGGCGCGCCTATCTTGGCGAGGCCGCCGCATGATGCTCGCCGTCTCCGGGCTCGAGGCCAGCTACGGCGAAAGCCAAGTGCTGTTCGGCGTCGATTTCGAGCTCGCGGCGGGCGAGGTCGTGACCCTGCTGGGACGCAACGGCATGGGCAAGACGACGACGGTCTCGGCGATCATGGGGCTGGTGCGCCAGCGTACCGGCCGCATCCTCCTCGCCGGCGAGCCGATCCATGCGCTCTCGCCCCATCGCATCGCACGGCTCGGCGTCGGGCTGGTGCCGGAAGGCCGACAGATCTTCCCCAATCTCTCGGTGCGCGAGAACCTCGTCGCCACGGCGGCCCGCCGCAGCGGCGGCGCGGCGGCGTGGACGCTGGATCGGGTGCTCGATCTCTTCCCGGCGCTGCGCGAACGGCTCGACAGTCTGGGCGGGTTGCTCTCCGGCGGCGAGCAACAGATGCTGGCCATCGGCCGGGCGCTGATGACCAATCCGCGCCTGCTCATCCTCGACGAGGCGACAGAAGGGCTGGCGCCGGTGATTCGCGGCGAGATCTGGCGGGTGCTGACGCAGCTCAAAGCCACCGGCCTGTCGATCCTCATCATCGACAAGAATGTCGCGGCGCTCGCCGCCTTCGCCGACCGCCACTACATCATCGAGAAAGGCCGCGTGGTCTGGTCGGGCAGCTCCGACGACCTGCGGCAGAGCCCGGAGCTCCAACGCCGCTATCTCGGCGTCTAGCGGCGGAGTGCCGTACTAGGCGAGGGGCGTGCCGCGCCGTGCGAGCAGCGCCAGCTCCGGCGATAATCGGCCCAGCGGCCGCGCCGGCTCGGGCAGGGCGCAGGGCAGGAATTCGCCGCTGCCGCGGTTCGCTTTCAGCGCGCCGCCGGCGACCACGACCCGGCCGCGGCTCAGTACGATCTCCGGCCAGCCCGTTATGGTCCGCGCCTCATAGGGTGTATAGCCGACCCGATCGTGCAACATGCCGGCGCTGACGGTTACCGCGCGGGCGGGGTTCCACAGCGCCAGATCCGCATCGCTGCCGATCGCGATCGTCCCTTTCCGCGGGTAGAGGCCGTAAAGCTTGGCGTGGTTGGTCGCGGTCAAGGCGACGAACTGGTTGAGATCGATGCGCCCTTTGAGCACACCCTCCGAGAACAACAGCGGCAGGCGCAGCTCGATGCCGGGAACGCCGTTCGCGACTTCCGAAAACCGCGTCGCGCCGCCTTTCGGCAGCTTGCCGCTCTCGTCGAAGCGGTAGGGCGCGTGGTCCGAGGAGAACACCTGGAAGGTTCCGTTGCGCAAGCCCGCCCACACCGCTTGTTGCGCTTCGGCGTCGCGCGGCGGCGGGCTGCAGCAGAATTTGGCGCCCTCCAGCCCATGGCGATCGAGATCCTGCGCCGTCAGGAAGAGGTATTGCGGACAGGTCTCGCCATAGACGCGCAGGCCTCGGGTCTGCGCCGCGCGCACCGCGCTGATCGCCGCGATCTCCGACATGTGCACGATCAGCAGCGGCACATCGAGCAGCTCCGACAGGCGCAGCGCGCGCTCGGTCGCCTCGGCCTCGGCGATGCGCGGATGGCTCACCGCGTGGAACAAGGGCGCGGTGTTCCCGGCCGTCAGCAGTCTCTCCGTCAGCCAGCGGATGATCTCGTGATTTTCCGCATGGATCATCGCCATGGCGCCATGCTGCTTGGCCAGCGCCAGGACGGAGAGCAGCTGGTAATCGTCGAGCCGCAGCCGGTCATAGGTCATGTAGACCTTGAACGAGGTGTAGCCGTCCTTGATCAGCGCCGGCAGCTCTTGTCCCAGCACCTGCTCGCTCGGGTCGAGGATGATGAGGTGGAAGGCGTAGTCGATGACGGCTTTCGGCGCCGCCAGCGCGTGATAGTCGTTGATGCTCTGGCGCAGCGGGTGGCCGCGCTCCTGCACGGCGAAGGGGATGATCGTCGTGGTGCCGCCGAACGCGGCGGCGACCGTGCCGGAATAGAAATCATCGGCGGTCGCGATCCCCATGCTTGATTTCTGCTCGATATGCACATGGCTGTCGATGCCGCCGGGCAGGACCAGGCGACCGGCCGCGTCGATCTCTTCCGCCGCCGCGTCGAGCGCCGTACCGAGCGCGACGATCTTGCCGCCGCTTATGCCGACATCGCAGTCCATCCGGTCCGTCGCGGTTACCACCGTGCCGTTGCGGATGACAAGATCGAGCGTGGTCATCTGTCGGATCACCCCTTGCGTCGTGGCGCGATTGTGCCCCGCTCTTGACCGCATCGGCAAGCCGCGGGCAGGCTGGACCGGCCGAGGCCCGGCCAATCAGGAGCAGAGAACCCGATGCGCATGATCAAAGTCGCCGCCGCCCAGCTCGGGCCGATCCAAAGAGCAGAGACGCGGCAAGCCGTCGTCGCGCGCATGCTCGCTCTGCTGCAACAGGCCGCGGCGCAAGGCTGCGACCTCATCGTCTATCCCGAGCTGGCGCTCACCAGCTTCTTTCCGCGCTGGTATTTCGCCGATCGGGCGGAAGCCGATATCTGGTTCGAGCGCGAGATGCCGAGCGCGGCGACCCGGCCCTTGTTCGATGCAGCCAAGGCCGCCGGCATGGCGATGAGCTTCGGCTATGCCGAGCTGACGCCGGAGGGCCGGCATTTCAACACCTCGATCCTGGTCGACAAGACCGGGAGGCTCGTCGGCAAGTACCGCAAGGTCCATCTGCCCGGTCACGCCGAGCACGATCCCGAGCGCACGCATCAGCATCTGGAGAAGCGCTATTTCGCGCCCGGCGATCTCGGCTTTCCCGTCTGGCGCATGGGCGGTGGCATCTTCGGCATGTGCATCTGCAACGACCGCCGCTGGCCGGAGACCTACCGTGTCATGGGCTTGCAAGGGGTCGAGATGATCATCCTCGGCTTCAATACGCCTTCGGTGAATTCGCAGCGCGGCACCGAAGGGCCCGCGCAGCGCATGTTCCACCATCGCCTCTCGCTCCAGGCCGGCGCCTATCAGAACGCGACCTGGGTGGTGGCGGTTGCCAAGGCCGGCAGCGAAGACGGCCACCATCTCATGGGCGGTACCATGATCGTCGATCCCAATGGCGAGATCGTCGCCGAAGGTCGGAGCGAGGATGACGAGCTCGTCATCCATGCCTGCGATCTCGATGCGACCGCCTTCGGCAAAGCGACGGTGTTCGATTTTGCCCGCCATCGCCGGATCGAGCATTACGGCCGCATCACGGCGCAAACCGGCGCGACGCCGCCGGAGTCGTAATCGCAGCGAGACCGTCAGGCCTCGGCGGTCCGCACCGTGCCGATGGCGATGGCGACGGCCGCCTGGGTCGGATCGATCACCGGCACCGACAGCGCCGCTTCCAGCGCGCGGCGATGACGCGCCATGCCGGCGCAGCCCATGACGACCACATCGGCGCCGTCCTTGAGCGTGAGCTCGCGGCCGATCTCGATCATGCGGTGCAGCGTGCCCTCGCCCGACGCGCTCTCGGCGACGCTCATCTCGAGCGGGCGCTCGCCGGCGAAGCGATCGGCCAGCCCCATCTGCCGGAGATAGCGGCGATGGCGGCGAATGGATTGGGCGGCGATCGCGATCACGCCGAACCGGTCGCCGCGCGCCAGCGCCGTCAGCACCGCGCATTCCGCGATGCCGAAGACCGGCCGGCGCGTGGCCTCGCGGCAGACGGCGAGGCCGGGATCGCTGTAGCAGGCGATGACGAAAGCGTCGGCGCGATTGTCGCTCGCTACCATCTGCCGCAGCGGCAACACCGTCGCTTCGACATCCTGCTGGCTTTCGATGCCGAAGGGCGTCCCCGCCAAGGTGGCGCAGCGGATCGTCGGACCGTCGGCAAAGCGGAGCGGCGCCAGCGCCGAGTCGATGCCGGCCGTCACCGCGGCGTTCGAGTTCGGATTGATGACGAGAATATCCGGTGGCCGCGCCATGCTCGTCCCCTGACTTTTGTTGAGTTAGCGCAGATTCCGCGGCGCTGGAAGATGCAACTCCCTCGGGTTCTTCGCCGCCGCGGGAACGGTAGCCATCATCGAACCCTAAAATGCCTCTGAGCGTCCCCTCGCGGAGCCATAATCGCGATGGCGTCGGGCGGCGGAATAGTCCATAAACGCGGCGAAAGATTGCCCCATGTCCCTGTTCCGCCTGTTCGAGAAGCTGGTCGACCCTACGGCGCAGCCGGACGATACCGCGCCGCCGCCAGGGCTGGCGGCGTTCTATTGGCATCATGCCCGGCAAGTGCGTCATCTCGTCGTCGCGCTGTTCATGGCCGGGTCGGTGGTCGCCCTCCTCGACACCACCATTCCGGTTTTCATCGGGCGGCTCGTCTCGCTCGCCTCGACGCATGCGCCCGATGCCTTGTTCCGCGATGCGTGGCCGCAGCTTGCCGGCATGGCGGCGGTGCTGCTGCTCGCGCGGCCGCTGGCGATCGCGTGCCAACAGCTTCTGACCAATCAGGCGATCAATCCCGGCTTCACCAACCTCGTGCGCTGGCAGAATCACTGGCACGTCGTGCGCCAGAGCTGGACGTTCTTTCAGAACGATTTTGCCGGCCGCATCGCCAACCGCGTGATGCAGACCGGGCCGTCCTTGCGTGAGAGCGTCGTCGTCGGCACCAATGCCGTCTGGTACATCCTGATCTATGGCAGCACCGCGATCGTGCTGCTGGGCTCGCGCGATGTCCGCCTGGCGGTGCCGGTGCTGCTGTGGTTCGCCGGCTATGCCGTGACCTTGCGCTACCTCGTGCCGCAGCTGCGCTCGCGCTCGCGCCGCGTCTCCGAGGCGCGCTCCACCCTGACCGGCCGAATCGTCGACAGCTACACCAACATCCTGACGGTGAAGCTCTTCGCCCGGCCGCGCGACGAGGATGCCTTCGCGCGCGCCGCCGTCGACGAGCATACCGACGTCTTCCGCCGCCAATTGCGGCTGATGACCACGCTCGGCGTCACCTTGACCATGTTGAACGCGGCGCTGCTGGTGGGCACCGCTTCGGTCGCGATCTGGCTCTGGTCGCGCGGGCGGATCACGGTCGGCGGCATCGCCACGGCGGTGCCGCTCGCCTGGCAGATCGCCAACATGGCCGGCTGGGTGGCGCAGAGCGTGACGTCGATCTTCGAGAATATCGGCACCGTCCAGGACGGCATGCGCTCGATCGCCGTGCCGCGCCAGATGGTCGATCGCCCCGACGCGGTGGCGCTGCGGGTCGGGCGCGGCGCGGTGCGCTTCGACGGCGTACGCTTCGGCTATGGCACGTCGCGCGGCGTGCTGCACGGGATCGACCTCAGCATCGCGCCCGGCGAGAGGGTCGGGCTGGTCGGACCGTCCGGCGCCGGCAAATCGACGCTGGTCAATCTCCTGCTGCGCTTTTACGAGCTCGAGGAGGGGCGCATCCTGATCGACGGGCAGGACATCGCGGGCGTCGCGCAGGAGAGCCTGCGCAGCCACATCGCCATGGTAACGCAGGACACCTCGCTGCTGCACCGCTCGATCCGCGACAACATCCGCTATGGCCGGCCCGAAGCCGGCGAGGCCGACGTATACGAGGCCGCCCGGCGCGCGCATGCCCTCGATTTCATCGACGAGCTCGAGGATTGGCAGGGACGGCGCGGCATGGATGCCCATGTCGGCGAGCGCGGCGTCAAGCTGTCCGGCGGCCAGCGACAGCGCATCGCGCTCGCCCGCGTCATCCTCAAGAACGCGCCGATCCTCATCCTCGACGAGGCGACCTCGGCGCTCGATTCCGAGGTCGAGGCGGCGATCCAGGAACAGCTCGGCGATCTCATGAAAGGCCGCACTGTCGTCGCCATCGCGCACCGCTTGTCGACGATCTCGCGCATGGACCGGCTGGTGGTGTTGAACCACGGGCGCATCGTCGAGACCGGCGCCCATGCCGAGCTGCTGCGGCGCGGCGGCACCTATGCGCGGCTGTGGCGGCGGCAATCCGGCGGCTTCGATATCCACGACCCCGTCGACCGGCTCGACGACATCTCGGCCGGGGAGTAATCGGCCGCAACCCGATGCCGCGGGTGGGCGCGGGGCTGTCCTGGCTCGGCGCTCGCGCCCTGGACACTTCGGTTCGCCTCGTCGATCATGGTTCGCCTGGGGGTGCCTTGTGGGCGGCATCGCGGATATCGGCGGCTGGTTGCGAAGCCTTGGCCTCGGGGGGTACGAGGCGGCGTTTCGGGACAACGACATTGACGGCCAGGTCCTCCCGG
>DATJLU010000072.1:0-67926 GCA_035509275.1 Allostellaceae bacterium | reverse complement strand
GGCAAGACGACGACGCCCGAATTCGGCACCAAGTGCCTCACCGACGCGCCGCTCTTCGGCCGCACCCGCAACGCCTGGAGCGCGGCACACACCAGCGGCGGCTCGAGCGGCGGCGCCGCGGTCGCCGTCGCCGCCGGGCTTGCGCCGCTTGCCGTCGCGACCGATGGCGGCGGCTCGACGCGCATTCCCGCTTCGTGCAACGGCGTTGCCGGGCTGAAGCAAAGCAACGGGGTCATTCCGCACAGCCAGGCCCAGGACGCTTTCGGCAACTACACCTATGTGACGCCGACGACGCGCACGGTGATGGACACGGCGCTGATGCTGCAGGCGATGGCCGGTCCCGATGACAGCGATCCCTGGTCGATCGGGCTCGCCGTTCCCGACTATCTCGCGGCGGCGCGTGCCGAAGGCGATCTTGCCGGCACGCGCATGCTCTTCTGCGCGGCGCCGCCCGGCCGCCCCATCGCCGCTGCGGTGCGCGCCGCCTTCGACGCGGCGCTGCGGCGCCTTGCCGATCTCGGCGCCGAGCTCGAGGAAATGCCGGGTGAGGGCTTCGATGTCGAGCCGCTCTGGCGCGTCATCAACCACACCACCTGGCGCTCGCGCTTTGCCGAGATGGTGGCGAAATCAGGCAACCAAATGAGCCCGTCGCTGATTCGCCAGGTCGAGTCCCTGACCCCGGTCAGCGGCGCCGATTATCAGCAGGCGATGTTCGCGCGCGCGGCGCTGTTTCGCCGCGTGCAGTCGCTGTTGCGCGGCGCCGATTTTCTCGTGACGCCAACCCTGCTGCGCCCGGCGCTGCCGATCGATCAGGATCTCTTCGACCCCATCGAGATCGACGGCGCGGTGCTCCCCGACCTGCGCCCGAGCTGGTTTCCCTGGACGATGCCCTTCAACCTCACCGGCCATCCCGCGATCAGCCTCAATTGCGGCTTCTCCCCCGACGGCCTCCCCATCGGCCTCCAACTCATCGGCCGCTTCCGCGCCGAACCCGCCTTGCTCCACGCCGCCGCCCTGTTCGAAGCGTCGGCCGACCTCCTCGACCGCTGGCCGCCGGACCTCTAAATCGCGCCGGGCGCGTAGCCCCAGGGCGCTCGTCGCTTATCTCGCCAATCGCAATCGAGGCCGAGAGGCTTGGCTCATCGACCCTCATCCGCATGCAGCACCGGTCTGTCCTCGCCCTTCGCCAGCCACTCCGGCAGGTACTCCTTCTGCAGCGCAATGATCTCTTGCAAATGCTTCTGCGCCCATTGTTGCGAGGCCGGCGTATTGTCGTACCACTTGCAGGTCGCGAGCTGCTCCTGCGCCTCCTTGTTATCGGCGGCTCTGGGGCGAAGCGAGAAACGCGCTTTCCAGAATCCCATGCGCGGCGCCACCAGCGCATAGTAGGTCTTTCCCGGGAGCAGCTGCGCATCCATGAAATCGGCGGCTTCGCCGATCACCATGAAGCGTCGTTCGCCGGGCGAAGCCATATAGGCGACCTTCATGCCGGCCGAGATGATGCCGACGAAAGCCGGGGGATCGGAGGTAATGTCGAAGACAGAGGACTGCACCGCGGCGCCCAGGCCCGAGGACCGATAGAACACCACGGTCGACTTGTCTGGCTGCGGTGCGGTGATTGCCGGCGGCTCCGATATGGCTGCCATGCGGCTGCTGGTGCAGGCGGCAAGGCCCAGCATCGCTGCCGCGATTAGCGCCGTCCTGGCGATCCTCAACATGCTGTCTCTCCCTGGCGCTTATCGCGCCGTTTGCGGAACGCCCGGCGCTTGGTCTCGCCCTACCCCCGGTTCACCCGGTTCTCCACCAGATCCGTCACCACCGCCGGATCGGCGAGCGTCGAGACGTCGCCGAGCTGCTCGTGCTCGTTGGCGGCGATCTTGCGCAGGATGCGGCGCATGATCTTGCCGCTGCGCGTCTTCGGCAGGTTGGGCGCCCATTGCAGCAGGTCGGGCGCGGCGATCGCGCTGATCTGGCGCCGGACCCATTGCACCAGCTCCTGACGCAGCGCCTCGCTCGGTTCGTTGCCGGCCTTCAAGGTGACATAGGCATAGATGCCCTGTCCCTTGATGTCGTGGGGATAGCCGACCACCGCGGCCTCGGCGACCTTTTGATGCGCGACCAGCGCGCTTTCCACCTCGGCGGTGCCGAGTCGATGACCCGCGACATTGATGACGTCGTCGACGCGACCGGTGATCCAGTAATAGCCGTCCTCGTCGCGCCGCGCGCCGTCGCCGGTGAAGTACTTGCCGGGGAAGGTGGAGAAATAGGTTTCGATGAAACGCTTGTGGTCGCCGAAGACGGTGCGCATCTGCCCGGGCCAGCTCTCGGCGATGCAGAGATTGCCTTCGGTCGCGCCTTCGAGCGTGTTGCCTTCGCCGTCGACGATCACCGGCTTCACCCCGAAAAACGGCCGCGTCGCCGAGCCCGGCTTCAGCGGCGTCGCGCCCGGCAGCGGCGTGATCAGGATGCCGCCGGTCTCGGTCTGCCACCAGGTATCGACGATGGGAATGCGGTCATCGCCGACGACGCGGTGATACCAGAGCCAGGCCTCCGGGTTGATCGGCTCGCCCACCGAGCCGAGCAGCTTCAGCGATGCGCGCGAAGTCTTCTTGACGTAATGCTCACCCTCGCGCATCAGAGCGCGGATCGCGGTCGGCGCGGTATAGAAGGTGTTGACCTTGTGCTTGTCGATCACCTGCCAGAAGCGCGACGCGTCGGGATAATTGGGCACGCCTTCGAACATCAAGGTCGTGGCGCCATTGGCGAGCGGGCCATAGACGATGTAGCTGTGCCCGGTCACCCAGCCGACATCGGCGGTGCACCAGTAAATGTCGCCGTCGTGATAGTCGAAGACGTATTGATGCGTCATCGCGGTGAAGACGAGGTAGCCGCCGGTCGTGTGCAGCACGCCCTTCGGCTTTCCCGTCGAGCCCGAGGTGTAAAGGATGAAGAGCGGATCCTCCGCGCTCATCTCGGCGGGCGGACATTCCTTCGCCGCCGCCGCCATCGCGTCGTGATACCAGACGTCGCGGCTCTCGACCCAGCCAACGGCACCGCCGGTGCGGCGCACGACGATCACCGTCTTCACCTCCGGGCATTGCTTCAGCGCCGCGTCGGTATTGGCCTTGAGCGGCACCTTGCGGCCGCCGCGCAGGCCCTCATCGGCGGTGATGACGACGGTGGAGCGGCAATCCTGGATGCGGCCGATCAGGCTGTCGGGCGAGAAGCCGCCGAAGACGACGGAATGAACCGCGCCGATGCGCGCGCAGGCGAGCATGGCAAAGGCCGCCTCGGGAATCATCGGCAGGTAGATGGTGACGCGATCGCCTTTCTTGACGCCGCGTTCTTTCAACACATTGGCGAGGCGAGAGACGCACTCGTGGAGCTCGGCGTAGCTGACATGCTTGTGCTCGTGCGGGCTGTCGCCTTCCCACAGGATCGCCGTCTGGTCGGCGCGCGTCGCGAGATGCCGGTCGATGCAGTTGTATGCGGCGTTGAGCGTGCCGTCCTCGTACCACTTGATGCTGACGTCGCCGGTGAAGCGTGCGTTCTTCACCTTGGTAAATGGCTTCATCCAATGCAGCCGCTTGCCCTGCTCGCCCCAGAAGCCGTCGGGATCCCGCAGCGATTGCTCGTAGAGCCGGAAATAGGCGGCTTCGTCGACCCAGGCCTCGCGGGCGACGGGCTCGGGCACGGGAAAGAGGCTGGTGTCCATGGCGGCTTCGCTCCCACTTGCGACGGCGGCGCTTCGGCCGCATTGTCCTCGACCAAATCTAGGTCCGCGAGCCCGGCGGAAACAAGGCGCCCGCATCACCGCCCCGCGCCAAAACCGGCTTCTTGGCCGTACCTTCTCTGTTCTTGTTCATGCGAAGGTATGAGGGCTGTGGACCATATGCGCAACTTGGAAGGAAGTTATCAGTTATCAGTTGTCAGTAGTCAGTTATTATCAGTGCAACAAAACGGTTAATGGCCGGCAATATCCCCGGCGAGACTGACAACCGACAACTAACAACTGATGACTGAGAACTTCCGTCCCCACAAACGCCGGGACCCGGCCGCTGGGGGGCTGCGCCGGGTCCCTATCTACGCCGCGCGGGGGGTGTGCGGCGTCGAATGCTTCGCCGTGAGGCCTTAGCGCGCCAGCGCTCCGTTTCCGGCATGCGCGCCGTTGAAGGCGGGGGGTGCGAAGGGACCGTGGCCGGTCGCCAGCAACGCCGCCTGGGTGCGGTTCGAGACGTGCAGCCGCTTGATGATCTGCTTCACATGCGCCTTTACCGTGCTCTCCGACATCGTCAGGGCATCGGCGATCAGCTTGTTCGACTTGCCCTGCGAGATCAGCGCCAGCACGTCGCGCTGCCGCCGGGTCAGCTCGGACCAGGGCTCGGCCTGGTGGTCCTCACCTTCCCAGACGCCATGCGACTGCGCCGCGCTCTCGAGCAGCGACGAGGGCACGTAGACGCCGCCCGCAAGCACCAGCTCGAGCGCACCCATCAGCACCTTGAGGCTGAGGCTCGTCGGCAGGAAGCCGCGCGCGCCGGCGTTGAGGATCTGCCGCGCGCGATGCGGGTTGGCGTTCTCGGCGATGATCACCGCGGGCGCGTTCGGCAGGGCGTCGCGCACGAGCTCGAGCTGAGCGAGGTCGACATGCTCGGCGGTCGCCGCGCCGAGGATCACCAGATCGATGCTGTCATCGGCTGCCAGGCCGCGCAGCAGCTCCACGGCTGTCGGCCCGTCGGCGATCCGCCATTGCGGGTTGTGCTGCAGCAGCGCCAGCCGGAGGCATTCGCGCCGGAGCCGGCTGTGATCGATAATGGCGAGCGTGCAGGCGGCCGCCGTGGCGGCGCTGCCATTGCCGTTCGATGACCCCGGGAAGATCGAGTTCCCGTTCTTGTCCAGATGCCCCACCTGCTCCTCCATGCTCCCGGCGCTCCCTGCCGGATCGACCTCGGGTAGCGCGATACCGGTTCTGCGTGCTGTTTCGTCGCTTCGGGGTTTATCCATTTCCACGGCGACAGGATCGCCGGTTGAGTCGTCCGAATGAAGTAAGGAAACGTGAAGTTTTGTAACAGTGTGTATCCGAAGGGAGGAGGCGGCATTTACCAGCGTTAACCGGGCTTTCACCCGGCTCTGCCAACCTGCGCGCAAACATGCCCCCACCCACTCCGCCGCTCGCTCTGTCGCCGGTCAACTTGGCGCTCCTGCAACAGCGCCAGCCCAACCAGCCCGCGCGTCCCGGCGAGGGCGAGGACATACCCTCCTCCGACCGCGCCGCGCCGGCACCTCCGCCCGGAAATGGCCGGGGCCGCCTCGTCGACATCCTCGCCTGATCCGCTGATTCCTGATACCTCATCCCTGGCAAACACCCGGGGAGGAAAACATGCGGCTAGACGGCAAGGTGGCGATCGTCACCGGTGCGGGCTCAGGCTTCGGCGAGGGCATCGCCCGGCGCTTCGCCGAAGAGGGCGCAAAGCTCGTCGTTAACGATATCGATGATCGCGGCGGCGAGCGCGTCGCCGGCGAGATCGAGCGCAGTGCCGGCCAGGGCAGCGCGCTCTATGTGCGCGCCGATGTCGCCAGCGACGCCGCCATGGCCGGGCTCGTCAAGCGCACGCTCGAGCGCTTCGGCCGCATCGACATCCTGGTCAACAATGCCGGCACCACGCACAAGAACGGACCGATGCTCGGCGTCGACGAGGCGACCTTCGACCGCGTCTTCGCCGTCAACGTCAAGTCGATCTATCTCGCCGCGCGCCACGTCGTGCCGGTGCTGCGCCGCCAGGGCGGCGGTGCGATCGTCAACATCGCGTCGACGGCGGGCCTTCGGCCGCGCGGCGGCCTGGTCTGGTATTGCGGCTCCAAGGGCGCCGTGATCACGCTGTCGAAGGCGATGGCGCAGGAGCTGGCGCCGGAGCAGATCCGCGTCAACGCGCTGTGCCCGGTCGCCGGCGATACGCCGCTGCTGCCGAGCTTCATGGGCGGCGACACGCCGGAGCTGCGCGCCAAGTTCCTCGCCTCGATCCCCTTGGGCCGCTTCGCCACGCCGCGCGACGTCGCCAATGCCGCGCTCTACCTCGCCTCCGACGAAGGCGCCTTCATCACCGGCGTCGCGCTCGAGGTGGATGGGGGAAGGTGTATTTAAAGGAGTTGTCAGTTTTCAGTTATCAGTCGTCAGTTTATCGGTCGCGGTCCCCGCCAAACTGAAAACTGAGAACTGAAAACTGACGACTGGCTAAAACTGACGACTCTTTCAATGCCGGAAATGCCGCATCCCCGTGAACACCATGGCGATGCCGGCCTTGTCGGCGGCGGCGATGACGTCGTTGTCGCGCACCGAGCCGCCGGGCTGGATGACGGCGGTGGCGCCGGCGGCGA
Source organism: Allostellaceae bacterium (assembly GCA_035509275.1). Taxonomy (GTDB): domain Bacteria; phylum Pseudomonadota; class Alphaproteobacteria; order ATCC43930; family CGMCC-115725; genus DAHUYF01. Next base: position 61,554 of record DATJLU010000072.1, on the reverse strand, counting down.
TGGCCGCTTCGAGACCGTCGGCGAAGGGAAAGAACGCGTCGGAGGCAACCACCGAGCCCTTGGCCGGACTCTCGCCAAGGCCGGCCGCCTTGCCCGCCTCCTCCGCTTTCCAGGCGGCGATCCGCGCGCTGTCGACGCGGCTCATCTGCCCGGCGCCGATGCCGACCGTGGCGCCACCCTTGGCGTAGACGATGGCATTCGACTTCACATGCTTGGCGACGCGGAAGGCGAAGAGAAGGTCGGCGAGCTCGGCGCTCGTCGGCGCGCGCTTGGTCACGGTGCGCAGCTCCGCCGCGGCGACACGTCCATTGTCGCGGGTCTGCAAGAGATAGCCGCCGGCGAGCGAGCGCAAGGTCATGCCCGGCGCCGCCGGGTCGGGCAGGCCGCCGGTGATCAGCAGGCGGAGCTGCGTCCGGCGCTTCAGCGCCGCCGCCGCCTCGGGCGTGATCTCCGGCGCGATCACCACCTCGGCGAAGAGCTTCGCCATCGCTTCGGCGGTGGCGCCGTCGAGCGCGCGGTTGACGGCGATGATGCCGCCGTAAGCGCTGACGGGATCGCAGGCGAGCGCGCGCTGATAGGCCTCGCCGAGCGTCTCCGCCTCGGCCACGCCGCAGGGATTGGCGTGCTTGATGATGGCAACTGCCGGCGCCGCGAATTCGGCGACGAGCTCGAAAGCGGCGTCGGTGTCGTTGAGATTGTTGAAGGACAGCTCCTTGCCTTGCCGCTGCTCGGCCGAAGCGACGCCGGGACGGCGCTCGCCGGTCACATAGAATGCCGCCTGCTGATGCGGGTTCTCGCCATAGCGCAGCTGCTGCTTGAGCGTGCCCTGCAGCGCCAGCACCGGCGGAAAGGTGTCGCCGCGCCCGGCGGCGAACCATTGCGCAATCGCCGTGTCATAGGCGGCGGTGCGGGCATAGGCGAGGCCGGCAAGGCGGCGGCGAAGCGCCAGGCCGGTGGCGCCATCATGGCGCTCGATCTCCTCGATCACGACGGCGTAATCCGCGGGATCGGTGATGACGACGACGTCCTCATGGTTCTTCGCCGCGCCGCGGATCAGCGCCGGCCCGCCGATGTCGATGTTCTCGATGCAGTCGTCGAAATCCGCGCCGCGCGCCACGGTCGCGGCAAAGGGGTAGAGGTTCACGACCAGCAGGTCGATCGCCGCGATGCCGTGGCGCTCCAGCGCCGCGCGGTGGTCGGCATGGCCGCGCCGCGCGAGCAATCCACCATGGATCGCGGGATGCAGCGTCTTGACGCGGCCGTCGAGCATCTCGGGAAAGCCGGTAACCGCCGCGACGTCGCGGACGGCGATCCCGGCTTCGGCGAGCGCCTTGGCGGTGCCGCCGGTAGAAATGAGCTCGACCCCGCGCAGCGACAGCGCGCGCGCGAAGGCGATAAGGCCGGTCTTGTCGGAAACCGAGAGAAGCGCCCGCTTGATCGGGCGAAGTTGAGCATCGGACATCAGCAGCCCCGGCGGGAAACGGGGCCCGACGATAGGACCCGCGCCGCCCTCGATCAAGCCGGCGCCGCGCCGCGGCAAGAAGCAAGAAGTAGCGCAGAGCCTGACCATCTCGTCGCCCCTCCCCCCTTGAGGGGGGAAGGGGTAGTTGTTAACTGACGACTGACAACTGACAACCACAACCGACGGCTGACAGCTGACAGCTGTACAGCTGACGGCTGAAAGGTGACAGCTCCTACTCCTTCTTCCCCTCGCGGCGCAGCGCCCATTTGATGCTGGCGCCGGCGGAGCCGACATGGCCGTCGAGCACCACTTGCTGCGATTTCCGCCGCTCGCCCGCACCGAGATAGATGCTCTCGGCGAGGCTCATCACCGCGCCTTGGGCGCGCAGCCGCCAGCCGATCCCGCTGGGCAAGCGCAGCAGAACCGTGCTGCCGTCCTGCGCCAGCGAGGCCTGTACGGTGGGGTGCAGATGGAAGCGGATGGCCAGGCCCCGCCCGGCGGGGCCGGCGAGTTGGTCCTCGCCGCGCAGATCCTCGCCGTCGGCGGCCAGGAAGAGCTGGCGCTGATGGACGAGGCCGAAGACCGGCTCATAGCCGTCATGGCTCGCCTTCAGCCAATGCGCGCCTTCCTGCTGCGCGCGCTCGCACAGGACGCGCCGCGGCCGCCGGCCGAAGCCGTCGCCGCCGCGGATCTCGGCGGAGTTGGTGTCGGCGACGATCAAGGTCGAATGCGCTGCGGTGGCGCGCGCGACGGCGCGCCATTCGGCGCTCGAGCCGCGATAGCCGCCGCAATTGACGATGAGCCGCTCGCGCCCATGGCTCAGCTCGAAGGACAAGGTGCCGGCATGCGCCTCGTCGTCGAGGCCGGCGGGCGGCGGCGCGCCGGTATCGGCAAGCACCAGGCTGCGCCCGGCCTGCAGCCGCTGGAAGCCCGCATGCGGCGCCGAGAGCGGCGCGCGGCCCTTGGCTTCGGCGCGCGTCAGCACCTCCTCGACCGCCTCGACGGCTTCCTCATCGGCGCCGTTGAACAGGGCGAGCGCGCCGTCACCGTGGCGGAAGAAGCGCAGCATCGGCGCGGCGCGATCGATCGCCGATTGCAGCGCCGCCGGCGGCTCCCCATCGGCGGCGATGAGGGCCGTGCGCGCCGCGATCAGCGAGCGGAGCGCGTCGAGCTGCGCGCGCGGGCTGCGCTCGACATGGCCGCCATCGGGCAGGATCTGCGCCTCGGCCTCGCGCGCGATAAGCCGCAAGCCGCGTTCGAGCTTGCCGGAATGACCGAGCGCGGCGGCAGCGGCGATCAATCCGGCGATCGCGGCAAGCCGCTTCGTGCCCGGCGTTTCGCGCCCGGCGACGCGTCCCAAATGGCGCGTCTGGCGCGCCATGCTGGCGAGGAGAGCGGCGGCGAGCGGCGCGTCCTCGCCGCGCCCGGCCAGCTCTTGCCAATGCGTCGTCCAGGCGAGGAGGCGGCGGCCGACGACATCGGCGCGCCAGGCCAGCGTCTCCCAGCCATCGCACTGCGCGAGCCAGTCGCCGAGCCAGCGCCGCACCTTGTCCCAGGCCGATCGCTCGCCCAGCGCCGCGATGTCGTCGAGCCAGGAAAACCCGTGCAGCACCGCGAGAAAGCGGTTGCCGAGCGCCGCGTTCCAGGGCGGCGCGGCGCCGCAGGCGCTCTCGCCAGCGAAGCGGAAATTATCCGCGGCAAGGCGCGCGCCGGCCGCCGCATCGCCACGCCAGGGCTCGCCGGGCACCAGCGACAGCCCGGCCGGCGCCCGGCCCAAGAGGCTCACATGATAGACGGCCGAGCCGTAGAGCACCGACCGCGGCAAGCGCATCAGTCGCCGCCCGAGCGGCCGCGCAGCCGCGCGATGTTGGCGGCATAGGCAGCGGCGCCGCCGGCGAAGCTGGCGGTGCCGGCGACGAGCACATCGGCCCCCGCAGCAATGACGTCGGCGGCGGTCGCGGCGTTGATGCCGCCATCGACCTCGAGATCGACCGCGCGGGAAAGCCGGTCGAGCTGCCGGCGCAGCGCGCGGATCTTGTCGAGCGCGGCGGCGATGAAGCTCTGGCCGCCGAAGCCGGGATTGACGCTCATCACCAGCACGAGATCGACATCGTCCAGCACCGCCTCGACGGCGGCGAGCGGTGTCGCGGGATTGAGCGCGACGCCGGCTTTCTTGCCGAGCGACTTCACCAGCTGCACGCTGCGGTGGAGATGCGGGCCGGCCTCGGGATGGCAGGTAATGATGTCGGCGCCGGCGGCAGCGAACTCGGCGATGTAGGGGTCGACCGGCGAAATCATGAGATGGACGTCGAAGGGCAGCGGCGAATAAGAGCGCAGCGCCTTCACCACCGCCGGCCCGATGGTGAGGTTCGGGACGAAATGCCCGTCCATGACGTCGATGTGGATATAGTCGGCGCCCGCCGCGGTGATCGCGCGCACCTCTTCGCCCAGCCGCGCGAAATCGGCCGACAGGATCGACGGCGCGATGCGAATCGCCTGCTGCATGCGGCTTGGTAACAGGGAACCGCGGGGGCCGCAAGCGCGGCGGATCAGCCGTTCCGCACCAGTCGCGCCGCGTAGAAGCCGTCGATGCCGTCGAGCTCCGAAAGATGGCTCGGCAGCGTGCGCAGATCACCGTCGGGCGTCAGGCATTCGGCGAGGCCGCCGATCTCGGATGCGGCGACCGGCTTGCGCCGCACCGGCGCGCCGCGCGACAGCAGACGCTGCACCTGCTGCACGCCTTCCTGCGGCTCGAGCGAGCAGGTGCAGTACACCAGCATGCCGCCCGGCGCCAGCATGTCGATGGCGGCATTGATCAGCCGCTCCTGCACCGCGGCGAGTCGGGTGACGTCGTCCGGCGATTTCAGATGCGGCACATCGGGATGGCGGCGGATGGCGCCGGTGGCGGTGCAAGGCGCGTCGAGCAGCACATAGCGCGCCGGCTCCGGCGGGCGCCAGGTCGCGGCATCGGCGACGAGGCTCTCGACCGGCAGCGAGAGCCGCGCGAGATTGGCGTTGAGGCGGTCGAGCCGGCGCGGCGAGCGATCGATCGCGGTGACGCGCGCGCCGGTGGCGGCGAGCTGCGCCGTCTTGCCGCCGGGGGCGGCGCAGAGATCGATGACGCGCTGCCCGGCGATATTGCCGAAGAGCGTCGCCGGAATCGCCGCCGCGGCATCCTGCACCCACCACGCGCCCTCGCTGTAGCCGGGCAGGCTCATGATCGCGCCGCCGCCGGTGCGCCGCAGGGTTCCGGTCGGCAGCAGCGTCGCTTCGAGCCGCGCGCGCCAGGTCTCGACATCGCTGCGCACGGTGATGTCGAGCGGCGCTTCCTTGAGATGCGCCAGCGCGATGCCGCGTGCGCCGGGCTCGCCATAGGTCTGGCTCCAGGCGTGCCAAAGCCAGTCCGGCGTATCGAGCCGCGCCGCATCCTGCTGCGCCACCAGGCCTTGTCCTTCCTGGCTCAAGCGGCGCAGCACCGCGTTCACCAGCCCCTTATGCGAGAGGAAGCCGCGCAGATCGGCAAGGTCGACGGTGGTGGCGACGGCGGCATGCGGCGGGGTGCGCAGGAAGAGGAGCTGCGCGATGCCGAGCCGCAGCATGTCGTGCACCATCGCGGCGCGCGGCGGCAACGGCGTATTGAGGCAATGCGCGATGAGCGCGTCGATCTGGCCGAGGCGGCGCAGCACGGTGGCGACGAGAAGCCGGGCGAAGGCGCGGTCGCGTGCCGGCAGCCCGCCGATCTCCGAATTATCGTCGATCGCGTCGTCGAGAGGCCGCTTTCGGCGTAGCACGGCGCCGATCAAGTCGATGGCAACACTGCGTGCCGTGGCGGGAGCGGTCTGAGTCGGTGCCGAATGTACTGCCAAGGATAATGCCCCAAGGTTCCCGGGTCTCGGCAAACGTCGAGACACGACGATCGTTCCGGCGCCGCGCCCTCAGGCGGTGCGCCGCGCGCCCCAGGGACCACGCGGCGCCGTGCCCCAGGGGCCGCCGCCGCCCAACCCGCGCGCCGCCGCCATCGCCTCGAGCCGGCGCACGCGCTCCTCGGTCGCGGGATGCGTGGCGAAGAGGCTGGAGAGGCTCGCGCCGTGCAGTGGATTGACAATGAACAGATGTGCCGTCGCCGGGTTGCGTTCGGCATCGGGTACCATCGTCCGCCGCGCCAGCACCTCGATCTTGCGCAAGGCCGAGGCGAGAGATTGCGGATCGCCGCTGATCTCGGCGCCGCGCCGATCGGCCTCGTATTCGCGCGTGCGCGAGATCGCCATCTGCACCAGCAGCGCCGCGACCGGCGCCAGCATCGCCACCAGCAGAGCGCCGAACATGCCGAGCGGCGCATCGCGCTCGTCATCGCGCGGCCCGAGGAAAAACGCGAAGTTCGCCAGCATGCCGATGGCGCCGGCGATGGTCGCGGCGATCGTCATGGTGAGCGTATCGCGATGCACGACATGCGACAGCTCATGGCCGATGACGGCGGCGACCTCCGCCTCGTCGAGCGCGCCGAGCAGCCCGCGCGTCACCGCCACCGCCGCATGCGCGGGATCGCGGCCGGTGGCGAAGGCGTTGGGTTGCGCGCTGTCGATGAGGTAGAGCCGCGGCATCGGAATGCCGGCACGCTGCGCGAGCTTGGCGATGTCGTCGAAGAGCTGCGGCGCCTCGGCGCGGGCGATCGGCCGCGCGCCATAGGCGGCGAGCACGACGCGATCGGCGTTCCAATAGGCAAAGAGATTGGTCGCGGCGCCGATCACGAGCGCGATCAACATGCCCTCGGCGCCACCGATCAACCAGCCGGCGCCCATGAAGAGCGCGGTCAGCGCCGCGATCAGAAGCCCAGTGCGAAGCAGGTTGTTCATGGTCAAAAAACGCCGGACTGCCTGCGGGATAGCTGGCGCTCTTCCGAACAATCGTCAAGGCTTGGCAAGCGCCGCGGCAGGGAGCATATCTAGGGCATGGCCGCATCCGATCCCAAGCCCGAAGCCGGGAAACCGGCGGTGCCGGTGCAAAAGCCCGGTACGGGCGCGCCGCCGCCGCGCGAGATCGGCGGTCCCAGCGGACCGGAGCCGACGCGCTACGGCGACTGGGAGCGGAACGGCCGCTGCACCGATTTCTGAGACTACCCCGCGGGCGTGCGGCCCTCGCCCAGATCCCAATAGAGCCCGGCCATCATCGCCAGACCCTGGCGCGCCACCCCCTTGAGCAGGTGCTCGTCGGGTGCGTGCTGGGCGCAGCCGGCATAGGAATGCGGCACCCACACCGTCGGCAATCCGAGCAGCTCCGCGAATATGTCGTTGGGCAGCGAGCCGCCGAGATTGGGGAGAATCGCCGGCCGCGCCCCGGTGGTGCGCTCGATCGATGCCGCCGCCCAGGCGACCCAGGGATGGTCGGGATCAAGACGTGTCGCTGCGAAACGGCCGCTCGCAGCCGGTGCAACCCTGACCATGCCGAAGCCGGCGGCGTCGAGATGGCGGCGCAACGCCTCGAGAAAGCGCGCGGGATCCGTGCCGACGACGTAGCGGATCTGGCAATGGGCCTGCGCGCGCGGCGGAATCGCGTTGACCGGCGCCTCGGGATTGCCGGTCTTGAACGCCAGCACGTCGAAGCTCGACCAGCCGAACACCTTCTCCGCAGGCGAAAGCCCCGGCTCGCCCCAGTCGCGATCGATCGCCGGCGCGCCGGGCCCGCCGTCCACCGCGATGTCGGCGAGCGCGGCGCGCACCGAATTGGGCAGGCTCCCCGGCACCCATTCGCGGACGCGGATCGCGCCGCGCGCAGAGACGATGCTGGCGATGGCATGAGCGAGGATGATGCCGGGATTGGCGAGAAGCCCGCCCCAATTCCCGGAATGATGTGCGCCCTCGCGCAGCGCCACCTCGAGCGTGAAGTCGACGATGCCGCGCGCGCCGAGGAACAACGTCGGCCGCTCCGGCGCCACGCGCGGCCCATCCGAGGCGAGGAAGAGATCGGCGGCGAGCTGCGTCCGCTCGGCGGCACAGAGCTCGCGCAGCCCCGGCGAGCCGACCTCTTCGCCGGTCTCGATCAGCAGCTTGGCGTTGAAGCCAAGCCGGCCACGCGTCGCCAGCACCGCGGCGAGGGCGCCGAGATTGATGGTGTGCTGACCCTTGTTGTCGGCGGTGCCGCGGCCATAGAGACGCTCGCCGCGCTCGGCGAGGCGCCAGGGCGAGAGCCCCTCGCGCCATTGCCCGTCGAGGCCGCGAATGACGTCGCCATGTGCATATCCCAGAACGGTCGGGGCGCTCGCCGTCTCGGTGCGCTCGGCGATGAGGAACGGGCCGCCCGCGCTGGGATTGGGCAGCAGCCGACAGGCAAAGCCCAGCGCCTCGAGCGTCGGCCGCATCTCGTCCTCGAGATAGGCCCGCAGCGCGTCTCGGCCGCCAGCGCTCTGGCTCTCGCTGGGTATCGCCACGCGGCGTGCCAGATCGCGGACGAAGCCGCCCGCATCGAAATAGCGCTCGGCGGCTGCGATCGCGGCATCCCGGCTCATCATCGCCCTCCTTCGCCCAGGGCGTGATAGCGCGCCGCGGCCGCATTGGGGAAGGGATAGAAAGCCCACCACGAAGGGATAGAAAACCCACCACAGAGACAGTGAGGCACTGAGAAGATTCCCGGCGCGCGAAGCGCGCCACGCCTTCTTCTCACGCCTCACTGCCTCGGTCGTGGGATTCCACAGGATGTTGCGGCACTGGGCGGGCGCGCTGAGATCGGCCATGATCGACACGCTATCTGCGACAGTCCCGGTCACGAGGAGGAAGCCCATGGAGTTCAGCGATCGCCACGTCGTCGTCACCGGCGGCACCGGCGCGCTCGGCAGCGCTGTGGTCGCGGCGCTGGTCGAGCGCGGCGCTATCTGCCACGTGCCGTTCATCGTCGCCGCGGAGGCGACGGCGTTCCGCTTGCGCGGGCATGAGCGCGTAAAGCTGGTGGCGGCGCGCGATCTTGCCGACGAAGCGGCCGTCGCCGCGGTCTATGACGGCATCGATCCGCTCTGGGCGTCGATTCATCTCGCCGGCGGTTTCGCCATGGGTGGCATCGGCGAAACCGGCAGAGCAGCGCTTGTCACGCAGTTCGAGACGAATCTGGTGAGCGCCTATCTCTGCTGCCGCGCGGCGGTGATGCGGATGCGCGGCACCGGCGGCGGGCGCATCGTCAATGTCGCCGCGCGCCCGGCGCTCGAGCCGCGGCTGGGCGCGGGCATGACGGCCTATGCCGCGAGCAAGGCGGCGGTGGCGGCGCTGACGGAAGCGCTGGCGCAGGAAGTTGCCGGCGACGGCATCCTCGTCAACGCCGTGGCGCCGTCGATCATCGACACGCCGGCCAACCGCAACGCTATGCCCAAGGCCGATCATGCGCTGTGGCCGAAACCCGACGAGATCGCCGCAACGATCCTCTATCTCGCCTCACCCGCGAATAGCGTGACGCGTGGTGCCGTCGTGCCCGTCTACGGCAAGTCCTGAGGTTGACGGCACGCCGCAGTGCTCGGCTCTTGCGCGAGCCTGCCCCATTTTTGCGCCATCGACATCAAATTGTCATCGCCAGCGCCGCGCGCGCCCGCTAACATGCGGGCTTCATCGAACGGTAGGGGTGTCGGCGTGTCGGTCGACCCAGGTCTCTCTGCGGCTGCCTATTCCGCCGCTCCCCAGCCTGTTGCTGCTCTGAGCCCTGCTCCGGCCGACCCGCCCGATGCTGGGAAAGCGGCGCTGCTCAATGACAGCGAGCGCCGCCTGAAGCTCGCGCTCGAGGCGGGCAAGATCGGCTCGTGGCAGCTCGATCTCGTCACCGGCGTGCTCGAGGCGTGCGAGCGGTGCAAGGCGCATTACGGTCTCGATGCGGATGCCGATTTCACCTATTCCTGGCTGCTCTCGCTGGTGCATCCCGCCGATCGCGGAATTCGCCAGCGCGCGCTGCGCGACGCGCTGCTGAACGGCGGCGAATATGCGTGCGAATACCGCGCCCGTTGGGCCGATGGCAGCGTGCATTGGCTGTCGGCGCGCGGCCAGGTGGTCGAAGACGAGGCCGGCCGGCCGCTGCGCGTCATCGGCGTGCTGTTCGACGTCACCGAGCGCAAGCGGCGCGAGGAAGAGCTGCGCCGGGTCAATGTCGGGCTCGAGAAATCGATGCGGTTGCGCATGCGCCAGCTCGAGAGCGAGGTCGAGGAGCGTGCCCGCGCCCAGGCGGCGGAGCGCGCCAGCGAGGCGCGCTACGCCGCCGTCTTCCAGCATACCAGCGCCGGCATCATCCTGCTGGACGTCACGCCCGATGGCCGCTTCGTCTACGAGGCGGTCAACCCGACGCATGAGCGGCTCACCGGCGTGCCGGCGGTCGAGTATGTCGGTCTCACCTCCTATGATCTCTTCCCGCGCGCGCTCGCCGACCGTCTCGTCGGGCACTACCGCCGCGCCGTCGAGACCGCGGCGCCCGTCAGCTACGAGGAAACCTTTCCCTATCGTGTCGGCACGCGCGTGCTGCAGGGAACGGCGGTGCCGATCCGCGACGCCGATGGCGTCATCACCAAGGTGGTGATCAGCACGCATGACCTGACCGAGCGCAAGCGGGTCGAGGAAGCGCAGCGCCAGGGCCAGAAAATGGAGGCGATCGGTCAGCTCACCGGCGGCGTCGCACATGATTTCAACAATCTGCTCACCGCCGTCCTCGGCAATCTCGAGCTGCTGACGCAGCGCCTCTCGGGGCCGCAGCACATGGCGCTGATCGACGCGGCAATGCGCGCCGCGGACCGCGGCGCCAAGCTCACCCAGCAGCTCCTCGCCTTCGCCCGGCGCCAGCGGCTCGAGCCCAAGCCGGCCGATCTGAACCACCTCGTTCTCGGCATGCGCGACATGCTGGTCTCCACCATCGGCGCCACCATCCGCATCGAGACGGCGCTGAGCCCCGGCGTGTGGCCGGCCATGCTCGACGTCAATCAGACCGAGCTGATGCTGCTCAATCTTGCCATCAACGCGCGCGACGCCATGCCGGAGGGCGGCACGCTCACCATCGCATCGGGCCAGCACAGCGTCGGCCCGAAAGAGCGCCGTCCGGGCGAGCTCGTGCCCGGCGACTATGTCCTGCTGTCGGTCGCCGATAGCGGCATGGGCATGTGCGATGAGGTGCGCGAGCGCGCCTTCGAGCCTTTCTTCACCACCAAGGAAGTCGGCATGGGCAGCGGCCTTGGTCTCAGCCAGGTCTATGGCATCGCCCGACAACTCGGCGGCGGCGTCGAGATCGAGAGCCAGCCCGGCGCCGGAACGGTGGTGCGAGTCTTTCTGCCGCGCGCCGATGTCGCCCTCGCTGCGGCCGAAGACGCTCCTGCCGTGGCGGCCGAGCCGGTGGCGCCGGGCTCGGCGCGCATTCTGGTGGTGGATGACGATCCAGAGGTGCGCGAGCTCGTCGTCTCCTGCCTCGCGAGCTTCGGTTACGCCGCGGTCGATGCGCCCGATGCGCGCCGCGCGCTCGACCTCATCGACGAGGCGCCGCCCGATCTCCTCCTCGTCGACTTCGCCATGCCGGAGATGAACGGCGCGGAGCTGGTGCGCCGCGCGCGGCGCGACCGGCCGCGGCTCAAGGCGATGTTCATGACCGGCTATGCCCAGACCGCGCCCTTCGACGGCGAGATCGACGGCATCGCGGTGCTGCGGAAGCCGTTCAAGCTGCGGGAGCTCGCGGCGAAACTCGACGCCGCTCTGCGGTAGCTCGCCCCCAAAAGAATCCGCCCGCGACTTGCGCCGCGGGCGGTGATGGAAACGACAGTCGACGGGCCGCTCAGTCGCGGCGATTGCCCAGCAGCTGCATCAGCAGCACGAACAGGTTGATGAAGTCGAGATAGAGCTTGAGGGCGCCCATGATCGCCTTCTTGCCGGCAACCAGCTCGCCGTCGCCTTCGACATACATCTGCTTGATCATCTGCGTGTCCCAGGCGGTGAGCCCGACGAAGACGATCACGCCCGCGATCGACAGCGCAAATTGCAGCGCCGAAGACTGAACGAACAGGTTGACGAGGCTGGCGATGATGACGCCGATCAGCCCCATGAACAGGAAAGAGCCGAAGCGGCTGAGATCGGTGCGCGTGGTGTAGCCATAGAGGCTCATGGCCGCGAAGGTCGCGGCGGTGATGAAGAACACGCGGGCGATGCTGGCGCCGGTATAGACGAGGAAGATGCCGGCGAGCGACAAGCCCATCAGCGCCGCATAGCCCCAGAAGGTCATCTGCGCCGCGCCGAGGCTCATGCTCTGGATGCGGAAGCCGAGCAGCATGACGAGGCCGAGCGGCGCCAGCAGCACGATCCAGAACAGGATGCTGCCATAGATCGCCTGGTAGAGGCCGGTGGCGACGGCGCCATACGCCACCACGCCGGTGAGCGCCAAGCCGCCCGCCATGTAGTTGTAGACGCGCAGCATGAACTGACGCAGACCGACATCGATCTCGGCCGGCGCAAACGATGCGCCGCGCGTGGTCCAGCGATTACCGGGTTCATAGGCCATAGGAGCGCCCCTGACAGGGTTGGTAGACTTTGCCAGGGCATATTGGCACACCCGGTGGTTAATTCAATGAGGGCCGGGCGTCCGCCCCGAACCGCTATTCATTGCGCAGATAAGGCGCCGCCTTGGCGCCGAGCGCGCGCCAGGTGCCGAGATACCCCGCGGCGAGCGTCACCACCATTGCGAGCAGCGCCGTTGCCGCCACCGCCCCCGGCAGAAAGTCCCAGTCCTGATGCATGACGCGGGTCAGCACCAGCCAGCCGGCGAGCGTGCCGAGCCCGGCCGCGATCGCCGCCGTCGCGCCGCCCAGGAGCCCATATTCGATCAGGAAGGCGCGGGTCACATCGCGCCGCGTCGCGCCAAGCACCTTCAGCACCACCGCCTCGTAAACGCGGCGGCGATGCCCGGCCGCCATCGCGCCGGCCAGGACCAGCGTGCCGGCCGCGAGGGTGACGCCGGCAATCGCGCGCATGCCGATAGCGATCGCGGCGATGATGTCGCTCACCGCCTGCAGCGCATCCTTCACCGCAATCGCCGAAACGTTGGGGAAGCGGTCGGTGACGGCGCGCTCCAGCGCCGCCTCCGCGCCGGGCGGCGTGCGCGCGGTGGCGATCTCCATCTGCGGCGCCCCGTCGAGGATGCCGGGCGAGAACACCAGCACGAAATTGATGCCGAGCGAGGTCCAGTCGATCTCGCGCAGATTGGCGATGGTGGCGGTGACCTCGCGGCCGAGCACGTCGACGGTGATGGTGTCGCCGACGCCGAGGCCCATGCCGCGCGCGATCTCGGCATCCATCGACACCAGGCTCGGCCCGCGATAATCGGGCGGCCACCATGTCCCGGCGACGATGCGCGAGCCCCGGGGCGGCGTTGCCGCATAGGTGAGGCCGCGCTCGCTCGTCACCGCCCAGCGCGCCTCGGGCTTCACCTTCGCGCGCTCGACCGGGACGCCGTTGAGGCGCGTGATCCGGCCGCGCAGGCTCGGCACTTGCGCCACCTGCGTGATCCCGGGCGTCGACCGCACCAGCTGGTCGAAGGCCGCGACCTGGCTCGGCTCGATATCGATGAAGAAGAACGACGGCGCATGCTCGGGCAGGCGCTCGTCGAGCGTTTCGGCGAGATTGCCTTGCACCAGCGCGATCGCCACCAGCACGGTGAGGCCGAGGCCGAGCGAGGCGACGATCCCGGCGGTGGGCGCGCCCGGCCGATAGAGATTGGCGAGCGCAAGGCGCAAGCCGGGATGACGCGGCCGCCCCGCGCGGCGCGCGCCGAGTACCAGCGCCGCGGCGAGCAGCCTGAAGGCGGCGAGCGCGCCGGCGGCGCCGAGGATGAACCAGAAGGCGGTCCGCCGGTCGCTGGCCGTGATGATGCCGAGCGCCGCCAAGGCCAGTCCGGCGGCGCCGATCGCGGCGACATAAGCGGCCCGCGGCCGGTGCGGCGCCGGCTCGACGAGCTGGCGGAAGAGGCTTGCCGCCGGCACTTCGCGCGCCACCGCGAGCGGCCAGAGCGCGAAGGCAAGCGTCGTCAGCACGCCGAATGCGGCGGCGATCGCCAGCGGCGCCGGATAAAGACCGCTGCGGACGGCGATCGGGAAAGCGGCAAGCAAGGGCGTCGCGGCGAGCGGCGTCAGCGCGCCCAGCGCCAGGCCCAGCGCAATGCCGAGCAGCGCCAGCGCCAGGATCTGCGCGAAGTAGGTGGCGAAGACCAGTCGCCCCGGCGCGCCGAGGCATTTCAGCGTCGCGATCGTCTCGGTCTTGCCGGCGAGATAGCCTCTGACCGCATTGCCGACGCCGACTCCGCCGACGAGCAGCGCGGTCAGCCCGACCAAGGTCATGTAGATGGTGAGGCGCTCGAGCAGCCGCTGCAGCATCGGCGCGGCATTGCCGAATTCGCGGATGCGCCAGCCGGCATCGGGAAAGGCTTGCTTGACGCCGGCGACCCAGGCGGCGATGTCGCCGCCCGGCGGCAGCCGCAGGCGATAGCTGTAGCCGATCAGCGCGCCGGGCTGCAGCAGGCCGGTGGTCGGCAGCGCCGGCGCGGCGATCATCACGCGCGGGCCGAGCTCGAAGCCGCCGGTGGCGGCGTCGGGCTCATGCGCCAAGGTGGCGCGCAGCACGAAGCTCGCATCGCCGACGCGAATGCTGTCGCCGAGATGGAGCTTCAGGCGGTCGAGCAGGCTCGGCGCCACCGCCGCGCCCCAGCGCCCGTCGCTGAACGCCAGCGCCGCGGCGAGCGGCAGCGGCGGATCGAGGGCGACGGCGCCATAGAGCGGATAAGCGCTGTCGACCGCTTTGAGCTCGATCAGGCTGCGCTCATTGCCGTCCTCGGTCTTCGCCATGGCACGCATGGCAGAGACGGCGGAAAGCTCGCCGCTGCGCCGGAGATAAGCAAGCTCCTGCGGCGTCGCGGTGCGGTACAGGAGATGCAGCTCGACATCGCCGCCGAGCATGGCGTGGGCGTCGCTCTTGAGGCCGGCGCTGACCGCCGCGGCGAGCGAGCCGACGCCGGCAATGACCGCGGTGCCGAGCGCAAGGCAGGCAAGAAAGACGCGAAACCCGGCAATCCCGCCGCGCAACTCGCGCCGCGCCCAGCGCAACGCCAGCCCCAGCTCACGCAACATCCCTCGCCCCTCTCCCCGAAGGGGAGAGCGGGAGAGGGAGGGGCCCATAGCGGAGCTATGGGAGGGTGAGGGGTGAGGGTCGCCGCTCCTGGACATGCTCACCGCGTGCCGAGGAAGGTAACGCCGCCCGCCTCGTCGCTCTCGACGATGCGGCCATCGGCCATGTGCACGACGCGGTCGCAGCGGCGCGCCAGATCGCGGTCATGCGTGATCAGCAGCAAGGTCGTGCCGCGCTCGGCCGAGAGGGCGAACAGGAGGTCGATGACGTGGCGGCCGGTCGCGATGTCGAGATTGCCGGTCGGCTCGTCGGCGAGCAGCAGCTTGGGACCGGCGGCGAAGGCGCGGGCCAACGCCACGCGCTGCTGCTCGCCGCCCGAGAGCTGGCCGGGATAATGCAGCACGCGGTGCTCGAGGCCGACCGCCGCGAGCCCGTCGCGCGCCGCGGCGAACGCGTCGGCGCGGCCGGCGAGCTCGAGCGGAATGGCAACGTTCTCGAGCGCGGTCATCGCCGGGATGAGGTGGAAGGATTGGAAGACGATGCCGATGGTGGCGCGGCGAAAGCGCGCCAGCGCATCTTCGTCGAGCGCGGCGAGATCGGTGCCGGCGACGACGACGCGGCCGCGGCTCGGCCGCTCCAGCCCGCCGGTCACCATCATCAAGGTCGATTTGCCGGAGCCGGAGGGGCCGATGAGGCTCACCCTTTCGCCCGCGGCGATATTGAGCGAGGCGCCGCGCAGCACATTGACGGCACCGGCGGCGCTCGCCAGTGTTAGATGGACCTCGTCGAGCAGAATCATCGGAAGGTCGGTAGTGTACGGGGCCTGCATGTCACCTCATCCGGCGCGAAACCAGTCCGGCTCTCCCCTTCCACCGCGGCGCGCCCTCCGCCGATATGGCGCAGCCGCGCCGCTTGTCAACATGGCGATGGCGGCGCTCGCGCTGTTGCTGGTCATATCGGCCGCTGCGCCTGCCCTTGCGGCGCCGCCGCGCATCCTGGTTCTCGGCGACAGCCTCACGGCCGGCTACGGCCTGGCGCCGGGCGAGGCGTTTCCGGCGCGGCTGCAGGCGCGGCTCGCCGCCGCCGGCATTCCGGCGACGCTGATCAATGGCGGCGTTTCCGGCGACACCAGCGCCGACGGCCTGGCGCGGCTCGACTGGGTCATGAGCGATCATCCCGATATCGTATTGGTGGAGCTCGGCGCCAATGACGCGCTGCGCGGCATCGATCCCAAGCTCACCTACGCCAATCTCGACGGCATCCTGGCGAAGCTGCAGGCGAGCGGTGTCAAGATGATGCTGCTCGGCATGCTCGCGCCGCCGAATTGGGGCCGCGACTATCAGCGCGATTTCGACGGCATCTACAAAAGGCTTGCGGCGAAGTACAAGGTGCCGCTCTATCCCTTCCTGCTCGACGGCGTCGCCATGGATCCCGCACTCAATCAAGCCGACGGCCTTCATCCCAACGCCAAGGGAGCGGAGATCATCGCCGAGAAGCTGGAGCCGGCGGTTGCGCGGCTGCTGCAGCAAGGGGGCGTGCAGGGATGACGGGACTGCTCGAGCGGCAATTCGCCGCGGCGCATGCCGAGGCCGATGGCTGGGCGGGAGCGGCCAAGGCCTGCGCCGATCAGCTCGGCGATTTGCCGCCGGGCGCCAATCTCGGCTTTGTCTATGCCACCGATGCGCTCGCCGGCGATCTCGGCAGCATTCTCACCTTCCTGCGCGAGCGCACGCGGATCGCCGATTGGGTCGGTAGCGTCGGTCTCGGCGTCTGCGCGCCGGGATGCGAATACTTCGACAAGCCCGCTCTTGCCGTTCTCGTGGCGGCGCTGCCGCCGGACGGGTTCCGCCTGTTCACGCCGGCGACGGCGAGCGCGGCGCAGCTCGCGGCGGCGAGCGATCCGTGGTTCCGGCGCGTCCGGCCGATGCTCGGGGTCGTGCATGGCGATCCGCGCGAAGCCGATATCGGCAGCCGGATCGAGGCGCTTGCCCGCGAGGCATCGCTCTTCCTCGTCGGCGGCCTCGCCGCTTCGGCGAAGGCCCCGATGCAAGTCGCGGGCCGCGTCGTCGAAGGCGGGCTTTCCGGCGTGCTGCTCGCGCCCGACATCCCGGTCGTCACCGGATTGACTCAGGGCTGCTCGCCGATCGGCCCGGTGCGGCGCGTCAGCGAGGCGCGCGACAACATCCTGATGGCGATCGACGGCAGGCCGGCGCTCGACGTCTTCAAGGAGGATATCGGCGAGCTGCTGGCGCGCGATCTGCGCCGCGTCGCCGGCCTCATCTTCGCGGGCTTTCCCGTGACCGGCTCCGATACCGGCGACTATCTCGTGCGCAACCTCGTCGCCATCGACGTGCCGCGGCAATGGCTCGCCGTGGCGCATCGGGTGGCGCCGGGCGACGCCGTGCTGTTCTGCCGGCGCGATCCCGTGAGCGCCACCACCGACCTTGCCCGCATGCTGGCGGATCTGAAGCGGCGCGCCGGCGCCGCGCCGCGCGCCGGCCTTTATTTCAGCTGCATCGCGCGCGGCCCCAACCTGTTCGGCCGGCCGTCGCAAGAGCTGGCCATGATCCGCGACGCGCTCGGCGAATTCCCGCTGGCGGGTTTCTTCGGCAACGGCGAGATCGCGCATGACCGGCTCTACGGCTATACCGGGGTGCTTGCGCTGTTCCTTTGAGTCGATCCCATGCTCCGGCTGTTCGTCGGCATCGCGCTCCCGCCCGAGCTGAAGCTGCGCCTGTCGCTGCTGTGCTCGGGCGTTCCCGGCGCGCGCTGGGTCGATCCCGGCAATTATCATCTGACCTTGCGCTTCATCGGCGAGGTCGATGAAGGGCTGGCGAGCGACATCGACGCGGCGCTGCTGCAGATCCGCGCGCCGCGCTTTGCGGTGACGCTGGCCGGCGCCGGCCGCTTCGGCGACCGCATGCTCTGGGTCGGCGTCGAGAAGAGCCCGCCGCTCGTTCATCTCCGCGACAAGGTCGAGAGCGCGCTGGTGCGGCTGGGTCTCGAAGCGGAGACGCGGCGCTACGCGCCGCATGTGAGCCTGGCGCGGCTGCGCAATGCCGGCGAGGCGAAGCTGCAGGCCTTCCTGCAGGATCACGCGCTGTTCCGCGCCGAGCCGTTCGCCGTCGAGCATTTCAGCCTGGTGGCGAGCTACCTCACCAAGAGCGGCTCGATCTACGAGGATCAGGCCGATTACCCGCTGACCTGAGGCGGATTTCGATCGGATGGACTCACCTTATTTCGTCACTCCCGCGAAAAAGCGTATGAAGAAATCGGGATAGACGAAGGCGGCGCTTTGAGATCGTATGGATTCCCGCTTTCGCGGGAATGACGAAAGAATTTGATTTTGCTTTGAAAATTCGTCGCCCCCGCGAAAGCGGGGGTCCATTGCTAAGCCGCACGATATCAGCGAAAGCACCTTCGCGCGCGATTCCTTCACACGCGCGAAAGCGGCAATCTAGAGCCGTGGATCCCCGCGTTCTCGCGGAAATGACGATAGAGGTAGCGGCTGCGTCCGGCCGGAGACGGCGCTAAGCCAAGGCGGAAAGAGTGACCGCGGCCGGAGCGGTGAGGGGAGACCGCTTCCGGCCGCGGCCTTCGCGCGCGCGGATCGATTCAAGAGGGGATGACGACCCCGGTCGACAGGATGGTGAACTCGATGATCAGTCCGGTGAGCGACAGCAGCAGAATGATCGCGAGATCGTCGGCGGTGCCGAGGAAAGGCCGGCTGTGCACGAGCCTGAGCGAAACCTTCGACATGATCCCTTGCCCCCGCCTGCTGCTGCGACTGGTCGGCCGAGTTCCCGTCTCGATAAGGACATGATGCCGCGTCCCTGTTAAATGAAAGTAAAATGCGGCGAGACGGTATCGGGTTTATTGCTAAAACTTGAGATAAAGGCAGGCGCGCACGATCGCTAAAATTTTAGTCAACGTCGCCGCATCTGCGTCCGCCGAATGTTTCCCGGCAGGCGGCGGTGCGCCGCCTTGCATCGGCGGGACCGGCGGCGAGAATGCGGACCGATGACAGGCAAAGGAAATGCGCCGTGGAGCTGATCGTCGAGGTCAAGCGCCACGCTTATGAGCAGCTCACCGTGCTCGAGGATGTGTCGCTGGCGGTGCGCGCCGGCGAGATCGTCGCGGTGATTGGCCCCTCCGGCTGCGGCAAGTCGACCCTGCTCGGCATTGCCGGCGGCATCCTCAAGCCGAGCGAGGGCAGGGTGCTGCTTGCCGGCGCCGCGGCGGCCGATTGCCTCAACCCGCTCACCTACATCTTCCAGGATTTCGCCCTGCTGCCGTGGCGCAGCGTCGCGCGCAACGTCGCCTTCCCGCTCGAGCATCATCGCCTCGATGCGGCCGAGCGCGAGCGGCGCGTGGCCGATGCGTTGCAGCGCACCGGCCTCGTCGAATTCGCCGACGCGTTGCCGAAGCAGCTCTCGGGCGGCATGCGGCAGCGCGTCGGCATCGCCCGCGCGCTGGTCGTGCGCCCGGCGGTGCTGCTGATGGACGAGCCGCTCTCGGCGCTCGATGCGCAAACGCGCGAGCTGCTGATGGAGGATTTCCTCGACCTGCTGCTGCGCGAGCGCATGGCCGCCATCTACGTCACGCATAATTTCGCCGAGGCGCTGCGCCTCGCCGACCGCATCGTCGTGCTGTCGCGCCGGCCGGGCCGGATCAAGGAGGTGGTCGACATCGCCCTGCCGCAACGCGAGCGCCGCGGCAAGTCGGCGCAGGCGGAGCTTGCCGAGCTCGGCGAGCGGCTCTGGTCGCTGATCCGCGACGAGGCGTCGAATGCCGAGCGGGAGGTTGCCAATGTCTGAGGCGCGCAGTGCCGAGACGCCGGCGGCGCCCGCGCCGGGGCGCGAGATCGCCTTCCGCGGTGGCGGCTTTCTGCCGCGGCCACGGCCGCTTCAGTCCTGGCTCGCTTTCGCGGCGCTGCTGGCGCTGTGGCAGGCGGCGACCGGATTCGGCTGGATCGATCCGGTCTTTCTGCCGTCGCCGCTCGGCATTGCCTACGCGCTCTGGGACCTCGCCGTCTCGGGCGAGCTGTGGCGCAATCTCTCGATCTCGCTGCTGCGCATCGGCTCCGGCTGGGTCATCGGCAGCGCCCTAGGCCTCGTCCTCGGCCTTGCCATGGGGCTTTCCTCGCTCTCCCGCGCCATCGGCATGCCGCTCGTCTCCTCGCTCTATCCGATCCCCAAGATCGCGCTGCTGCCGCTGCTCATTCTCTGGCTCGGCATCGGCGAGGCGCCGAAAGTGGCGACGATCGCCGCCGGCGTGTTTTTTCCAACGGCGATCGCGACCTTCAGCGGTGTCGATGCGGTGCCGCGCAGCCTCATCCGCATGAGCCAAAGCTTCGATCTGCCGATGCGCTCGATCCTCTGGAAGGTGATCCTGCCGGCGGCGCTGCCCTCGATTCTCGCCGGCTTCCGCATTTCGATCTCGACCGCGCTGCTGCTGGTGGTATCGGCCGAGATGATCGGCGCGCAATTCGGCATCGGCGCCTTCCTGCTCGCCGCCGGCAACCTCATGCAATCGGACCAGCTCATGGCCGGCGTCGTCGTGCTGTCGCTGCTCGGCCTCGGCCTCGGCGCGCTGCTTGGCCTGGCCGAGAAGGCGTTCCTGAAATGGCGCTGAGCGCGCGGCTCAAACCGGCCGCGGCCGGAAACGGTCGGCGGCTTCGGTATGCTGGACGTATTCGACGATGAGCCCGTCGGGATGCCTCAGCCGCATCTGATAGCCGGTGGGCACCGGCGTCACTCCCTGCAGCAGCGCCGCGCCAAGCGGCACCAGCGTTTCGGCCACGGTTGAGATATCGGCCACCAGCACCGTCAGCGCGGTGGCGCGGAACGGCGCCAGCGCCGCTTCATCGCCGGCGATGATCAGGAACCAGGCGCGGGGCGCGGATACCGACGCCAGCTCGAGGCCGCGCTCCGGAAACGGAAAGTGGAGCGAGCAGCGCCCGCCGGTGAGCGCCTCGTAATAGGCAACCGTCGCGCCGAGCTGCCCCGGCGGCACGAAGATGCGAGTCTGCACTTCCAGGATCGTCAGCGCGGGCATGAGGTTTTTTGCTGTGGCGCGGCGCGTCGCCACCCCACCTCACCCCAACCCCAACCCTCTCCGCCCCTCGGGGGCGGAGAGGGAGGGACCCGCGCAGCGGGAGGGTGAGGTGGGGTGGCCGATGCGAGACGCGCTTACGCGCTCACCCCCGCGGTTGCCGGACGATGCGCAGATAGGGGCGTGGCGCTTTCCAGCCTTCCGGATAAATCTTTTTCGCTTCGTCGTCGGAGACCGAGCCGGCGATGATCACGTCTTCGCCCGGCCGCCAGTTGACCGGCGTCGCCACGCGGTGCTTCGCGCTGAGCTGCATCGAATCGATGACGCGCAGCACTTCGTCGAAATTGCGGCCGGTCGTCATGGGATAGACGAGGATGAGCTTGATCTTCTTGTCCGGGCCGATGACGAAGACGTTGCGGACGGTCTGGTTGTCCGCCGCCGTGCGCTTGCTGGCATCGCCGGAAGCGGCGGCGGGCAGCATGTTGTAGAGCTTTGCCACTTTGAGCTCGGGATCGCCGATGATCGGATAGTTCGGCGCGACGCCTTGCGTCTCCTTGATGTCGTTGGCCCAGCGGCCATGATCATTTACCGCATCGACGCTGAGGCCGATGATCCTGACGTTGCGCTTGTCGAAATCGGGCTTGATCCGCGCCATATAGCCGAGCTCGGTGGTGCAGACCGGCGTGAAATCCTTGGGATGCGAGAACAGCACGGCCCAGGAATCGCCGATCCAGTCATGGAAGCGGATGCGGCCCTGTGTCGTCTCGGTCTCGAAATCGGGTGCGACATCGCCGATGGTGAGTGACATGCTCTCCTCCTCTGGTGTCAGTGTGGTGCAGCAGCGCTTCCGGACCGCGCCACGCGACGTCCGGGAGCGTTGAACTCGTCCTCCGCTTCCCGCGGCAGCCAGCCCTGGCGCTCGATCCAGGCCTCGGTCCGCTGCGCGAGCGTCGCCGCGTCCGCGCCGCTCCGGCGCCAGTCCTGACGCAACGCGGCCAGGCTGTCGAGTCGGTCGCCCCATTCTGGTCCAAAGAGGCGGCCAAGGAAACGTTTGACTTGCACCGCGAGACCCGGGCTGGCGCCGCCGGTCGAGACGGCGATGGTGAGCCCGCCGCGGCGCAGCACCGCCGGCGCCTGCAGGTCGGAGAGTGCCGGCGCATCCTCGACATGGACGAGCGCGCCGGCCGCGCGCGCCGTCGCGGCGAGACCCGGCGTCGTGGCCGCGCCGCGATCGCTGAGGAAGACGAGCCGCGCCGCCGCCAGCTCCGCGCTGCTCGGCAGGCGGCGGCGGAGACGGTCGCCGGCGCGGCGCGCCAGCGCCGGCGCGGGACGCTCGGCGTAAACCGCAAGATCGCGGGCGCCGGCCTCGTCGAGCAGCTCGAGCCGGCGCAGCGCCGCGGCGCCTTCGCCGATGAGGAGAACGCGAAGCCTGGCGAGATCGACGGACAGTGGCAGCATCAGGACGCCGCCTTGAGCGGCTCACCGAAAAGCGCGGCGAGGCGCTCCTTGCCGATCCGATGACAGAAATCGCCGAAGCCCTCGCCGCTTCGCCGCGCTTCGGCAAAGCAGCGGAACAGCACGCCGAGTTGCGCGGCGATCGCCGCTTCGGCCACGCGGTCGAGCAGCGGGAAGCTGAGGCGCGTGCCGGCGAAATCGCCGCCGACCCAAAGCTGGTAGAAGCCCGGCATGCGGCCGACAATGCCGATATCGCCGGCATAGGGCCGGGCGCAGCCATTGGGGCAGCCGGTGATGCGGATGCTGAGCTGCTCGCCCGCAAGGCCGGCCTGCGCCAGCTCCTGTTTGATCGCGCCGATCATCGGTTCGCGCACGCGCTCGGCCTCGGTGAGCGCGAGGCCGCACGTCGGCAGCGCCGGGCAGGCCAGCGCCCAGCGTTCCACCGGCGCAAGCTCCTCGGCGCGCGGCACGCCGAGCCCCTCGAGCAGCGTCTCGATGGCGAAGCGGTCGCCGGGCGCGATGTTGCTCAAGATCACGTCCTGCTGCGGCGTCAGGATGGGATCGGCGCCGAAGCCGCGGCAGAGGGCGCGCAGCGCCGTCTTCAGCTGCGCGCCGCCGGGGACGTCGAGAATGCGCCCGCTCGCCACGGGGATGCCGAGATAGAGCTTGCCGTCGCCTTGCTCGTGCCAGCCGAGATGATCCTTGACGGCAAATTTCGGCATCGGCCGCGGCGGCGCGAGCGGCTTGCCGAGGATCGCTTCGAGTTCGGCCTTGGCCCAGGCCTCGCCGCGCTCGGCGATGAGGTATTTGAGCCGCGCATGGCGCCGCTCCGAGCGGTCGCCATGATCGCGATGGAGCTTCACCACCGCGATGGCGGCGGCGATCAGGTCCTCGGGCGCAATGAAGGCGACGGGGGTGGCAAGGCGGGGAAAGGTCTTGGGATTGTTGTGCGTCATACCGAGCCCGCCGCCGAGCGCGATGTTGTAGCCCGCAAGCGTCTCGCCCTCGTACAGCGCGATGACCGCGAGGTCGTTGGTCAAGACATCGACGGAATTATCCTCGGGCAGCGCCAGGCCGATCTTGAACTTGCGCGGCAGATAGGCCGTGCCATAAAGCGCGTCTTCGTCGAGCCCGGCGACGCGCTCGCCATCGAGCCAGAGCTCGTGATAGGCGCTGGTACGCGGCAGCAAATTCGCGGAGAGCGCGCGCGCATCGTCTTCGAGCCGCCGATGCGCGGCATCGCGGATCGGCGCCGCTACCGTCGTCACCGTGCGCACGACGTCGCCGCACGCGGCGAGCGTCGTCAGCAGCGCGTGGTTGACGGCGGCGATGCTCTCCTTGAGTTCGCGCTTGATCACGCCGTGGAACTGGATGCTTTGCCGCGTCGTGACCCGCAGCGTCCCATTGGCGTAGCGGTCCGCGAGGTCGTCGAGCGCAAGGTATTGCCGCGCCGTCAACCTGCCGCCCGGGATGCGCACGCGCACCATGAACTGGTGCTCCTTGTCGAGCCCGTGCTGCTTGCGCTCGGTCGCGCTGTCGCGGTCGTAGCCCTGATAGATGCCGTGGAATTTGAGGAGGTGATAGCCGTCATCGTCGAAAGCCGGCGCGGCACCGGCGAGTCCGGCGGCAAGCCCCTGTCGCAAGCCGTCGCTCGACCGCTTCACCGCTTCGACCTTGGACGGCGCGCCCTTCGTCTTCATTCTTCGCCCCATCGCTGGCGGCGTCGGCGGGGCGCGGGGCACCTCGCTTTAGCCGCATTTCTAAAGCGCCCGCAAGCTGAGTTTCAAATCGGCGCTGTGGTTCAACGTAGTTTGCTCATACCAAAATGTCAAATATGATAATATCACTTGTATTATTTGTTAATTTTGACTGCCACTCGACCGACATGGACCCCAGCTTTCGCGGGGGTGACGATTCCTGGAGCGAAGTCAATAAGTTATGTCATTCCCGCGAAAGCGGGAAGCCATACGATGTCGCAGCGCCGCTAGGCTCACGAGCAATCTCTGCACACGCGCGAAACCGGGAATCCACACGCCGCCCAAACGCCGTCGCCCTTCGGGCACCCTTAAGACGCCGTTGCCGAGCCCCCGGGATGCCGGCCGGCCCGTTGCGGCAGCACGAGGAGGCAGCCGATGATGAAAACGCCGATGACCGCCGAGGCGATCGGACGGCTCAAGGCGAGCCCGCCATCATGGATCGGTTTGTCGAGGAAATCGCCGACCGTGGCGCCGAGCGGCCGCGTCAGGATGAAGGCCGTCCAGAACAGCAAGACATGCGATACCCGCGTCCAGAAATAAGCCACCCCAACGATGATGAGCGCCGCAGCGAAAACGATGGCGCCCCCCTCGTAACCGAGGCCGCGTGAATCGGCCATCCAATCGCCGAGCGCCGTACCCAAGGTCTGCGAGAAAGTGATGGCCGCCCAATAGAAGCCTTCGACCTTGGGCCCGTCGACGGTGTCGACCGAGATCGAGCCGAGCGACCAGTACCAGAGGCAAAGCACCGAGACGAGGCAGAGCAGCAGGATCGACGATCCGCCGGCATAGCCGATGCCCAAGGAGCGATCGGCGAAATCCGCCATCGTCGTGCCGGCCGTGGTCGAGGCGATGATGGTCGCCCAGTAAAGCCACGGGCGAAACTGCTTCGCGGCAACCTGAAACGCGACCAGCACCAGAAAGGCCGACAGGAAGATCGCCGTGCCGGTGAGATAGCCGAGATTCATCGTCATCGTGACGGTATCGCCGCCGGTCTCACCCAAGGTCGTTGCGGCGATCTTGATGATCCAGAAAACCAGCGTGACTTCGGGGACCTTGCTCAAATGTTCTTGGGAGACGCGTGTCATACCACCTCCAACGCAACCGACACCTTCCTCCGGCCCCCAATATCGGCGCGGCGGGCGCGAACGAAAACCCCCCGGCGCCATCCGCCGCAGCGACGGCTTCCGACCCGATAACGCACCGGGAAGACGCTCGGCCCCGATTTCCTTAAGTCGGATTCTGCGGTAAGACGCCGCAGCGCAACCGGTGGAGAGGCGCGCATGGCCTGGGATCCGACGCTCTATCTCAAATTCGGCGATGAGCGGCTCCGGCCGGGATTCGAGCTGCTGGCGCGCATCGGCGAGCTGCCGCCGGGGCCGCTCGTCGAGCTCGGCTGCGGCACCGGCGTCCACGCCCGCGCCATCGCCGCGCGCTGGCCCGAGCGTAGGCTCACCGCGATCGACCGCTCGCGCGAGATGCTGGCGAAGGCGGCGGCCGAGCCCTCGCCCATCCGCTGGCTCGAAGCCGATATCGCCTCGTGGTCGGCGCCGGAGCCGGCCGCGCTCATCTTCTCCAACGCGACCTTGCAATGGCTCGGCGGCCACGCGCAGCTCTTCCCGCATCTGATGCGCCAGCTTGCGCCGGGGGGCGTGCTCGCGGTGCAGATGCCACGCAATTTCGACCAGCCTTCGCATGCGCTGATGCGCGAGACCGCCCGCGAAGGCAGCTGGTCGGCGAAGCTCGTGCCGGTGGTCGGCGGCGCCACGGTGCTGCGCGAGGAGCCGGTGGCGCCGCCGGAATGGTACTACGATTTGCTGGCGCCGCAGGCGCCGGACGGCCTCGATCTCTGGGAGACCGACTATCTGCACGTGCTCGCGGGCGAGGATCCCGTGCTGCAATGGGTGAGCGCGACCGCGCTGCGCCCGGTGATCGAAGCGCTTGACGGCAGCGAGCGCGCCGATTTCCTCGCCGCTTACGGCGCCAAGCTGCGCCAGGCTTATCCGCGCCGCGCCGATGGCAAGACGCTGCTGCCCTTCCGCCGCCTGTTTCTCGTCGTGCGGGCTCGCTCGGGAGCATGACATGCATCACTGGCTGCTGAAATCCGAGCCCTCGGCCTATTCCTGGGAGCAACTCGTCAAGGACGGCCGCACCGAATGGAGCGGCGTGCGCAACTTCCAGGCGGCGAAGAATCTGAAGACCATGAAAGTCGGCGACCGCGCCTTCTTCTATCACTCGGGCGAAGGCCCGCAGATCGTCGGCATCGCCGAGATCGTCAAGGAGGCTTATCCCGATCCCAGCGACAAGGAAGGCCGCTTCGTCATGGTCGATGTGAAGCCGGTCGAGCCGGTGAAAACGCCGGTGAGCCTCGCCGCGATCAAGGCGGAGAAGGCGCTCGCCGATTTCGCGCTGGTGCGGCAGTCCAGGCTTTCAGTCGTGCCGGTTTCGGCGGAGGAATGGCGCCTCATCTGCAAAATGGCGGGCGTGAAGCCGTGACGCAGCGGCGCCTTTGCCGCGTCGAGGAGATTCCCGACGGCGGCGGGCGCGGTTTCCGCTTCGGCTCGGGTCCCGACCTGGCCGCGGTCTTCGTCGTGAAGCGCGCCGGCGCGCTCTATGCCTATGTGAATTCCTGTCCGCATCTCGGCACGCCGCTCGACTTTCTGCCCGACCGCTTTTTCGATCGCGACGGGCGACATCTCCTGTGCAGCACGCATGGCGCGCGTTTTCGCATCGACGACGGTTATTGCGTCGACGGGCCGTGCGCCGGCAGGCGCCTCCGCGCGGCACTGATCCGTGTCGAAGCCGGCGATATCCTGCTCGGCGACTAACTCGGCGACTAAGGAGCGAGAGCGATGCTGGAGCTGCGTCCCAATTGCGAATGCTGCGATCGCGACCTGCCGCCGGCCTCGGGCGAGGCGATGATCTGCTCCTTCGAATGCACCTTCTGCCGCGGCTGCGCCGAAGGCGTGTTGCACGGAAGCTGCCCCAATTGCGGCGGCGAGCTGGTGCGCCGGCCGGTGCGGCCGGAGACGATGCTCGCGAAGTCTCCAGCCTCGACACACCGTAAGGTAAAGAAGCTGGGCTGCGCCCCCGCCGCGTAGACTCCCCCGTAAACCAATCCTTAGGCGTCCTCCCCTACGCTTGCACCGCACCTGGCGCGTGTGGCGCGGCCGGCTGCGCGGAGGACGAGAACTCATGGCCGTCAAGACAATGGTGCCGGTGGAGGACCCTTTCCTCAATCTGCGCCAGACTTTCCGTGAGGAATCGGAAGAGCGCCTCGGCCAGATGGACCGGCTGATCGAGACCGTGCTCGAGGGCGCAACGCCGCTGCCGGCGGCGCTGTCGCAGCTCCGTCGCGACACCCATACCCTGAAAGGCATGGGCGAAGCCTCGGGCTTTCCGCTGGTCTCGCTGGTGGCGCACCGCCTCGAGAACTACATCGACGACATGGACATGGCCCATGGCGAGGCGGCGCTCGCCGATATCCGCGCGCATGTCGACGCCATGGCGCAGTCGATGGAGCATCCGGGGGCGAGCGATTCGGCGATCGCCACCGTGCTGCGCGCGCTGCCGATGCCGCGCGCCTTCAATCCCGACGAGATCGAGCTGCGCAATGTCGAGGTGCTGCTCGTGACCTCGTCGCGCGTGGTCGGGCGCCTGGTCGCCCGCGAGCTCGCCGCCTGCGGTATCCGCGCCATCCTGACGCAATCGGCGACCGAGGCCTTCACGCTCGCCATCCGCATGAAGCCCAACCTCATCATCACCTCGGCGACGATGGCGGAGCTGCCCGGCACCGATCTCGCCCGCGCGCTCGCCGCCATGGCGACGACGCACAGCATCCCGGTGGCGATCCTCACCAGCCTCGATGAAGGCGAATTGGCGAAGCGCCACCTGCCCGCCGGCATCCCCACCATCCACACCGGCGCCTCGCTCAGCGGCGACCTCGCCGCGGTGATCACGCGCTACGGGATTGGCTGAGGCGCTGCGCCGCTACGGGTAAGGTTGCGCTGGCTAGATGTGGAGCCTCAATAGGTTGTTCTCGGTCAGTCCGAGTCGGCTGACGGGCGGCAAGGCGTCGAGGCTACCATGAGGTCGATGCCAGTTGTAGCGATGGAGCCAAGGTAGCAGCTCGGCGCTGCGCTGGTCTGAGTGGTGATAGGCTTTGGCATAGGCCCACTCGCGAAGAGCGGTCTGTATGAAGCGCTCGGCCTTGCCGTTCGTCCTGGGGGTGTATGGCTTGGTTCGCAGGTGCTTGAGGCCGAGGCGCTTGCAGGCGCGCGCGAAGGCGCCGGAGATGTAGCAGGAGCCGTTATCGGTCATCACGCGCTCGACTGTGATACCGAGCTTTGCGTAGTAGCGTAGGGCGGCCTCCAGGAAGGCGACGGCGCTCTCCTTGCGTTCGTCCTTCTTGATCTCGGCATAGGCGATGCGCGAGGCATCGTCGATGCAGACATGGACGTATTCCCAGCCGACGCCGCGGCTGGAGCTATGTCCCGTGCGATCCCCGGTGACACGATGGCCGGTGCGGTCGAACCTGCCGAGCTTCTTGATGTCGATGTGGATGAGCTCGCCAGGCCTCTCGCGTTCGTAGCGGCGCACAGGCTCGACGAGCTCGAGGGCCTTGAGGCGATTGAGGCCGAGACGGCGAAGGATCCGCGAGACAGTCGCCTTCGAGACGCCGGTGTCCCGGGCGATCTGCGCGCCTGTCCAGCGTTGCCGCCGCAAAGCCTCAATCCGTGCCACGATTTCGGGCGGTGTGGGCCTGTGCAAACGGTGCGGCCGGGATGGGCGGTCTTCCAGGCCGGAAACACCTTCCGCCCGGAACCGCCTAACCCACTTCCGCACCGTGCGCGGGCAGACGCCTACGGCTTGGCTGATAGCCTGCGGCGTCTGCCCGCCCTCGACAACGCGGCGCACCATCGCCTCTCGATCGGTTGGCGTCAGCCGGGCATTCTTGTGAACGTCCATTCGGTTCCCCCAAGGTTCGCTAAAGCCTCAGCAACTTCAGCTTCCTCGGTCGGGACCGAATGGACAACCTATTGAGACTTCACAGCTAGGGGGAGCCGATCATGATGCCGGCGATGGTGAAGCCGCCATCGACGCAAAGGGTTTGCCCCGTGACGTAGCCCGATTTGCGGCCGTCGAGCAGGAATATCGCCGCTCCGGCGATATCGGCCGCAGCGGCGTAGCGCCGTTGAGGGATGGTCGATATCCAGGCGGCCCGAGCCTCCCGCGTATGCACCTGTTGAACCAGAGGGGTGTCGACCGGACCCGGTGCAATGGCGTTGACGCGAATTCCAGCGCCGGCGAGTTCGACGGCCATCACCTCGGTCATGACGATGACGCCTCCCTTCGTGGCGCCATAGGCGAGGCGGCCTTCGTTTCCCAAGATGCCCGACACGGAGGCGATGTTGACGATCGACCCGGCGCTGCGCTGTCGCATCCTTTTGGCGGCTTCTCGCGCGACCACGAAGCTGCCGATGAGATTGACCTCGAGCATGCTGCGGAACATCTCCGTCGTCGTGTCGAGCGCCGGCGCAGCCTTGGCGATACCCGCAGAGTTGACGATTCCGGTCAGCGCGCCGAATTCGTCTTCGCAGGCCGCGAGACACTGTGTGACCGCCGCCTCGTCCGTCACGTTCAGCGGGGCGAACCGCACGTTGCCGCCCGCCTCCCCGAGAGCTTCCCGGCTGCGGTCGAGATTGGCTTGGTTCACATCGGCGACGACGGCCCGCCAGCCCTCCGCGATGACCGCCTTCACGATGGCGAGGCCGATGCCGGACGCGCCGCCGGTCACGAGTACCGTCTGCTGATCAGCCATGAGTTCCTCCCGCCGTGGTTTCACGCTAGCTTTAACCGCAAAGATGTCGGACGCAACGTCGACGAACCGATGGGCGACCGCAGACCCGCTCCTTCGCGGGGATCAGCAAGGGAGGGACAGATGAATCGTCTCGCGGACAAGGTTGCGGTGATCACCGGCGCCGGCTCCGGCATTGGCCGGGCCTCGGCCAAGCTGTTCGTCGCGGAGGGCGCCAAGGTGGTTGTGGCGGAGGTCGACGAGGCGCTGGGCGAGGCGAGCGCGCGCGAGGCCGGCGCCGGCGCGCGCTTCGTGCGCACCGATGTGACCGACGAAGCCAGCGTCCAGCAGATGGTGCGGCAGGCGAGGGATGCCTTCGGCCGCATCGATGTGTTGCTGAACTGCGCCGGCGGCTCCCTGCGCGAGGATCGGCACGTGACCGACGTCGAGCTTTCGGTTTGGGACCACACCATGAGCCTCGACCTGAAAGGACCCTTCCTGTGCTGCCGCCACGTCATCCCGGTAATGGTCGAGCAGGGCCACGGCAGCGTCGTCAACTTCTCCTCGGTGGTCGCGCTTCGCGGCAATCACCTCGCGCATGTCTACATCATGGCGAAGGGCGGCTTGATCTCCTTCACGCGGGCTCTCGCCGGCGCCTACTCTCCTAGGGGTGTTCGTGTCAACGCCATTTGCCCCGGTGTCGTGCTGACCGAACGGGTCAAGAGCCGCTTCGTCGACGGGAACCAGATTCGCTTCGGCGGGATCGACAATATGACCGAACGCTACCCCTTCGGTGTTGGCCAGCCGGAGGATATCGCGCATGTCGCGATGTTCCTCGCCTCCGACGAATCGCGCATGGTGAATGGCGCGGCGATACCCGCCGAAGGCGGCATCTCCGCCTATTGAGCAACGCCGGCGGTCCATAGCGTAGCGCCATCGCCAGCCATTGCCGCGGCTCGCGAGGACGGCAGCGGGTTCGCTACATTGGCCGATGCGCCCGATTCATGGCGAGGCCCCTGGGGTTATGAGCGATCAGCCGGCACGCTCCGTGCGACAACCGATCTTCAACATCCCGCCGATCACCGCGGCTTTGTTGATCGTCAACATTGCGGTTCATGGGTTTCGCCTGTTGCTTCCCGACGAAGCCGACGACAGCATCATTCGCCTGTTTGCTTTCATCCCGGCGCGATACTCGGCGGGCCGCTTGGGTTGGCCGGCGTCGATCGACCCGATCAGCTATCAATTCCTGCACGCCAATCTCACCCATCTCTTCGTCAACATGTTGGCGCTGTTGGCCTTCGGATCCGGCGTGGAGCGACGCCTCGGCCGTTGGCGCATGCTTGTGCTGACGATCCTGTCCGGCGTCGCCGCCGCCGGCGCGCACTGGGCCGCCTATCCCTCTTCGGCATTGCCCGTGATCGGCGCGTCGGGTGCCATCAGCGGGCTGTTCGGCGGCGTCCTTCGCATGCAGGCGCGCAGCGCGGCCGGGCGTCGGACGGGTCTCTGGCCGTTGCTGGCGTTATGGATCATCGTGACGGTCATCGCCGGACAAACCGGCATGCCCGGTGAACCGGGCGCCCAGATTGCCTGGGTGGCCCATCTCGGCGGCTTTGCGTTCGGCCTCGTGGTCTTTGGCCTCCTGGACCGGACCACGCGGCCCCCTTCGCGCTGATCAGCCGGCCGGCAATGCGCGCGGGTTCCGGCCGGCAGCAATTCCCTAGAGCAGTTCGCCGACCGCCTTGGCGAGATCGCTTGCGCGAAACGGCTTGGGGAGGAAGGCGCAGCCATCGGGGTGGATGCCGCGGATCGTCTCTTCGCTGGCGTTTCCCGAGATGGTCAGCACCTTCACATGCGGCGCCAATTCCCGGGCCTTGCGGACAAGCTCCGCGCCGTTCATGGCGCCGGGCAGGATAATGTCGGTCACCAGCACGTGGATCCGAGCGTCGCGCGCGAGAACCTCCATCGCTTCTTCGGCGGTGCGCGCGGTCTTGACGTCGTGGCCGCATTCCTCGAGTGAGTCGGCCATCATCTGACGGACCCCGTCCTGATCTTCGACCACAAGGATTGCGCTTTTGAGCGGAGGCGAGGGCGGTGCGACGCCCGGCAGCTCGCTGCGTTCCCTCTGTTCTGAGCGCGGGATGTAGAGCCGTATCGTCGTTCCGGCGCCGACCCGGCTGTCGAGCTCTGCCGTGCCGCCCGACTGGCGGGCGAAGCCATACACCATCGACAGGCCAAGCCCGCTGCCCTTGCCCGTTTCTTTGGTGGTGAAGAACGGCTCGAAGGCGCGATTGGCGACATCGGCGCCCATCCCGGTGCCGGTATCGGCGATCTCAATGACGACGTAGTCGCCGCGCGGGATGGTGCGGCGAGTCGCCTCGCCGGCATCGATCGTCGCGTTCCGCGCCTCGATCCGCAGATCGCCACCGCGCGGCATGGCGTCCCGCGCGTTGAGGGCGACATTCAGCAGTGCGGCTTGGAGCTGTCCCGGGTCGATCCGGATCGGCGACAGATCGGGCGCCGATGTGCAGGACACGCTGACCGTCTCGCCCACGGCGTCCTTGATCAAAGGCAGCATGGCGTCGAGAAGCCGGTCGACCTGGACGATGCTCGGGTTGAGCGGTTGCCGGCGCGCAAAGGCCAGAAGCTGCGCCGTCAGGCTCGCTCCGCGCATCGCCGCGCCCAATGCGGCATCGGCCAGTCGCCGGATGCGCTGCGTCGCCTGCGGGTCGAAGGCGATGCGATCGACATTGCCGACCACCGTCGTCAGCAGGTTGTTGAAATCATGCGCGACGCCGCTGGCGAGTTGTCCGATGGCCTCCATTCTCTGGGCTTGTTGCAAAGCCGCCTCCGCGGCGGCGCGCTGCGATGCCAGATAAGCGATGAGGCACAGCGCCGCCCACACGCCGGCGCACAGAAACGCATAGAAGGCGACATGACCGTACCAGGAGCGGAGCGCGACGCTTCGATCCATGGCATAGGCCACATAGACCGGGTAGGGCGCGAGTTGCCGCCACTGGAAGAAATGCGCGCCACCTCCCGGCGAGGGGTTCCAGCTGTGGTCCTGGACGCCGCCGGTGATGGACCGCATCAATTCGGAGCTCGGCGGAAAGCGCTGCGGCTCGCTGTAAGCCGAATCGGCGGCGAGCACGGTCCCGTCGGCGCGGACGAGAACCGCGCGGTGATCGTCGCGCTCGTCGAGACCGCGGAAGAAGCGCTCGAAATATTCGACGGACATCTCGATGGCGATGACGCCGTCGAAGTCGCCGGCAGCTGACGATCTGCGTTCGCTGAGGGCGAAGGTGCCGAGATGAGGCCTGCCGACGAGGGTGCCCGCGTCGCCCCGCCGCTGCGCTTGAAAGTCGTCCCTGTTCTCGAAGCTCAAGGCGGGCGGATAGATCGCGCCGGCGGACGCACGGACATGGCCCGTACCATCGGCCAGCCAGATCGACGAAATCCCATCCATCCGATCCTGGGTTTTCCGCAGGAACTGCGCGAACTCGGCGGAGTGGCTGATGGCGTCCCAATCCAGCCCGGCGGTCCGCTGCCTGATCTGATCGAGGACGAGTTCCTGGGTTTCGAAGACGTTCAAGGCCTGTTCGCGCATCACGTCGACGGTCAATGCGACATGGTCTTCCGCCGCACGCAGCGCAACTCTGCGATCATACCAGGACGCCAGGGCGGCAACGCACATCAATACCGCCAGCGAGAGCACCATGAGCACACGAAGCGAACGCATCGCTTGGCTCCAATCCCAGGCCTGTGGCGTCGCCACGTGCGTCGCGCGAGAAACTCGATGCAACAAAAGCATTGCGCATCCCCTCGGGCTAAGGCAAGTGGTGAACCTCGGGCACGCCGAACGCCGATGCCGAGAGCATTTGTGAGCTTGATGCGCAGGCTATACACTCAATCATAGATGCGGCACGCGACGTCGCCATGGAGTCCCTTCGTCGAAACATCCTTCTCGCTTGCCTCTTCGTCCTGGCCGGCGCGCCGTTTTCCTCGCATGCCGAGGATCACCCGTTCATCACCGTTGCGACGACGAACTCGGCCCTGAAATCCGGCCTGCTCGACTTTCTCGTGCCCAGCTTCACCCGCAGCACCGGTATCCAGGTCTACGTGGCCGCCGAAGGGACACGCCATGCGCTCGAGAGCGGTGAACTCGGCGAGTGCGATGTTGTGCTCGTCCACGACCGATCTCGGGAACTGCAGTTCATGCAGAACGGATTTGGCAGCGTGCGGCGCGACGTGATGTACAACGACTACATTCTCGTTGGTCCCGAAGACGACCCGGCGAAGATCCAAGACATGCATGACGCGAGCGCGGCCTTGCGCAAGATCGCCGACGTCAAGGCGCTCTTCATATCGCGCGGCGACATGAGCGCGACCGACGTCGCGGAGCGTACGATATGGACCGAGGCCGTCGGCCGCGAGGCGCCGGATCGCGAGTCCTGGCATCTCGAGACCGGCTCGAGCCTGCAACAGACGCTGGTCACCGCGGCGTCGATGAATGGCTATGCGTTCGCCGACAGGGCGACCTGGGTGAAATTCAGCGCTCGCGGTCACCTCAGGGTCGTCGTCGACGGGGATCCGCGCCTGATCGACCAATACGCGGCAATCCTGGTGAACCCGGCACGGCATCCTCAGGTCAAATCGGCGCTGGGGATGACGTTCATCGCGTGGCTCACCTCGCCGGAGGGTCAGGCCATGATCGCCAGCTACAAGCTCGACGGCGAGCAGGTGTTTTTCCCGGATTACAAGCCGTAGGTGGATGCGCGTTGCGCTGCTTCGCCATCTCGGTGACGGCCATGGCGGGAAAAGGTCCGGGTTCTCGCCTGCATCTCGCAAGCGGCGTCTCACCGCGCCGCGGACGGCGACAGGCTGCGACATTTCGGCTCAATCGCGGGGCTTCGCGCGTCGGACCTTAAACGACATTTAACTTGCCCCGGCCGCCGGAGGCGCCGAGCCTGGATCGTGCCAGGTCGGGAGCGTTGAGCCGGTGAATATCGGGAGCATCGCGAAGCGATGACGCCGCGCGAACTTCGTGCGACGGGGTCGCTTGCCGCGATTTTCGCGATGCGGCTTCTCGGCCTCTTCATGATCTACCCCGTCTTCGCCACTTACGCGCGCCATCTCCCCGGCGCGACGCCGGCGATGATCGGCTTGGCGCTGGGCGCCTACGGACTGACCCAGGGCGTGCTGCAGATCCCCTTCGGCCTGCTCTCCGATCGCATCGGCCGCAAGACCGTGATCTCCGCCGGCCTTCTCCTCTTCGGCATCGGCAGCGCCGTCGCGGCGCTCGCCACCTCGATCGAGGGCGTGCTCGTCGGCCGCATTCTTCAGGGAACCGGCGCGGTCGGCTCGGCGATCCTCGCGTTCGTCGCCGATCTGACCCGTGAGGAGGTGAGAACGCGGGCGATGGCCATGATCGGCATGACCATCGGTCTTTCCTTCGTGATCGCCATCGTTCTCGGGCCGGCGCTGGCGGGCGCGATCGGCTTGGCTGGCATCTTTTGGCTGACCGCGGGTCTCGCCGCGACCGGCATCGGCATTACCCTAGGGGTGGTGCCGACGCCCGCGGCGACTCTGCGTCATCGTGACGCCGAGCCGGTGCCGGCTCTCTTCGCGCGCGTTTTGCGCGATCGCGAACTGCTGCGACTGGATTTCGGCATTTTCGCGCTTCATGTCGTACTGACCGCGAGCTTCCTCGCCGTGCCGCGGCTGCTCATGGGCACATTGCAGATCACGTCTGGCGGCGAGTGGCGGCTCTACCTTCCGGTTCTTGCGGCATCGGTCGTGCTGATGGTACCGGCGGTCATCCTGGCCGAGAAGGGCGGCCGCATGAAGGAAGTGCTTATCGCCGCCATCGTGCTGCTGGCGGCAAGCAATGTGGCGATGGCCGTGGCCGGCAGCCATGGCGCGGTGCTAATCGCCGCGTTGATCGGCTTCTTCACCGCGTTCAACGTGATGGAGGCGATGCTGCCGTCGCTGGTCACCAAGAGCGCGCCGGCCGACGCCAAAGGAACCGCGACGGGCATCTACTCGAGTGCGCAGTTCCTCGGCATTTTCGTCGGGGGCGCGGGCGGCGGCTGGGTGTCGGCAGTCGATGGCGTCACCGGCGTTTTCGCCTTTGCTTTCGTCGTTGCGCTGATTTGGCTCGTCATCGCGGCAACGATGCGCCGGCCTCGCCGTTACAAAAGCTATCTCGCCCGCTGCGGAAAAATCGCGCAAGGCGAGGTGGGCGTTCTCGCCTCCCGGCTGCAAGCGGCGCCCGGCGTGGTTGAGGCAGTGGTCGCGCCCGAGGAAGGCGTGGCCTATCTGAAGATCGATCCGGCGCATTTCGACGCCGACGTCGTCAATCGCATTGTCGCGAGATGAGATGCGCGTAGCAACGGCACCAGAACTCCGACACCGGTCGCCCTTGGGCACTTGGCGACGATGGATCTGGTTCGCGGCGCTGGTTGCGAGCCTGCCGGCTGTCGCCCTTTCCAGCTTCTTTCTCGGCCGGCGATATGAAGGGGATCGGCACACGTCTCTCCCGATCCTCGCTCCAGCGCCGAGCTATACCATGACCAACCAGCTCGGCGAGGCCATCTCGTCGAGCGGCTTTGCCGGCAAGGTCCAGCTCGTCACCTTCCTCTTCCCCTACTGCACGACGATGTGTCCGCTGATCGCTGCGCATCTGGCCAATCTCGAAACGCTGGGTTTGCGCCCCGCCGGCATCGCCGACAAGGTGGCGATCGTATCCTTCAACATCGACCCCGAGAACACCGGGCCGGAGCAGATGCGCGCCTTCATGCGGCAATACGGCTGGAATCCGGAGGACACGCATTGGCAGTACCTGGTCGCAGCACCCGCCGAAATGCGCCGGATCGTGAGCGGCGGGTTCAGCGTCTGGTACAAGCGCGTGAGCCTCTCTGCCGAGAACGAAAGCGATACCGGGGATTCGGCGGGGGTGCAGCCTGAGGTGGTCAACAAGCTCGCCGAGCAGTCCCATGCCGATTACGACATCGTCCACAACGATGTGCTGGCGATCGTCGATCAGCAGGGTCGCATCCGCAAGATCTACGACGACGCCGATTCCGTCGGGTGGCCGGAGCTGCTCAATGTCGTCCAATCCCTGGTGAAGCCGTCGAGCTAGAGAAATGAGACGAGTGGACTTTTCCTTGTTGTGGCCGGCGGCGTTGATCGCCGGTCTCTTGCCGGTGCTCGCTGCGGTTCCTCCGATGCTCCGCTACGATCACCTCCTTGCAGCGGGCGAGACCTGGTCGATCTGGCCGGTGACGCCGGGCCTCACCATCGCCACGCTTCTGGTCCTCTGGGTCTACATTCGTGGCCGGCGCGGACGCGGATTGTCGGCGGGGGAACGCCGCGGCGCGCCGGCGCATCTCGCTTTCTTCGGCGGCGTGGGGGCCGTCTTCCTCGCGCTGCAATCGCCGATCGAGACGCTGTCCGACCATCTTTTCGTCGCGCATCAGGTGGAGCACATGCTGCTGCGCACGGTCGGGCCGATGCTGCTGATGCTCGCGGCCCCTCAGGCGGCGTTGCTCCGTGGATTGCCGGCCTGGCTGCGCCGCGGATTGGTCGCGCCGCTTCTCGGCGGCGCCATCCCGCGCGTGTTGGGTCCGTTGGGCCGGCCGGCGCCGGCGACGGCGCTGTTCATTGGCACGACCTATTTTTGGATGGTACCGCGCTATCATGATCTCGCCATCCTCGACGAGCCGGTCCACGATCTCTGGCACACGACGCTGCTGATCAGCGGTCTCGTCTTCTTCTGGCGTATCCTCGATCCGCGCCCGTATCCGCTCGGCGCCTCCTTGGGGACCAGGCTGGGCATGTTCTGGTTTGCTTCGGCGGCCAACATCCTGCTCGGCTCGTTCCTGAGCTTCAAACATCAAGCGCTTTACAGCGCCTACGGCACATTGGGGCGGTTCTGGGGGCTGAGCCCCGTCACCGACGAGCAGCTCGGCGGGCTTACCATGTGGATTCCGGGCAGCATGATGTTTGCCGCCACCGCCATGCTGATGATCTACCGCTGGGCTCAGGAGGAGGAGCGCATCGACGCCCGCCGACGCAGGGCCGGTGCGCGCCCGCAGACCGCGGCCGAATTCGTCGCGAGCCGGCGCTTGGCAAATCGTCGGATGGCGATCGGGCTGCTCGCTTTTTCCGCCACCGTGCTCGTCATCACGTTTAGCGTCGTGCTCACCTATCACTATGCCGGGACGCGTCATATCGGCATTGATTCGGTGCTCGCCGGCTTCTGACCCGGTGTTTCAGGGTTGGCGAAATAGGATGCTATGGCCTACTGATTAGCCTCGTAAAGCCGACGCTCCTGGCGCCTCCGGCGTTCGGGGTAGGGCGAACACCCTTCAGGGAGGGTTCAAAGATGGCTCGGGCAAGGCTCTGTCTGCTGGTCACGGCCGTACTCGCCGGGTTCGCCGCGCCCCCGGCGGCGGCGGACGAAGGGACGACGAACGGAATGAAAATGAATATGCCGATGTCCGATGCGCCGGCGCATTTCAAGCCAACGCGCAGCGCCTACACGGTGCATCATCTGTTCCTGGTGAAGCTGCTCGCGGTGCCGACGCCGATCCCTTACGAGAAGTATTTCACGATCCGCCTCGGCATCTATGACGGCGCGGCGCCGCACAAGAAGCTGTCCGATGCCGCAGTCGAGATCTATGCGGGCATGCGCCACGGCATGAAGACCGGTTTTGCGCATGGCATGAACTCCTCGCCCAAAGTGGCGAGCGATGATGGCATCGTCGACGTCTCGGGCATGTATTTCCACATGATGGGCGCTTGGACGCTGAAGGCGACCGTACGGCAAAGCGGCAAGGAGGACGTCGCCTATCTCCAGTTGCCCTGCTGCGGCAAGTGAGGCGATGAGGTCGGGCGGAGCGATCGCCACCCTGCTTGGCGGGGCCTTCTTCGCGGTGATGCTGGGCGCCGCGGCACCAAGCGCCGGCGATCGCGCGCTCTACACGCCCGACGAGCTGGCGGCGATCATGGCCCACAGCCCGCTCGAGCCGCCGCCTGCCGACCCTACCGATGGCGTTGCCGACAACCCGCGCGCCGCAGTCCTGGGTCAGAAACTTTTCTTCGATGGGGGCCTGTCGGTGAATGGCGCGATCTCTTGCGCTATCTGTCATCAGCCGCAGCGCGCCTTTACCGACGGCCGCGCTCTCGCCAAGGGCCTTGCCGTCGGCACCCGCAACGCTCCGACGCTGCTCGGCGCCGCGGAGAATCATTGGTTCTTCTGGGATGGCAGAGCGGATTCGCTGTGGTCCCAGGTGCCGTATGTCATCGAGAATCCGCGCGAGTTCGGTAGCGACCGGCTGCATGTCGCACACGCCCTCTATGAGGATCCGTCGCTTCGCCGCGCCTATGAACAGGTCTTCGGGCCGATGCCGGCGCTCGCGGATAGCGGCCGCTTCCCCGCCCATGGCCGCCCTGAGAATGACGAGACCGCACCGGCGGCCCGCGCCTGGGACGCCATGACGGCCGCCGACCGCGACGCGGTGGATCGGATTTTCGCCAATGTCGGCAAGGCGATCGAGGCCTATGAGCGCAAGCTCACCGGCGGCCCGTCGCCCTTCGACCGCTACGTCGAAGGGCTCAAAACCGGCGATCGAGCGAAGCTCGCCATGCTCTCGCCGGCGGCCAAGCGCGGACTCAAACTCTTCGTCGGCGCGGGGCATTGCGACCTCTGTCATGCCGGCCCCAATTTCAGTGACGGCGAATTCCACAACATCGGCTTGCCGGTGCTGCCAGACGAGGCGCCGGATACTGGACGTGCCGCGGGCATCGCCGAACTCCGCGCCGATCCCTTCAACGGCATCGGCCGTTTCAGCGACGACCCGTCCGCCGCCAAGGACAAGCTCGCCTACCTGCCTTCCCCGCAATCGCAGCTCGGGGCGTTCAAGACGCCATCCCTGCGTAACGTCGCGCTGACGGCGCCCTATATGCATGATGGCCGCTTCAAGACCTTGCGCGACGTGCTGGAGTTCTACGCCCAAGGCGAGGCGGCGAGCCGGGGCAGGCTGGTGGGCGCGCGCGAGGAGACACTCGCGCTCGTTCCTCACTTAACGGCATCTCAGATCTCGGATCTCACCGCTTTCCTCGAGCAGCTTGACAGTACGCCTCCACCCGCGGCGCTGACGCGAGCGACCGGGCCATGATGCGTTCGGCCCATGGTCACGGTCGATCGGCCAAGTCAGATGGCTCCACAGCCGTCGCAGGCCACGCGAAAACAGCGCTCAG
Source organism: Allostellaceae bacterium (assembly GCA_035509275.1). Taxonomy (GTDB): domain Bacteria; phylum Pseudomonadota; class Alphaproteobacteria; order ATCC43930; family CGMCC-115725; genus DAHUYF01. The sequence continues at coordinate 21,663 of DATJLU010000072.1, read as the reverse complement.
CCTCGGCCCGCGGTTTCTGCGTCGCGGCGCTGCGCGCTAATTATCCGGCAGGGTGGCGCGCCGCCAGCGCCATGGCGATGAGCGTCGCGCCGCCGAAAGCAAGGTCGATACCAAGCAAGAGTCCAAGCGCCCAGGCAAAGGAACCGGGCAAGCCCGACAGGATGATGACGGCGAGGATCACATCGATGACGCCGTTCAGCACGAGGCCTTGCCAGCGGTGCGAGAGGTCGCGGCGATGCGCGATGCCGAGCGCGATCATGAAGACGCCGTCCACGAGGAAATAGGCGATGAGCACATAGGTCAGGGTGACCAGACCTTGCAGCGGATTCCACAACAGCACCGCGCCGGCGAGCAGGGCGATAATCGCCGAGAATACCGCCCACCAGAAGCCGGGGGCGCCTCGTGCCCGAAACGTCGCCACCAGGCCGACAACGCCACCGATTACAAACAGCCAGCCGAGAAAGACCGTGGCGGCAAGACCCGCAATGGGCGGCACCAGAATGGCGCCGAGACCCAGCAGCACCAGGATGATGCCTTCGGTTAGAAACAGGCGCCAGTGCTCACGGATGGATTGGGTTTCCGGCATGGCCGTGCCGGAAGCGTTCAGATTCGGTGTCGCCGACATAGCGATGGCTCCTTTTTCAAGTCACCTTCACGTTGGGCGCGGGGTTCTCCAGGAAATCAGCGCTCGATGCGTCCGCTTGCAAGGCCACCGCCGCCGCGCTTGCCCCGTCCGGCGGATGCCCGAAGGATATCAGAGGCGCAAAGCGCAGGGCAGATGATGACGATCGGCTGTCGTGAGCCCGGTCGTGGTCGCGGCGAGCGGGCACTACGGCGTCAGTATTTGGACGGAACGAAGAGTTCCGGGGGCAAGACGTGGCGCTCGTAATCCGGATTGAAGACCCGGTCCGGCAGCTTCACCTCCTCGTGCGGTATGTCTTCATAGCGAATTTGAGAGAGCAGATGATCGATGCAATTGAGGCGCGCCCGTTTTTTGTCGTTCGCCTCGACAATGTGCCATGGCGCTTCCGGGATACTGGTCCGGGCGAAGGTCTCCTCCTTCGCCCTTGTATAGTCTTCCCAGCGGACCCGGGACTGCAGATCCATGGGCGAAAGCTTCCATTGCTTGAGCGGGTCGTGAATCCGCATCAGGAAGCGCAGCTGCTGCTCCTGGTCGGTGATCGAAAACCAATATTTGATCAGCCGGATGCCGGAGCGGACCAGCATGCGTTCGAACTCAGGGACGTCGTGAAAGAATTGCTCGACCTGATCCGCGGTGGCAAAGCCCATGACCCGCTCGACGCCTGACCGGTTGTACCAGGAGCGATCGAACAGCACCATCTCGCCGCCGGCCGGAAGATGCGGGACATAGCGCTGGAAGTACCATTGGGAGCGCTCGCGCTCGGTGGGGGCGGGGAGCGCGACGACGCGGCAGACGCGTGGATTGAGCCGCTGGGTGATGCGCTTGATGACGCCGCCCTTGCCGGCGCTGTCCCGGCCTTCGAAGAGGACGACGACCTTTTCCTTCTGATGGGCGATCCAGTCCTGGAGCTTGATCAGCTCGGCCTGGAGTTTGAGCAAGGTGCGAAAATAGTCGGCGCGGGGAAGCGAAGGCGGATGGGCCTTGCGATAGATATTCTGGATTTCGAGTGACAGCTCCGGCTCGGAGAGCTCGAGCTCATAATCCTCATCGATCGCGTCGGCGAGTTCCGCGTCCAACCAGTCTCGCCCATTTGTTGGCTGATTGCTCGGCGTCGCCATGTCGCTGCTCCAGATCTTGGTCTGCGGCCTACCTTACTGCGAGGCGCGGACGATCTGAAAGACTTCTTGCAGCCTTTTCACGGCGCGAAGATTTATGATGATTTGATGACGAAGCGTCGAAGACTTGCGGCTGTTCGGAGCGCGAGATTGGCCGATGCGGCGGGAGCAACGCGCCCGCCTTGCGTCAAGCGGCGGTGTCGGCTCGCTTCGCGATGATCCGGCGCAGCGGTAACGCGACCGTCACAACCGTTCCCTCGTCCGGCCGGCTGGCGATCTCGAGCGTGCCGCCATGCAATTCCGCAATCGCCTTGCTCAGCGGCAGGCCAAGCCCGGTGCCGGAATATTTGCGGGCAAGGCTGGAATCGACCTGACCGAACGGCCGCAATGCCAGCTCGATGCCGGCCGCATCCATGCCGATCCCGCTATCGCTCACGGCAAACCGGACACCATCCTTGCCGGCAAACGCGCGCACCGAGACGCTGCCGCCCGCCGGCGTGAATTTGACCGCGTTCGACAGCAGATTGAGCACGACCTGCTTGATGCGGCGACCATCCGCCCAAAGCGGTGGCAGCGAAGCCGCCACCTCGGCCGTCAGCGAGATCTGCGCCGCTTCGGCGCGCTGGCGCATGAGCCGGATCGAGCCGTCGAAGATCTCGGCAAGGTCGACGGCCTCTTCATGGAGATCGAGCTTGCCGCACTCGACTTTCGAGATATCGAGAACGTCGTTGATCAGGCTCAGCAGATGCCGCCCGCTGTCGCCGACATCGTGGACGTATTGCACATAGCGCTCATTGCCCAGCGGGCCGAACTTTTCGCCCGCCATGACGTCCGAAAAACCGATAATGGCGTTCAAGGGCGTGCGCAATTCATGGCTCATATTCGTCAGGAATTCGGATTTGGAACGGCTCGCCGATTCGGCCTCCTCCTTCGCGCGTTGGACGGCGCGAAAGGTCGCTTCGCGTTCGCGGCTGCGATGGAAGTAGAGCAGCGCGATCCACAGGCTTACCGCGCTCAGCGCCGCAAATGTTCCGAGCCCCATGCCGGCGCTCTGGAGGAGATTGCGGCGCAGGAAGGGACCGGCCGGAACGTCGACCGAGAACGCGCCCATGACGTCATTGAGCTTCCAGTGCCCCTTGTCGCCTTGGAGCTGGTTGTGGCAATCGACGCAGCTCTGCTGACTGGCGATCGAAGGATACATCGTCCGGAAGATCGTATGCCCGTCGAGATCGATGAATGCGGATCGCGGTTGCGGATTCGTCGAGTGAGCGAATTGCTCGATGATTTCGGCCATCGCCTGGTCCCGCGGCGGCGTCACGATCGCTCGGCCGGTCCGGCCGACCAAGTCGAGACGCAAGAGGTGATCGCCGTCGCCCGAGCGGTTGAAGAGATCGATGGCGTGAGCACGAAACGTGGCGGGGACGGGCGCCTTGTCGCTGTGGAGATCGCCGCGAATTCCCGAATATTGATTGACGAAAGCATCCACCAACTGCAGCGCCGTGATCTTTTCTTCGCTTTTGCTCACGGTGTAGGAGCGCAGGCTGGTCTCGTAAAAGACGAACCCGATGCCAAAAGAGAATAGGGCGCAGAAGACGAGGAACTTGAAGTAGCTCCGTCCCGTCCGCGACGTGGCGAACTGGTCGATGTCAATTCCGCGCTGCAACGACGCGCCTCCGGCCTGGCTTCCGGTGAAGCGGGCGAAAACACAATGCGAGCGCACTATGGCGAATACTCGTTAATAGGGAATTATCGCGCCTTGCGTATCTCTCGGGGAAGCATCGCCGCTCGGCGAAAATGCGCGTTGCCACGGTTTGCTCACACGATCGTCACCCCTGAGGTCGACGGCCAGGCCCCACGCCACAATGGGCGTGACGGCGCCGGCGCGGTGAAGGCCTGGGACGGGCCAAGAACTCCAATGCTCCGCGCCAATTCAGTAATTCATAACGGTTTGGCCCAATAATACTGACATGCCGTTCGAAGATGCCGGATATTCGGGCCCGGACTACAAGCGCCTTACGCCGCAGCAATTCCGCCAAGTGCTGCAGCTGCACGAGCTTTACATTCGCGGCCGTTCGGGCGGCCGCCCGGCCTCGTTCGCCCGTCATGATCTCTCGGGCGTCGATCTCAGCGGACGCGATCTTTCCCGCGCCGATCTGACGGGCGCCAATCTTCGCGGTTCGAAGCTGAGCGATACGCGGCTCTCCGGCGCCAATTTGTTCGGGGCCGATTTGCGCCTGTCGAATTTGGACGGCGCGGATCTGTCGAAATCCGACCTCAGAGGCGCCTGCTTGCGCGGCGCGCAAATGGAGCGAGCCTGCTTTCGCGGTGCCGATCTTCGCCAGGGTACCTTTGCCAAGATGGACAGCGGACAGCTTGCCGCCAGCGCTGCCCTGCGGCCGCAAGCGGCGGATGCCACGAAGGTTCGCGCCCGCGGCGCCGATTTTTCCGAGGCGAAGCTGACCGATGCCGTGCTGACCGGGGCGGATCTCAGGGACGCCGTCCTGAACCACGCGGATCTGCGCAACGTCGATATGCGTCGCGCCGACCTGACGGGGGCCGTGCTCGAGCGCGCCGACATGACCAATGCCAGATTGAACGAGGCGATTCTGCGCGGCGCCTGCCTGAGCAAAGCCATCTTCAAAGGGGCCGAGGTTCAGGGCGTCGATATCAGCGGCGCGATCATGGACGGCGAGGTCTTCGCCGGCGCGCTGAAGGTCGAGGGGCTTACCAAGCCGGCCATCTCCAGCATCTCCCGCGACACGCTCGTCGAGATGCTGCGCCACCATGCGATCTGGGTGGAAAGCAGCGGCAGGAACGGCCAACGCGCGGTGCTGAACCACGCCGATCTGAGCGGCTACGACCTGAGCCACGTGAATTTGGCGATGGCGACGATCGTCGGCGCGCGGCTTCGGCGTGTCAATCTGACCGGCGCCATGTTGTCGATGGTGGACTTGTCGTTTTCGGATCTGCGCGAGGCCAACCTGTCCAACGCCGATCTGAGAGGCGCCTGCCTGTCGCACGCGCATCTCGGTGCCGCCGTGCTGGTCGGGGCCAATCTCGGCCCGTTGGAGCGCGTCGGCGCCGGTTCGCAAGATCTTCCTTCGAACCTCGAAGGGGCCAAATTCTTCGAGGCCGACCTGCGCAGCGCCAGCCTGAAAAAAGCGCGGGTCCAGGATGCCGATTTCGCCGGGGCGCTGTTCAACGACGTGACGATGGTCGAGGTCGATATCGACAAGGCGCGCGCGGCGAGATCGAGCGCGCCGAAGGGCTGAGGCTGCCTCGCCGCGCCTTCAGTTCGACTCGATTCCGGCCGCCAGCGCCATGCGCACCAGCGCCGAAAGGCTGCGCGCCGCCATCTTGTCCATGACGCGGGCGCGATGGATCTCGACCGTGCGCGGGCTGATACCGAGCGCATGGGCGATGAGCTTGTTAGGTTGGCCGGCGATCATTCCTTGCAGGACGTCGCGCTCGCGCGGCGTCAGGATTTGCAGCCGGTGGCGCACCTCGTCGGCCTCGGCGCCCTCGCGCCGCGCCTCCTCGGCCTGCCGGCGCGCGCGGCGCACGCAATCGACCAGCAGCTCGTCGGAAAAGGGCTTCTCGATAAAATCCATCGCCCCGGCCTTCATCGCGCGGACGGCGATCGGCACGTCGCCATGGCCGGTCATGATGATCACCGGCAGCTTGATACCGCGGCGGTTGAGCTCTTCCTGCAGCTCGAGCCCGTCCATATCCGGCATGCGCACATCGAGAAGCAGGCACTCGCCCGGCATCGGTGCCGCCTCCGCCAGGAAGTTGCGCGCCGAGGCATAGGCGACGATCGCCTCGAAGCCCGCGGCTCGCAGCAGCAGCTCGAGCGAGTCGCGAACGGCGTCGTCATCGTCGACGATGAAGATGCGGGCATTGGCGCTCATGGAGCGGGCTCGGCGGCAGGCAGGGTGAACTGGAAGCTGACGCCGGATTGCGGTACCGGCACGGCCCAAAGCCTGCCGCCATGCGCGTCGATGATCGAGCGGCTGATCGACAGGCCGAGCCCCATGCCGCGGGCCTTGGTGGTGATGAAGGGCTGAAAGAGCTGCTTGGCGACGGCCTCGTCGAGGCCGGGGCCGCTATCGGCGACGGCGACCTCGACCATCTCTCCGTTCGATTTGTAGGTCTTGATCGTGAGCTCGCGGCGCGGCGCGGTGCTGAGCGCTTCGACACTGTTGCGGATCAGGTTCACCAGCACCTGCTGGATTTGAATGCGGTCGACCAGCACGGGCGGCAGCTCCGGGCTCAGCTCGAGGCGCACGAGGATGCCGCTCTCCTTGGCGCCGACCAGCGCCAGCGCGCTCGCCTCCTCGATGAGCTTGTTGATGCTTTCGACCTGACGGTCGGTGTCGCCTTTCTGGATGAATTGACGCATGCGGTGGATGATCTGGCCGGCGCGGTTGGCCTGGCTCACCGCCTTGTCCATCGTGTCCTGCAGCCGCTCGAGTGCAGCGCCATCGCCGCTTCCGAGCAGCCGCCGGCAAGCCTGGACGTAATTGATGACCGCCGTGAGCGGCTGGTTCAACTCATGGGCGAGCGCCGAGGCCATCTGCCCCATGGATGAGAGGCGCGACGCGCGCAGCAGCTCCGATTGCAGCTCGTGCAGCCGCTCGCGCGTCGTCTGGCGCTCGGTGATGTCGCGAACGAAGCCGGTGAAGAGGCGCCGGCCATCGAGGTCGATCTCGCCCACCGCCAGCTCCATCGGAAAGGTCGAGCCGTCGGCGCGCTGGCCGACCACGACACGGCCGATGCCGATGATGCGCCGCTCCCCGGTGGTGAGATAGCGGGCGAGATAGCCGTCATGCTGCTCGCGATAGGGGGACGGCATCAGGATGTTGACGTTGCGGCCGACCACCGCTGCTTCCGTGTAGCCGAAGAGCCGCTCGGCGGCCGGGCTGAAGGATTCGATGACGCCGTGGTCGTCGATGACGATGATTGCGTCCGGCACCGTCTCCAGCACCGAGCGCAGATGCGCCTCGCTGAGGCGGAGCGCCCGCTCGGTATCGGCGAGCGCGCGCGTGCCACCGACCGCCTTCGCCGCCTTCCCCTTGCGCGCTTTCGCCATGTCCCCGTTCCGTTCCGTTCCGTTCCGCATCATGGCGAAAGCCGGCGAGAAAGGGGAGGGGCGCGGCGCGCCCTATCCCTGCACCACCTCTTTGAAGCGGCGCAGAGTCTGGATCTGCTCGTCGAAATCCGCGATCCGGTAGGTCGGATAGAGCATCACCACCTCGGCGCCCAGCCGGCGCCAGCCTTCTGCGGCGGCGGACCAAAGCTGCGGGTCGGGCTCCTTCATCCGCAGCCACGCCTCCAAGCCGAAGCCGGCCGGATCCCGCCCGAACGAGCGGAGATGATGGCGCAGCGCCGCCAGCTTGGCTGCCGCCTCCTCATCCGGCGGCATGATCGGCATCCAGCCATCGCCCAGCCGCGCCGCGCGCGCGATGACCGCGTCCGACGAGCCGCCGAACCAGATCGGGATCGGCCGCTGGACCGGCCGCGGCAGGATGTTGACCTCGCGCAGGTGGTGAAACCGGCCGGTGAAGCTGACGAGATCCTCGGTCCACAACCGGCGCAGCACTTCCACCTGCTCGGCCTGGCGCGCCCCTCGCGTCTTCCATTCGGCGCCAAGCGCCTGGTACTCGACATGGTTCCAGCCGCCGCCGATGCCCAAACGCAGGCGTCCGCCGCTGAGCAGGTCGACTTCGGCGGCCTGCTTGGCGACGACGCCGGTCTGGCGCTGCGGCAGGATGAGGATGCCGCTCGACAGCTTGATGCTCCGGGTCGCCGCGGCGAGGAAGGCCAGCGTCGTGAAGGTCTCGTGAAAGGGGTCGCTCTCATTGTAGAGCGGCGTCCAGCCATCGCGCGCCGTCGCGCCGAACACATGGTCGGGGACCTCGATATAGAGATAGCCGAGATCCTCCGCCGCCTGCGCCCAATCCCGGATCTTGACGGGATCGCTGCCGATATCGCGGGTCGGGAAAAACGCGCTGAGACGCATCGGAAACTCCCTCTGGGCTGGAGACGAAAAGCCTAGAGTGGCTCCGTTCGCGGAAGCAAGCGAGGTCGCGGGCGCGATTGCACGTGAGATGCATTCGGCCACTCTCTATGGGGTGCCTGTGGTAGTGTGCTTCACCTCTTGCCATCGTGCAGGGCGATTGAGCGTGCCCGGTGCAAGGGCTCTGCCAGGAACCCACGCTTCACGTGAAACACGTGATGAAATGCTCCCGGCGTACACCAGGGGCGTAGGCTCATCCCGGTAATTTGGGCGCGTGGCCGCGCCCGACAGCGCTTAGCGGTAGACCGCTTTCATCGCCCCTTCGGGATAGCGCGTACCCGAAGCGGCGCCGCGCGGCACGGCCTCGCCGAGGCGCCCCGCCTCGGCGGGGGTGAGCTTGACCGAAAGCGCTCCCAGATTCTCGTCGAGCCGCGCTTTGCGCTTGGTGCCGGGGATCGGCACGATGTCGTCGCCTTGCGCCAGGAGCCAGGCGAGGACGAGCTGGCCGGGCGTGCAGGCTTTCTCGCGCGCCATCGCCTCGACGCGCTCCACCAGCCCCAGATTGCGCGTCAGATTGTCGCCGACGAAGCGCGGATGCTCGGCGCGCCGGTCGCCGGCGACATCGCCGGCGCTGCGCACCGCGCCGGTGAGCAGGCCGCGGCCGAGCGGCGAATAGGCCATGAAGCCGATGCCGAGCGCGCGTGTGGTCTGCAGCGTCTCTTCCGCCTCTTCGCGATAGAGGAGGGAGTATTCGGTCTGCACGGCGGCGATCGGGTGCACCTTGTGCGCGCGGCGGATCGTTTCCGGCCGCGCTTCGGACAGGCCGAGATGGCGCACCTTGCCTTGCTCGATCAGCCGCACCATGGCGCCCACCGTGTCCTCGATCGGCACTTTGGGATCGACGCGGTGCTGGAAATAGAGATCGATATGGTCGACGCCGAGCCGCTTCAGGCTCGCCTCGCAGGCCTGCTGGACATATTCCGGCCGGCTGTCGACCCCTTGGCCGGTCGCTGTCTTCACCTGGCCGAACTTGCTGACGAGGCAGACGCCGTCGCGCCGCCCCTTGAGCGCGCGGCCGAGCAGCTCCTCGTTATGACCCCAGCCATAGAGGTCGGAGGAATCGAGAATGTCGATGCCGCGGTCGAGCGCGTGGTGGACGAGGGCGATTCCCGCCGCATCTTCGCTCTTGCCATAGACGCCCGACAGCGACATGCAGCCGAGTCCGATCGCCGATACCGTCGGTCCGTTCGTGCCGAGCCTGCGATGTGGCAGCATCTTGCCTCCCTTACGCGCCTAGGGTTTTACACAGCATTCCGCGCTTCGCGGGCGCAGCCATGCGGCAGCTTCATAGCGGATGCGGCCGATGCGCGGTAGGCCCGGCCTTCCTACCTCCGGCTTGTGACGCCCATCACACCCCGGCATTGCCGGCCGCCCCATTGTCCAGGACTAGCGCGTGCGGGGGGAAGGATGACCGCTATGTCGCTTGCCACGTTGGTCCATGGTCGGGGATCCGGCTCGAGCGCCGGGCTCTGGGAATCGCTGCGGCGCGTTCCCAGCGCGGTCTGGATCGTGCTCGCGATCCTGCTGAGCTGGGGCGCCGAATATGTCGTCTACCGGGCGTTCGAGCCGCCCGGCGTAGCGCTCGGCTACGAGCTGCAGGGCGCGGCGGGCGAGCTCGATCACGCGCTCGTGCCGCTGCCGAGCGCGGCTCTGCGCCAGGATATCCGGCGCCATTTCCGCGAGGCCGATGTCGCTGTCGACACGGCGCGGTATTGGCCCAATGTGGCGGTGACCTTGAGCGGCGTTTCGCGGACGGATTGCGCCGCGGCGGTGAGCCAGGATCGGCGCATGGACGGAACGGTGGTGATCCTCCTGCAAGGCTATCCCTCGGCCGAGAACTGCGGGCACCGCAACGACATGACCTGGTGGCTGATGCCCTGAGCGGGCACCGACCGCTCTCTCAGCCCGCCAGCCCGGCCGGATGCCGCTTGCTCCAGCCCGTCGCCGCCTCATACGCGGCGGCGGCGCGATAGAGCACAGCTTCGGTGAAAGGCCGGCCGACCAGCTGTACGGAGAGCGGCATTCCGCTGGCGGCAAATCCCGCCGGAATGACCAGCGCCGGCTGGCCGGTGACGTTGAATGCCATCCGCGCTTGGCGTGAATAGGTTGCCGCCAGGGCCGCATCATCGTCGATGCGGCAGGCGGGATCGTGGCTCGAGACGGTGAGAGCGAGGTCGATATCGCGGAAGGCGGCCGCGGCCGCATCGCGCAGCTGCAGCCGCCAGCGTACCGCCTGGATATAGTCGGCTGCGCGCAAGGCGGCGCCCGCCAGCAACCGCTCGCGCCCGCGCGCGCCGTAATCCTCGGGCCGCTCCTTGAGCCAGCGCTCATGCACCGCATAGGCTTCGGCGAGCATGATGACCTGGCCGCAAGCGCTGAAATCCTGCAGCGGCGGTAGATTGAGCTCGCGGATCTCGGCGCCGGCTTCGGCAAAGCAGCGCACCGCCGCCTCGACGGCAGCGGCCATTTCGGGATGGGCGGCGATATCCTTGGCATAGAACTGGCGGATGACGCCGACGCGGAGGCCCTTGGCGCCGTCGCCGAGCGATGCGGTGTAGTCCGGCACCGGCTCGTCGGCGCTGGCGGGGTCGCCGGGATCGTGGCCGGCGATCACCTGCAGCATCAGCGCATTGTCGCGCACGTCGCGCGTCATCGGGCCGACATGGTCGAGCGAGAAGGCGAGGGGCAGCACGCCGCGCCGGCTGACGCGGCCATAGGTCGCCTTCATCCCGGTGATACCGCATTGCGACGCCGGGTTGCGGACCGAGCCGCCGGTATCGGTGCCGAGCGCCGCCGGAAACAGCCCGGCCGCGAGCCCGGCGCCGCTGCCGCTCGAAGAGCCGCCGGCGAAGTAATCGCGATTCCAGGGATTGCGCGCCGGCGGCCAGGGCAGGTCGAAAGAGGGTCCGCCGATGGCGAATTCATGTGTCGAGAGCTTGCCAAGCAGAACCCCGCCGGCGGCTTTGAGCCGCGCCCCCACCGGCGCATCTTCCGTCGCGACATTGCCTTGCAGCAGCTTCGAATGCGCCGTCGTCGGCAGGCCCGCGACATCGATGATGTCCTTGAGCGCATAGGGGATGCCGTGGAACGGGCCGCGCCAGCGCCCGGCGGCGATCTCGGCTTCCGCCTGCCGCGCCGCCGCCAGCGCCGCCTCGGGCGTCACCGCGATGAAGGCATTGTAGTTTTTGTCGAGACGGTCGATGCGCTCGAGCAGCGCCTTCGTCAGCTCGACCGGCGAGAGCTTCTTGGCGCGCAGCAGATCGCTGGCTTCGGCGATGCCGAGGAAGCCGAGCTCGCTCATCATGCAGGGCCTTTGGCGCGGAAGATCAGCGCCATCTCCTGCGCTGGCGGCAGGTCGCGCGGCAGGCGCCGCACGTGCTGCGCAACAATCTCGAGGGTGTGCTCGAACTGCGCCAGATGCGCGTCGGTCAGACGGTCGAGCCCAAGGGCATGGGCCATTTCGCGGAGCGAAGCTGTCGTCATGGCGGATTCTCCTGCGCCTCGCTGAGGATAATCGATTTTTTCGCCGGCCGGCAAATCGCCCCCTCCCGCTTGCGGGAGAGGGCCGGGGTGAGGGGACGCTTGCCCGGCGCCAGCCTCGGTGGGAGGATCGCCGCGGGAGGCCCGCATGGCGGAGGAGAGGCTGCCGATCGCTCTGCTGACCGGCTTTCTCGGCAGCGGCAAGACCAGCCTGCTCAGGCGGGCGCTGGCCGGCGGCGGCTGGACGGATACCGCGGTGCTGATCAACGAGCTCGGCGAGATCGGGCTCGACCACTATCTCGTCGACACCATCGATGGCCCGGTGCTGGAGCTGCCGGGCGGCTGTCTCTGTTGTGCCATCCGCGAGGACCTCGCGCTGAGCTTGCGGCGCCTGCTCGAGCGCCGCGATGCCGGTCTGCTGCCGCCCTTCCGCCGCGTCGCGATCGAGACGACGGGGCTCGCCGATCCCGCGCCGATCCTGTTCACCCTCGGCGCCGATGCGCTGCTCGAGACGCGGCTCCGGCTCGGCTCCGTCACTGCCACGGTCGATGCCGTCTCCGGTGCGGCGACGCTGGCGCGCTACGTCGAGGCGGCGCGGCAGGTGGCGATCGCCGACCACCTGGTGCTGACCAAGACCGATCTGGCGCCCGGCGATGCCGGCTTGCGCGCGACGCTCGCCGCGCTCAACCCCGCGGCTGCGTCGCGCCTCGCCGCGGCTCCCGCGGATGTCGGCGCGCTCCTCTTCGGACCCTCGCCGGAGTCGCGGCCGCCGCTTCCTGCCGCGGCGCCTTCCGGCCATCACACGCACGGCATCGAGAGCCATGCGCTGCTGCTGCACGGACCTTGCTCGCGCCTCGATTTCGCCCGCGCGCTGGGTGGGCTCGCCCGCGAGCGCGGCGAGGCTCTGCTGCGGGTCAAAGGCATCCTCTGCTTCAGCGACCGGCCCGACCGGCCGGCCTTCATCCAGGGGGCGCAGCACGCGCTTTATCCGCCGGTCTGGCTCGAACGCTGGCCCGATGACGACCGGCGCAGCCGGCTGCAATTCATCGTGCATGGCATCGCGCAAGACGAGATCCTGGCGCGCTTTGCCTTCGCCGGCGCCGCGCCGGCGAAGGACGATCATACCGAGGGGGAACATGCATGCTTGACCTGATCATCACGGGCGGCACCGCGGTGCTGCCGTCCGGCGCCGCGCCGGCCGATCTCGGCATCGCGCAAGGCCGCATCGCTGCGATTGCCGGCCCCGGCGCGCTTGCCGCGCTCGGCGCGGCGCGCACCATCGATGCCGCGGGCCAGCTCGTGCTGCCCGGCGGCATTGATCCGCATGTCCATTGCTCCTGGCCGATCCCCGTGCCGGGGCAGTCGCCGACCCTGAGCGGCCCGCCCGAGCAGGTGAGCCGCGCCGCGCTCCATGGCGGCACGACGACGATCATCGACTTTGCCCTGTGGACACCCGGGGAGCGGCTGGAGCAGTCGATCGCGCGCCGGCGCGAGGAATGGGCCGGCGCCTGCTGCTGCGACTACGGCTTCCACGTGATGCTGCAAGGCAAGGTCCCGCCCGAGATCCTGGGCGAGCTCGGCGAGGCCATCGGCGCGGGCCATGCCAGCGTCAAGATCTTCACCACCGACATCACCCCCAGCCGGCGCGGCCGGATGATCGGCTTCGGCGATATCTGGGAGATCCTCAAAGTGACCTCGGCCAAAGGCGGCATCGCCGTCATCCATGCCGAGGACAACGACATCGTCATGCATATGTACGAGAAGCTGATGCGCGAGGATCGCACCGGTTTCGAGAATATGGCCGAGGTGCACAACACGCTGTCGGAGGATCTCTCCTTCAACCGCGTCATTCGCCTCGCCTCGAACATTCCGGGCGCCGCGCTTTACATGATGCACACCTCGGCCGCCACCGGCGTTCGCGCCATCGCCGAAGCGCGCGGGCGCGGCGTGCCGATCTATGGCGAGACGCTGCACCAATACCTGCTCTACGGCGCCGAGGACTACAAGAAGCCGGGCGGGCAGATGTACCACACCTATCCCTCGCTCAAATTCGCCGAGGATCGCGCGGCGCTGTGGGCGGCGACGCATGGCGGCGCCATCCAATGCGTCGCCACCGACGAGATCTGCTGCCCCTTGAAGGTGAAGCTGCAAGGCCGGCGCATCGACGATGTCACCGGCGGCAATGCCGGCGTCGAGCCGCGCCTCGCGCTCATCTATACCGAAACGGTGGAAAAGCGCGGCTACACACTGCCCGAATTCGTCGGCCTCGTCTCGACCAACGCCGCCAAGATTCTCGGCCTCTATCCGCGCAAGGGCGCGCTCGCCGTCGGCTCGGACGCCGATATCGTGCTGCTCGATCCGCGGCTGCGGCGCAAGCTCACCGCAACGGCGCTGCACGAGGCCGATTACACGCCGTGGGAGGGGCGGGAGGTTGCAGCCTGGCCGTCGCTGACCCTGCTGCGCGGCAAGATCGTGGTCGAGAATGGCGAATTCCACGGCGACCCCGGCCATGGCATGTTTCTGCCGCGCAAAGTCGCGGCGGAGATCCGCGAGCGTCCGGCGGTGTGAGTGCAAGCGACAGGAGGCGGCGATGCACCTCTTCAAGCAACATTCGGTGAGCGATCCCGAGGCCGCGGCGGCGGCGATCCCGGTGCTCGATTACGGCCCCTGCTTTGCCGGCGAAAGCGGTGCGCTCGAGCGGTTGGCGCGCCAGCTGCGCGCGGCGTGCGAGAGCGTCGGCTTCTTCTATATCCGCAATCACGGCGTGCCCGAGGCGCTGGTCGAGCGCGCCTTTGCCGCCTCGCGCCGCTTTCACGCGCTGCCGCTGGAACAGAAGCTGGCGCTGCGCCTCAACGAGAACAATATCGGCTATCTCCCGATCAACGCTTCGGTACAGGGCGCCTCGACCGTGCACAAGGCGACGCGGCCCAATCAGAATGAGAGCTTCTTTATCAGCCATGACCGCGGCACCGATCATCCCGAGGTCATCGCCGCCAAGCCCTTGCGCGGCCGCAACCAGTGGCCCGACGGGTTGCCCGGATTCCGCGAGGATGTCCTCGCCTATATGAAGGCGATGGAGGCGCTGTGCGACCGCATGCTGCCGGCTTTCGCCGTGGCGCTCGATCTGCCGGCCGATCACTTCGCGCCTTATTTCGCCGACGAGGCGCATATCACCTTGCGCCTGTTGCACTACCCGCCGCAGGCGCAGACCGAGGACAATCTCTTCGGCCAGGCGCCGCACACCGACAACAGCTTCATGACGGTGCTGGCGCGCCACGAGGTGCCGGGCCTCGCCGTGCGCCTGCCTTCGGGCGAGTGGCTCGCGCCGCCGCTCATCCCCGGCACTTTCCTCGTGAACCTCGGCAACATGATGCGGCGCTGGTCGAACGATCGCTTCCTCTCGACGCCGCATGGCGTGCTCAACGACAGCGGCACCGACCGTTATTCTCTCGCTTATTTCCACAGCCCCAACCCCGACCGGGTGATCGAGTGCCTGCCGAGCTGCACCGGCGCGGGCAATCCCGCCCGTTACGAGCCGGCGCTCTACCGCGATCTCGTGCTGGCCTTCTATCGCGCCAACTACTTCCACCAGAAAGGCCACCGCTCCGAGGCGCTGGATCGCCTCGCGGAAGAGCCACCCGCGCCGGGTTGAGCGGTGCTCAGCGGCGAAAACCGTCCGCCGCTGAGCCAGGGATCGTGGTCAAGGCTTGGCCTCGAGGACGATATTGAACGGCGTTTCCGTCGCCCTGCGCATCTTGGAGAAGCCGCCCTGATCGACCATGATCTCGCGCAACCGCCGCTCTCCTGCCTGGGCGCCAAGCGCCGGGCCCTTGCGCGCCAACGACACCGGAACGCAGACCAGGGACGACGCGCCGTAGAAGAGCCTGCCGACCGGATTGAGATTGTCCGAGACATCGTCGCCGGCGAACGGCTCGACGAGCAAGCAGGTGCCGTCCGACTTCAACGCGCTGCGCGCGTGGCGGGCGGCGCCGGCCGGATCGCCCATGTCGTGCAGACAATCAAAAAACGCGATCAGGTCGAATCCGGCTCCCCGATAGCCGGTAGCATCCGCAACCTCGAACCGCGCGTTGGAAACGCCGGCAGCCTTCGCGCGTTGTTGCGCCGTCTCGATCGAAGGTCCGTGATAGTCGTAGCCGATGATGTCTGATTCCGGAAAGGCTTTGGCGAGCAGAATGGCGCTTGCGCCATGTCCGCAGCCGACATCGGCGACTTTTGCGCCTTTCCTGAGCTTGGCCTCCACCCCGTCAAGCGCCGGGATCCAGGAAGAAAGCAAGTTCGCATTGTACCCCGCTCGGAAGAAGCGCTCGGTGCCGTGGAAGAGGCAGGGATGATGCTCACCCCATTCCATGCCGGCGCCGGTGCGAAAATTCTCCAGCGCGCGCTCGCGCACATGGAACATG
Organism: Allostellaceae bacterium; assembly: GCA_035509275.1. Lineage (GTDB taxonomy): Bacteria > Pseudomonadota > Alphaproteobacteria > ATCC43930 > CGMCC-115725 > DAHUYF01. Next base: position 5,925 of record DATJLU010000072.1, on the reverse strand, counting down.
TCCTGGATGAGCATGCCCGCGCCCGGTAAATCCACCGGGCCATCGGGATTGGCCAAGCAGAGCGCCTGCTCTTCAGAGAGCGAGTACTTGCCGCTCGCCTTGTCAAAGGTAACGTAGCCGCCGGCCGCCTGGCTGTTCAGCCATTCGCGAACGTAGCGCTCGTTCGTGCCGGTGTTGCGGGCGAGCTCGGCAGGCGATTGCGGCAGTTTCGCCAGCGCCTTGTACAAGCCCAAGGAGTCGCCGATCAGCATGAGGACGGCTTGGACCGCCCCACCCAAATCCACCACCGCCTTGCCGAGAAGGTCGTGAAGCTTGTGTTCGTCCAACGGCATGACACTCTCCCCTTGATTACGGATCGCCAAAGACGAAACGGCCTCTGTCGCGCTGCGGCGAGGCCCCTGGAGCGTTCAGCATACGTGAAGGCTCGATGCTCGACATTGCGCAGTTGGTTGAACTTGAAGGGCGCCACCCCGCTTTTCGCGGCCATCCTCCTCGCCCTTGCGGGGTGCGCGAGCGCGGGGCTTCCGAACTGTGCTGTGACGGCGAGCGCGAGCGAAGCCGCTTCCTGCCGCCAGCACGACCGTCTTATCGAGATTTATGAGCCGGGCAGCCGCCCGTCGGGCTGGTGAATCTGTCGTTCTCCGCGAGGCGCCCGGAATTTCCTAACGTCAGCGGTGTTTTTTATCGCTCGCCGCGCTATCGCGAAGGAGGCTGATCATGCGCCGATCGCTGTCGCTGGCCTTGCTGCTTGTCGCTTGGAGCGCCCTACCGGCCGCGGCCGGACACGGCAGCGCCGCCCATGGCTCGTTTCATGCTCGCTCGCATTTCGTCAGGCATTTCAACCACTTCAATGGCTCCAACACCCTCAGCTTCAACGGCAGCTTCGGCAGCTTCGGCTTCACCAGCTTCAGCTCCAACGGCTTCAGCCGGTTCGGCAGATCGGGCTTTGGCGGGGGCTGGGGTTGGGGTTTGGCGGATTGGGACGATGGGGGGGGCTGGTCGAGTGGCGGCGGCGCACCGATGGTGATTGTCGTCGCTGCAGCGCCGCCGCGCGCCGCGGCCGAAGCACCGGCTCCGGCGGAGACCTCGATCCAGACCGAAGCCGGCGTTACCGTCGTCCGCGGGCCAGGCTCACACCACCTGCGTTAGCGCCGGTCGGAAGGGTCGGCCGGGGTCATTGCCGCGCGCGACGGCTGGCGATGGTCGATGTCGTGATACTGTAGGATCGCCGTCAAATCGCGGCATTTGTCGGGGGAAACGATGCGCGACCCGAAGGCGCTGATCAGCACCGCGCAGTTGGCCGCCGAGTTGGGCCGCGCGGATTTGAGAGTCTACGACTGCACGACTCACTTGGCGCCTCCGCCTCCTGGCAGCGACGATCCCTACCTCGTCATTCCCGGCCGCAGCGGCTTCGAAGCAGCGCATATCCCCGGCGCCGAGTTTCTCGACCTGCAGGGCGCGTTCTCCGACGCCGGCACGCAACTGCGCTTCATGATGCCGGCGACGGCGGACCTCGAGAAAGCCTTCGCACGTCACGGCATCGGCGAGGGGACTCGCGTCGTCCTCTATAGCGTCGGCACCATGATGTGGGCGACCCGCTTCTGGTGGATGCTCAAATCACTCGGCTTCGACGACGCGGCGGTGCTCGACGGCGGTTTCGACAAGTGGCAGGCGGAGGGCCGCCCGACCGAGAGCGGAGCCGCCAAGGGTTATGCTCCGGCCGTCTTCAAAGCGGCGCCGCGGCCGGGCTTCTTCGTCGACCAGCAAGCCGTCCGCGCAGCCCTGGATCGGAGCGATGTCGTCCTCGTGAATGCGCTCGGCCCGCAATTCCACGGCGGTCTCGAGCCCAGCCGCTACGGCAGGCCGGGGCGGATTCCGGGCAGTGTCAATGTCCCGGCGGCCGCGCTGATCAATCCTGTGGCAAAAGACTTCATTGCGCCGAGCGATGCCGAGGCCCGCTTCGCGGCTCGCGGCGCGACCAAGGAAAAGCGCATCGTCTGCTATTGCGGCGGCGGTATTTCCGCCACCATCGATCTCTTCCTGCTGTACCAGCTCGGCTACGACAATCTGTCGCTTTACGACGGCTCCATGGGTGAATGGGCGAAGGACCCGTCGCTCCCGATCGAGACGGACTGAAGCCGCCGGCAAATGCCTTGGTGATCCAGCCGAATGTAGCAATCCCAAAGTATTCCGAGGCCCAAGCAGGTGGACGCAAGTGATCGAGCTGCACGAGTTCGCGCCGGCCTGGGGGATCAATCCCAGTCCTTTCTGCATCAAGGTCGAGGCCTATCTCGGCCTGGCCGGCATTTCCTACAAGCCGGTCGTCACCTTGCCGTTTCAGGCGCCGCGCGGAAAGCTGCCCTTCATCGTCGAGGGCGGCCGGCGTATCGCGGATAGCAGCCACATCATCGACCATCTCCGGCAAAGCATAGCGGTCGATCTCGATGCCGGCCTCGACGAGCGGCAGCACGCGCTCGGCCATCTCCTGCGCCGATGCTGCGAGGAGAGCCTCTACTTCGTCCTGCTTTACGCGCGCTGGATCGATGCGGCGGGCTGGACGGCGATGCGGCCGATCGTCTCCGCAGCGCTGCCGCCCGGTTTGCGCGCGCTGATCTTGCCGGTGATCCGCCGGGGCGTGCGCAAGACCTTGCACGCCCAGGGCTATGGGCGCCACACGCGCGACGAGATCTATGCCTTGGGTGCGGCCGATCTCACCGTCATTGCTGCGGTCATCGCCGGAAGGGACTTCGCCGTCGCCGATCGCCCGACCTCGTTCGATGCGGTGCTCTATGCCTTTCTTGCCAGCATTCTGCGCCCGCCGATCGAGACGCCGTTGAAGCAAGCCGCGCTGCAGCATCCGGCGCTCGCGGAATACGTGACGCGCATCGAACGGGTGCTGGCGCCGCCGCGCTGAGCCTGGGCGGTCAGCGTCCCTTGGCTTTGCGCCAGGCGGCGAAATCGGTTTTCGTCTTCTCGTCGGTTGCGGGATAGAGCCCGAGGATCGAGCGGCCGTGGCGCACTTCCTCGGTGACGAAATCCTCGAACGCCGTCATTTCGACCGCCTCGGCCGCGATCTCGTCGGCCATCGCGGCGGGGATGACGACCACGCCTTCGCCGTCGCCGACCACGACATCGCCCGGCCAGACCGGAACGTCGCCGCAGCCGATCGGCACGTTGATGTCGACGGCCTGGTGGCGGGTGAGGTTGGTCGGCGCCGACGGACGCGCGTGATAGGCCGGAATGTCGAGCTCGGCGATTTCCGGGCTGTCGCGGAAGCCGCCATCGCTGACGATGCCGGCGACGCGGCGCATCATCAGCCGCGTGACCAGGATCGATCCGGCCGAGGCGGCGCGCGGGTCCTTGCGGCTGTCGATGACGAACACGGCGCCGGGCGGGCATTCCTCGACCGCTTTGCGCTGCGGATGCGCGCGGTCCTGGAACACCGTGATCGGGTTCAGATCCTCGCGCGCCGGGATGTAGCGCAGCGTATAGGCCTCGCCGACCATGTTCTTGCCTTTGAATTTCAGCGGCAGAACATCCTGGATGAACTGGTTGCGCAGCCCACGCTTGTAGAGGGCGGTGCACAGCGTCGCGCAGCTCACCCTGGCGAGCTGGTCGCGAACCTTATCCGAGAGGGCCACGTCTTCGCTCCCCGTCAGATCGTCAGCACGATCTTGCCGAAATGGGCGTTGGCGCGCATATGCGCCTGCGCCGCCGCGGCTTCCTCGAGCGGGAAGGTGCGGTCGATGGGGAGGTGCAGCTTCCCGGCCTCGATCGCGTCCCAGAGATCCTCGCGCATGCGGCGGACGATGGCGCGCACCTCGTCGAGCGAGCGGGTGCGGAAGGTGACGCCGATATAATCGATGCGCTTCATGGCGTGCAGGTCGAAATCGAACTCGCCCTTCATGCCGCCGAGCCGTCCGACATTGACGATGCGCCCCAGGACCGCCGCCGCCTTCAGGTTCTGATTGGCGACGCTTGCTGAGACCTGGTCGATGATGAGGTCGACGCCTTTGCCGCCCGTCGCCTTGGCGACTGCGTCCGGCCATTCCGCATCCCGGCTGTCGAGCGCGAGATCGGCGCCGAATTCCTTGAGCCGCGCCCGCCGCTCGGCGCTGGTCGAGGTGCCGATGACGAGCTGCGCGCCTTTGAGCTTGGCGATCTGCAGCCCCATCAAGCCGACGCCGGAGCTTGCGCCCTGGATCAGCACGCTCTCGCCCGATTTGAGGCGGCCATTGCTGACCAGCGCGTCATGCATGGTCTGCAGCGCGACCGGCAAGGTCGCGGCTTGCGGAAAGGTCATGTTGTTGGCCGGGATCGGCGAGACGCGGCCCCAGTCGCAAACGGCGTATTCGGCATAGCCGCCGCTGCCCGAGCACATGACGCGGTCGCCGGGCTTCACGCCCTTGACCTCGGCGCCGACCGCCGCGACCTCGCCCGACCATTCGAGCCCGATGACGGTGCCGGCGCCGCCCACCGCGCCATGGCGATGGCCGGCCGCGACGGCGAGCTCCGCGCGGTTGAGCCCGGCGGCGCGCACGCGCACCAGCACCTCGTTCGCTTTGGGCTCGGGCCGCGGCACATCGCGGATCTCGATCCCTTTCTCGCCGACCACCGCTGCCTTCATCGCTCATTCCTCCCTGAGAAAGTCGCGCACGAGATCGACGAAGGCATCGAGGCGGTCGTGATGGACCCAATGCCCCGCCTTGTCGAAGCTCTCGACGCGCGCCGTTTTGAAATAGGTGATGCGGCCATCCTCCAGCGGATTGGACGCCCAGCTCTCCTTGCCGTAGACGAGCAAGGTCGGACAGTCGATCCGCGACCAGAGCTGCTCGACCTCGCTCACCGCCATGTCGTAAGGCGGCCAGGCGCGGACGTAATTGTCGAACTTCCAGCTATAGGTGCCGTCCTCGTTCTGGTTGACGCCGTGTTGCGTCAGATGCCGCGCCTGTTCCGGCGAGAGAAAGCGATTGGCTTCCTGCATGCGCTTCAGCGCTTCGTCAATCGATGCATAGCGACGGGGCAAACGCCCGGACAGGCCACGCTGTTCCTCGATCCAACGGCTCATCCGCTCGGCGATCGGTTGCTTGGCGCGCTCGACCATCGAACGCGGCGCGACGCCGAGCCCCTCGATTGCGACCAGCTTGCGCACGTGCTCCGGATAGATGCCGGTATAGCGCAGCGTGATCATGCTGCCGAGCGAATGCGCGACGATCGTTACCGGCGCCAGTTCCTGCTGATGGATGAGCTGCGCCAGGTCGTAGATATAGGCAGCCATCGAATAGCTGCCATCCGGCGACCACTGGCTGTCGCCATGGCCGCGCAGATCGGGCGCCAAGATGTGCCAATCATGCCGCAGCGCTTGTGCCACCCAGTCCCAGTTGCGGCAATGGTCGCGGCCGCCATGCACCAGGAGCAGCGGCGGCGCGCCGGGATTGCCCCAATCGACGTAATGCAGCCGCAGCCGCTGCGAGAAATAGATGCGCGAGGTGGGGCCATAGGTTTCGCCGGTGGTGGTCATGGGCGGCGCCTTGCGGTGGACGGACACGGAGGGAATTCTTAAACGACAAGACCCCCGCGCGCATTATAGCGTCAGCGGGGGTCGGATTTGCGAAGCTGTCCTTCGCGCCCGGCATCACGCCGGGCTAACTCTTGGTCTTAGCGCTTCGTTGCCGATGCCAAGGGGTCGGCAACTGGCGCGCGCCCGGTGGAGTCATGTTCTGAAACACCCTCCCGCTTGAGTTTCCGGACCGCCGCGGCGCCATTCCCTGGGAGAACCTTGGGCTGGCGCGTTGACGACAATTTGCATCTGGGGCTTACATCGCCGCGCGTCAAGGCGGAATTTGACGGCAATTTTCGCACGGGGGAAACAGCATGGCGCGACAGTGGCTTGGCATTGTCGTCGGCGCGACCTTGGCGCTGGCC
>DATJLU010000071.1:0-23166 GCA_035509275.1 Allostellaceae bacterium | reverse complement strand
CTAACGCGGCGATAGTAGGATCGGGTTCAAGTCTTGTTGCGATTCTCGGCAGACGACTGCCTGATCATAGCATTCACGATGCGGGAATCTCGGACGCGTGGGAAGCCATAGCTGAACGCGCCAAGCGGTTTATTCGTTCGGAGACCGAACTCCTCACTGCGGTGCGGGAATTCGCTGGTGATTTTGAAGAACCCTGGCTCATTGAGACTGTCAGGAGTGTGGAGGAACACGGGGATCGTGCCGCCCTTGTTCATGCAATAGGCCTGGCTATACATGAAGCACGGAAGAGCGTTTCCGCGATTTATCGCGCAGCTGAAGCCCAGGCCTAGGCGCTCTCGATTGCGCAAGAGCTTGATGACGCAGCCGATCGAGTTGAACGCGTTGCTCGTCAGCGCTACGCAGCCATTGGTCGCCGAGCCGAAATGTTAAAGCGGCATATTCGAGAAGATTTGAACGCTCTTGTTGCCGAAGCTGCCGAGGAATTTGAGGTCGATTTCCGGCGCACGGCAGAAAAGAAAAGCGGTTGGTTTGGGAAGTCAGAGACCGACGATCTGAACGAGCGTCTTGTGATCAAGAACCTGGAGCGTCGTTATGCTGACCTGACGCGCCGATACCAAGATCAGCTTACTTTGCTCGATACCGAGGTTTCAGAGTTCAGTGAGGAATTCGTGCACGTTGTGGACGAAGGCCTGCGTCCGATTGCCAGGCATGACTTTCGCGCGATCGCACCCCATCCCTCTTTCGAGCTCCGCGTCAAGGCCGCTGCGGACCGAGCTAGCACCCGAACATTGGTGGGCGGTGCTGCTGGCGCAGTGGCGTCCGGTGCTGCCGTACATGTCGGGCTACTGTCAGGCGCGGCGACCGCTGGTGCGGCCGCGACGCCGGTGGGCGTCGCCATACTGGGGGCGATCGCCGTGGCCGGAACATGGAAGATGTTTGCCAATCCTGGTGAGCGCCAGAAGCGGGACCCTCGAGAGCGAGCGCGGAGACTCCAAGACGATCTGCGGAAGGAAATTCTGGCCAATCTGCCGCGCTTTGATCGCGCGATCGAAGCGGTACTCACCCGCTTCAAAGAAATAACGCTAGCTGAAATTGCCGGGCCTCGTGTCGAGGCGGCGCGTATCCGGGAAATTGCCGAAAGCTACCGCAGTATCGCCCAAGCGGTTATTGAGGCAGCAAACGCACGGATCGAGCGCATAAGCCGAGTTTTCATAAAGTGGCTGAAACGTAAAAATTTCGCGGATGCGTGCACTGGCGGGATATGCGTAGATAGGGCGAACCGTATCGGGGGATTGCGCTGATGCCGAATACGCAACCGCATCGCTTGATGGCGACCGAGATCGTGCGAATGGTCGCGGGTGGGGAGCTGACCGCGGAGGCGGTCGTGGCGAGCTGCCTCGAATGGATCAGCGAGCGCGAGCCGGTGGTGCGGGCATGGGCGTATCTTGCCGGCCAGGCGGCGTTGGAGCGGGCGCGCGGTTTCGACAGGGCGGGAAAGAAGATGCTGCTGGGCGGCGTGCCGTTCGGGCTCAAGGACATCTTCGATGCCGCCGGCATGCCGGCGACTTATGGTTCGCCGATCTATACCGGATGGTGGCCGGCGAGCGATGCGAGCGCGGCGGCGTTGCCAAAGGCGGCCGGCGGCATCCTGCTCGGCAAGACGATATCGACCGAATTTGCCAACCGTCAGCCGGGCCCGACCTCGAACCCGCATAACCCGGTCTTCACCCCGGGCGGCTCGTCGAGCGGATCGGCGGCGGCGGTCGCCGATTTCATGGTGCCACTGGCGATCGGGACGCAGACCGGCGGCTCGGTGATCCGGCCCGCCGCTTATTGCGGGGTCGTCGGGTTCAAGCCGAGTTTTGGCCTGTTCCCGCCCGCCGGTATGCGGATCAACACCGAGACCCTCGATACGGTCGGCATCATGGCGCGCTCGGTCGGCGATATCGTGCTGTTCCGCGCCGCCATGCTGGCGATCCCGTACGAGCCGCCGGCGGTGCCGCAGAGAGCGCCGCATCTCGGCCTGTGCCGCGGCCCGCATTGGGATGACGCGCAGCCGGAAGGCCGGGCCGTGCTCGAAGCCGCTGCCGACCGGCTTGCTGCTGCCGGCGCCACGATCGCCGACACCGACTTTCCGCCGGAATGCGCCGATGCCGACGCGATCCAGATTTCCCTCGGTGCGTTCGAGGGGCTGCGCAATCACATGCCCGAACTCTACCGCCACGAGGCGCTGCTGAGCCCGCAGCTGCGCCAGGAGAAATTGGCGCGCGGCCGCGAACTCACCCTCGACCAGTTCCGCGCCGCATGCCGCGCTGCCGAACAGGCGCGCACCGCTGCGCGGGAATGGGCGCGCGGTTTCGATGCGATCCTGACCTTGCCGGCCCCGGGCCAGGCGCCGCGCACCCTCGCCGACACCGGTTCGGCGGTATTCAACGCGCCATGGACGCAATTTGCGATGCCGTGCCTGACCTTGCCGGCCGGCGCCGGACCCGACGGGCTACCGGTCGGCATCCAGCTGGTCGGCCGCCGCCACGATGATTCGCGGTTGCTTGCGGTCGGGTTATGGGGCGAAAGCCGCCTCGGGCAGGGAGACGCCCGATGACCGGCGCCGAACATCTGACCGCGAGCGAGGCCGTCCGTCGCCTCGAAGCCGGGACCCTGACCGCCGAAACCCTGGCGCGCGACTGCCTTGACCGGATCAAACAGCGTAGTGCCGTCAAGGCCTGGGTCTGGCTCGACCCGGAACTGACCTTAGCGCAGGCGCGCGCCATCGACCGCGCCGGCCGGCCCGGCTTGTTGAAGGGGGTGCCGGTCGGGGTCAAGGACGTCATCGACACCTATGACATGCCGACCCAGCACGGCTCGCCGATCTACCAGGGCAATCGGCCCTACGCCGATGCGGCCTGCGTGGCGCTGACCCGTGCCGCGGGCGGCGTCAGCCTCGGCAAGACGGTGACGACCGAATTCGCCAACCGCTTTCCCGGCGCGACCGTGCATCCGCACAATCCGGGGCACACGCCCGGCGGCTCGTCGAGCGGCTCGGCGGCCGGCGTCGCCGATGGCATGATGCCGCTCGCCTTCGGCACGCAAACCGCGGGATCGGTGCTGCGTCCGGCTTCCTTCTGCGGCATCGTCGGCATGAAGCCGAGCTTCGGCCTCATCGCCACCGCGGGCACCAAGCCCCTGTCGCCGAGCCTCGACACCATCGGCGGCTTCGCCCGCAGCGTCGCCGATGCCGCGCTCTTCATCGCCGCCCTCACCGACCGGCCGGAGCTGCTGCCCGAAGCGCCGGCGCCGGCGCCGCGGATCGGCATCTATCAGCCGGCGCCCTGGGACAAGGTGGAGCCCGCCACCCTCGCCGCTCTCGAAGCGGCGCGCGACAAGCTCGGCCGGGCCGGCGCAACGCTCGCCGAGCGCGGCCCCTTCCCCGCCTTCGACGGGCTGGCCGCGGCGCAGAGCACCATCATGAGCTACGAGGCGGCGCGCAACCTCGCCTGGGAGCGGCTCAACCGCGGCACCGAGATCATGCCGCGCACCGCGGCGCTGCTCGCCGAAGGCGTCGCCGTGTCGACCGCTGCTTACGATGCGGCGCGCCGCACGGCGGCCGCGGCACGCGCGCAATGCGCCGAATTCTTCGCCGCGTTCGACGCTGTGCTGGTGCCCGCAGCGCCGGGCGAAGCCCCCGTCATCGCCACCACCGGCGATCCCGTCTTCAATCGGCCTTGGACGCTGTTGCATCTCCCCGCCATCACCCTCCCCTGCCATCGCGGCCCGAGCGGGCTGCCGGTCGGCATTCAGCTCGTCGGGCGGCCGGGCGAGGATGCGCGGCTCTTCGCGATTGCGCTTTTCGCCGAGGCGGCGCTGGGCATAGAAGCGTGAGCGCCACACCGCTGGAAGCGACGCGCCGGCCAGCGCTGGGCGCCGTGCTGCTGCTGGCCGCGACCAGCTTCTGCTGGGGGCTGAACTGGCCGGTGATGAAGCTGGCGCTCGCCGGCATCCCGGTGCTGCCGTTCCGCGCGCTCTGCCTTCTCGCCGCCGGGCCGGCGATGCTGGCAATCGCCTGGCTGCGCGGCGACCGCCTGCGCCTGCCGCCGCGCGAGCTCCGGCAAGTCGTCGTCGCGGCCCTCTTCAACATTACGCTCTGGCATCTCTTCACCGGCTATGGCGTGTCGCTCATGCCGGCGGGGCGCGCCAGCATCATCGCCTACACCATGCCGGCCTGGGCGACGCTGTTAGGCGTGCTGTTCCTGGGCGAGACGCTGACGCCGAGTCGCGCGGCGGCGCTGGTCCTGGGACTCGCCGGCATCGGCGCGCTGCTGCTGCCGGATCTCGGAGCGATCCTCGCGGCGCCGCTCGGCGCTGCATCGATGATCCTCGCCGCGCTCTGCTGGGCCGTCGGGACGGTGGTGATGAAGCGCTTTCGCTGGACCGGCTCGGTCGCGACGCTGACCGGCTGGCAGATCTGCATCGGCGGCCTGCCCATCCTCGCGGCGGCGCTTGTCACCGGACCCTTTCCAGGCCTCGCCCATGCCGATCCCGGTACCCTCGCCGCGCTCGCCTATGTCGTCGTCTTCGGGATGATCTTGGGTCAATGGGGCTGGTTCGAAGTGCTGACGCGGTTGCCGGTGACGCGCGCCTCGATCGGCACGCTCGCCATCCCGGTGATCGGTGCAGTGTCGTCGGTCCTGCTGCTGGGCGAGCGGCTCGGCACGGCTGAGCTGGTGGCGCTGGTGCTGGTGGTGGCGGCGCTGGCGCTGGCGCTGCGCCCGGCGCCACGGCGCTGATTGGAGAGTTGCATGCGCGCCCGCCATGCGTCAGCTTTCGCCATCATGCGATCCTTGCGTAGCGCCGCGCCGCTCCTCCTGCTGCTGGCGCTTGCCCAATGCAGCAACTTCCTGCCGCCCTACGAGACGGTGCCGCCGCCCCTCACCTTGCCAGAGCAGCGGGCGGTCACAGCGAGCGGCGGCGATAACCGCGTCGCCGTCTGCTACAACGCGCTGACCACCACCGCCTCCCGCGTGCTCGCCATCGCCTCGGCGAGCTGCGGTCCGGGCACGGTGCCGCATGCGCTCGGCCGCGACTTTCAGCTCAGCAACTGCCCGCTGCTCCAGCCGGCGCGTGCGACCTTTGCCTGCGTAAAGTCCTGACGAAAGCGTGATCGCGGCCAAGATGATGCGGCGGCGAGGCGGTGCTAACCTCGGCCACTGCTGGTCCGCCAGGGCCTTCTACGGGGGAAGCCACCGATGAGCACACATGAGACGGCAGTACCGCGCCCGATGATTCCCGGCCTCGCCGGGCTCTATCGATCGCTCGCGCCTTACAGCTATTCCTTCATGCGCTTTTGTGTTGGCGCCATGCTCGTTCCGCACGGCTATGCCAAGCTGTTCCTCGGTGGCGCCGTCGGCCTCGCGAACGCCGATTTCGTCAAATGGGGCTTGCCGGCGCCGCTCGCCTGGGCCTACTGGATCGCGCTGCTCGAGTTCTTCGGCGGCATTCTGCTGGCGATCGGCCTGCTGACGCGGCCTGTCGCCTTCCTCATCGCCATGGAGATGGCGGTCGCCGTCTTCGCCGTGCACTGGCCGAACGGCTTCTTCTGGACGGCAAAGGGCTTCGAGTACCCGCTACTGTGGGGCCTCTTGGCGCTGGCGATCGCGTTTCGCGGCGGTGACCGTCTGTCCGTCGACCGCGCGATCGGCAGGGAGATCTGAACGCCGCGGCGGCGCGTCCTGGCGCGGCCGGGGCTCCTCGAATCGAAAGGCCTCCGGGAGAGGCGCTCCCGGAGGCCTTTTCGCCGGCCGTGCCGATCAGGCTTGGCTCGGCTTCTTCATCTTCTTCGCCGACTTCTTCTTGGTGGTCTTCTTAGCGGCCTTCTTCTTGGTGGCCTTTTTCGCCGGCTTCGCCGGCTGGGACTGGGTTTGGGTCTGCGCCTGCGCCATCATCGGGACAGTCGACGCCGCGACAAACGAGAGCAGGGCAAACGCGGTAATCAGCGCCTTCATAACATGCTCCTAGATCTGGGAGGACTCTTGCTCGCACCGGGTTTAGGGGTGGCCGTCGCGTGCCGCGAGCGGGGCTCGGTAGCACGCTGACACCGGGACGTTACCATGCTTTTCCCGCCGAGAAAAGTTCTCGGCAGGAAAATCCGCGTCTTTTTCAAGGCAAGATGCGGTCGAAAGCTTGTCCCGCCCTCGCGCATACTTGACCTGCCAGGACAAAGACAGAAATAATTGGTTAATAGATGGGTTAGACGCAAAATATGCGGCAATATGCCGCATAAATCGCAGGCGCCGCTACTCAGCGCGATAGTACCCAGCGGCCATCCGCCTCGCGGCACACCGTCGCATAGGCCGTCTGAGGCGCGCCCTCGATGACGACCTGCCGCGCATAGACGCGGCACAGGCGTCCATCGCCATCCGTGTATTCGCGCACCGGCGACGGCGGCGATGGCGCGGCGGTCGGCGAGGGCAACGCGGGCGCGGTGGTGCCGGTCTCAAGCTCGGCCGCCGCGGCGGTTTGCACAAGGCCCAGCATGGCGATACCGACCAGGCAGCGGCGCAGGCGAGCCACCTGCCATCGGCCACACCCGCCGCCACTGGATAAAATATTCGAAAAATTAACCAAGGAATTCATTCGCTATGTCTCCAGTAATAACGTGTTTACTTCTCTGTATTAACTGGAAGTTCTATCCATTAATTCTTCCTGATTAATGTTGCATTAAGGGTTGCGAACCAAACTCCTCGCGTCGCTCTTTGCTGACCCAGGAGGCATGAATGCCATGCGCGAGCTTATCACGACCTGTGTGTCCACCAGCGCCGCCACAGGCGTAATCAGCGCCGGCTAGCCAACACGCCGTCCACGATCATTCCGCCAAGCGGGAGCGAGAGCAACGGAGCACCCCTTGAGAGACAATCCGGCCTACCCGGCGGCATTGTCTCCCGACGGCGGGATGCATCGGAGAAGATCATGCCTGACGCGACTCATTTTCTGGACTGGATCGCCATCTTCGCCGTCACGGTGACGTTCGTCGCTGCGGCGATCACCGATGCCACGACCTACCTCATTCCGCACCGCTATCCCGCCGCGGTCGCGCTTAGTTTCGTTTTCTATGCGATCGGCAAGCCGGCGCCGGTCTGGTACTGCGGCGCCGCGGTGGCGGCGGCGATGCTGGCGATCGGCGTCGTGCTCTTCGACCGCGGCGTGCTCGGCGGCGGCGACGTCAAGCTGCTGGCGGCGGGCGCGCTCTGGTCAGGCGTCGACCAGCTTCCGCTCATGCTGCTGGTGACCTCGCTGGCCGGCGGCGCCCTGGCGCTGGCGCATCTCTCGCCGCTCGGCCGGCTGATGCCGGCGCGAGCGGGGACACCGGCGGTCAGCGATTTCCGCAGCCGCCTGCAGCAGCCGATTCCTTTCGGCGTCGCCATCGCCACCGGCGGTGTCGCCGTCGCCCTCGCCCGCTTCGCGTCCTGACCACGGGAGGCCACGATGTCGCCCCGCCGCATCATCTTCATCGTCATCGCCCTTGTCGCCGCCGGCGCGACGATCTTCCTCGGCCGCGCCTGGCTCGCCGCCGAGCGCAGCGCCCAGGTCGTCCAGGCGAAAGCGCCGGCGCCACAGCCAAAGCCCGAAAAGATGGTGCTCGTCGCGCAGGGCGATCTCCATGCCGGGGAATTCCTCCGGCCCGAGAATCTGCGCTGGCAGGCCTGGCCCGATAACGGCGTCGCCAAGAGCTATATCGTCTCCGGCGACCATCAGCTCGAGGACTACGTCGGCGCCATCGTGCGCAACGCCATCGGCGACGGCGAGCCGATCACCGATGATCGCGTCGTGCGCCCGGGCGATCGCGGCTTCCTCGCGGCCGTGCTGCGGCCGGGTTATCGCGCGGTCACGGTGCCGCTCAGCCCGTCCGAGGCGAATGCCGGCTTCGTCTTCCCCGGCGACCATGTCGACTTGATCGCGACGCTGACCCTGACCGAGGCCGACCCCGGCGATCCCAACGCCAACAGCGCCCAGAACCAGCACCACGCCAGCGAGACGGTGCTCACCGATCTCCGCGTGCTGGCGCTCGACCAGCGCGCCGACGACCAGAACAAGGAAGTGTCGGTCGCCAAGACGGCGACGCTCGAGGTGACGCCGAAGCAGGCCGAAGTGATCGCCGTCGTCGGCGACATCGGCAAGCTCTCGCTCAGCCTGCGCAGCCTGGAAAAGGATGACAGCCAGGCCGCCAACGACGACACCGCCGGGCTCAGCTACACCTTCGACAGCGACGCCACGCAGCTCATCCGGCCGCCCACGCCCTTCGGCGCGAAGCAAAAGGTCTTCGTCGTGCGCGGCGCCGACGTCAAGGAAATGGATTTCGTCCGCGCCGGAGCGAATACCACCGGCCACAACACCAGCAACTCCGGGAACTCGCCATGACCCGCTTCAGCTTCCGCCTGGTCGCCATGATCCTGGCGCTCGCCGGTGCGGCGGTGCTCCTACCGCCGCCGGCTAGCGCCCAGACGAGAGTGGTCAACACCGCCGGGGTGCCGCTCAGCGTCGAGGTCGGCAAAGGCCAGCTCGTGCGCCTCGACCACCCCGTGAACTCGGTGTTCGTCGCCGATCCCGACGTCGCCGACGTGCAGGTCAAATCGCCGACGCTCGTCTATGTCTTCGGCAAGGCCGGCGGCGAGACGACGCTCTATGCCGTCGGCGACAACGATCAGGTGGTGCTCAACCGCTCGGTCCGCGTGACCTATGACGTGGGGCGCGTCGAGGACGCGATCCATAAGATGGCACCGCGCAGCGCCGTGTCGGTCGCCTCGATCGACGATTCCCTGGTGCTCCAGGGCACTGTCTACTCCGCATCCGAAGCCGACGACATCCGCCGCGTCGTCGAGCGCTTCCTGCCGGACCCGAAGCAGCTCGTCAACAAAATGAAAGTCGATGCGCCCAACCAGGTCCAGCTCCGCGTGCGCGTCGCCGAAGTCGACCGCAACGTCATCAAAGAGCTCGGGATCAACTGGGAGAGCATGTTCGGCAGCGGCAACTTCGTCTTCGGGCTCGCCACCGGCCACAGCGTGCTCAACACCACGCCGAGCACCGGCTCCGTGGCCAGCGCGTTGCCCTTCTTCGACGTCTTCAACACGCGCAGCGCGGTGCCGAACGCGACGTCGCTCGATACCGTCAACAACCTGACCGGCGGCTTCAACGCCGGCCGCTCGAACGTCAACGCGGTCATCGACGCGCTCGACCAGAACGGTCTCGTCACCATCCTCGCCGAGCCCAACCTCAGCGCCATCTCCGGCGAGCCGGCGAGCTTCCTCGCCGGCGGCGAGTTCCCGGTGCCGGTGCCGCAAGCCTCGGCCAACGGCGTGTCGCAGATCACGATCGAGTGGAAGAAGTTCGGCGTGAGCCTCGATTTCGTTGCGACGATCACCAGCAACGACCGCATCAACATCCATGTGCAGCCGGAGGTGAGCCAGCTTTCGTCGCAGGGCGCGATCACGATCAGCGACATCCAGGTTCCGGCGCTGACCGTGCGCCGCGCCGAGACGACGATCGACGTGGCGAGCGGCCAGAGCTTCGCCATCGCCGGGCTGTTGCAAAACAACATCAACCAGACGATCAACAAGTTTCCCTGGCTCGGCGACGTCCCCGTGCTCGGCGCTCTGTTCCGCTCGCAGACCTTCCTGCGCAACGAATCGGAGCTCGTGATCATCGTCACGCCTTATATCGTGCGACCGGTAACAACGGCGGCGCGGCTCCAAACCCCCGTCGACGGCTATTTCCCGTCGAGCGACGCGCAGCTGCTGAGCAATGGCCAGGAATATCGGCAGCAGATCGGCCCGCCGCCGACGGCTGCACCGGTCACGCGGTCGGGCAGTGGCCTGATCGGTCCCGTCGGCTTCGAGCTTGAGTGAGGTCAGTCATGAACGCGCGCTTTTTCCTCTCGCTCTGCGCCGGCCTCGGCATCGCCCTCGCCGCCTGCAGCAGCGATGAAGACCAGCTGGTGCCGATGGCGCAGCCGAAGCAGCTCAAAGTCGACTACACCGAGCTGAAACAGCCGGTCGACTTTGTCCATGGCAGCGCCAAACTGGCGCCCGGGGAGGGCGAGAGGCTCCGCGCCTTTCTCTCCAGCTCCGGCGTCACCGCGGACGACCATGTCTATCTCGAGACGGCGAGCGACGATCGCTTGGCCGCGCAGCGGATCGGCAGCGTGAGCCGCGAGCTCGATCAGCGCGGCATCGGCGCCAAGGTGCTGCCGGCGAGCGAGCGCGACGTCGGCGCCGACAGCCTGCTGGTCAAGGTCGAACGCTACGTCGTAACGCTGCCCAACTGTCCGGATTGGACGAAATCGCCCTACCAGAGCCATGACAACCAGGTGGCCAGCAATTACGGCTGCACGACGGCGACGGATTTCGGCCTCATGGTGGCCGATCCGCGCGATCTCGTGGTCGGCCGGACGCTCGGACCTGCGGAAGGCGATCCCGCCATCGCCGCTATCGAGCGCTATCGCGCCGGCAAGCCGAAGGACCTGCCGGGCGCCGGCTCGGGCGGCGGCTATTCGCCGGTCACGATCGAGATGCCCGGCAGTAGCGGCAGCGGCGGCGGCAGCGGAAGCGGGCAATAGCCGATGATGGGCGAAGCAGCCAAAGCCGAGCCGGTCGCCGGCGGCAGGCCGCGCTTCGTCGCCTGCGTCGCCGACGATGTCACCCGCGAGGCGGTGAGCCGCGCGGTGGCACAGCTCGGCTGGTCGAATGCCAAAGTGCGCGCCGGCGGCCTCGAGGTCGCGCGCAAGTCGATCGACATCACCACGCCGCCGACGCTGGTCGTCATCGATCTATCTGAAGCGAGCGAGCCGGTGGAGGGCATGCACGAGCTGGCGCAGCTCTGCGGTCCCTCGACGCACTTTCTCGCCATCGGCTCGGTCAACGACGTCGCCCTCTATCGCCAGCTCATCGCCCTCGGCGTCGCCGACTATCTGGTCAAGCCGGTATCGAGCGAGCTTCTGTGCGAGGCCTTTGCCGCGGCGATGCGCAGCTACGCCCCGCCCGGCGCGGAGCGGCAGACGCGGCTCTTCGCCTTCATCGGCGCGCGCGGCGGCGTCGGCACCACCACGGTTGCCGTCTCGACGGCCTGGCTGCTGGCAAACGAATTCAAGCTGCGCACCGCGCTGATCGATCTCGACCTTCATTTCGGCAACCTTGCCTTGAGCCTCGACCTCGAGCCCGGGCGCGGCCTCCGTGAAGCGCTGGAAAATCCCGAGCGCACCGACAGCATGCTGCTCGCCTCGGCGATGGTGACGGATGGCGACAGGCTGCCCATTCTCGCCACCGAGGAGCCGCTCGAAGAGCTGCTCGCCTTCGACGGCGGCGCGGTGGCACCGCTGCTCTCGGCGCTGTCGCAGGACTATGACTGCCTCGTCGTCGACCTGCCGCGCAGCCTTGACGCGATGGCGCGGCAAGTCATCGCCCTCGCCGACGCGACGATCGTCATCACCGACCTGTCGCTTACGGCATTGCGCGATTCGGTGCGCATCGGCGACCTGGCAAAAACGCTCGACGCGCGCACCAAGCCGTTGCTGGTGGCGAACCAGGTCGGTGCCGATCATCGCGGCGAGATCGGTCGGCCGGAGTTCGAGCGCGGCATCGGCGGCGAGCTTGACCTCGCCGTGCCGTTCGACGTCAAAGCCGTGGTCGCCGCCGCGCATGGCGGCAAGGCGATCCCGGAAGCCGCTTCCGGCAGCAAGGCGGCGGCCGAGCTGCGCAAGCTCGCGGCGCGTCTTGCCGGCCGCGAAGAGGAAGATAAGCCGCGCGGCGGTCTGCTGGGGAGATTCAAGAAATAATGTTCGGAAAACGCGACAACGAAGGCGGTCTGCAGGCGCGCATCCACGCCCTGAACGCAAGACGTGAACGTCCGGCGCTGGCGCCGGTCACCCCCGCGGCACCGCCGGCCCAGGCCGAGCCGAAGCTCACCTCGACCGAGCCGCGCGCCGAGGTCAGCCTCGAAGAGGCGCGGCTCGCCGTCGAGCCGGCGGTGGCGGCGATCGACACCGCCGCGCTGCGCGGCAAGTCGCGCGCCGAGGTCGCCCGGCACGTCGACGAGACCGTGCGCGCGGCGCTACAGGAAAAGCAGATCGCGCTGTCGACGCTCAGCCAGCGCGACCTCATCACCCTGCTGGTCAACAGCGTCGTCGAGAAGATGAAGCGCGAGGCACCCGCCGCCGAGGCGGCGCGCTCGGGCCAGGCGGTCGGCAGCCGCGCCGCGGTCGACGACGCGATCAAGCGCATCTATCCGCTGGTGATGGAGCGAATCGACCCCGAGGTCGCCGCCAAGCTGCAGCGCGCCGAGCTCGCGCGACAGCTCCAGGCCGTCATCGGCGAGATCCTGATCGAGCAGAAGATTCAGCTCAATCAACTCGAGCAGCGCGACCTTGTCACCGTGCTGCTCGACGACATGCTGGGGCTTGGCCCGCTCGAGCCGCTGCTCGCCGACGAGACGATCAGCGACATCATGGTGAACGGCCCCAAGCAGGTCTATGTCGAGCGCCGCGGCAAGCTGGAGCTCACCGACGTCGTCTTCCGCGACAACAACCATGTCATGGGCGTCGCCACCCGCATCGTCACCGGGGTCGGGCGCCGCATCGATGAATCGAGCCCGCTGGTCGACGCCCGGCTCGCCGACGGCAGCCGCGTCAACATTATCGCGCCGCCGCTCGCCATCGACGGCACGTCGATCTCCATCCGCAAATTCTCGAAGAAGACGATCACTCTCGATTCCATGGCAAAGGGCGCCAGCATCTCGCCCGAGATGGCGGTCGTGCTCAAGATTGCCGCACGCTCGCGCCTCAACATTTTGATCTCGGGCGGCACGGGCTCGGGCAAAACCACGACCCTCAACGCCATGTCGCAGATGATCGACGAAGGCGAGCGCATCTGTACCATCGAGGACGCGGCCGAGCTTCAGCTGCAACAGCCGCACGTGGTGCGTCTGGAAACGCGCCCGCCCAATCTCGAGGGCAAGGGCGAAATCACCATGCGCGATCTGGTCAAGAACACGCTGCGTATGCGTCCCGATCGCATCATCCTCGGTGAGATCCGCGGCGCCGAGGCGCTCGACATGCTTCAGGCGATGAACACCGGCCATGACGGCTCGCTCTGCACGATCCACGCCAACCGGCCGCGCGAGGCGCTTACCCGACTCGAGAACATGGTCGGCATGTCCGGCGTCAATCTGCCGGCCAAGGCGGTGCGCCAGCAGATCGCCGCCGCCGTCCATATGGTGGTGCAGGTCAGCCGCATGCGCGACGGCGCCCGCCGCATCATCGCCGTCACCGAGATCGTCGGTATGGAAGGCGAGATCATCACCACCCAGGACCTCTTCACCTATCAATACGAGGGCGAAGGCGAGGGCGGCAAGCTGAAGGGCTCCTTCAAATCCACGGGCCTCAGGCCGCATTTCACGCCGCGGGCCGAGTATTACGGGCTCGACCGCGCGCTGATGGAGGCGATGGGATGAACGGTCTCTTCGGCGATCCCCTGCTGCTCGTCTCCGGTGCCGGCGTCGGCATTGTCCTCTTATGCCTGTTCTTCGCCTTCGGCGACGACAAGGACAAGAAGCAGACGAAGCGCGTCGACCGGCTCAAATCACGCGGCCAGACGCAGATCGACGAGGCGCTGCAGCTGCGCCGCGAGACCGGCGACCGCGGCAGGATCGACCAGCTGGTGTTGCGCTTCATGCCGCGTCCGGAGCTGCTGCGCGAGCGGCTCCGCCGCACCGGCCGGCCGATCAGCCTCGGCGCCTATGGCATCGGCTGTCTGGTGGTGGCGCTCATCGCCTTGGGCGGCCTCCTGTTCATCGGCCAGTCGATGCTGATCGCGCTGCCGGTGGCGATTCTGATCGGGCTGTGGCTGCCGCATCTCTTCATCGGCTTTCTCGCCAAACGCCGCGCCAACGCCTTCGGCAAGCATTTTCCCGAGGCGATCGGGCTGATGGTGCGCGGCTTGAAATCGGGGCTGCCGGTGACCGAGACCTTCCAAATCGTGGCGCAGGAGGTGCCGGACCCCGTCGGCACCGAGTTCCGCCAGGTGGCCGACCAGATCCGCCTCGGCCATCCGCCGGAACAGGCGCTGTGGGACGCCGCTCGGCGCACCGACACGCCCGAGCTTAAGTTCCTCGTCGTGACGCTGTCGATCCAGCGCGAGACCGGCGGCAATCTCGCCGAGACGCTGGAGAATCTCGACAACATTCTGCGCCGGCGACGGCAGATGAAGCTCAAGGTCAAGGCGATGTCCTCGGAGGCACGGGCGAGCGCGATGATCATCGGCGCGCTCCCCTTCATCATGACCGGCGTCCTCTCGGTGGTGAACTCAGGCTATATCGCCCTGCTCTTCACCACCGAGCGCGGCCACCACCTGCTGATCGGCGCGGCCTGCAGCATGTCCCTCGGCATCGCGGTTATGACCAAGATGGTGAAGTTCGACATATGAACCTCCCACACCTCAATCTCGGCGGGCTGGCGCTCAGCGACACCACGGTGGCCGTTCTCGCCGGCATCCTCGTCTTCATCAGCATCCTCGCGCTCGGCAACGCGCTGGTGCCGCACGATCCCATGGCGTCGCGGCTCCGCAGCCACCAGAAGCGCCGCGAGCAGCTGCGCACCGCCTTCCTCTCGGGCAATACGGTCAACGATCGCAAGCGCGCCTCGGTCGGCGCGCTGAAGCGCATCCTCGACCGGATGAAGCTGCTGCGCGGCGACGAGGCGCGCAAGACCAGCGATCAGCTCGCCCAGGCCGGCTGGCGCTCGCGCGACGCCATCGTCATCTATCTCGGCCTCAGGCTGGCCCTGCCCTTCGTCGGCGCGCTGGCCGGGTTCTTCCTGCTCTTCACCTTCATGCCCGAGGCGAGCGCGACCAACAAGCTGCTCGGCGTGCTGGTCGCCGGAATCCTCGGTGGCTTCGCGCCGGTGCTTGGCCTCAAGCAAGCGATCAAGGGCCGCCAGACCCGGCTGCGCCGGCAGCTGCCGGACGGACTCGACCTGCTGGTCATCTGCGCCGAGGCGGGCCTCAGCCTCGACGCCGCACTGACCCGCGTCTCGCGCGAGCTCGGCCTGTCGGCGCCCGACCTCGCCGACGAGCTCGGCCTCACCTCGGTCGAGCTGGGCTTCCTGCCCAATCGGCGCCAGGCGCTGATGAACCTGGCGAAGCGCACCGAGCTGCCGCCGATCCGCGGCGTCGTCAATACGCTGGTGCAGACCGAGCGCTATGGTACGCCGCTTGCCCACTCGCTGCGCGTGCTCTCGTCCGAGTTCCGCGAGGAGCGGATGCTCAAGGCCGAGGAGAAAGCGGCGAAGCTGCCGGCGACGCTCACGGTGCCGATGATCCTCTTCATCCTGCCGACGCTGTTCATCGTCCTCATCGGCCCGGCGATCATTCAGGTCATCGCCACGATGAAATAGGCCGGTTAGCGCCCGCGTACCGTTGCGGCGGACTGGCCGAAGAGGATCTTCGCCGCTTCCGGATTGTTGGCCGGCACGGGCTGGAACTCCTTCGCACGGGCATAGGCACGCTCGGTCGCCGGCCGCGCCTTGATCGCTTCGAACCACCGCTTCAGGTTGGCGAAATCCTCGAGCCTCTGGCCCTGGCGCTCATAGGGCACGACCCAGGGATAGCTCGCCATGTCGGCGATCGAATAAGCGCCGGCGATGAACTCGCGATCCGCGAGGCGCTTGTCCAGCACCGCATAGAGCCGGCTCGTCTCCTTGACATAGCGATCGATCGCGTAGGGAAGCTTCTCCGGCGCATATTGCGAGAAATGATGGTTCTGTCCGGCCATGGGACCGAGCCCGCCCATCTGCCAGAACAACCATTGCAGCACTTCGAAACGGCCGCGCAGCTCCTTGGGCAGGAACTTGCCGGTCTTGTCCGCGAGATAGAGGAGGATGGCGCCGGATTCGAACACGCTCACCGGCGCGCCGCCGCCCGGCGGGTCGTCGTCCACCATGGCCGGCATGCGATTGTTCGGCGAGATCTTGAGGAAGTCAGGCTTGAACTGCTCGCCCTTGCCGATATTCACGCCGTGCAGCTGATAGGGCAGCCCGGCCTCCTCAAGGAACAGGGTGACCTTATGACCGTTCGGAGTCGGCCAGTAATAAAGTTGGATCACGGCTTCGCCTCCCTCCCGTTGGATCGTTTCCGTCGCGAGAAAGCGCCACTATGAGGCGGCGCCGCGCCGGGCGGCAAGCGCCGCTTTCAGCGTTTTGATCAACCCAGCCATGACCCTGCCCGGGTCGGCGGCAGTCATGACGCTGCCCATCACCGCGACGCCCGCCGCGCCGGCAGCGATGCAGGAGGCGGCATTGCCGTCATCGACGCCGCCCAGCGCAATGATGTTGAGCGCGCTCGTGCCGGCGGCGCGCGCCAGCCGGTCGAGGCCGAGCGCCGGGCCGTAGCCAGGCTTGCTCGCGCTTGGGAAGATCGGGCTGAGCGTCGCGTAATCGGCGCCCGCCGATGCCAGCGCGGTGATCTCGTCCTGGTCATGCGCCGAACCGCCGATCAGCGCTTTGGCACCCAAGGCGCGGCGCGCCGCCGGCGGCAGCACGCCGGCCGGAAGGTGCAACGCGCCGGCGCCGGTCGTGCGCGCGGCCGCCGCATCCTCATGCACGCCGACGATCGCGCCGCAGCCGCGGCCGAGAGCGACAAGCCGCGCCAGCAGCGCCGCGCGCGATGCGGGATCGAGGTCCTTCTCGCGCAGGCTGAGCCAGCGGCCGCCGGCAGCAAAGACCGCCGCCGCGATCTCTTCGAGCGGCCGCCGCGCCTGGCGCCGGTCGGTGATGACGAGGATCGGCGGATCGGGGAGCGTCAACCGCCGACGAGGCCGAGCTGCGGGCTCGACGGCTCGGCCTGGCTGCGTTTGGGAATGCGTCCGGCGAGCCGGGCGTCGCGGCCGGCGGCGACGGCAAGGCGCATCGCCTTCGCCATGCGCCGCGGATCATGCGCCTTGGCGACCGCGGTGTTGAGCAGCACGCCGTCGCAGCCGATTTCCATCGCCTGCGCCGCATCGGAAGCGGTCCCGATCCCGGCATCGAGAATGACCGGCACGGGGCTCGTCGTGCAGATCCGCTCGATCGCATAGGGATTGATGATGCCGAGCCCGGTGCCGATCGGTGAGCCCAGCGGCATCACCGCAGCGGCGCCGAGATCGGCGAGCTTGCGGCAGCTCACGGGATCGTCGTTGCAATAGGGCAGCACGGTGAAGCCGTCCTTCACCAGCTCCTCGGTCGCGCGCAGCAGCTGCTCGACGTCGGGGTAGAGCGTCTCGCGATCACCGATCAGCTCGAGCTTGACCCAGCTCGTGCCGAGCGCCTCGCGCGCCAGCTGTGCCGTCAACACGGCGTCGCGGACCGTGGCGCAGCCGGCGGTGTTGGGCAGCAGCGAATAGCGGCCGCCGACGAGATCGACGAGGCTTTCGGCATAGGGCTCGAGGCTGATGCGGCGGATGGCGACAGTGACCAGCGCGGGCTCGGCCGCCGCCAGCGCGTCCAGCATCATCTGCTGATTTGGGTAACCGGCGGTGCCGAGCAGCAGGCGCGACGCAAAGCGGCGATCGGCGATCGAGAGCGCGTCGGTCATGCCGGCGGTCATGTCATTCATGCCGTCCTCACCCGCCGCCGAACGGCTTTACGATCTCGATCTCGTCGCCGGCGGCGAGCGCGCGCTCGCGCCAGGTGCCGGCCGGAACGACGACGCCGTTCACCGCCACCGCCACGCCGCGGCTGCCAACAATGCCGCGCGCGGCGAGCAGCTCGCTCACCGTGGCACAGTGAAGCGGCTCGTCGCGACCGTTGATGCGGATATGCGCGCTCATGCCTCCTCCTTCAGCGGCGCGGCGAAGCGGTCGATGGCGAAGGGGCGGATCGCCGCATCCAGCTCGCCGCCCAGGATGAAACGGCTGATCGCATCGGCCGTGGCGGGCGTCAGCAGAATGCCGTTGCGATGATGCCCGGTGGCGAGCACGAGGCCTTCGATCGCGCTTGGCCCGAGCAGCGGCGCGTCATCGCGCGAGCCCGGGCGGAAGCCGACCCACATCTCGTCGATCGCCAGCTCCTCGACGCCGGGCAGCGTGCGCCACGCGCCGTCGAGCAGTGCGAACACGCCGCCTGCCGTCAGCGCCGGGTCGAAGCCGCGCTCCTCCGTGGTGGCACCGACGATGAGGCGCCCGTCGCGGCGCGGCACGAGATAGGCTCGCGGCGCCCACACGACATGCCGCAGCAGGGGCGCCGCCGGATCCATGCGCAGCGCCAGCATCTGCCCCTTGACCGGCCGCACCGGCGGCTGTGCCGCACGCGGCAGGCCCGCAATCTCCGTCGACCAGGCGCCCGCCGCGAGCACCACGACATCAGCGGCATGGCGCCTCTCGCCCACCCGCACCGCGGCGACGCGCCCGCCGCCGATCTCGACGGCGCTTACCGGCGCATGTTCGTGCAGCGCGCCGCCGGCGGCGAGAAAGGCGCGGCGCAGCGCCGTCACCAGGCGGCGATTGTCGACCTGATGGTCATGCGGGCTGAACACCGCCGCGGCCAGACCGGGATGGAGATGCGGCTCGCGCCGCCGCGCCTCGGCACCGCTCAGCCATTCGAGCGCGATGCCGAGCGAGCGCTGGAAATCAAAATGGAAGCGGAGCTGCGCGACGTCGTCCCGGGTAAGCGCGACCGCCAAGGTACCCTCGCCGCGATAGTCGACCGCGATTCCCGAAGCGGTTTCGAGCGCGGCGGCGAAGCCCGGCCAGAGCTCCTGGCTCAACCGATTGAGCCGGTACAGCGCTGCTTCGCCGGGCTCAGCCTCGATCCCGGCGGCCAGCATGCCCGCTGCCGCCCAGCTCGCGCCATGCCCGGTCTCGCCGCGCTCAAACAGCGTGACGCGGCATCCGGCAGCGGCGAGGCGCCAGCCGATCGACAGGCCAATGGCACCACCGCCGATGATGGCGACGCTCGGACCCGACGCTGGAACGGAGGATGGATCGTGAATGGCGGGCTCCCTTCGCTGGTATTACCCAGACAGGTTCCGTGGGTATGATCTCAGCCGGCAGACGCGCCGGCACCCCAGCCGTGGGCCCAATGTGAGCCCGCGGACGCCATCCTGCAAGAGCTTTGTCGGTCAACGCCCGGCGGCCCAGCGGCCGGGCGCTCCTCAGTTTGGTGCCGTTTCGGTGCCGTCGCCTAGGCTCGGCTCGGCTTCTTCACGTGGACCACCATCGCCGGCACCTGCTCCGCCTCGCGCATGTGGCGCGCGGCGGCGGCAGCCTCGTCCGCATTGGCATAGCCGCCGGCACGGACGATGAACCAGTCGCGCCCGTCGTGGTCGCGGTTGTGCACGACCGCCATGTCATAGCCTTTGCGGTTGAGGTGGTCGGCGAGCTTCTTCGCATTGGCGGCGCTGGCGAAGGCGCCGACCTGCACGACGAAGCCTTCCGCCGCCTCCGGCATCTCGGTCGAGGCCACCGCGGCGGCCGGCGGCTCGGCCGGCGTCGACGCCTGCTGTTCCGAGGGCGGTGCCGCCGCGGTCTCGGCATCGGCCTTCGCCGGCATTGCCGCGGGTGCGTCGCTGGCGGCCGGCACGAGCGGCGTCGGCGGCTCGGCTGCCGGTGCCGCGGCTTGCTGCTCTGCCGGTGGATCGCCGGCAGGTGTCGCCGCGGCCGTGCTGCCGGCGGCGGCAGGCACCGACGCGGCGGCCGGTTGCTGGGCCGGGGCCGAGGGCGCGGCCGCGTGGCTCGCGTCGACCGGCGCCGAGGGGTCTGCTTGAGCAGCCTGCGCCGGCGGCGTTTTGCCCTCAGCGCTGGCAATATCGGCCATGCTTGGCAGCGGCGTCGCTGCAGGCGCCGCCACGGCGGGCGCCGTGGCATTGGCCGCCGTCGCAGCGGGCGCGGCTGCAGCAGGGGTCGATGCGGCCGGCGTTGCCACGGGCGGCAGCGGCGATACGGCGACCGCCGCCACCGGCGCCGGCTTTGCCTCGGGCTCGGTGTGGACGAGCGGGATGTCCGTCGCCTTCGTCGAGGTATCGTCGCGAGAGGCTGTCTGGGTGCCGTCGGCCGCCGGCTTCGGCTGGTTCGCGGCAAGGCCGCTCGGCGGGCGGCCACCGATGATGGCGGCGGCGCGCGTCTTGTCGTCGAGGCTGCGCAGCAGCGCGTAATAGGCGAGGTTGCTCTGGACCGCCTGCTCGTCGAGCGCGCTGCGGGCGATCGAGGCCGCCTTCCGGTCGTCGCCGGCAAGGCCGTAGACGAGCGCCAGGTTCAGCCGGTGGCGCGGCGAAGCGCCGGGCTCGTCGGCGAGCTTGCTCAGCTCCGTTGCCGCGGCGCCGTAATCGCCGGAGAGCGCCAACGACAGCCCGTAATTGTTGCGCAGCCCGTCATTGGTCGGCGCCAGCTTCAGGCCTTTCTGGTAATCCTGCTGCGCGAGGCCGTGGCGTCCGATCAGGTCGTGCGCCACACCCAGCACGTTGTAGAGCCGGGGATCGTTCGGCGTCTTCGCCAGCGCCGCATCGAGCTCGCTGAGCGCCCCTTCCGGCTGGTTCATCGACATCAGCGCCAGCGCCAGTCCACGATGCAGATCGCCTTCGAGCGCGTTGGGCTTGATCTTGAGCGCGTCGCGAAACACCGTCGCCGCATCGTTGTAGTCATGGAGCTCGCCCAAGGTGTCGCCGAGATCGAGGAGCGGCTTCGGATCGTCGGGCGAAAGCTTGGCCGCACGCCGGTAGAGGTCGGCCGCGGCGGCGAGATCGCCGCCGGCGCGCGTGTCATCAGCAAGGCGCATCAGCGTGGCGCTGCCCTGGCTCGGATCCGGCGCGCTTTGGCACGCGGCCAGCAGCAGTCCCAGCACGCAAGCGACAGGGGCCCCGGCCAGCAGCCGGCTGCGATGCCTGCGCGCGCGCAAATTGAGCGAAGTTTTAGTCACATTACTTCCCCAAAACCTGCGAATACTGGAGCGTGAGCCCAATTCCTTGAAGAAACATGAATGTCGGGGTTTGCCGAGTCCTTGCCCGGGCAGGGAGAACCGCCCGCCAGCCGCCCTCGCCGCGGCGGCCGGCGACGCCGCTCAGAGCGAGCTGGCGAGGAGATTGACGGCGAGGGCCAGGATCACGGTGTTGAAGAAGAAGGACAGCACGCCGTGCATCAGGGTCAGGCGCCGCATCGGGCGCGAGGTCACCTGCACGTCGGAGACTTGACAAGTCATGCCGATGACGAAGGAGAAATAGAGGAAGTCCCAATAGTCCGGCTGCTCTTCGCCGGGAAAGGCCAGCCCGCCGCGGTCTTGCGGCGCGCCCGCCGGTCTGTCGCCATAGTAATGATGCGTATAGTGGAGCGCGAAGGTGGTGTGGACCAGCGTCCAGGAGGCGACCACGGTAAGCCCGGCGAGGACGAGCCGTGTCGCCATCGCGATGGCGCGCTCGTTCGGCGGCTTCTCGAGCGTAAAGCCGAGAGCGAAAAGGCTCACCGTCGCGGCCGCGACCAGGATCACCGTGATCATCCAGCCGCGCGGGTCGAGCTCCCGCGCCCGGCGGCGCACCTGCTCCGGCGAGGCGTGCACCACCACCAGGGCGACGAGGGCGAGAAAGACGGCAATGCCGGCGAGCCAGCTCAGC
Source organism: Allostellaceae bacterium (assembly GCA_035509275.1). GTDB lineage: Bacteria > Pseudomonadota > Alphaproteobacteria > ATCC43930 > CGMCC-115725 > DAHUYF01. Next base: position 1,555 of record DATJLU010000071.1, on the reverse strand, counting down.
GCCAAGCGCTCGCCGGATCGCAGCCAGGCCGCCGGCAAGGCGAGGTAGACCGCGAGACCCGCGGCCGTTGCGAGCGCGAGGCGCGTCGCCGGAAACGGCCGGCGCAGCGCCGCGCGGAATCCGAAGCCAGTCGGCGACCGACGCGCGTTCACCGGCCGCGCGTCATCGCCTCGACGCGACGCCAGCCCGCTTCGGCGAGCGCGCGGGCGCGAGCGCCCGATTCGCGTGCTTTGACATTGGCCGCCGTGCCTTCGACCACACGGCCCATGATGCCTTGGAGGATCGCGGCCAAGCGGAACATGTTGTAGGCCATGTAGAAATCCCAATGGGCAATGCCGGCGCGGCCGGTGCGGCGGCAATAAAGCGCCCGGTACTCCTCCTGGGTCGGAATGCCGAGCGCCGGCAGATCTTTGCCGCCGAGCCCGCGATAGGCGTCCGGCCCGAGCTCCCAGGTCATCATGTGATAGGAGAAGTCGGCGAGCGGATTGCCGAGCGTCGACAGCTCCCAATCGAGCACCGCAAGCACGCGCGGCTCGGTCGGGTGGAAGATCATGTTGTCGAGGCGGTAGTCGCCATGGACGATGCTGGTCTCGTCGTCGGGCGGCAGGTTCTGCGGCAGCCACCCGATGAGCCGGTCCATCGCCTCGATCGTCTCGGTTTCAGACGCCCGGTACTGCTTGGTCCAGCGATCGATCTGGCGCGCAATATAATTGCCGGGCTTGCCGAAATCGCCGAGCCCGATCTGGTGGTGGTCGATTTTGTGCAAAGCGGCGATGACCGTGTTCATGGCCTCATAGACGGCCCGCCGCTCTGCGCGCGGCAGCTCCGGCAGGGTCGGGTCCCAGAAGACGCGCCCCTCGACATAGTCCATGATGTAGAATGCAGTGCCGATGACGCTGTCGTCGAGGCAGAGGGCGTAGCTGCGCGCGACCGGCACGCCGCTGCCGTGCAGCGCGGTGATGACGCGGTACTCGCGATCGACGGCATGGGCCGAGGGCAGCAGCTTGCCCGGCGGCTTGCGGCGCATGACGTATTTCCGGTCAGGCGTGACCAGCTGATAGGTCGGATTCGACTGGCCGCCCTTGAACTGGCGGACCTCCATCGGCCCTTTGAAATCCGGGATGTTCGACTTCATCCACTCGGCCAGGGCGCCCTCGTCGAACCGGTGGCTCTCGGCGACGGGCTTGGTGCCGGTGTTGAGCTGCTCGCGGGCCTGCTCTTCCGTGGCGTTGTCTGCAGCCATCGCGATCCCTCCTCCGAACCAAACGCTTGTTCGAACGACCTCCTAAACGGACTGCGGCGGGACGGAAAGCGCCCTCCAGCCGATGTCCGTGCGATGGAAGCTCTCGGGCCAATCGATGCGGGCGATGGCGGCGTAGGCCCGCTCCCGCGCCTGCGCCAAGGTGGGCGCCCGGGCGCAGACGTTGAGCACGCGTCCGCCCGCCGCAACCAGGGCGCCGTCGCGCAGCGCCGTGCCGGCGTGGAAGACGGTGACGCCCTCGCCAAGCTCGCCCGCCGGCAGGCCGATGCGCGTGCCGCCAAGCGGCGAGCCGGG
>DATJLU010000070.1:0-7480 GCA_035509275.1 Allostellaceae bacterium | reverse complement strand
ACGCTTGTTGCTTGCCACCCTGACTGGCCGCTCGAGCGCGGAGATGTCGCGCCGAAGTATCTGCCCCACTGCGTGAAGCGACGCTCGATCGTAGAGGTCCGAGCGCAGGGCGGGGCCGGAGCGCCATCTTTCCGTGAGCGTCCTGGGAGGCCTCAAGCACGCGCGCCGTCAGGTGAAGCTCCGCCATGTTGGCGAAGGGGCTGCCACACCCAGGGCTCTCGCCGGTCGACGCCGGCATCTCGTCGTCGACACTCCGGGGCTCGATGCTCGGTCCCACCCGGCCCGCGTTGTACAGCGCGCCTTACATTGTAAGGCGGAAAGGCGGCTTCTGATTCAGCGCCCCTATCTAAGTCTTTGATTCAATGGTGCTGCCGCACAGGATTGAACTGTGGACCTCTCCCTTACCAAGGGAGTGCTCTACCACTGAGCTACGGCAGCATCCGGCGATGTCGGTTCGGGCCGGCGGTGGCGCGAGGAAATACACGAGGCGGCGGGGCTTGGCAAGGCGCGCGCCGGGGCCGGCCGCCGGAACCCGGCCCGCGCCCCGCTGTTCGCGGTGAATGCCTGCCGAAGAAAGAGGCATCCTTGGGAGAACCGACCGCCTTTCTGACCCGCGAGCAAGCCTATGTGCTGCTCCACGATATCGTGCGCGACGTGCTCGGCTGCGATGCGGTCGCGCTCGAGGACGCGACGCGGGCGGACGACCTGCCGGGCTGGGACAGTCTTGCCCAAATCGGCGTGCTGGCGGCGGCGGAAATTCGCTTTGGCGTCGAAATTCGCGCGGCCGAGGCCGACCGGCTCTCTTCCGTCGGCGACCTCGTCGATCTTATCCTGCAAAAGCACCCACATCTGCCGTGACCTTCGGGAGCATTTTCGCTCCCGCCCGTTGACCCCAGGGGAGGGTGATGCACCGTGTTTACGACCCCTTTGGACGAGGATCAGGCGACCGGCGACGTGCTCGAGGCGTTTCAGAGCGCGCGCACGGCCGGGCGCTCGCCGGTCGAATGCTACCGCGCCGGGGTCGAGGCCTGGCGCCGGCATCACCCCGACCAGGCGCCGGAATACGCCGCAAAACGGGCGGTGGCGGTGATCCTGGCGCATAATATCGAGCTCAAGGTCGGCGAATAGGACCGGCTTGACCGGGCCTCGCCGGGCGCCGCACCATCGCCGCCATGTCGGATCGCGAGAAGCCACCACCCCATCGGACGCAAGCGGGCGCGGCCGCGGCCAAGCGCCGGGAGGAGCGGCTGGCGGCGGCTCTCCGGGCGAATCTCGGCCGCCGCAAGGCGCAGTCGCGCGAGCGGGCGGCGGCGCCCCCGCCGGCGCCCGAGCCGGCCGAAGAGGGCGGGTGAGGGGCGAGGGGGCCGCGCTTGAGCGCCGCGGGTTCATCCCTTACAACCCCTGACGGAGCTATTACCATTTTCGCCACAAAGTGGCGGTAGAACGCGCGCTTTCCGATCGGTTTCGGATCGACAGCGCAGGAACTTTCAGGACCATGGACAGAATCCGTATCCGCGGCGGCAGGCCGCTCTCCGGCAAGATCGCGATCGGCGGCGCCAAGAACGCGGCGCTGCCGCTGATGGCAGCCTCGCTGCTCACCGACGACAAGCTGGTGCTGACGAACCTGCCGCGGCTCGCCGACATCACCACCCTGTCGCACCTGCTGGTGCAGCATGGCGTCTCCATCACTATGAACGGCGCCAAGCCCGAAGAGACCGGCCATGTGCTGGAGCTGCGCGCCCGGCGCATCGCCAACACCACGGCGCCCTACGATCTCGTGCGCAAGATGCGCGCCTCGGTGCTGGTGCTGGGGCCGCTGCTGGCGCGCTGCGGCGAGGCCAAGGTGTCGCTGCCGGGCGGCTGCTCGATCGGGCCGCGGCCGGTCGATCTGCATCTGAAAGGGCTGGAGCGGCTCGGCGCCACGGTCGAGCTGCGCCAGGGCTATATCGCGGCGACGGCGCGAAAAGGGCTGGTGGGCGCCGAGATCATCTTCCCCGTGGTGTCGGTCGGCGCGACCGAGAATCTGATGATGGCGGCAACCCTGGCTGAGGGCGAGACGACGCTGGTCAATGCCGCGCGCGAGCCGGAGATCGTCGATCTCGCGCGCTGCCTTGCGGCGATGGGTGCCGAGATCGACGGCGCCGGCAGCGACCGCATCCGCATCCGCGGCGTGAAGCGCCTCGCCGGCGCGCGCCATCGCGTGATCCCCGACCGCATCGAGACCGGAACCTACATAATGGCGACGGCGATCACCGGCGGTGCGGTCGAGCTGGTCGGTGCCGAATACGCGGCGATTGCGGCGGTGGCGCGCATCCTCGAGGGCGCCGGCGTCGAGGTGACGGAGACGCCCAAAGGCATCGCCATCCGCCGCCGCAACGGGCGGCTCAGCGGGGTCGATGTCATGACCGAGCCGTTTCCGGGCTTCCCCACCGACCTGCAGGCGCAGATGATGGCGACGATGACCACGGCGGACGGGGCGGCGATGATCACCGAGACGATCTTCGAAAACCGCTTCATGCATGTGCCGGAGCTCTGCCGCATGGGCGCCAACATCAACGTCCACGGCGCCTCGGCCATGGTGCGGGGCGTGCCGCAGCTCACCGGCGCGCCGGTGATGGCGACCGATCTGCGCGCCTCGGTATCGCTGGTGCTGGCGGGGCTCGCCGCCGAGGGCGAGACCGTCATCAACCGCATCTACCATCTCGACCGCGGCTACGAGCATCTCGAAGAGAAGCTCGCCGCCTGCGGCGCCGAGATCGAGCGTCTCGTCGGCGACTGAGACGGAGCGGGCATGGCGGATCCGCTGAAGCTGCGCGGCGAGGACGAGGAGGATCTCGGGGTCATCTCGGCGATTCTGCAGGATGCGCTCGTCGCCGTCGGCGAGATGGCGTGGCTGCCGGAGGAGAAGCGCTTCGCGCTGGTGGCCAATCGCTTCCGCCGCGAGCTGCCCGACAGCGGAGCGCGCCGCAATCTCGAGCGGCGCCTCTCGGGTCTGCGCTTCGACGAGGTCAAAGCGGTGCAGCGCCGCGGCTTCAACCCGCGCGAAGCCGACCGCCTGCTGGTGCTGCTGGCGATCCGCGCCGAGCCCGGCGGCGTCCGCCTCGACTTCGCCGGCGGCAGCAGCATCCGGCTGGAAGTCGAGCGTATCCTGTGCCATTTAGATGACCTGGGCGAGCCTTGGCCGACCCGCTGGCACCCCCGGCACCCCGTCGAAGACGACGCCGGCTGACGCCGGCCCATCCTTGTTGGGAGAATACGCGTGCGCGGTAACGAGACGCTGGTATTGGCGCTGCCCAAAGGCCGCATCCTCGAGGAGGTGCTGCCGGTGGTGCGCCGCGCCGGCATCGAGATCGAGCGTGCCTTCGACGATCCGGACTCGCGCCAGCTGCGCTTTGCCACCAACCATGAGGGGCTCGACGTCATCCGCGTGCGTAATTTCGACGTCGCCACCTTCGTCGCGTTCGGTGCGGCGCATCTCGGCGTCGCCGGCAACGACGTGCTGATGGAGTTCGAATATCCCGAGATCTACGCGCCGCTCGACCTCAAGGTCGGCTATTGCCGGCTGGTGGTCGCGGCGCCGGCGGAAGATGCCGGGCGCGACGATCCCGCGCGCTGGAGCCAGGTGCGCATCGCCACCAAATATCCCGAGATCACCCGCCGCCACTTCGCCCAGCGCGGCGTCCAGGCCGAATGCATCAAGCTCAACGGCGCGATGGAGCTGGCGCCCAGCATCGGCCTCAGCCGGCAGATCGTCGATCTCGTACAGACCGGCTCGACCCTGCGCGCCAATCGCCTGGTCGAGATCGAGCACATCGCCGACATCACCTCGCGCTTCATCGTCAACCGCGCGGCGCTCAAGACGCGCGCCGAGGAAGTGACTGGCTGGATCGAGCGCTTCCGCGAGGCGGCCGATGCCGCTTAGGCTCAGCACGCGCGCGCCGGGCTTCGCCGCCGACTTCGCCGCGCTGCTCGCGGCCAAGCGCGAAACCGAGGCCGATGTCGACGCCGCCGTGGCCGCCATCCTCGCCGAGGTCAAGGCGCGCGGCGATGCGGCGGTGATCGACTATACGCGGCGCTTCGACCGGCTCGAGCTCACGCCGGCGACGATGCGCGTCTCGGCGCGCGAGATCGCCGACGCGGCCCAATCCTGCGCCGGCGAGACGCTGGCGGCGCTGCGCCTCGCGGCGGAGCGCATCGAGGCCTATCACCGGCGACAAGTGCCCGAGGATCTCGACTACAGCGACGCGGCCGGCGTGCGGCTCGGCTGGCGCTGGCGCGCGCTCGGCGCGGTCGGGCTCTATGTGCCGGGCGGCACGGCGGCCTATCCGTCGTCGGTGCTGATGAACGCCATCCCGGCCAAGGTGGCGGGGGTCGAGCGCCTCGTCATGGTCGTGCCGGCGCCCGACGGCGTGCTCAATCCGCTGGTCCTGGCCGCGGCCTCGCTCGCCGGCATCGACGAGATCTACCGCATCGGCGGGGCGCAGGCGGTGGGCGCGCTCGCTTATGGCACGGCGACGGTGGCGGCGGTCGACAAGATCGTCGGGCCGGGCAATGCCTATGTCGCGGCGGCGAAGCGGCGGGTCTTCGGCACGGTCGGCATCGACATGATCGCCGGGCCCTCGGAGATTCTCGTCGTCGCCGATGGGCAGAACGACCCCGCCTGGATCGCCGCCGATCTGCTGTCCCAGGCCGAGCATGACGAGGCGGCGCAAGCGATCCTGATCACCGATGACGACGCCTTCGCCGATGCCGTGGCGCGCGCCGTGGACGCGCATCTGGCGCAGCTGCCGCGGCAGTCGATCGCCGGCGCGAGCTGGCGCCAGAACGGCGCGCTCATCACCGTCGCAAGCTGGGACGAGGCGGTGCCGCTGATCGACCGGCTGGCGCCGGAGCATCTGGAGCTCGCGCTTGCGGATCCGGAGACTCTGGCGGGGCGGGTGCGCAATGCCGGCGCCATGTTCCTGGGCCGCTACACACCGGAGGCGGTCGGAGATTACCTCGGCGGGCCCAACCATGTGCTGCCGACCGCGCGCAGCGCGCGCTTCTCCTCGGGGCTCGGCGTTCTCGACTTCATGAAGCGCAGCTCGCTGCTGGCTTGCGATGCCAACAGCCTCCGCGCCTTGGGTCCGGCGGCGGTGACGCTGGCCCGCGCCGAAGGCCTCGACGCCCATGCGCTGTCGATCGCTTTGCGGCTCAACCTGCCGCACCGCGGATGATGGCGGAGAGCGACCGGCGCATCGTCAAGATCACTCTCGACGAGCGCACGGTCGTGCGCCGCAACGCCGATATCGAGCATGAGCGCGCCGTCGCCATCTTCGACCTGCTCGAGGAGAACAGCTTCGCCCCGGCGGGCGACGTGCCCGGGCCCTTCAACCTCTATCTCGGCATCGAAGAGAACCGCCTCGTCCTCGACATCCGCTCGGCCGCGGATGATCCGCTCGACCGCGTGGTGCTGGCGCTGACGCCGTTCCGCGGCATCGTCAAGGACTACTTCCTGATCTGCGAGACCTATTTCAGCGCCATCCGCACGGCGAGCCCGTCGCGCATCGAGGCGATCGACATGGGGCGCCGCGCGCTGCACAACGAGGGCTCGGAGCTGCTGCGCGAGCGGCTGGCGGAGCGGGTGGCGGTCGACCTCAACACCGCCCGGCGCCTGTTCACGCTGCTGTGCGTGCTGCATATCCGGGGGTAGCGGCATGGCGCGTCTGCCGTCCAGCGTGCTGTTCGCCTGCACCTTCAACTCCATCCGCTCGCCGATGGCGGAGGCGCTGCTGAAGCATCTCCATGGCCGGCACATCTATGTCGATTCGGCCGGCGTCCGTGCCGAGGACATTGATCCCTTTGCGGTGGCGGTGATGGACGAGATCGGCATCGACATCAGCAAGCACCGCACCAAGACTTTCGAGGAGCTGGAGGACACCTCCTTCGATCTCGTCGTGTCGCTGTCGCCCGAAGCGCAGCATTCGGCGGTCGAGCTGACCCGAACCATGTCCTGCGAGGTCGAGTTCTGGCCGATCTTCGACCCCACGGCGGTGGAGGGCAGCCGCGAAGAGATGCTGGGCGCCTATCGGCTGGTGCGCGACCATCTGCGGCGGCGCATCCTCGAGCGGTTTCCTTTGACCCCCGGCGCCGGCGGGCTGCGTTGACACCCCTCTTGACCCGCCGCCCGCGCCCCACGATCTTTGGTGCGGCTTTGAACCCGCCCCAAGCGGGTCAGTAACCAAGGACGAGGAATGGCGAAAGAAGACTTGATCGAATTCTCCGGAACGGTGACAGAGCTGCTGCCCAACGCGATGTTCAGGGTGAAGCTCGACAACGACCATGAGGTGCTGGCGCATACCTCCGGCAAGATGCGCAAGAACCGCATCCGCGTGCTGGCGGGCGACCGGGTCAATGTCGAGATGACGCCCTATGACCTGACCAAGGGCCGCATCACCTTCCGCTTCAAATAACCCCGATCCGACCGCCCGTGCCCGACCAGCGCCTGGTGCTGGCCTCGGCCTCGCCCCGACGGATCGATCTCCTCGCCCAGATCGCGCTCTCTCCCGATGTGGTCGATCCCGCCGGGATCGACGAGACCGCGCTGCCCGGCGAGCTGCCGGCGCGCCACGCGCTTCGCCTCGCCGAAGCGAAGGCGCGGAGCGTCGCCGCGCGCCATCCCGGCGCCTACGTGCTGGCGGCGGATACGGTAGTCGCGTGCGGCCGGCGCATCCTGCCGAAAGCGCTCGACCGCGAGACGGCGCGGCGGGCGCTGCTGCTGCTGTCGGGGCGGCGCCACCGCGTCCATGGCGGGATCGCGCTGGCTTTGCCGGAGGGCCGGATCGTCAGTCGCCGCGTCGAGACCGCGGTCATCTTCAAGCGGCTCGAGGCCCGCGAGATCGAAGACTATCTCGCCAGCGGCGAATGGCAGGACAAGGCCGGCGGCTATGCCATTCAGGGGCTCGCCGCGCGCTTCGTCCGCGGCATCATCGGCTCCTACTCCAACGTCGTCGGCCTGCCGCTGTTCGAGACGGCGGCGTTGCTCGCCGGCCACGGCTTCAGCCGCGCGCGGCGGCTGCCGCCGGCGTCGCGGTGAGCGGCACGCTGCTGCTCTCCTGCTCGCCGGGAGAGGTGTGGGCGGCGCTGGTGCGGGATGGCGCGCTGGCCGGTCTCCGGGTGCTGCGCGCGGCGACCGGTGCGCGCAGCGGCGAGGTGCTGCTCGGCCGCATCGTCGCGCTGAAGCCGGAGCTGCCGGCGGCGCTCGTCGATATCGGCCTCGACCGCCCCGGCTTCCTCAGCGCCGAGGATGCGGCGCCCGGCGCCGGGATCGCCGGGCTCCATGAAGGGCAGGCGGTCATCGTCCAGGTGACGAAGGAGGCGCGGGCCGACAAGGCGACGGGGCTGACCTTGCGGCCGCGGCTCGAGGGACGGCACATCGCGCTGACCCCCGGGCGGGAAGGGATCGCCGCCGATCCGGGGATCGACCCGGAAGAGGCGAGGA
>DATJLU010000069.1:0-11567 GCA_035509275.1 Allostellaceae bacterium | reverse complement strand
GTGTTGGGGCGCCAGCGCATCAGCGTTCGGCCCCGGTCGCCGTCACCGACACCGCGAAGATGTAGCCGCCGCTGCGCACCGTTTTGATCAAGCTCGGCTGCTTCGGATCGGGCTCGATCTTCCGGCGCAGCCGGCTCACCTGCACATCGATGCTGCGCTCGAAGCTGCTGGCGGCGCGGCCGCGGGAGAGATCGAGCAGCTGGTCGCGCGTCAGCACGCGCTGCGGCCGCTCGGCCAGCGCCAGCAGCAGCTCGAATTCGCCGGCGCGCAGATAGACCAGCGCGTTGCTCGGTGAAAACAGCTGACGGCGGGCGATGTCGAGCCGCCAGCCGGCGAATTCCAACACGCGGCCGCCGCCGCCCAACGCCGCCGGCGCCTGGCCCGCGCGGCGCAGGACCGCGCGCACCCGCGCCAGCAGCTCGCGCGGGTTGAAGGGCTTTGCGACATAGTCATCGGCGCCCATCTCGAGACCGACGATCCGGTCCATGTCGTCGCCCATGGCGGTCAGCATGATGACGGGAAGCGTCGTGTCGGCGCGCAGCCGCCGACAGAGGCTGAGCCCGTCCTCGCCCGGCAGCATCAGGTCGAGGACGATGAGATGGATCCGCGCCGTCTCGAGCGCGCGCTTCATCGCCTGCCCGTCATGCGCGGTCGAGACCCGGAAACCATGCCGGGCCAGGAATTTGCTCAGCAGCGCGCAGATTTCCTTGTCGTCATCGACGATCAGGAGATGCGGCATCGGGCTCATGGCGGGCCGAGTATCCCGCGCGCCCCGGCCCGGAGTAACCGGAATTTTGTAACCTATTGTTGCACACCGTCCCGGGGCAGCAATCCGTAACAAACCCGCGGGCCGGCGGACATCGGCGGGACAAGAAGACGCCGGACACTCCCCTCGTCCACAAGCGCTATGGGGAGTTCAAGCATGAGGCGACTGATCTGGGCGGTTCCGCTATCCGCTTTGGTGGCGCTGGGCGCGGCATGGGCGGTGGCGCAAACGGCACCGCCCGCGGGTCCTCCAGCCTTCATGGCGCGCTTCCACGGCATGGCGCCGCACCGGCTGCTGTGCGAGAACCGCGACGCGCTGCTGGCCGGCGCGCTCGCCTTCCTGCGCACCAAGCTCGAGATCACCGGTGCCGAAGAGCCGGCCTGGCAACGCTTCAGCGCCGCAGCCCGGCAGAGCGTCGGGGCACTCGCCGCGCCCTGCGCAGCGCTGGCGCAGCAGCACGCGCCGCCGACCCTCCCCGACCGGCTTGCTCTCGCGGAGAAGATGGCGGCGGCGCATCTGCAGGTGCTCCAGTCGCTGCAACCGGCGCTCGCCGATCTCTACAGCGCGCTGACGCCCGAGCAGCGCCAGCGGCTCGATGCGCTGCCCTTTGGCGGCCGATGACGGAACGCAATCCTCGGGAGCCGCGCATGCTGCAGGAAAAACTGGCCGGCGCCGCGCTGGCGCTGCTGCTGCTGGCGACGGCCTGGACGGCGGTCACGATCAGCGCCCGTGCCCGCTCGCTGTGTTGGCAGAGAGTGCCCGGCGCCGCTTCCCTCTTGCCCGGTTTCAAGGCTGACCACGGCGTCGATCCCTTCGACGAGTTCGACGCCCTCGCGCTCCGATATGGCGACGACGGCACGGCTGCGCCGATCACCCCTCCCCGCCCCTACTGAACGGAGAAGAACTTGATGTTCGATCGCCGCCGGCGCCGGCGCGTTGCCGGTTTTGTGCTTGCGACTGCCGCCGCCACACTCTCCGCCAGTACGAGCCGCGCGCAGACGACGCTGGAGGAACAGCAGCTCGAGCAAGGCGGGCTGCTGCCGCCAAGCCAGGGCCCTTGGGATGTCACCCTCGGCATCGGCGTCGCCGGCATGCCGACCTATGACGGCGCCAGGAACTACCGGGCGCAGCCGGTGCCGCTGGTATCGATCCGCTATCGCGATCTCATTTTCCTCGGGCCCGGCGGGCTCGGCGTCAATGCCGTCCATTGGGGTGGGCTGCGGATGGGACCGGTGATCGGCTATGGCGGCGGCCGCCGGCAGAGCGATGATCCGCACCTCTCCGGGCTCGGCGATATCCAGGCCGCCGTCACCGCGGGCGCCTTCGCCAGCTACAGCGTCGGCCCGTGGGTATTGGGCGGCACCGTGCGTCAGGCGGTCACCCACACCGACGATGGGCTGCAAGGCAATGTCAGGCTCGACTACCGGCAGGTGCTCATCCCCGGTCAGCTCTATCTCATGGCGGGTCCCGAGCTCGGCTTCGCCAATGGCCGCTACGAACGGACCTATTTCGGCGTGACCTCGGCGCAGTCGGCGAGCTCCGGCCTGCCGGAGTTCACGCCGCATGGCGGGCTCAAAGAGGCCGGGCTCAGTTTCGGCCTCACCTATCGCTGGAGCCAGCACGTGCTGCTGCGCTCCTTCGGCGGCGTGCGCGAATTGGTGGACGATACGGGCTCGAGCCCGATCGTGCAGAGCCGGACCGAAGGGTTCCTCGGCATCGGCGCCGCCTATCACTTCTGAGCGCGCGGCGCCTCAGGCTTCGGCGAAGGGATTCTTCCCCTTGCGCAGCATCATGCGGATCGGCACGCCGGGCAGATCGAAATCCTCGCGCAGCAGATTGACGAGGTAGCGCCGATAGGTTTCCGGCAGCTCGCCCGGCTTCGAGGCGAAGAGCGCGAAGGTCGGCGGACGGATATTGGCCTGCGCCATATAGCGGAGCTTCAAGCGGCGGCCGGCGACGAGCGGCGGCGGATGGCGGTCCTGCACGCGGGCGAGCCAGCGGTTGAGCCGCGGCGTCGGGATGCGCCGGTTCCAGGCCTCATGGGTCTCGACCACCGCCGGCATGAGCTTGGCGATCCCCGCGCCGGAGAGCGCAGAGAGCGTGACGTAGCGTAGCCCCTGCAGCTGCGGCAGCGATGCCTGCAGCCGATCCTTGAGGCGACGCGACGCCGCCTGCTTGTCCTCGACGAGATCCCATTTATTGACCGCGAGCACCAGCGCGCGGCCCTCGTCTTCGACCATCTGGGCGATGGTGAGGTCCTGTTTCTCGATGCCTTGCGTCGCGTCGATCACCAGGACGACCACTTCGGCGAAGCGGATGGCGCGCAGCGTGTCGGCAACCGACAGCTTCTCGAGCTTCTCCTCGACCTTGGGACGGCGGCGCAGACCGGCAGTGTCGATGAGCCGAACCGCACGCTCGCGCCAGTGCCAGAGCGTGGCGATGGCATCGCGCGTGATGCCGGCCTCGGGTCCCGTCAGCACACGCTCGTCGCCGAGCAGCCGGTTGATCAGGGTCGATTTCCCGACATTCGGCCGGCCGATGACGGCGAGCTGCAACGGCCGCTCCCCTTCCGCCGCCGCCGCGGGCGCCCCTGCCTCGGCGAACGGCGCCAGCGCGGCGTAGAGCTCGGCCATGCCCTCGCCATGCTCGGCCGAGACCGCGATCGGCTCGCCCAGCCCGAGCGCGAAGGCTTCGTAGATGCCGCCGGCGCTGGCGCGGCCCTCGGCTTTGTTGGCCACGAGCAGCACCGGCGTCTTGCCGCGCCGGAGTCGATCGGCGAAATGGCGGTCGAGCGGCGTGATGCCGGTGCGCGCGTCGATGAGGAAGAGCGCGACATCGGCATCGGCGAGGGCGCGCTCGGTCTGATCTTGCATGCGGGCGCCGAGGCTGCCGCGCGCGGCGTCCTCGAGCCCGGCGGTATCGATGACGCGGAAGCGCAAATCGCCGAGCGCCGCTGCGCCTTCGCGGCGATCGCGCGTCACCCCGGGCGTGTCGTCGACCAGCGCCAGGCGCTGCCCGACCAGCCGATTGAACAGCGTCGACTTGCCGACATTGGGCCGGCCGATGATGGCGACCGTGAAGGCCATCGCGTTCGCCCGCCGTCACTTCAAGGCGATGAGATCGGCGTCGTCGGTCAGCACGTAAAGCGTGTCGTTAGCGACGATCGGATCGAGAAAGACGCCATCGGGAAACTCGACGCGGCCCAGCGCCTTTCCGGTATAGGGCGAAACCGAAATGGCGTCGCCGGTCGAGGCCACGACGATGAGCCGGTCGCCGGCGAGGACCGGACCCGACCACCGCATCGCGTCGCTCTGATCCTCGGGATCCTTATAGCGCGGCAGCTCGGTCGACCAGCGCACGCGGCCATCCGCCCGCATCAGGCAGAGCAGATCGTCGTCATTGGCCAGCACATAGAGGTAGTCGCCGGCGACCCACGGGCCATGCGTGCCGCCGACATCCTGTTCCCAGACGCGGTCGCCGGTGCGCAGATTGATCGAGACCATGCGCCCGCCATGGCTCACCGCGTAGACGCGGCCGCGATCGATCACCGGCCGGCCGCGGATATCGGCGAGGGTCGAGAGCGCGCCGAGCGGCCGCGCCGTGGCGAGATTCTCGGTCCAGAGCGGCCGGCCGTTCTCGGCCCTGAGCGCGAACAGCTCGCCCGAGCTGTAGGGCACGATGACGATGTCGCCCTCGACCGCCGGGCTGGCCGCACCGAGCAGGCCGGCCGTCTCCGGCAGCCCGTTATGCGTCCACAGGCGATGGCCATCGGTCGTCGACAGCACCTGGAGCTGGTTCTCGACGGTGACCGCAAAGACGCGCCCATCGGCGACGGTCGGTGCGCCGCGCACCGGCGCAGGCACCTGCTGACGCCAGATTTCCTTGCCGCTGGCCGCATCGAGCGCCAGCACCTGGCCGTAGCCGGTGGTGACATAGACCCGACCCGCAACCGCGGCGACACCGCCGCCATAGGTGTGGGTCAGCTCGGATCCCGGCTTCACGTCGTTGCGCCACAGCTCGTCTCCGGTCTTGGCATCGAGCGCCACGACGACGTCGCGCGCATCGATCGCGAAAATGCGGCCGCCTTCGACCACCGGCTGCGACAGCACCGCCCCGTTGCGCGACCCGCCCTGGCCGATGCTGCTGGTCCACTCGCGCTTGAGCTGGCCGTCGAGCGCCAGGTGCTGCATGGTGTGCGAGGGATATCCGCCGGATTGCGGCCAATCGGTGTTGAGCACCGGCCGCGGCAGCACCACGGCGGCGCTGGTGAGCGCCGGATCCGGCTCCAGCGTACGATCGAGCGTCAGCACCGAGACGCGCTCGCCCTTGAGCTTCTCCTTGGCATGATCCTTAAATATGTCGCAGCCGACCAGCGCCGCCAGCGACAGCGCCACCAGCCCCGCTCGCGCCAGGACCCGCATCGTCAAGGACGTCACTCCGCGAGAGCCGCGATCATCTCGGTGGCACGCGCCCGCAAGCTCTGCGGCGCCGACAAGTCGTCGGCGATGCGCTTATAGGTCGCGCGCGCCGCCGCCTTGTCGCCGCTCTTGAGCTGCGCCAGCGCCGTCAGCTCGAGCGCCGTCGGGTGCCACGGGTTCGTCGCCGAGGTCAGCGGCGCGAGCTGAGCGATGATGGCCTTGGGATCGCCGGTGTCGAGCCCGTATTGCGCGGCGAGCAAGGTGGCAACGTCGCGATAGATGGGATCGACCGAGGTGTCGGCAGCGACCGCGCCATAGAGCTTGACCGCGCCGGCGCTATCGCCCGAGCGCGCCTTCAGCGCCGCCTCTTCGAGGCGCGCCAGCATGGCATGGCCGCCGCCCGCCTGGCGCGCGATCACGGAAAAGGCGTCGGCCGCGTCCTTGTCCTTGCCGGCGCGCGCCAGATCGAGCGCCGCGACGTAGCGCGCGCCTTCCGCTTCGCGTTGATGCGTCCGGTATTGGCGCCACTGCGTGACGCCGGCGGTGGCGAGGACGACGAGGACGGCGAAGGCGATCACGTACTTGCCAAAGCGCGCCCAGAGCTTGGCGAAGTTCTCGCGCCTCAGCTCCTCATCGACTTCCTGGAAGATATCGCTCACGAAATGCTCCAACCCGCGCCGACGCGCGCCGGGCGGCCGGTACCATAGCCCCTCACCCCGAACGAGGCAAACCGGGGGCTGGACCTCAGCGTCGAAATGAGGAAAACTGCCGATCGTGGCAATCCCGTGACGAGCTTCTCCAGCGACGGTCGATGGCGACATTCATCCGGCTCAGCGATTACCGGCGCAAACACAAGACGGTCTTTTTCAGTCGCCCCGAGCTGAATCAGCTGCTTTCGCTGTACAGCCGTCAGGTCGCGCGCGGCGAGTGGCGCGACTACGCGATCGATCAGCGCGAAGGCGCGGCGCTGTTCTCGATTTTCCGCCACACTCAGGAAAGCGCCCTCTACACCGTGGTCAAGACGGCACCGGGATCGGGCCGTTTGGGCGATTTCGCCGTGCTCACCGGCCGCCAGCGCCTGGTCAGCGGCAAGACCATGTCCGAGGTGCTGTCCGGGCTGCAGCGCAATCTGCGCCGCAAATCCGCGCGGCTCGACGGCGAAAGCACGGGTTGAGTTCCGCTTTCGGTTCTCATCGCGAGAGCCACCCCCGCAAGGCCGAATCGCGCATGCTTTCGTCGTTCCCGCGAACGCGTCAGGGGGTAGTCAAAGAGACGCCTTGCCCGCGAAAGAGTGTGCGAAGAAATCGAAGTGGACGAAGGTGGCGTTTTGAGACCGTATGGATTCCCGCTTTCGCGGGAATGACGGAATAATTTGATTTTGCTTTAGAATTCGTCGCCCCCGCGAAAGCGGGGGTCCATCTCTGAGCCGCACGATGTCAGCGAAAACACCTTTGCGTGCGATCCCTTCACACGCTCGAAAGCGGGCATCCAGGAACTTCCGCTTCGGCGAGCGGAGCGCGTCGCTCTGGTTTCCCGCTTTCGCGGGAAAGGCGGGAAATACCGTGGGAACCGATTAGCCCGTGGTTGGGAGGCGCGCTCATTGCGCTGCCCCCCTCGCGGCGCTTTTGCGCCAGGGTTTTGCCCGGACCCGGGCGGCGGCCGCCCCTGTTTCCGAGGGCGTGACCACGTCATTGAGGAAAGGAACCGATGAAGACAATTCTATCCGTCGCAACCGTTCTTGCCCTGCTCGCCGGCGGCTCCGCCTGGGCGCAGACCCCGATGCCCAACACGCCGGGCGCGGGGACCAGCACCTCGACCGGCCCATCGGGCACGCTCGGCACGCCCAACGCGGCGACGAACCCGGGCACGACTTCGGGCGAGACCTTGCCGCCGAGCACACCGGGCTCAGGCTCTTCCGGCAGCAGCGTCGGCGGCGCGGTGGGACCGGGCGGCACCAGCAGCTCGACCAATCCGCCGGGCACCAGCGGCCCGCAAACCCCCGGCAGCCGCGCCAGCGGCAGCACGACCGGGCCGACCGGCGGCCAATAGACGCCTCGCGCGGACGGCGGCAGCCCCGCCGTCCGCGCGGCGTCAGCCTTGGCGCTCGCGCTCGATCGCCGCTTCGACAGCGAGGCCGAGCGAGAACAGGCGATGGTCGGTCCCGCCTTTCCCCACCAGCATCAGCCCGACGGGCGCCGCGCCTGGCGGATGAATGGGCAGGGTGAGCGCACAGCCATCGAGAAAGTTGATGATCGCGGTGTTACGTAGAATGCGGGAGTTGAGCCGCCAGAAGTCGTCGTCGCGCTCGAAGGCGGCGATCTCCGGCGCGATCAGCGGCAAGGTCGGCATGATCAGCGCGTCGAGCTCGGCGATGCGCGCCTCGACGCGGGCGATGAACTCCGCGCGCTCGCGGCAGAGGGTGACGTATTCGGCTGCGCTCATGCCGCGCCCCCGCTCGATGCGCAGCCGCACGCGGGGATCGTAATCCTCGCCGCGGCGCGCCAGCAGCGGGGCATGCCAGGCATAAGCCTCGGGCGGCGAGAAGCCGCCCTTGGCGTTGATCGCGGCATAGTCCTTGAGCTCGGCGAGCGGCAGATCGACGAGCCGCGCGCCGGCGCGCGCCAGCGTCGCGCAGGCGCGCTCGAAGGCGCTGGCGACCTGCTGATCGAGATCATCGAGCACCACGCTGCGCGGCACGCCCAGCCGCAGCCCCGCGATCTCGGCGGCGGGCGGCACCAGCGGCGGCTCTCCCGCCAGGACGGCGTCGGTAATCGCGCAGCAGGCGACGCTGCGCCCGAGCGGGCCGATGGAATCGAGTGTTGCCGAGAGCGGCGTCGCGCCGTCGCGCGGGATGCGCCGCTGCGTCGGCTTGAAGCCGACCGTGCCGCAGAAGGCGGCGGGAATGCGCACCGAGCCGCCGGTATCGGTGCCGATCGCCACCACCGCCATGCCGTCCATCACCGAGATCGGCGCTCCCGAGGACGAGCCGCCGGGAATGCGGCGGCGATCATAGGGGTTGCCGGGCGTGCCGTAGTGCGGATTGATGCCGACCCCGGAAAACGCGAACTCGGTCATGTTGGTGCGGCCGATGAGCACGGCGCCGGCCGCGCGCAGCCGCGCCACCACCGGTGCATCGCCCGCGGCGGGGGGCGCATCGCGGAGCGCCGTGGAGCCCGCCAGCGTGCGCTCGCCGGCGACATCGAAGAGATCCTTGATCGAGATCGGCAAGCCGGCGAGGGGCGAGGCGACATAGCCGGCCTTCCGCAGCCGGTCCTGGGCGTCCGAGGCTGCGCGGGCGGTCTCGTCATAGACCCTGAGAAAGCAGCGCTTCCCCTCCCCCTGGGGATCGGCGATGCGGGCCAGTGCCGCCTCGACCAGGGCGCGGCTGCTGGTGCGGCCCTCGGCGAGGGCGGCGGCAAGGCTGGGGATCGTCGGGGGTGTGGTTGGAGCGGCGGCAGGCATCGAAATCCTCGTCAGGGACAGGGGACCGAGGAAACTACGGCGGGAACCGGCGAGCAACAAAAAACCGAGGCCGAGCAGGCTCCTAGCTCTCCCGCAGGGGGCGAAATTTCCCCGATGTGGGAACAATCCCTGGACAGTGGCGTTCCCTTGCCGCGATACCTCCGGCGGCGCCGGAGAGGTCTGCGAAAGGACATGTATGGCGCTTGATCTTCCGCTCTTCCCGCGTCGTCTGCGCGGCAAGGGACAGAACCTCGAGGGATCGCAGCAACCCGCCCCTGCCCCGTCCGGCCACCCTGACGCCGCGAAGACCCCGGCCCCCGCCCGGCTGGCTTCCGGCTGCCGCTTCTGCGGCGGGGCGTTGCACGATTTCGTCGATCTCGGCATGTCGCCGTTGTGCGAGAGCTTCCTAACCGCCGCCGAGCTCGACACGATGGAGCCCTTCTATCCCCTCAAGGTGATGGTCTGCGGCGAGTGCCTGCTGGCGCAAGTGAAGGAATATGTCGCGCCCGAGCGGATCTTCCGCGAATACGCCTATTTCTCCTCCTATTCGCGCGCCTGGCTCGATCATGCGCGGGCCTATGTCGACATGGCGGCGGAGCGCTTTCGCCTCGGCCCGGGCAGCCGGATCGTCGAGCTCGCCAGCAATGACGGCTATCTCCTGCAGTATTTCGTTGCCAAGGGCTATGAGGTTCTCGGCATCGACCCCGCCGAGAATGTCGCCAAGGCGGCGGAAGCCAAGGGGGTGCGGACGCTGACGCGGTTCTTCGACCGCGGCCTCGCGCAGGAGCTGGCCGGCGCCGATACGCTCGCCGATCTCGTGATCGGCAACAACGTGCTGGCGCAGGTGCCGGACATCAACGGCTTCCTGGCCGGAGTGCCGGTGATCCTGAAGCCGCGCGGCGTCGCCACCTTCGAATTTCCGCATCTGCTGCGGCTGATCGAGGGCAATCAGTTCGACACCATCTATCACGAGCACTTCTCCTATTTCTCGCTGATGACGGCGGAGCGGATCCTGGCGGCGCAAGGGCTGCGCATCTTCGATGTCGAGGAGCTGTGGACGCATGGCGGCTCGCTCCGCCTCTATGTCTGCCACGCCGACAATGCGGCGCAGCCGACGCTGCCGACGGTCGCGGCGCTGGTCGAGCGCGAGCAGCGCGCCGGCCTGCGCGCGCTCGAGACCTATGCCGCCTTCGAAGAGCGCGTGCGCGAGACGAAGCGCAGCCTGCTGCACTTCCTCATCGAGGCCAAGCGCGCCGGCAAGCGCATCGTCGGCTACGGCGCGCCCGGCAAGGGCAACACCCTCCTCAATTATTGCGGCATCCGCACCGATTTCCTCGACTACACCGTCGACCGCAACCCCTACAAGCATGGGCGCTTCCTGCCGGGAACGCATATCCCGATCTTCCCGCCGGAGCGCATCGCTGAGACGCGGCCGGACTATCTGCTGATCCTGCCCTGGAATCTCAAGGACGAGATCATGGCGCAGATGTCCTTCATCCGCGATTGGGGCGGCGGCTTCGTGGTGCCGATTCCCGAGACGAAGGTCTATGCGTGAGGGCAATGACGGTAGCGAGCGGAAGAGGTAAGCCATGCGGGTAGTGCTGTTCTGCGGCGGCCTCGGCATGCGGCTGCGCGACTATTCCGACACGATCCCGAAGCCGATGGTGCAGATCGGCTATCGGCCGCTGATCTGGTGGGTGATGAAGTACTACGCCCATTTCGGCCATCGCGACTTCGTCCTCTGCCTCGGCTACAAGGGCGACGTGATCAAGGATTACTTCCTCAACTACAACGAATGCCGCTCCAACGATTTCGTGCTGTCGCATGGCGGCAAGCGCATCGAGCTGCTGCAGAAGGACATCGAGGATTGGAGCATCACCTTCGTCGATACCGGCATCAACGCCAATATCGGCGAGCGGCTGATGGCGGTACGGCCGTTCGTCGAGGAGGATGAGATCTTCCTTGCCAATTACAGCGACGGGCTCTCCGATTTCCCGCTGCCGCTGATGCTCGACCAGTTCCAGAGCAGCGACCAGATCGGCACCTTCCTCAGCGTCCGTCCCAATTACAGCTTCCACTTCGTCTCGCGGCGCGAGGACGGCATCGTCACCTCGATCGACGACGTGATCAGCGCCAATTCCTGGATCAATGGCGGCTACTTCGCGCTGCGCCGCGAGATCTTCGACTATATGCGGCCCGGCGACGAGCTCGTGGTCGAGCCGTTCCAGCGCCTCATCGCCGCCGGCAAGCTCGGGACCCATGCCTATGAGGGGTTCTGGCGCTGCGTCGACACCTTCAAGGACCTGCAGGCGCTCGAGACGCTCTACAGCAAGGGCCGCGCGCCCTGGGAGCTGTGGCGGCGCGAGCCGGCCGGCGCGCCCGCGCGAGCCGCCGCGGGACCGGCGCGGCCAGCCGAACACGAGCCGACCGCCGCCCCCTGGCAGGTCCGCGCCGGCGGCTGAGGCCGGCATGCTCGCGCTCACGCTTGCTGAAGCCACCCGGCCGCCGCGCCTGCTCTGCCTCGGCGCCCATCCGGACGACATCGAGATCGGCTGCGGCGGCAGCATCCTGCGCCTTGCCGCCGAGCATCCCGAGATAAGCGTGCGCTGGCTGGTGTTCAGCGGCAACGCGCACCGGCGCCAAGAGGCCGAAGCGGCGGCGCGGTATTTCCTCGCCGGCGTCGCCGACGCGACCATCGACGTGCAGGGATTTCGCGACGGCTTCTTTCCCTCGCAGCACGCCGAGATCAAAGACAGCTTCGAGCGCCTCAAGCGCGACTACCAGCCGTCGCTGGTGCTGACGCATTACCGCGACGATCTGCACCAGGACCATCGGCTGATCGCCGAGCTCACCTACAACACCTTCCGCGACCACCTCGTCTGGGAATACGAGGTGCCGAAATACGACGGCGACCTCGGCAA